>NZ_LQPM01000051.1 GCF_002101815.1 Mycobacterium paraense | reverse complement strand
GTGCCGGAGCCGGCGCCGCCCGCCCCGCCAGCGCCGCCGTTGGCGAATATCCCGGTGCCGCCGCCCTTGCCGCCGGCGCCACCGACCCCCGCGGCGCCGCTGCCCGCACCACCCGTGCCGCCGGCGCCGCCGCCGCCCAGCATCTTGACGTTGCCGCCGTCGCCGCCGCGGCCGCCGATCAAGCCGGCCCCGCCGTTGCCGCCGGTGCCGCCGTCACCGATGATCCCGCTGTTGCCGGAGCTGCCACCGTCCCCGCCGGTGCCAAGGAATGCGGTTCCGCCCTGGCCGCCGAGACCGCCGTTGCCGAATACTCCGGCGGTTCCCGCATCGCCGCCACGGCCACCATGCCCACCACTGCCGGTGGCGTCACCGCCTAGCCCGCCGGTGCCGCCGCTGCCGTGCAGCCGTCCGCCGGTGCCGCCGTGCCCGCCGGCCCCGCCGATGCCGTTGGCGCCGGTGGCGATCCCGCCGGCTCCACCGTCGCCGCCGTGGCCGAGCGAGAAGGCCCTGCCGCCGGAACCCCCTATGCCGCCGGCGTTTTCGCCGGTGCCGCCGGCCCCGCCCATGCCGCCAGAACCCTCCAGCCGCCCACCGCGGCCACCGGTGCCACCGTCACCACCAAAACCGTTGACGTCGCTGCCGCCCGCGCCGCCGGCTCCGCCGTGGCCCAGCAATGAGGCGCTGCCCCCGGCACCGCCGACGCCGCCGGTTCCCCCGACGGCGGTGGCGTTCCCGCCCGCCCCGCCGGCGCCGCCGGCACCGAACAGCCAGCCGCCACGGCCGCCGTTACCGCCGGGCCCGCCGGCACCGCCTTGTCCGCCCATGCCGCCATTGCCGATGAGGCCGGCGCGCCCACCAGCACCACCGGGTGCTCCCGGGTTGGTGCCGCTGCCGCCGTTGCCGCCGTTGCCCCACAAGAGCCCGCCGGGCCTGCCGGGCTGCCCGACGCCGTTGATCGTCTGCCCGTCGGCGCCGTTGCCGATCAGTGGGCGCCCCACCAGCATTTCGGTGGGCGCGTTGATCGCGCCGAGCACGTCCTGCTGCAGCATCTGCAGCGGCGAGGCGTTGGCGGCCTCTGTGGCGGCGTACGCGCCCGCCCCGGACGTGAGTGCCTCGACGAACTGGTGGTGAAACGCGGCCGCCTGGGCGCTGAGTGCCTGAAATTCCTGGCCGTGCGCGCCGAAGACGCCCGCGATGACGGCCGATACCTCGTCGGCGCCCGCGGCCAGCACTGCCGTGGTGCGGGTCGCCGCGACCGCGTTGGCCGCGCTGATCGTGGACCCGATACCCGCCAGACTTGTTGCCGTGGTTTCCACCATCTCCGGCATTGCGATCACAAACGACATTCCGCACCTCCCGACAGTTCGGCTATCGTCAATTTGACCAAGGGGAAAAGCAAAAACCATAGGAGCGTATCGCGACCGTGGCAACAAAAGCCACACTTAAATAAAAAATAACGATTGGCCTTACTTTCGAGCGCTCGCGGCTCTAGCGAACTGCTTTAAACCGCATCGCATTCGTCCAATGTCGCGCATGTGCGGCCCGGATACGGGCCGGGGCGTTTTGCTAATGACATTTGTGGGCAGGCCACTCTACTCATCCAACGCGCGAAATCCAAGTGCCTAAAGACTGAAAATGCTGACCGGTTTATCCACGCTCGCAGCCCGTTGAATTACGCGACATCGGCACGGATTACCTGCGATTACCGGGGCGGTGGTTTCCTTGTCAACGGCCAGATTTCAATACCCGAGGCACGGTTTGGTGGTGAGTTAGCCGTCGGCCGTCCCGCACTCGGCGACGGCGGCCACGTGTGGCGACGATGGATAGCGAGCAGCGCAGGAGGATATTCATCGATGTGAAAAGGGTCGGTGAATGCGAGACGATAATGAACAAATTCGGGCAAACGTTGAGGATACGAGGCTATGTCGGCGCGAACCTCACGTTGTGGTGGTTCGAGTGGGTTTCTATCGACCGTCGCGCGCTGAGGGAATGTCGTCCGTCGAAGGCCGCGGCCGGCTTCCCGGCACCTGTGAGAATTGGCGATTTAGCCACTTTTTCATACCGATGAAATGCGTTCCCCGCTCCACCAAAAACCTGACGTCGTGTCTAGACGCAATCGAAATGCGCACGCAGCATCCTTTGGGGCGACGGCTCACAGTTGGAACTCATCGCCCGCCTAGTGCCGCCTCATCGACTGCGTGTTAGCTCGGTCCATCGCTGGCATGCCGACTGAAAACTTGGGATCGGTAGAGCGAGCACGACGACACGATTTCGCTATTCGGCGACCGTCGGGCGGTCGCCACGTCGTTCGGAGGTCGGGATGTCATTTGTAGTTGCGATCCCGGAGTACGTGACGGCGGCGGCCTCGGATCTGGCGAATGTCGGTTCGACGATCAGTGCGGCCAACGCCGCGGCGGCGGCCCCGACGACGGCAGTGGTGGCCGCCGGCGCCGACGAGGTCTCAGCGGCCGTCGCGACGATGTTCGGCGCGCACGCGCAGGCCTACCAGGCGATCAGTGCCGAGGCGGCGGCGTTTCACCAGCGGTTCGTCGAGCTGCTGACCGCCGGTGCGGGTTCCTATGCCAGCGCCGAGGCGGCCAACGCCAATCCTTTGCAGGGGCTCCTGAACGACATCAATGCGCCGTTCGACGCGCTGTTGGGTAGGCCGCTGATCGGAAACGGCGCCGACGGAACCCCCGGAACGGGCGCCAACGGTCAGAACGGCGGATTGTTGTGGGGCAACGGCGGTGCCGGCGGTTCCGGCGGGCCCGGCCAGAACGGCGGCACCGGCGGCAGCGGCGGGTTCTTGTTCGGCAACGGCGGCCGCGGCGGGACGGGTGGCAACGCTATTGGCGCCGGAGTGGCCGGCTTTGGCGGCAACGGCGGCAATGCCGTCGGACTGTTCGGCAACGGCGGCGGCGGCGGGACCGGCGGTGTCAGCATCAACGGCGTCGGCGGCGACGGCGGCTTCGGCGGGAACGGCGGGTTCCTGCTCGGCAACGGCGGCATCGGCGGGGCCGGTGGCAACGGCTTCGTTGCCGGCTGGGGCGCCGCCGGCGGCAACGGCAGCACCCTGATTTACGGCGTGGGCGGCGCCGGCGGCGCCGGCGGGTCCAGCCTCAACTTCTCTAACGGGCTCGCGGGCGTCGGCGGCGACGGCGGCAGCGGTGGTGCGCTCTTCAACCTCATCGGCACCGGGGCCGACGGCGGCGCCGGCGGGGCGGCCGTCGGCGCGGGCAACATCGGCGGCCAGGGCGGCCAGGGCGGCTGGGGCGGCGGCGGCCTCCTCTTCGGCCTTGGCGGCCACGGCGGGGCCGGCGGAACCGCCCTGACCCCCGGCGGCACCGGCGGGCCCGGCGGCTATGGCGGCGACAACGGCTACGTGTTCGGCGATGGCACCGGCAGCATCTATGCCGGGGGTTCCTTGTTCGGCATCGGCGGAGCCGGCGGCGACGGCGGGGCGGCCCAGGCCGGCGGCCACGGCGGCACCGGCGGGCTCGGCGGTCTCGGCGGCCTGGTGTTCGGCCTCGGCGGCCACGGCGGCAACGGATTCGGCGCGCCCGGCTTGGCTTTCGGCGGTAACGGCAGCCAGGGCGGCTACGGCGGACTTCTCTTCGGCATCGGCGGTGGCGGTGGTAACGGCGGAGTCGGGGCCGTCCCGGGCGTTGGTGGACAGGGCGGCTTTGGCGGGTATTACCTCTTCGGTCCCAATGGGGCGAACGGGTTGCCGGGCTGACGTAACCCGTTGAAGGGCAGGCTATTCAGAGTACCTCGGTGACGTTGGGGTCCCCAGCCTCTTCTCCGGAATCCGCGCATCGAGCGGTGAGTTCCGCCAACGCCCCGTCCATGTCGTCGGGATCGAAGCTCACGCACGTCTGCAGGAGGCCCTCCCGACTGACTTCCGTGATCTGCAGCATCTCGACGGTCGGCGCAGCCGGATCTTCGGGGTCGCGGTAGTGCGCGCGGGTCAGCGAGAGGCGCTGGCCTCTGATTGCGATCGTTTCAACCGTCAATCGGGAGCCGCTGGGCGCGGCGTCGAACATCGCCTGCATGTTCTTTCGCCTTGCCGGGCCTTCGAATTCGTCCCGCAGGCCTTTTCGTCGGTCTTCATAGCGCAAATCGGTGGTGGTGAGGGCCAAAAACCCATCCAAGTCGCGGCGATTGAACGCGTCGGCCAGCCCCGACCAGATTCGCGTCGCGGCGTTCTCAAGCCGTACGGCCGACCGATTCAGCTCGTCGAAGCGCGCGAGCGCTGCGTCGAGGTCCGCTTCGTCGAATAACTCTGCGCCACTGACGCGCTCGCCGTCGACAGTGAAGATGTCGACTATCCGCCACTCGGCATCCATGCCATCCTGCGAGGTGCCATGCGAGGCATGGGTGACGACCGCGCCTAGGTCGCTCAGCCGATGCACAGCCTCGATGTAAGTGGTCAAATTCGGCGTGACGTCCCACGTCGCATGGAGGAATGTGGCCCAATCACCAGCCTCGAACGGTGCGAGTGACCGATGGTCGATCCTGACCCAGTCTGGCGTAATCGCAGGAACCTCACGCCGATTCAGCGCAACGAATGCTCGCATGAGGACCGACCACGTCTGCGCGTGGGCGGCCGCTTCACCTGCGAGGTACCGGGCGTCGAGTTCGGCGAAGGCGGCGTCCATGTCGTCTGGGTCGAAGCTCACGGTGTCGCGCCTCGAGCCGTCGTCGCTGATATCAACGACGCACAACAGCTCGATGGCGACCGGGCGATCGACAGGATCGGTGTCGCGGAAACGCTCGCGGATCAGCGCTACACCTGACCCCCTGATCGCGATGGGCTCGACCTCCAATAGCCAGCTGTCGGGCGCCGTCTCGAACAGGGCTCGCGCGGCCTTCTGCCGTGCCGGTCCCTCGAGGAGATCGCGCATGCCCTTTCTCCTATGCTCATACCGCCCGTTCGGGCTCATGGAGGCGAGAAGACTGTCCAAGTCGCGGCGGTTGAACATGTCAACTATCTGCACCCAGCTTCGCGTCGCGGCGTTCTCGAGAAGCGGCGGCCGATCAAGCTCATCGAATCTCGCGAGCGCGGCGTCGAGGTCCGCCTCGTCGAATAGCTCGCAGCGATTGACCTTGTCGCCTTCGACCGTCACTGCTGCGGCGTACCGCCATTCGGCCCCGAAGCCCTGTTGCGAAGTCCCGTGCGCCGCATGAATAATGACCGCGCCGCGGTGACTCAGCCGATGCACGCTTTCGATCCAACAGGTGACGTCGGGCGCGACGTCGAACGTGGCACGAATGTACGCGGGCATCTCGCCGGGCGCGAAAAATGCACCGCGACGGTGGTCTATATTCACCCAGTCGGGCGTCACGGCGGGAACCTCGTGCCTGTTCATTGCCGCGTAGGCGCCCGCGATGGTCGACCACGTATGCGCGTGGGCGGCCGCCTCGCCGGCGAGGTAGCGAGCGTCGAGTTCCGCGGATGCAGCGTCGATGTCGTTGCAATCGAACGTTATTAGCGTCGCGATCCTGGTGTCGGCGTCGGCCTGGACGATGCTGAGCAGCTCGACATCGAACTCGCCGTGCCGCAGATCGCGATTCAAGGAATGGACATGGGTGAGTGCGAGGCGCTCGCCCCGGGTCGCGATGACGGTCAGCGACATGCTCGCCTCAACCTCGTCAAGGACTCGCATGTTTGTGCTCACGGCGCCGCGACCGCGCCATATCCCGAAATTCACCACGCGGCGGCGATCGGCGAAGAAGCTATCCTCCGCCACGATCTCGGCCATCGCGCCCCACTGGTGGGACTCCGCATACGCGAAAAATCTCTCGGTCAGGCGGCTTGCGGCATTTTCAGGTCGCCGGTCCGGTGTCTGCAATTCGTCGAAGCTGGCGAGTGCGGCGTCGAGGTCCGTCTCGTCGAAAAGCTCGAATCGGCAGACCAGCTCGCCGTCAAATGCGAAAAGGCCGATCTCGCGCCACTCGGCATCGAAGCCCTCGTGTGAGGTCCCAGTCATTACCTCTGTGACCACCGCCCCAAAGTCACTCAGCCGATGCACGGCTTCGATGTGACCCTTGAGGTTTGGGACGACGTCATAGCTGGCACGCAGAAAGGGGATCGCGTCGTCGGGCGAGAACGCTCTGCCTCGGCGATGATCGATGTTGACCAAGTCCTTCGTCGTCGGCGGAAGTGCATGTCGGTTGTAAACGGTTTGAACCTGCATCATGGCCGTCCAGGTTTGTGAGCAAGCAGCTGCTTCACCGGCGAGATAGCGGGCGTCGAGTTCTTCGAACGCGGCGTCGACGTCGTCGATGTCGAACCCGATCCGCGCCACAATCCGATTGCCCGCTCCAATCTCAACTATGTTGAGCACATCGGCGGTAACTTCTTCGGGCCGCACGCCGTGGGTTACCACGCCAACATGAGTGAGGGCGAGGCGCTCGCCGCGGATGGCGATGACGGTTGACTCGACGTTCTGATCGCTCATTTCGGCGACGGCTCGCATTTCCGCGACGTGGTTATCCCGACCGTGCCTGACGCCGGCGTTGACGACCCGGCGACGGTCGTCGGTGCGAACGTCATCGGCGAGTAGCTCTGCCATCGCGTCCCAATCGCGAGCGGCGAAGCAGGCCCAGAAGCGGCGGTCGGCCTGGATTGCCATGTTTTCCAGTCGCCGCGGCTGCGGGCGCAGTTCCTCAAACCGTGCGAGCGCGGCCTCAAGGTCATCCTCTTCGTAGATCTCCAGTCGCGGCCCCTCGGAAGCAAGGAAAAACACACGGACCCACTGCAATTCATTTCCGTGCGCGTCGGTACCTTCGATTATGTGGCTGGCAACGATGCCGTGGACATCCAGAGCGTGTACTGCCTGTACCCGATAGCGCGCATCAGGAACAAGGAGCCACAGCTCTTCGAGGCCGCGCCTGAAGTCACCGTCTGCGAACGGGACCCGCCGATGATCGGCATACGCCAGTCGTTTGATCATTGGACCCGACTCGTGGCGATTGAGTTCGCGCTCGATGTCCAAGGTGGTCTGCCACGCCCGCGCGTACGGCGCGGCTTCACCGGCGAGGTATCGGGCGTCGAGTTCCTCGAAGGCGGCGTCGGTGTCATCGGTGTCGAACACGACGCAGGTCGCGATTCGCCCGTCGCCGTTGATCTCGATGACGGCGAGCGCCTCGGCCGAGAACGGGTCATCTGGCTCGCCTTGTCCCGTAAAGATCAAACCGAGGAGTGCGAGATACTTTCCACGGGTGGCGATTATCGTGGCTGTTACTTGCCCGAGCCAGACGTCGGCAGTGGCCCGCCAGTTCGCCATCTCGACATCTCGACCGCGTCGGATACCGTCGTTGACGACCCGTCGACGATCGTATGTGCACACGTCAGCGGCGAGTAATCCCTCCATAGCGTCCCAATTGCGGACCGCGAAATGCGCCGAGAATTGCTCGGCCACTTTGCTCGCCGCGTTTTCGAACCGCCGTGGCGGTGGTTGCAGTTCGTCGAAGTGGGCGATTGCGGCTTCGAGGTCCGCCGCGTCGAAGATCTCACAGCGGTTGATCAGATGGCCCTCGGTTGTGATAACTTCGATTCCTCGCCATTCCGCGTCGAACCCGTCACGTGAAACTCCGTGCGCCACATGGCTGCAGACAACGCCAAGGTCGGTTAAGCGATGCACGGCCTCGATGCGGAAGGTGATGTCTGGTATCAGCTCCCACAGCGAACGAAGGGATGCGTTGAGGTCGCCATCCTCGATTATCCCGGGTCGCCGGTGGTCGCGGTTTACCCAATCCGACGTCGTTGCGAACAGCTCGTGCCGGTTCATCGCGGCATACGCACCCGCGACGACTGACCACGTTTGTGCCTGGGCGGCGGCTTCGCCGGCCAGGTATCGGGCGTCGAGCTCTGCGAACGCGGCGTCAATGTCGTCGGGGTCGTATGCGACGCGTGCCAGAATCCGCTTGTCGGCCGAGGATTCGACGACAATGAGCATATCGATGAGGAATCCGCCTGCTTGTTGGTCTTCGCTCGAGATAGACGTCCGGCACAGGACAAGGCGTTCACCCCGAGTCGCGATGACTGTCGCATTGCTCGTCTTCGCCCCAATTTCGGCGAAGGCCCGCATGTTCGCTAATTCAACATCCCTCCCGCGCCGCATTTCAGCGTTGACGACCCGTCGATGGTCGTCGACAGACGTATCGGCGGTCAGTACTTCCGCCATAGCGGCCCAGTCGCGTGCGGCGAAGCACGTCCGGAAGCGTTCGTACGCTTGGCTTGCGGCGTTCTCCAGTCGCGGTGTCGGGCGGCTGAGCTGTTCGAAGCGAGCGATCGCGGGGGCAACATCGGCATCGTCGAAGACCTCGACCCGATTGACCAGATCGCCATCGACCGTCAACACGGCGAGTCCGCGCCACTCGGCGGCGAAGCCCCCATGGGCTGTCTCATTGGCCGCGTAAGTGATGACCGCTCCGTAGCTGGCCAGCGCATGCACTCGCTCGACGTAGACATGGATGTCCTGATCGAGATCCCATCCGGCACGGATGTATTCGGTCACGTCGCCGGGGCCGAACGCCGTCTCGCGTCGGTGGTCGATGTTCACACAGTCGGGTGTGGTCGGTGGCAGCTCATGTTGATTGAGCGCGGTGTAACTACTCGCAATGATGGACCATGCGTGTGAGTGCGCGGCTGCGTCGCCGGCGAGGTAGCGCGCGTCGAGCTCCTTCAACGCGGCTTCAATGTTGTCGACGTCGAAGAAGACGACTGCGACGATTCGCTCGTCGGCGTCAACCTCGAGCACGCCGGCCGCTTCGAGAACAAAAGCCTCAGAATCGTGATCGTGAGCGGAGAAGCGGAGACGCACGAGTGCAAGGCGCGGCCCTCGGGTCGCGATCGGGGTCAGCGTCACTTTGGTGCTGAATAGGTCGGCGATCGTCCGCATGTCCGCGATCTGTGCGTCTCGACCAGTTCGGAGTCCTACCCCTACTACCCGACGTCGGTCGTCGTTGGTGAAGTTGTCGGCCAGTATCTGCGGCATGGCGTCCCAGTTACCCGCTGCGAATTGTCCCAGGAAGCGCTCGCCGGCTTGGCTGGCCGCGTTCTCCAACCGCCTTGTCTGTGAGCTCAATTCGTCCAACCGTGCGAGGGCGGCGTCGATGTCTGCCTCGTCGAATAGCTCGCAGCGGTTAACCAAGTCACCCTCGGCCGTCAACAGGTTGACCTCTCGCCACTCAGCATCGAAGCCCTCGCGGGAAGTCGCATGCGCTGTGTGGGTGACGACCGCTCCCAAATCAGTCAGCCGATGCACGCTTTCGATGTAGATGAAAGCTTGCGGTGTTAGTTGCTCCCACAAGGCACGAAGGGAGGCGCCAAGACCACCATCCTCAATCCTGACTACGCGTCGATGGTCGGTGTACACGCAGTCTGGTGTCCTCGCGGGCACCTTGCGCCGATCAAACGCGGCGTAGGCGCTGGTGACAAAAGACCATGTGTGCGCATGAGCGGCCGCTTCGCCGGCCAGGTAGCGCGCGTCGAGCTCCGCGACGGCGGCTGCGAAATCGTCAGTGTCGAATGTGGCCCAGGCCGCGACCCTACGGTCGGCGTCGATCTCGACGAGCCATAAGAGATCGACGCGGAACGCATCCGGTTTCTCATCGCTGCGCGATAGTCGCAATCTTGTCAGGACGACGCGCTCCCCGCGGGTAGCAACAACCTCGGACGTCGCGTCCGTGACCCCGAGATCGGCGGCCAACCGGAAATCTCTGAGCTCAGCATCACGGTCCTGCCGGATGCCGGCGTTCACCACATGACGACGATCCTCGGTCGAAATGTTGCCGGACAGAGCTGCGGCAAACGCGTCCCAGTCCCGGGCTTCAAAACACGTTAGCAAGCGTTCGGTCACTCGGCTTGCCGGGTTTTCCAGCCGGTGGGTCGGCCGGCTGAGTTCCTCGAAGTGGACGATTGCGGCGTCGAGGTCGTCCTCGTCGAATATCTCACAGCGGTTGAGCACGTCGCCTTCAACCGTTCCGACGGTGATCACCCGCCATTCGGCATCGAAGCCTTCCTGTGATGTCTCACGCGACGCGTTGGTGAGCACTGCGCCAAGATCATTCAGCCGATGCACTGCCAGGATGGTGTGGCTGAGGTGAGTAGTGAGGTTCCACGCGGCATCGAGTAATGCGGGCATTTCACCAGACGCAAACGATGTTCCTCGGCGGTGGTCGATGTTTACCCAATCCGGTGTCGTCGGAGGCAGCTCCCGTCGGTTAAGAGCGGCGTAGGCCTGCGTAATGGCAGACCACGTGCGCGAATACGCGGCGGCTTCACCGGCGAGATAGCGTGCGTCGAGCTCTGCCATGGCGCTGCCCATGTCATCCGCGTCGAACAGGATGCTCGCCGTGAGGTGCTCGTCGGGGCCGATCTCGGCTACCTGAAGTGCGTCGGCCTGGAATGTCTCGGTGTACTCGTCGCCCTGAGAGAATCGCGCATGGGCGAGAACGAGGCGCTGCCCGCGGGTGGCGATGACGGTTGAGGTCGCGTGCGTGATCCCGAGCTCGGCGGCCTGCCGCATCGTTTCGACCGCAGCGCCTCGGCCGCGCAGGATGCCTGCATTCACCACTCGACGGCGATCTTCGTTGTGAAAGTCGTGAACCAGCGTGTCGGCCAAGGCATCCCAGTCGCCGGCGGTGAAGCACGCTTGCATGCGCTCGAACGCGCGCGAGGCCGCGTTCTCTGGCCGTCGTGCAGGGAGGCTCAGTTGGTCAAACCTCGCGAGGGCGGCGTCGATGTCCGCCTCCTCGAATACTTCTACTCGGCTGAGCATTTCACCGTTGACCGTCATCAGGTCGGTGCCCCGCCACTCGGCAACGAAGCCCTCGTACGAGCCTCCATTTCCTGCCCAGGTGAAGACCGCCCCGAGCTGGCTCAACCGATGCACGCTCTCGATATAGACGTCGAGCTTCTGGTCGAGATCCCATCCGGCACGGATGTAGTCGACACCTTCGCCAGGCGCGAATGCCGCCACGCGGCGGTGGTCGATGGTCACCAGATTTTGCGTCGCCGCCGCAATTTCGCGCCGATTGTGGGCGGCTAAGGCACCCGAGATTACCGTCCAGGTTCGGGAGTATTCGGCCGCTTCGCCGGCGGCGTAGCGGGCATCGAGCTCGGTGATCGCGGCATCGAAGGCGTCGAGGTCGAACGTGACGACGTGCGCAATCCGCTCGTCGCCATCGATCTCGACGACGTTGAGGGCATCATTCTGAATCGCTTCGGGGTCGCGGCCGGAGGCACGAACACGCGCGAGGACGAGACGCTCGCCGCGGATCGCCATGGCGCTCAACATCGATATCGTGAAGCCGACGCCGGCCGCCGCCTGCAGGTCTCTTACGACCTCACCTCGACCATATTGAGTCTCGGCACTCACGACCCGTCGATGATCGACGCCGACATAGTTGTCGGCCACGGTGTCGGCCAATGCGTCCCAGTCGTGCGCAGCGAAGTGTGACCAGACGTGTTCGAATACGCGCGCTGCCGCGTTCTCCACCCGATGCGCGGGCGGGTGCGGGTCCTCGAATCGAGCGTGGGCCGCATCGAGTTCGGCGAGCGCGGCGTCGAGGTCTTCGACGTCGAACCACACCTGCAGCGAGAATCGACCTTCCTCGTCGATGCCGTATAGGCTGAGAAACTCGTCGTACGGCCCCCCGGGGCTTGCGTCGGCGCTCTGCACCCTCATTCGCGAGAGAGCCAGCCGCCCGCCTCGGACGGCAATCACCGCTTGGTTAACCCGCAGGCCTGCTTCGAAAATGGGCCTGTTCGCTCGCGCGAAGTCCGATGGCAAGTCGGTCTGCGTGAATCCGACTATCTTCCGGCGACTCTCGATAAGTGCGTGGGGCGAATACAGGTGCTCGATTTCGTCCAGCGCTCGGCGATCAAGCGCAGCGATCATGCGCTCGCCCGCCCGTACGCACGCGTTGTCGAGTTCTTCGGCGGGCGCTTCGCCGGCGGCGTAGCGGGCATCGAGTTCGGCGAGCGCGGCGTCGAGGTCTTCGACGTCGAACCACACCTGCCACGCGACTCGCCCCTCATCGTTGATGGCGTACAGCTGAAGAAGCTCGTCTTGTGGCGCTCCGATGCCCCCGTCGGGACTGCTCGTCATTAGCCGCGAGAGAGCTAGCCGGTCGCCTCGAGCGGCGACCATGACATGGTTGATCCGCACGGTGCCCAGCTCGAGTTCGCGCCTCATCTCACGTAGTACCGCTTCCGAGGAGAGTGTCAGTCCGACCACCTTCCGGCGACTGTCGATCGAGATATCGGGCGCGAACAGCTGCTCGACCTCGTCCCACGCTTCCCGATGAATAGCGGCCATCACACGTTCGCCCACTAGCGCGGCCGCGTTATCCAACTCGACGTTCGGGGCTTCGGGTGGAGCCTCGGCCACCGGCTGATCGCGTTCACCAAGAATGCCGCGTGCCCTCTCGGCAAGCGCCGCAGCGCCTTTCCGCTCGTAGAGATCCGCCGCCCGCTCGGCCGCGGCACGCGCACCGGCGACATCGCCGGCGGCGCCCAAAACCCTCGCCAGTGTCAGGCACGCATCGCCGTGATCAACCAACGCGTCCGTGCGCTCGGCCAAGCTGACCGCGGCCTCGGCGACGCGGCGCGCCTCGCCGTGGTCGCCCGCACGCGCCAGCAGCTGCGCCCGCAGCGTGCGCCAGGCGATCGACGGCTTCAGCGCGTGCCCGGCGAGACGCTCACTTTCGGAACATAATTCGTCGGCCTCGGCGTCTCGGTCGAGCGCCAGATACGCCCGACCCAGCAGCGCCGCGGTCTCCGCGGTGTCCGCGTCGAGGCCCATGCGGCGAAAGCCGGTGTAGGCCTTCAGGAGATGCCCCTCAGCCGCGGCGGGGTCGTCCACGACCAGCTCGACGATGCCGGCGAACTGCTCGACCTCGAGCAGGGCATGGCGCAGACCGAGCTCGGTGACCGTGCGCCGGGCCGAGTCGATCATCCGGCGGGCCGCCGCCGCCCGGCCGCGGAACGCCTCCAGCACGGCCTGGCACCGCGTCGACGTCGCCTCCACGGCGGGGGAGTCGGTCGTTATTCGCAGGAGCCGCACCACATCCAGGCACCGTCCGCCCGCGCGCGGAACCGGATTCGGTCCCCACAGGGCCGCGAGGGGAGCGTTGGCAAGCACGTTGTTCACGCGGCGGTGTTCCCGCGCGCGCCGCGCCGCGGTCAGGGCGTCGTCCAGCGCGACCTCGCAGTCGCCGATGCGCCCGAGGCGGGCCAGGCATCCCGCCCGAACGGTGTGGGCCTTGGCTTCGCCTGCCGCATCGTCCAATTCGGCCAGCTTCCCGGCGGCCGCGCTCAGCGCGGCTTGGATCTCGTCCAGCCGCTCGGGATGGATCAGCATTGACAGCTGTCCGTCGAAGCACGTCGCCCAGGCCGCCAGCCGGGCCGAATCGACCGTCGTTCCCTGCAATTGCGAGACCGCGCCGGCGGCCGAGGCCACGTCACCCGCTGCGAGCAGGGCCTCGCACCGTGCCACCAGCAGCTCGGCGGTCTGATCGTCGCGGTCGGGCAGCTCGTCGTCGATCTCCTCCAGCGCGTGCAGTGCGTGGTCGTAGAGGTCGGCCGCACCTTCATAGGCGAGGCGCGCCATCGCCTGGTCGGCGGCGCGCCGGCAGTACTCGACGGCCTTGGCCGCATTTCCCGCCCACGCGCATTCGAAGTAGTGATGCGCCAGCTCGGCCAGTAGCTCGTCGTCGGCGCCGGGCTGGCTCTCCAGCGTGGCCGCGATGCGCTGGTGCAGCCGCATGCGCCGCACCGACGGCAGCTCGGCCAGCAGCGACTGTCGAACCAGGGCGTGGTTGAACCGGTAGCGACCGCCGGGTTCCTCGATGACGATTCCGGCCTTGCACGCCTCGTCGAATGCGTCGACCAGGTCGTCGCCGACCACACGCTCGACCAGTTCCAGGTCGAACCGGCTGCCGACCACGGCGGCCGCGGCCAGCGCCTTGTTCGTCTCGGGCAAAAGCCTTGTGAGGCGGCGGCTTACGGCCTCGCGGACGCCCTGCGGCAAGGTGCTCTGGTCCCAGCGGCCGCCGCTCTCGTCGACGTGCCGCAGCGCCTCGATGAGGAAGAACGGGTTGCCGCCCGTGACCGACGCCAACGCGCGGGCCAGCTCTTCATCGTGGTAACCCGCCTCGGCCACGTAAGCGGTCACGTCGTCCTCGTCTAAACCGCTGAGCTGTATTCGATTAGCGCTGCCGTCACGGTGCAGGTCGGCGAGCATCGCCGCGAGCGGATGGGAGCGGTCCAGATCGGTGCTGCGGTAGGTGCCGATGATCTGCACCCGCGCCTGCTCGCCGAAGCGCAACAGGTGCCGAAGCAACAGCAGCGTCGGCTTGGCGGCCCAGTGCAGGTCGTCGAGGATCAGCACGACGGGCGCGCTTGCCGAGGCGACTCCCAGGACCGCAACGACGGCGTCGAACAGCGCATAGCGTTCGGTGTCCGGGTCGGCGCGGGTTGGGGCGGCCAGATCGGGCAGGATGTCGGTCAGCCCGGGGACCAGGGCGAGCAGCGCCTCCACGCCGCGCAGCCCGCGGAGCCCACCGGCGCCGAGGCAGGGCAGCAGCGCACGCAGCGCTTCCGCGAACGGCTGGTACGGCGCACCGAGGTCCTCGTCGCAGCGGCCGTAAATTACAAGGGCGCCTTGGTCGTACGCCTGTCGGGACCATTCACCGGACAGACGGGTCTTGCCGACGCCGGGTTCGCCGGCGATCAGCACGGCGTTGGTGGCACCGGCCAGCGCGGTCTGCCACGCGGAAAAGAGCCGCTGCAACTCGGTCCCGCGTCCGACGAACGGGCCGGGTCCGGCCAGCACGGCGGGCAGGGCCGGGCGTTCCATGGGCACTTCGGGGGAGGCGGGCTGCGGCTGGTCCCCGGCGGTTGCCAGTCGGAGCTCGAAGACGTGCTCCGGGCGGGCGAGGTTGCGCAGCTCGCGCCGTCCCAGGTCGGCGAGCACAATGTGGTCCGGCAGTGAGTCGATGACCAGTTCGGCGGTCGCACCCGAGCACAGGATCTGGCCGCCCACGGCCAGGGACCGCAGGCGCGCGGCGCGGTTGACCGCCCGCCCGAAGTAGTCGCCGTCGCGAAGTTCGGCCTCCCCGGTGTGCAGCGCCACACGGACGCGCATCGGGTCCGAAAGTGCCCACGGCTCATGGGCAATCGCGTCTTGCAGCTCTATCGCCGCCGCAGCGGCCGCGGACGGCCGGTCGAAGACCGAGAACGTGGCGTCGCCTTCGCCGCGGGTCTTGATCAGCCGCCCCCCGCGTGAGGTGACGATCTGCTCGACGAGCTCGTCGTGGCGGGCGAGCGCCACCGCCATGGCGCCGGCGTCCGCCTCCCACGCCGCCGTCGACCCTTCGATGTCGGTGAGCAGGAAGGTCACGGCGCGGGTGACCGACGAAACCCGTTGCGTCGAAGGGACTTCCAATGCGGCGTCCTGGGCGACGATCAGAGCCTCGAGCCGCCGAAGATTCGGTCCGGGGTCGACGCCCAGTTCGTCGGCGAGCAACGCGCGCGCCCGTTGGTAGGCGCCGAGAGCCTCACCCTGCCTGCCCGCCCGGTACAGGGCGAGCATCAGCTGGCCCCAACGCCGTTCGCGCAGCGGCGCATCGGCCACCGCGGCCTCGAGCTCGCCGACGATCTCGGCGGCGCGGTCCGTCGCGAGCAGCGCATCGGCCCGATCCTCCACCAACGCGGCATGGGCCTCGATCCACCGTGTCTTCTCCGGCGTGCCGCGCCGGCCGTCGGGCAGCTCGGGGATCCCGCGCCACAGTGCGAGCGCCTCGTCGAAGCAGACCACCGCCCGGCTGTCGTCGCCGGCGGCGGCGGCGTCGCGACCCAACCGTGCGGCCGTTAGGTAGCGCGCGGCGTCGACTTCGGTCTCGGCCAGGGTCCAGCCGGCCCCCTGCGTCAAAACGAAGCCTTCGCCCAGGGTGCGACGCAGCAAAGAGATGTGGGTCTGCAGGGCCTTGGCCGCGGTGCGCGGCGGATCGTCACCCCAGAGCAGCTCGACGAGTGAGTCGGACGACACCACCGAACCGTCGTGCAGCCCGAGCATCGTGAGGATCGCGCGGGGCTTGGCGCCCGGAATCGCGACCGGCAGGCCAACCTGCCGGACTTGAAGAGGCCCCAAAACCTCGAGTTCCACCATGTGCAGCGTAGTCACGTCCGCAATCGTGGGGGAGCGGATTCAACAACCGGTCAAGGTTTAGTAAAAGCTGCCCTAGCCTGCAATTCTGCGTGACCACCGGCTGGGATCCGGTCGCGGCCACCGCCCCGTCAGCAACAACGCGTCTTACATGAACGGCGCCAGCAGGTCGGCCCGGGCCGGATAAAGCAGCACCGGGTCCGTCCACGCCGGCCACAGCAGCGCGGGGTTCGCGCCCGTCGGCGGCCAGTTGTTGTCGTTGGCGTAGGCCCACACTTCCCACGGGTTGTCGTAGTACGCGGCGGTCTCGACCAGGCTGAACCAGTCCTCGTTCGGGTGGAGCAACCAGTAGCCCGTGCCGACGACGTAGCCACCGACCAGCCAGCCCGCGTAACTGGTGGAGAAGAGCGGGCCGAAGAGCCGGTTCTGCCAGACGTGTACCTCTTCGTGATTGAGCATGACGTCGGTGGCGCCCGGGCCGGTACCGAGGTGGGTGGTGACGTTGCCCATGGTGGTGGCGAAGCCCGGCAGGCCGATGCCGCCGCGGTAGACGTGCGAGCCGGCCAGCGCGCTGAGCGCGGGGTCGTAGTTGGAATTGGGATAGAACGCATTGACGACTTGCACGCCGTAGCCCAGCGCCGTGCCCGGGAATCCCCAGGTGTAGTCGAGCAAAAAGGCTGCCCAGCCGCGCCAGTCGTTGAAGTTGTAGATGCCGAACTCGCGCTGGATGAGCAGGTTGGCGTCGTAGATTGCCGCGTCCGCCACGCCCGTCCCGACGGCACTTCCGGTGCCGACCAACGGACGTCCGATGACCGCCTCGCTGGCCGCGTTAGCCGCGTCCAGCAGATTCTGCTGCAGGGGCTGCAACAGCACGGCGCTCGTCGCATCCGCGGCCGCATACGAGCCCGCGGCCGAGTTCAGGGCCCGCGCAAATTGCCGGCCGAATGCGCTGGCCCGGGTGCTGAGCGCTTGGTAATCCCGGCCGTAGGAGGCGAAGAGCGCGGCGACCGCATGCGATACCTCGTCGGCGGCGGCGGCCGCGATCCCGCCAGTCGGGGAAGCGGCCGCCAGATGCGCCGCGGTCACCGACGAACCGATGCTCTCGATGTCCGCGGCGGCCGAGGTCAACCACTCGGGTTCCACTACCAGAAGCGACACGCGTGAAGCGTATGCGTGGCTCGCGACGGCACGGGCGGTTTCCGACGAGTGTCGGGCGCCCAAAAGCCGTTGACGCACGGCGGCTTTCTTGGCGCGCCGCCACGGCGTCGTCGTAATGGTCGGATTCCTCATCCTCTGGATACCGGTGCTGGCCGTGTTGGTGCGGAGGCCGGACGGGTAGAGACACGCACGGCGGGTTTGCCGGATATTCGGCGTCGGGACGGGGCCGATGCCAGGATATCGACGTGGGTGACGGTCGAGATCGGGTCGACGAATTGCTCGACCGTGCCGTCGCCGCGATCAACCGTGGCGATCGTGACACGGCCGCGTCGCTGGCGGAGCAGGTTCTGACCACCGATCGCGGTAACTCCGACGCAGAGGACCTGCTGGCAGTCACCGGTGAATCTGGCGAGTTTCGGCGTTTGACGATTCTCTTTGCTGACCTCGTCGACTCGAGCCGGCTGTCGACCCGGGTCGAACTCGAGACCTATCACGCGCTGGTGGCGCGATATCGCGAACTGGTGATGCGCGTTGTGGACGGCTATGGGGGCCACGTGGCGTCGACGAAAGGTGACGGCCTGCTTGCGATCTTCGGTCACCCAGTTGCGCACGAAGACGATCTTCGCCGAGCATTGTTGGCCGGGTTGGAGATCGCGCGCGAAGTGGAACGGTTAGGGGAGCGAGCCCGGAAACAATTCGGCGTCGGCGTCGCAGTGCGCGTCGGTATTCATCGCGGTTTGGTGTACCTGGACACAGTTCGGGATGACGTCGATGGGCCTGCGGTCAACCTCGCGGCACGAGTCGAGAGTTTGGCTCCCCCGGGAACAGTGGTGGTGTCCGAGGCGGTGGCTGCCCTGGCACGCAACGACTTCGAGTTGCAGGCTCGTCCCCCCGCAGCCGTGAAGGGCTTTGACGAGTTGGTGGCCCACTACCGAGTGATCGGCGAGCGACAGCGGGACCGATTCACCGCGCGTCGAGTGCCGCTCGTCGGTCGTTCGCGGGAACTGGCGCGCATCGCTAAGAGCTGGTCCCGCGCGCACGCAGGAACGCTGACCACCGCCGGATTGGTTTTTCGTGGCGAGCCCGGGATCGGCAAGAGCCGCCTTGCCACAGCCGCCGCCGAGCACGCTGAAGCCTCAGGCGCTCCCGTCCTCGAGCTGACGGGATCGGCGCTGCACAGCGATGTCGGTCTGCACCCGGTGCGTACCTTCCTGGAGCGGCGCTGTGGCATCTCGCGCGACACTCGCCCGTCGGAGCGTTTGGTGCTGTTGGAGGCGGAGACGGCCGCCGTCGGCCTGGAACCCGTCACGGCGGTTCCGCTGCTCGCACCCATCCTGGGCATCGCCGCCGAACAGGGTTACGAGCCGGTTCCCGCCGAGGGCCAACGGCTATACGAACTGATCAACGAGGCGGCCGCGCAGTATGTGAGGGCGTGCACCCGTGACGCGCCCGCGCTCGTGATAGCCGAGGACATGCACTGGTTCGACGCAGCGACGCTTCAAGTCATCGGCGCCCTGCTGGCCGGAGCGGACTCCCGGATGCTCCTGGTCGCGACCGGGCGACCGGGCAACTGGTGTCGTGATGACTGGCCGGCCAAAGTGGTCGACTTGAAACCGCTGAGCGACGAAGAAACCGATGAGCTGATTCTGTCGATCAACCCGACGGTCACGGAGATCGACCGGGCCGCCATCCGTAGCCGCTGCGATGGCGTGCCCTTTTTCGTCGAGCAAGTTGTCATCGGCCTTGGTGCAGCGGGTGTCCCTGAAGGCCTTTACGATTCGCTGTTTGCGCGATTCCGGGGCCGCGCCGACGTCCTGCCCGTCGTACAAGCCGCCGCGGTGATCGGCCGGCATGTCGATCGTGAAATCCTGGGCGCCATCGTCGATCTCGACGAGCACACCGTCGATGACGTGCTCGACGAACTCGACGATGCCCGAGTCCTCGAGCCTTGGGAAATCGACAACTGGCGATTCAGGCACGAGCTGCTGCGAGAACTTGCCTACGAACTTGCACCGCCAAGCGTCGCCAGGCGCCTCCACGAGCGCGTGGGTCGGGTCCTGACCGAAAGCGCGGAACCGGATTGGCCGCTGGTGGCTCGACACTACGAGCAGGCCAATGCGTTCGTCGAGGCGGCTTCGGCGTATGAGATGGCGGCGGCCAAGGCCCGCACGCGTGGCGCACTCGACGAGGCCCGCGGCGCCCTGACCGCTGCGATCAGCGGTCTGCAGCAGAGCCCGCCCGGCCCGGAATGCAACGGCCGCGAGGTGAGTCTGCGAATGCAACGGGCGCTGCTGGCCATCTCGGCGGAAGGCGGTTCGAGTCCCGCCGCGATGGAGGATTACGAGCGGTGTATGCACGTGGGTGGCAATGACTTACGCAGCGATGCGATGGTTGCTGCAATCAGTGGCCTGGCAGCGCACTACTGCGGCCAAGGCGACATTCGTCGCACGCGGCAGGCCGCCGAATTACTGCTGGCCGCCGCCGACGAGGGTCGTCCGTGGTTCCGCCCGGCCGCCCACTGCGCCCTGGGGATAGCCTGTACGTTTCATGGCGAATTCGATTCTGCACGGCACTATTTCGATGAAGCGGTCGCGGACGCAGGGAGTCTGACACCGCACGACATCAGCGCGATGTGGGTTATACCCTACGACCCCATCGCGGCGTCGCATCAGCAGCTCGCGGTTGTGTCTTGCCTCCGAGGGCAATTGGTTGAGGCCACCGCCCACCTTCATCGATCGGCAATCAGGGCGGGCGAGCTCGGCTTTCCCGAAGGCCCGTACAGCGACCTGTTCGGGAAATCACTCGAAACATGGATTTGTCTGGAATCGGCCGACTTCGATCGATCCGCGCTCCTCGCAGGCGCCTTCGCCGAAGAGGCCGGCCGCTGCGGGTTCGAGCAGATTCGACTTTGGGGCTTGACACAGCAGATCGAAGCCCATGCGTTGAAGGCGCTCAGCCAAGAAGACATGGCGCCACTGCCGCGCCACATCGAAGAGATGTTCGCCATGCTCGAGGCGTGGCGGGCAAGCAACCTGGCCCTCTATATCACCTGTCATGAGGCCACATTGGCCAAATTGCTGATCGCGGTAGGACGGCCGAACGAAGCCCGCCAACGGATCGACGCCGATTTGCGACGTTCCGACGACGACGACATGACCTTTTACAACGCCGAACTGCTACGGCTACGCGCCGCCACCGCTGACGAACCCGAAGACCGACGGGCGGACCTTGCTGCAGCGCGCGAGCTCGCGCGACGTCAGGGCGCGGTCCTCTTTGAATTACGCGCCGCCATGGACGATTTCGACACCCGCGGGGAGCCGGCGCGTGCCACGCTGCGCGAAGCCGTCGACCGAATGCCCGGCGACAGCTGGTGCCCCGAATTGCAGGTGGCCCTCATGAAGCTGGCCGGTCACGCTTGAACGGCGGCGGCGATTTTGCTGACGACTTCGCTGGCTTGATTGGCGGTGTCGAATCCACACCACAGCGTGTCGATGATGATGTTGTTCCGCACTCCCAGCGCGCGTTGGCAGGCGAAGCCGTGGCCGCCGTCGAGGGTCTGCACCAGGCTCAGCGAGGTGCCGGTCGCTGCCAGCTCGCCGAACGTCCACTTCACAGACGGGTCGCCGGGCTGGCTGAAGGTGAGCGGCCGGTTGGCGCAGCCGGCCCACCGCGGTTTGGCCTGGGCGAAGAATTGCTGGGCCTGCTCGGCGTCGTCGAACCTGACCACAGCCTGCAGCAGGGCGTGCTTCCGCTGGGCGGCCGCGCGGGCGTTATCGAGGAACTGTCCCTCCAGCGCGACCCAGCCTCTGTCCCGGTAGACGGCGGCCTCGACCGGCGAATAGGCGTCCAGGCAGTTGCGGTCCGAGACCTGGTCCTCGCTGTGCGACATCTCCGAAATCGGTCTGCGCAAAGCCATATTCGTGGTCTGCCCCACGGCGTCGACGTCACCGGCGGTCAACAGCAGGTTGTCCAGGCGCGCGTTGAGAATCCGCGGGGGCTGCCAGTGCCCCAGGTTAGGGGCCGCCACCGGGCGTCCGGTGGCCGAGACGGTGCAACCGCTCAGCAGCAGGCACAGGGCCGTTGTCGCGAGGATGACGTAGCGCGCGCCGCCCAGGGCTCGCCGTCGTCCGGCGCCGACGGACCCGGCTGCGTTCGCTGACGGTGCTGTCATCTCGGGGTCTCCTGTCCGGGCCATAACCGACACAACACCGCAACCGCGGCCGGTATTCGCCGTGTCGGCTTCGAGCCCAGCTAATGCCTTGAAGTTAACGCCCCGCAGCGGGTTGGGTGCGCAAGCACATTGTCGGCATGTCGTGCGGCGAGGCGTCGACGGGCGGCTGTTCTCATAGGGCTTTCTAACCCCGGTTATGACGCTAGGTCGAGCAAAACCGCTTGTGAAATGCCTTTTGCGAAACACCTATGTGTCCAAGGCATGAATTCCAGGGGCAGTTTTGTCTGAAGTTGGCCTGTCTACCTCCGGGCCGGGAACACGATCGCCTCCGTCACGCTGCCGCCATTGACGGCCGGCCCGAGCAGGGTGGAGAACGTGTTGGCCGCCGGGTCGTACGCCAGCAGCGAAGTGCCGGGGCCGCAGCCCGCCTTGCCGACGAGGACCAGCTTGTCGCCGCTCACACCGTCGACCATCACGCTGTCGGACACGCCAGGCACCTTCACCCGCGTGGTGTGCCCGTCGGGTGTCAGCCGCGACAGGAACATGGTGCCGCACCCGCCAATCGACTGCAGGAAGGTGCCGCTCGGCAACGGCCATGCGTCGGTGTCGCCGAGATCGCCGTCGAATCCGGGATCACGTCCGGTTCCGGAGTTGACCGCGGTGAGCGCGGTCGGGGCGGTGCCGTCGACGGGCACTTGCCACAGTTGGCCGGTCTGCGAGTAACGGGCGGTATCGGTGCAGTGGGCGAGCACCACGGTCGCTGGGGTCCACCACCGAACCGGTGAGCATGCGGTGAGGCTCCCGGGTACTGGCAACGCTTTCCCGGGCGTCCCGTCGTTGCCCATTAGGGCAAGGCCTTTCGTCGAGCCGAGGACCAGCTGCGTGCCGTCGGGTGTCGGCAGAGCCCCACCCCGGTAGTCCTGCCCCAGCGGATATGTCAGTTCCTCCTTGCCGGAGAGGTCGACTCGATGCAGCGACGGCCGATCCGGGTACCGCCCCTTGCCGATCAGCACCGCCGTGCCGTCGGGGCGCGCGTAGCGGACCGGCCCGCCATTGACGACGGGGAATGTGGTCTGGCTGCCGTTGCGAAGGTCCACGGACAGAGCCGTCGCGTCATGCACCGACCCGGGCTGTGCCGCGTAGAACAGGGCGTGGCTCCCGTCCCCGGACCAGTCGAGCAGCCGGGCCCCAGACCCGGGCGGGAACGTGGTGATCGGGTAGCGCCCGCCGGCCGGGTCGACGAGGTACAGGGTGGTGGCCACGTTCTCCGCGTGGGGCTCGTTGGGGTCCCGTTTCTCGCCGGGTCGGTGGCTGATGGCGGGGCTCCACAGGGCGAGCATCCAACCCGGGCCGACCTGCGGCCATGGAATGGTGTCGATTGCCGCTTCGACGCCATGAGCCGCCGGCTGCGCCTCGACGGTCGGGCTGTGCGCCGTGATCGAACCGGTCGACGGCGAGCACCCGGTGGCCAGCACCGCTGCCAGTGCGACGACGCCGAGCCGGGCGTGCCACACCCTGGCAATGTGATTGCGGTTCATGTTGGTTCGTTTCCTTCCTAGATCAGGCCAGCATCGATGCGAGTTCGATGCGGGGGACTGCGACTTTGTGGGGTCCGGCGTTGTCCTGTATCACTTGGTCTTGGCCAAAGAAGAAGATCACCGTGTCGTCGGTGATGCCGAAGTTTTGGTACTTCTCTTCGTCGAGTTCGGCAGCGGGGGCGTCTAATTCGGCTCGGACGATCGGGTCGAGTACCTCGCGCGGTTTCGTCCCCGGCTTGAACAATGTGTCGAAGGTGATCGGGACGCGCCTGGCGAGGTCGAAGTTGAACGCCCGGAAGGTGGTGTTCGGGTGGCCCTCGTGGGCGGCGCCGGTGTCATTGTCGATCATGAGCACCAGGCTTTGGGTGCCGGAAGCCGGCGCTCCCGAACGATATGTCTTGGCGGTAACCGCGTATTGGTACGGCCGGCCGCGGTGCTGGCGCGGTCCCACCTCGGTGACCCAGTCGATGAAGGCGGCGCGGTTTTGCTTCAGGAACGCGGCCACCGCCGGCATCTCCGGGTAGTCGACGGGAAAGCTCATGTCGATCGTGTAGGCGAGGGTCGCGCTACGAACGTGGCAGAGGTGGTCGCCACCAATGCTCCCGGCGAGATCGGTGCATGCCGACTGCCCCTGCGCCGCAGCCGATGTGGCCGCAGGCGTCGCCGGCTTCGCCTGGTGGCCGCCGCAGCCCGCCGCGCCGGCGATCACCGCCGCGACCGCGATCCCGACCAATGCGCGCCTCATCACCGCACCGCCAGCTCGAGGATGCGGAAGTGAAGTCCGTCGTTGAGGTACACGTTGCCCCGGCTGTCGACCGCCACGTAGGAGGGGTCTTTGAGGTCGGTGAACGGCAGCACGGTTGGGCCGCTCGCGCCGGCGTCCCACTTCAGCACCCGGTTGGTGCCGAGGTCGACGACGTAGACGTTGCCACGAGGGTCCACCGCCAGCTGGGTGGGCAGCTTGAGGTCGGTGAACGGCAATACCGTTGGGTTAGTGGCGCCGGGCGCCAGCTTCAACACCCGCTTGCCGTCGGAGTCGACGACGTAGACGTTCCCGTTGCTGTCCACCGCCACGCCATCGGGGTGAATGCCGTTGAACGGCAGCACCGTCGGGGTCGTGGCTCCTGGCTCCAGCTTTGACACCCGGTTGCTGCCCGAGTCGCTGACGTAGACGTTGCCGGATCCGTCGACCGCGACCCCCGCGATCGCGTCGAGGTCGGTGAAGGGCAGCACGGTGGGCGTCGGCGTCCCCGCTATCAGCTTCAGAACTCGCTTGCCCCTGCCGTCGGTCACGTAGAGGTTGCCCGCAGTGTCCACCGCGGCGTGCAGGGCTTGGCCGAGGCCGATAAACGGCAGCGGCTCAGGGTCATTCGTGCCCGCCGGGGCCCTCCACACCTGGCCGTAGTACAAGTCGAGTACGTACACGTTGTCCGCTGCGTCCACCGCCACGCCGGCGGGGTGGTTGATCAACTTGCCGAACTTCAGCTCGACTTGCGGCGCATAGGCCAACCGGTGCGGCTGGCTGGCGCTCGGTGACGTCGCGGCCGCCGGGGCCCCGGTGGTGATCGTGGAGCAGCCCGCCGTCGACAATGTCGCCGTGGCGATCCCGACCGTTACGGCCAGGGCGATAGCTTTTCTCATGGGTATAAGCCTGCGGGGGAGTCCTTGTGCGATCCTTGCGTGTGCCTTGCGTCAAAACGGCGCTTGGACGCCGTCTTTTCGCATGGTCAGCTCGCCGCAGCTGATGTCGCTCGCCGTGGTCCACGCCGGGTCGTGATCCGACCTCACCGGGACGGTGTCGGAGCGGCCGATCGTCGCCGTGGCATCGTTGAGTTCGATCTCCGTGCGGCGTAAGGCCATTACGGGGTTGTCTTGTTCGTCCCGCAGCTGTAGCAGCCCGATCAGGCGGCGTCCGTCGCCGAGGTCGCTGCAGCCGACGCCGTCGTCGTTGCCCCTGCGGTGCCCGAGGTCGAACCGGAAGGACGCGCCCTGCCGATCCACAACCGGGGTGATGGTGCAGCCGGACACCGCGTAGAGGATCGCCTCCCGGCCGGCGTCGACGATGATCTGATGTTTACCGTCCTGCTGGGCGTCGATCAGCAGCGCCGAGCGCTGAAGCGGGCTGGCGCTCAATATCTTTGCCTCGCCGTAGCCCTGCGCGGTAGCGATGCCGACGGCCGTGTCGGTGATCCACAACGTGGCCGGCTGGCCGTAAGCAACGCTGACGTCCTTACCCGCCGCGCCGGGCGGTGGGCCGCCCGGGCCGCACGCCGCGTCGGCGATTGCGGGCGGCGCGATGACGACGCCGAACGAAGCGATCGCGGTGGCGAGGACAGCCGACACGGTAACGCACTGGGCACGTGTCGTTTTCGTCATATTGGTCACGTCCTTTGGCCCGGATACGGGACCGCACTCACGACGCCGCCGCCGTTGACCGACGGCCCGAGCAGCACCGTGGACGTGCCCGCCGCGGGGTTGTAGTCGATGAGGGACTGGCCGCTCCCGCAGCCGGCCCTCGTCTTGAGCTGGAGGTCGCCCCCGTGCGCGCCGACCACGACGACGCTGTCGCTCGTCACGCCGGGCACCGAGACGCGTGAGGTGGTGCCGTCGCCGTTGAGCTTGGCGAGGAAGACGACGCCGCACGCGCCGGCGGCCTGCAGGAAGGTCCCGCTGGGCAGCTGCCACGCGTTGAGGTCGCCGTAATCGGGGCTGTGCTGCCCATTGTTCGGCGCGGTGAGGGCGGTCGGTGTGCCGCCGTCGATCGGCACCAGCCACAGCTGGGACCCGGCGGAACTCTCGCAGCGGGTGAGGGCGGTCGACGAGCCCGTGTCCCACCAGCGCAGCGGTGTGCAGTCCTTTTGCCCGGCGGCGACCGGCACCGCCCTTCCGGCGGACCCGTCGTTGCCCATCAAGGCCAGGCCGGTGGCCGTGCCCACGACCAGCCGCGTGCCATCGGGTGCGGACAGGTATCCGTCGAGGTCCTCCCCGACTGGGTACGTCAGCTGGCGGTTGCCGGCAAGGTCGAATCGTTCGAGCGATGCGGGTTTCGAGCCCTTCCACTTGTACAGCAGCACCGCCTTGCCGTCGGGGCGCGTGTAATGCGCGGTGACGTCGGTGCGGTCGACGGTGAACGATGTCTTCGTCCCACTGCGCAGGTCGACCTCCGTGAGGACCGTCTGGCCCTTGCCTTCCGTGGTGAACAGGGCGCGGGTCCCGTCGCCGGACCAGTCGACCAGGCCGGTGGGGGCGCCGTCGCCGGGCGGGGGGAACGTCGTGATCGGGTAGCGGCCGCCCGCCGGGTCGACCAGGTACAGCGTCCTGGTGGCCGTCTGCCAGCTGGGGGAGCCGGGGGGCGGCGACTCGCCGGTGTGCAACCCGGGGGCCGGGCTCCACATGCCGAGCATCCAGCCGGGGCCGACCTGCGACCAGGGAACGGCCGACAGCGGGGCCTCGACGCCGTGGGCCGCCATCGGCTGCGGACCGTCGGGCTCGGCGGATGCCGTGGGCGCAAGGGCGATCGTCGTCATTGCCAGCAGCGCGAACATCGCGCGGGACGTGGTGGTCATATCGGGCTCCTGAGAAACGTGTCCCGGGTCCTGCCGCCCGGTCACGCAAAGCCTCCGGCGGGTGCCTTGCGCGTTTCTTGCGCGAATCTTGCGCGGGTGGCCGAGCCCGCCGCGGCGGCTTTGCGGCAAACAGGTGCGTTGCCGGCCACCAGGGGAGATACTGCGTCGGTAACCGAAAAATCGAGGCGGTGGCGGTGGACTCGCGCGTCGGCACGACGTTCGGCAAGTACGACATCACGCGCCAGCTCGGCAAGGGCGGCGGCGGGGTCGTGTACGAGGCCTACGACACCGGCAAGGGGCGGACCATCGCGCTCAAGGTACTGGCCGAGGAGTTCTCCAGCAACACCACATTCCGGACCCGGTTCCAGCGCGAGTCGCAGGCGGCGGCGATGCTGCAGGAACCGCACGTCATCCCCATTCACGACTGGGGCGAGATCGACGGCAGTCTCTACATCGACATGCGCCTGGTGCAGGGACGGACGCTGCTCGAGCTCATCGCGGAGGGACCGCTGGCGCCCGCACGGGCGGTGAACATCGTCAGCCAGGTCGCCGCCGCCCTGGACGCGGCACACGCCGAAGGGTTGATCCATCGCGACGTCAAGCCGCAGAACATCCTCGTGACCCCCGCCGATTTCGTGTATCTCGTCGACTTCGGAATCGCACAGGCCAAGGCCGACCCCCGCCTGACGACCGTGGGCACTCAGATCGGCACGTTGAATTACATGGCGCCCGAACGCTTCAACGCCAAGGCGGCGACGCCCGCGGTCGACGTCTACTCGTTGGCGTGCGTGCTGTACGAGTCGCTGACCGGGGACGCCCCGTTCGCCGGCGACAGTCTCGAACATCTGGTGGCGGCGCACCTCGCGCTGCCGCCCCCGCGACCGAGCGCGGCGAACGCCCGGATCCCCGCCGCGCTCGACAACGTGGTGGCCCGCGGCATGGCCAAGGACCCCGAGGATCGGTACGCAACGGCGGGTGGCCTGGCCCGCGCCGCCGAGCGGGCACTCGGCGGCGCGGACGATCCGACCGACGCCATGCGGTCGGCGGTCGACCCGGACGGCACCCGCCCGCTGTCGGTGGGCACGCTCGCCGCGGATCCGGGCGGCGACCGCGGTCCGGGCCAGCGGCCGCGGAGGTGGTTGCTGGCGTCGGTGATCGCGGTGGCGCTGGTGCTGGCGGGCGCCGCTGTCGTCGTCGCCCTCCGGGTAAACCAGCCGGCCGGGCACGATCAGCCCCCGCCCGCGCGTGCCGTGCTGCCCCCGCTGATCACCGGACCCGACCTGAGCAGCCTGCATCAATCCTGCGATCAGGGCTTCTCGCTGCCGACGGCGACGGGCTTCGGCGCGCACGCCGGGCGCGGAACCCCGGAAACCTCATGCCTTTTCGCCGACAGCGTGCTGACGTCGTACTGGGCCGAATACGGCAACGCCAGCCCGCTGCCGCGCGCGGTCTCGGCGCCGGGTGCCGTGGACTGCAAGACGGTCCCCGGCGCGTTGTGCAACGGCTCGAACTTCTTGGTCCACTGCCAGCAGCATCCCGGAGACAGCTGGATCACCTGCGTCGGCGGCGCCAACGCGCGCGTATACGTTTGGTGAGTCCGAGCTGAAGGGATTGTTGCCCGATGGCCCACAGCGCTATCCGGTTTGGGGTGTTGGGACCGTTGCAGCTGCGCGCCGACGGTGCGGACCTGCCGCTGGGGCCGGCAAAGCAGCGGGCCGTGCTGGCCACCCTGCTGATCAACCGGAATCGCACCGTCCCGATCGACTCACTGATCGACGCCGCATGGCAGCAGGGCCCACCGCCCGAGGCCCGGGCGAGCCTGCACGCGCACGTATCCCGGCTTCGCCGCCTGGTGGGCGGCGCCGGTGCGGATGCGGGCGCCGTCCTGGTCAGCGCGCAGCCGGGCTATCGGCTCAACGTGCCCGACGAGGCTTGCGATTTCGGCCGCTTCGCCATCGAACGACGAGCCGGGATTCAGGCCGCCACCGCCGGGCGGTTCGAAGAGGCCAGCGGCCACCTGTCGGCGGCGCTGGCCGAGTGGCGCGGCCCGGTGCTCGAGGATCTGCGCGACTTCGGGTTCGTCGACGCCTTCGCCGCCGCGCTGACCGAGGACAAGCTGGTCACACTGACGGCGCGGGCCGAGGCCGAGATAGCCTGCGGCCGAACACATTCCGTGATTAGCGAGCTCGAAGCCCTCGTGGCCGAGCATCCCTACCGAGAACCGTTGTGGGCACAGCTGATAACCGCCTACTACCTGGCGGAGCGCCAATACGACGCGCTGGACGCCTACGGCCGGCTGAAGGCCACGCTCGCCGACGATCTGGGCATCGATCCCGGGCCCACACTGCGGGGCCTTCATCAGCGCATCCTTCGCCAGGAGCCGCTGGACGCCCAAAACGCCGCCCGCGCAACGGCAAAGCGCGCTGCCGCGACTCTGCGCCGGCCGTCCGGGGGCTCGCGCGAGTCCGCCGTCGCACACCTGCGCGATGCCGCCGGCGGCCGCCATCCGCTGCTCGCACAGGCCACCCGGGTCGGCCGCCTCGTCGACAACGACATCGTCATCGACGACGACACCGTCAGCCGCTACCACGCGGTGATCGTCGATACCGGCAACAGCTTTGTCATCACCGATCTACAGTCGGCGAACGGGGTCGAGGTGGCTGGACAGCGGATTCGGGTCAGCGCGACGCTGGCCGATGGCGACCGCATCTGCATCTGCGGCCACGAGTTCACCTTCGAGATCCGCGAAGGCTGACCGCGCGGCCCAGCCGATCAGGCTTGCGACGCCGCCTTGGGCTTGTCGGCGATCTTCAGGTCGCGCCCCGCGCCGGCGGCCATGGTGGCCGCCTCGCCGCGGGCCAGCCCCACGGTCGCGGCGATCACCACCGCGGCCGCCACCGCCAGCAGGAACCACTGCTTGCCGTCCGCGTTCAAGGTCTCGCCGAGCACCACGATTCCAAGCACCCCGGCCACGACGGGCTTCGCGACGATGATCGTCGGCAGTGAGGCGGTCAGCGCGCCGGCGCGATAGGCCGACTGGTGGAAGATCATTCCGGCCACGCCGGTGGCCACCCACGCATACAGCTCGGGCGTGTGCCACAGCTGGCCCGGCGTGTGTTCGATGACGTCGACGACGCCCTTCATCAGCACCGAGAACACCGCCAACAACGAACCCGCCACGGCCGCCAGCAACAGCGCCGCAGCCGGACGGTCCGCCCAGATCCGGGCGCCCAGCACACCCAGCAGCAACGGCGGGCCCATCACGACGGCCACGATCAGCCAAGCCTGTAGCGAGCCCTGCTCATGACCACCCGCCGGCTGCCCGACCGCGATGACGATTGCCAATGCCACGGCCAGCAACACCGCCCACAGCCACTCGGTGCGGGTCACCCGATGACGCGTCACTCGCGCATAAATCGGCAAGGCGAACAGCAACGCGGTCACCTGCAGCGACATCACCAACAGCACCGAACCCTTGTCGAGGGCCACGGCGAGCAGGCAGTAGCTGGAGATGTCCCCCAAACCGCCCAGCCACCAACGGGTGTCGCGCAATAACATGCCGAACAGCGTCAGGTGGCCGACCTGCTTGTCGGTGACCTCCTGCGCGGACCGCTGCCGGATGACGTTTCCGATCGCGGATGCCAGCGCGGCCAGCAGGGCGAGAAGTGCCGCCATATCCGTCCTCGACATGGGTGACCTCCTCGCTCGCGCGCCTGTTTGCGGCGTTGCGTTGTGCTGTTAGCTGGGTTGCTCAGCGACTGGCTATTCATCCAATCTAACCGCGCCGCGCGGACCCGGCCCGTCGAGGCGATCAGCCGCGGGTCAGAGGGGGAATTTCGTCCCGGTCAGCCGCTCGGACAGTTCCCAGAGCGCGGCGGCGGTGGCCGCGCGCTTGGCCGGCCAATTTCGCCAGGTCGGCTGGGTGCGGCCATAGAGGCCGAATCGGGGACCGACGAACGTGTCGCCGGGCAGGTCCTGCGATGCGGCGTACAACGTCTGGCGGGCGCCGAAGTCCGCGTCGGTGGACACCAGCCGGTCGACGGCCAGCACCGCCGCGTCGCCCAGTTTGCGGCCCGAGTTGCCTTGCAGGTTCGTGTGCGACCAGCCGGGGTGGGCGGCCAGCGCGCGCAGCGAAGAACCGGCGGCATGCAAGCGCCGTTGCAACTCGCTGGTGAACAGGAGGTTGGCCAGCTTCGACTGGCCGTAGGCCAGCCAGGCCGAATACCGGCGGGACTGCCAGTTCAGGTCTTTGAGGCTGATGAATCCGATGTGGTGCAGCAGCGAGGACACCGTGACGACGCGGTCGGTCAGCTTGGGCAACAACAGGTTGGTCAGCGCGAAGTGTCCGAGGTGGTTGGTGCCGATTTGACCCTCGAAGCCGTCGGCGGTGACCGCGTGGTTGGTGGCCATGATGCCGGCGTTGTTGACGAGGACGTCGACCTTCTCGACGTCGTCGGCGAAGCGGCGCACCGAGGCCAGGTCCTGCAGGTCGAGCCGGCGCACCTCGACGTCGCCGGTCATGCGCGCGGCCGCCTTGTCGCCCTTCGCGGTGTCGCGCACCGCGAGGACGACGTGGGCCCCGACGCGGGCCAACTCTCGGGCGGTCACCTCGCCCAGCCCGGCGTTGGCGCCCGTGACGATCGCGGTGCGTCCGGCGAACGAGGGCAGGTCTGCTGCGGTCCAACCTGGCATGGCAGCCACCCTAGCTTTGCCACCGCGGCCGCTCCTGAGGGGTGCAAAACCGCTGTACAACAGCCCAATACGATCCGACGGCCGGGCGTCGGGATCTCGGCCACCCAGCCGTCGCGGGTATCGTTCGGGGGATGTACCTCGGCGTCATCGTCAATCCGCTCGCGCGCAAGAACCGCGCCGCGCCGGATCGCGCCGCCGAATTGCGCCGGATCGTCGGCCCCTGGGGCGAGGTGCACGAGACCGCGTCCGTCGAGGATCTCCGCAGGACCATCAAGGAGCTCAATCCACGGACCACCCACCTCGTCGGCGATGGTGGCGACGGCGCGCTGCACTGGCTGGTCAACGAAATCGAGCAGTGCATCGCCGATCCCGACCGCTGGCCGACCTTCGTGCCCAGCAACGGCGGCAGCGTCAACGCCGTCGCGCGCAAGGCGCGGGTCCGGGGCCGCGCCGACGGGATCATCCGCGCCTTGGCGACCGCCGCGGAGGCCGACCGGCCCCCGCCCGAAATGCGCCTGGACACCTTGGAACTCGACGGCGAAACCGAGGACGGCGCGGCGTTTCACCGGCTGTGCTTCGGGCTGGCCGCCGGCGGCGTCGGAAACCGGTTCTACGAAAGGTATTACGACTCGCCCGACCACGACCGTTTGGCCGTCGCCCGGGTGATCGCCCGTTCGTTCGGCGACTACCTGACCTCCAAGGTCGCTCCCAGCCGGGTGAAGACGCCGAATTACGCGTCCGTCCTGTTCACCCCGACGCGCGCCCGCGTCGTGATCGACGGCGAGGAGGTGCCGACGCGCACCCACCGGCTGCTGCACGCCGGCGCCATCGACCTGCGCATCGGGGGGCCGTTCCGGCTCTTCCCGAAGGCCGCCGAACCCGGTGCGCTGCACTTCCAAGCCGGGGAGGTAAGGCCGTCGAAGATCGTCGCGCAGCTTCCCGCGGCGCTCACCAACGGGACGATGCGTGGCGAGCGGGTCCGGGACGTCAACGGCCGCGAGATGATCATCGAGGCCGACGGGGAGCCGCTGTCGCCGATCATCGACGGCGAGCGTTTCCTCGGCATCACCCGCCTGGTGGCTCGCGCCGGCCCGCGCATCCGCGTGGCTCAGGTATCCGGGCGGTAATTCACACCGATCAGCGCCGCGCCTGGATGGTGCGCGTGATTTGGGCCGAGAGCCTGGGGTCGTTCAGCAGCTGGTCGACCAGCGTGGCGAGAACTTCTTGGCCGGTGACCCGGGCGACGCCGAGGCGATCGGCGGCCTCTCGCTGCCAGATGTCGAGGGCTCGATGCTGGGCGGGCGCGAGGTCGACCGTGCGACGGGTTTTGGGGTTGCGCGTTCGTCCGAGGGCGAAGGGTTCGGTCGGCGCCGTTGCGACCGCGGGAGGCAGCGCCGCGCCGGGGCGGTAGGGGGGATCCGAAGGGCTCATCCTGGGCGGCCTCCCTGGGTGACAGTAGGTCCGGGGATCAGTAAGTCATCTCAGTATATGCGTAGATTATGAGCTCTGCCCGCCCCGCCGCGGGGCCCGGCGGCCGGCGGCAGTGCCTGGGCGGCGGGGCGGTTCGTCGTGGTCTCGGCGGCAACAATTGTTGTCATGACGCCCGGCTTCGGAGCGACGCCGGCGCGGCCCCCGTAAACCGTTTGCGCAACGGATCTATTGCAGCGAATGACATTCCTTGAGGCGGTCCTGGAATTTGCGCCCAGGAAAACCGATCATTGAATACTTATCACCGCAAGTCCGTATCTCAGTATCTACGCCACAAGCGCATAAGCTGGTTAAACGCTCGTCCCCGGGGTGCTGAGATACTGATCGCAGTATTTGCATGGACGCTTTTCTGACGTCGCGGAAATGGCGCCGGTATGAGCTGCGTCACGTGCGGGCCGGGCTGAGCCTGTGAAATCGATGTGCAGCCCTAAAATGATCTTTTCCCGCGTTTGTTTGACGCTTACCGTGGAATTACGAATTGCGATGTAGGCACTTGTTGTTCTGATTTCGGCTCCACCGACCACCGACCTGGAAGGGACCCTCGATGCAGACGCTGATCGACTACTTGCGGATGTGGCAAGCGTGCCGACCCCACCAAACCCTCTTCCGGTTTGTCGACGCCGAGGGCCGAGAGCTCGAGCGCTACACCTACGACAGTTTCGACGAGCGGACCCGCGAACTGGCGGCCTACCTGTCCACAGAGGCCGGGTTGAAGCCGGGTGATCGGGCGTTGCTGGTGTACCCGCCGGGCCTCGAGATGGTGGCCGCGTTCTACGCCTGCGCCCGCATCGGTGTGATCGCCGTACCGGTCAGCCCCCCGCTGCCGATGTCGTTCGAGGCAGGGCTGGCGAAGCTCAGCTTCATCGCGCGGGACTCCCAGGCGAAGGCCGTGCTGTCGACCAAGGAACTCGAGCACACCTTCCGCCAGCTGCTGGACAACCGGCAGGGCGGGCTGCCCTGGCCCGACGTTGAGCGGCTCCCCGAGCTGCCATGGGTGCCGACCGACGCCACGCGCGGCTTCGGCGGCCGCTCCGTGGCCGATACGCCAGGGCGGGTGCTCTTCCTGCAGTACACGTCCGGCTCCACCAGCGATCCCAAGGGCGTGGTCGTGACGCACGCCAACGTCATCGCCAACGCATCGGCCTTCACGGACAGCGAGGTGGCGGTCAGCTGGCTGCCCCAGCACCACGACATGGGCCTGATCTCCGCCTACCTGTTCATCATGGTGCTCGGCGGGACCACCCACGGCATGTCGCCCGAGGACTTCCTCAAGCGGCCGTCGTCCTGGCTGCGGCTCATCAGCGAGACTCGTGCCACCCGCACGCCCGCGCCGAACTTCGCGCTCGAGTACTGCCTGCGCGAGGACAAGCTGCCCGCATCGGAGCTCGACGGCATCGACCTGAGCAGCCTCGAGTCCATGCTCATCGGCGCGGAGCCCTTGCGGGCCAAGACCTTTGCCCGCTTCCGGGAGCGCTTCGCCCCCTGCGGCCTGCGGCCCGACGCGCTGACGGGCGCTTACGGCCTGGCCGAGAACACGCTGATCGTGTCGATCAAGGGGCGCCAGACCCTGGCCGTGAACAAGCGGGCCCTGCAGCAGAACGTCGTGCGGGTGGAAAAGGCCGTGCCCGAGAACAACAACCAGACCCCGCTGGTGAGCAGCGGCAAGCCCGCCGCCGGCACCATCGTCCGCATCGTCGACCCCGAATCCCGCGAGGCGCTGGGCGAAGGCCGGGTCGGCGAGGTCTGGCTGGCCGGGCCGTCCAAGGGCGGCGGCTACTGGCACCGCCCGGACGTCACCGCGGAGATGTTCGAAGCCCGCATCCACGGCGACGACGAGCACACCTACCTGCGGACGGGCGACCTCGGGTTCCTCTACGAGGGCGAACTGTTCGTCTGCGGCCGGACCAAGGACCTGATCATCGTCCGCGGCGTCAACTGCTACCCGTCGGACATCGAGGCCGTCGTCGAGCGGTCGGCCCCGCAGGTCCGGCACGGCTGCGTCGCCGCCTTCTCGGTCGAGCGGGACGACGAGGAGGCGTTGGTCGTCGTCGCCGAGGTGCGCGACAACCGCGACCTCCCCGACGGCAAGGTTCTGGCGCGCGCGATCCGCCGGCACGGGCACATCGATCCGCACACCATCCTGTTCGTGCCGCCGCGCAGCATCCCCAAGACCACCTCGGGCAAGATCCGGCGCTCGGAGACCCGCCAGCTGTGGCTGGACGGCAAGCTGCCCGTGCTGGCGACCTGGGTCCAGAAAACCCACACCGGACCGGACGCCAGCACGGGCCCCCTCGGCCGTTTCCAACACCTCATCGAGAGCTACGACCTCACCGGTTACGAGGACTGCTCCTTCGCCGACCTCGGGATCGACTCGCTTGCCCTGGCCGAGCTCCGCACGGACCTGCAGGCCCTGCTCGAAGAGCACGGCGCGGGGGAGCTGGCCGAAGAGGTCAACACGCGGCTGCTGCAGCGCCTGACCGTCGCCGAATTCTTCCGGCTCATGCGGCAGTTCGGCGATCGGTCCGGACAGCCGTTGGACGCACTGCGGCGGGCGCTGGATCAGATTTCGGCCGAGTACGAGGCGCAGGAGATCGAGCAGATGCGCGCCGACGCGCGGCTGCCCCTGCCGGCCCTGCCGCCGGCTCGACCCGGCCCGGTGCGCGACATCCTGCTGACCGGGGCGACCGGCTTCCTGGGGCCGTTCCTGGTGCACAGCCTGCTCGGGCAGACGTCGCACACCATCCACGCCCTGATCCGCGCCACGGACCCGGCGCACGGCCTGGACCGGATCGTGGCCTCGCTGCGCCGCGCCCAGCTCTGGTCCCCGGGCCTGGAGGCCGAGGTCCGTGCGCGGGTGCGCGTCGTGTGCGGTGACCTTGCCGAGCCCCACCTGGGCATCGGCGAGGCGGAGTTCGGCCGGCTGGCCGACAGCATCGACGCCATCGTCCACAACGGCGCCCTGGTCAACTACGTCCGGACGTACGACGCCCTGCGGCCCGCCAACGTGCTGGGCACGCTGGAGCTGTTGCGCCTGGCCATGACCGACCACCGCAAGACCTTCCACCTGGTCTCCAGCACCTTCATCTACGGCTGGAGCACCGAGCCGGTGGTCGGCGAGTGGGACGCCAACGCGAAGATGAGCGGGCTGGACTTCGGCTACTCACAGACCAAGTGGGTCGCCGAGCAGTTGGTGCTGGCGGCGCAACGGCAGGGTCTCGACGTGCGCATCTATCGGCCTTCGCTGATCTCGCCCACCCGGGCGGGCTTCGGCAGCCAGGACGACATCCTGGTCCGGCTGACGGCGTTCATGATCGAGCACGGGCTGGCCGTCGACGCGCTCAACCAGATCAGCCTGCTGCCGGCGGACCTGATCGCCGACCACGTCGTCGTCCTGATGGGCCTGCCACCCGAGGCGGGCAGTGTCTTCAACATGACCGCGGACGACTACTACAACCTGACGGACATCGCCCGGGTCTTGTCGGAACGCCACGGCTATCGCTTCGAGTACCACAACATCCCGTCGTTCGTGGAGCAGCTGAACCGCCGGTGCACGCCGCGCGATCAGCTCTACCCGCTGGTCGATTTCCTGGTCCGTTCGGCGGACAAGATCGCCGCGATGCGGGACAAGCGCTACGACAACACCCAGTACCGGCACGCGCGCACGCAGGCGAAGGTCCACCTGCGGGAGCCGGCCCTGGCCGACACCGTCGATAATCTGGTCCGGTTCTTGCGGCGCGAGCGGTTGATCACCGAGGCTGAGGCGGAGGCGCAACGCAGTGCCTAGCCGGTCAAAGGGGGCGACGATGTTCACGGTCGACGACGCGGCGACGGGTCCGCACTGCGATCGGCGCGGTGCGCCAGTTGACCACGAGCGGATCGTCCTGCAGGCGCGTGACGTCGACTTCGACTGGGGCAAGCTGCCGTTCTACTACGTGCCGAACGAGCCCTTCACCACCCACTTCTGCAACGTGCTGCACCTGCTGTTGCCCGCGGGCGAGGAATTCATCGTCGACGCGTTCAAGAACGCCTTGCCGCTGATCAAGGACGATCAGCTGCGGCTGGACGTGCAGGGCTTCATCAGCCAGGAGGCCATGCATTCCCAAGCGCATGCGGGAGTGCTGGCGCACTTCGAGGCCAAGGGCATCGACGTGACGCCGTTCACCGACCAGATGGCGTGGCTGTTCAACAAGCTCATCGGCGACCGGCCCGGCTGGAGTCCACGCCGACGGGCGAGTTGGTTGCTGGAACGGGTGTCGATGGTTGCTGCGCTGGAGCACTACACCGCGATCCTGGGCGAATGGGTGCTCGACACCCCGCAGCACGACGCCATGGGCACCGACCCGGTGATGCTCGACCTGCTGCGCTGGCACGGCGCGGAAGAAGTCGAACACAAGGCGGTCGCCTTCGACACCATGAAGCACCTGCGCGCCGGCTACTGGCGCCAGGTGCGCACCCAGCTGTTGGTGACGCCGTCGTTGCTGTGGCTGTTCGTCCGGGGCGTGCGCTTCATGTACTCGGTCGACCCTTACCTGCCGCCGGGGACCAAACCGCGCTGGCGGGACTACTTCCGCGCGGCGCGCCGCGGGTTGGTGCCCGGGCCGTTCGAATTCCTCGGGGTCATCGGCGCGTACTACACGCCCAGTTTCCATCCGTCCAAGCTGGGCGGGGTCGGGCGCGCGGTCGACTATCTGGCTCGCTCGCCCGCCGCGCGGGCCTCCCACTGAGGTCGCCGGATGACTCAACTGACCACCGTGACCGCCGCGGACGGCGTGGTGCTGGCGGTTCACACCTACTCCGGCATCGATCCACGGCGCCCCACGATCCTGGCCATCCACGGCTACCCCGATAACCACCACGTGTGGGACGGCGTCGCCGAGGAGCTTGGCGACGGGTACAACTTCGTCGCCTACGACGTGCGCGGGATCGGCGAATCCTCAAGGCCCGCAACCCGATCGGGGTATCAATTTGCCCATCTGGTCGGCGATATCGGCGCCGTGATCGACAGCCTGGGCGTCGGCGCGGTGCACCTGTTGGGCCACGACTGGGGCTCCATCCAGGGCTGGGCGGCGGTCACCGACGAGTCGGTGATGGGCAAGATCGCCTCGTTCACGTCGATCTCGGGCCCGCACCTGAACTATGCGGGCAGGTTTCTGCGGTCACCGCGCACGCCGCGCGACGTGGCTGACGTGGTCAAGCAGTTCCTGGCCTCCGGGTACATCTGGTTCTTCCTGTGCCCCGGTGCGCCGGAGCTCGCGATCCGTTCCGGGGCCACGATGAAAGTGTTTGCGGCCGTTGAACGCATCGGTCGGCCACGCGGCGCCGGGCCGCGGCGCGCCGCCACGACCAGGTCGATCGATGATTACCTCAACGGTCTGAACCTGTACCGTGCCAACATGCCCGGACCGATCCTGGCGCCGCCGGCGCAACTACCGGAGACGCGCGTCCCGGTGCAGGTGCTGGTGGCCCGCCAGGACTACTTCGTGTCGCCCGCGCTGCAGCGGTTCACGGGTTCGATACCGCCCGACAACAGGATCGTCCCCATCGACGGTGGACACTGGGTGGTGACCTCGCACCCCGAAGTCATCGCCCAGCTCACCAGCGACTGGGTGAACTCCGTCGTCGCATTCGACAGTCCTAGGAATTCGCTGTGACACATGCCATTTGGAACTCCAGACCCGCCGACCTGTACGGCCGCCGCAAGCGTGACCGCTTTTACACGGCGTTGTGGGGCGTCGGCACGGTGTTCGGCGCCTTCGCGACGGCGTCGCGGTGGTCGCCGTCGCGGGTGCTGCCGGTGCAGCGGACCACGACCGCGGTAGTCACCAAGCGCGAACTGCTCACGCCCGACGTGGTGGCCTTGACGCTGGCGGATCCCGACGGCGGGTTGCTGCCGTCGTGGACACCCGGGGCGCACATCGACGTTCGGTTGGCCTCGGGCCGTCGCCGGCAGTATTCGCTGTGTGGGCCGCCCGGGCGGCGCACCGACTACCGCATCGCGGTGCGCCGGATCGCCGACGGCGGCGGCGGTTCGATGGAAATGCACGACGCTTTCGACGTGGGGGACACCCTCGTGTTCGAAGGCCCCCGCAACGCGTTCTACCTCGTGACAGACGAGCAGGACGTGTTGTTCGTCATCGGCGGCATCGGCGTGACGCCCATCCTGCCGATGATCCGGGTGGCCCAACAACTCGGAATCAATTGGCGCGCAATCTATGCCGGCCGATCCCGCGACTACATGCCGCTGCTGGACGAGGTGCTGGGGGTGGACGCGGAGCGGGTCACCGTGTGGGCCGACGACGAGCGCGGCCGGTTCCCCACCACCGATGAGCTGCTGGCCGGCGCGGGCCCGAACACGGCCGTCTACGTGTGCGCGCCGACGGCCATGCTGGAGGCGGTCCGCACTGCCCGCGACGAACACGTCGACGCGCCACTGCATTACGAGCGGTTCAGTCCGCCACCGGTCGTCGACGGCATCCCGTTCGAGCTGGAACTCGCGCGCTCGCAGCGGGTGCTCAGCGTGCCATCCAACCGGTCGGCGCTGGCGGTCATGCTCGACCGCGACCCGGCGACGGCGTACTCCTGCCAGCAAGGGTTCTGCGGGACCTGCAAGGTCAAGGTGCTGGCCGGTGACGTCGATCGGCGTGGGCGCACCGTGGAGGGCGACGACGAAATGCTGGTCTGCGTCTCGCGGGCGAAAAGCGGTCGCGTGGTGATCGACGCCTGATACGGCGAACTTCCGCTGCAGACGTTTCGAACACGCGTGCGATGGCTATCTCCAGGGCATGACTGACAACACGGAGCAGGCGCCGCGTGAGAATCCCGAGAAGGACACGTCCGACTGGGTGACCGGTGACGAGCCGATGACCGGACCCCAGCGCAGCTACCTACACACGCTGGCGCAGGAGGCCGGTCGCGATGTTCCCGACGACATGACGAAAGCGCAAGCCTCCGAACTGATCGACGAATTGCAACAACAGACGGGGCGGGGCGCCGACTAGCTGGCGGGCCGACTCCGGACGGTCGGCGTCTCGGGATCGGAGGCCTTGCGGTTGAGGTCGCGGAACCTGACGCTGACGCGCTGAAATCCCTTGACGCGCTCGGCTTTTGCCCTCTTGGCGTAGGTCTTCCGATCGGCCTCGGTCAGGTCCGCGTCGTCGACGAACGGGGTGAGCAACGCGCGCGGGTAAAGGTGCTCCACGAGAACGACGTTGATCTCGGCGCAGAGCACCAGCGTCGTCGACACGAGGTACAGGAACGCCAGCAGACCCAGCACCAGGGCGAAGACGCTATTGGTGGCGCTGGCCGTCTTGACCGTGTGCGCGACGTAACCGGCGCCGAACCGCTGCAGGATCTGCCAAATGATCGCCGCCGCAAGGGCTCCCGGCCAGACCTGGCGGTACGTGAGTTGCCGGGCGGTGGTCACGCGAAACGCCACGAGGCAGATCAGGCCGTTGATGGCGATGGCCGCAAGCGTGAGGCCGAACTTCCCAAAGATGCCCAGGGAACTCGTGGCCTGGCCGACCGCGGACAGGGCGGTGGAGGCGACGGCGGCCGAACCGAGGACCAACAACAACAGCGCGCTGCGCACGCGCGACCATATCGGGTTCGGGCGCTTGTTGCGTGGCACGGCCCACACCGAGTCCATCGCGTTCTGCACCGCCTGACCGACGCCCAGACCGCCATACAGGGCCCCCGCGATGCCGACGACCACCGCGACGGCGCCGCCGCTGAGTCCTTCGGGCTGGTGCAATTGGCTTCCGATGACCGGAAATTGGCTCAACGTGCTGTGCAGCACCTGGTCCTGGAGATCGGGCCGTCCGGCCAGGATCACCCCGAGGCCCGTGGTCAACAGGAGCAGCAGCGGGAACAACGACACGAACCCGTAGTAGGTGATCAAGGCGGACAAATATCCGCCTTGATCATCGAGGTACTTGTAGATGACCGCGATCACCACGCCGACGGCGCGGTTCCGTCGCTGCAGCCTGTCCAGCCAGCCGACCATCCATGCTCACTTCGTCTCGCAAAGCCGACACCCAACCGATGGGCTCACCAGGTCATACCCCGATTTTCGAGTGGTCAACCGCTGGGAGGGGTGCGGGTCGCACCGATTGCCGACGGATGCGTCACCACATAGCCTCGATTGATGGCCAAAGTCCTGTTCGTCATGACCGCAACGAGTTACTGGACGCTCAAGGACGGGACCCGGCACCCGACCGGATATTGGGCCGAGGAGTTCGCAGCCCCGTACGGCGCGCTCAGCGGAGCCGGCCACGAGGTCGTCGTCGCGACTCCCGGCGGCGTGGTGCCCTACGTAGACGTGATGAGCCTGCGTCCCTCGATGGCCGGCAGCGAGGAGATCGCCCGGCAGCTCGAGGAGACCCTACGATCCGCCGAAGAATTGCGCAGGCCAATCGAACTGGCCGACGCGCGCCTGGACGATTACGACGCCGTCTATTACCCCGGCGGCCACGGCCCCATGGAGGACCTGTGGCGCGACGCCGACTCGGGTCGACTGCTCACCGCCGCACTCGCGTCGGGCAAGCCACTGGCCATCGTGTGCCATGCGCCGGTCGCCATGCTGGCCACCCGGCGCAGCGGCGTCTCACCCTTCGCCGGATACCGGGTCACCGCCTACACCAACGACGAGGAGGACGCCGTCGGCCTCCGCGAGAAAGCCCCGTGGACCGCCGAGGACGAATTGATCAAGATGGGCGTCGACTTTGTCCGCGGCGAAATCTGGAAGCCGTTCACGGTCGTGGACCGAAACCTCTACACCGGGCAGAACCCCGCCTCCGCCGCGCCGCTCGCCCAGGAGCTGCTCAAAGTCCTCAAGTCCTGAAAATCGGAAAAACGCCGGTCAACGAGCCCGCGCAGCGCTTAAATCAGTACCTAGCGGGCACCGAGGCGGACGGCAGGAGGACCGACATGACCGAGGCAATCGCGGCGGGCGCGGACAAAATCAGATCGAGCCGATCGGGCCGTGTCCGAACACGTTGCGCCGTAGGCGCTTTCGCGCTCGCGTTGGCGGCGTTGCCGGCCATCGTCATCGCCGAACCGGCCATCAGCCGCGCCGACGATCCGCCCCCTTGCGCCCCCGGTTGGGCGTGGAGCTTCGACTTGAACCAATGCGTGTTCGTGCTTCCCGCCGCAAACGGGCCCGGCGGACCGGGGGGACCGGGGGGTCCCGGCGGACCGGGCGGCCCCGGCGGTCCGGGCGGGCCGGGCGGCCCCGCGGGACCGGGTGGACCCGGCCGCCACTAGTCAACCGGCGAGTGTGCGCCCTGGGCTTCGCGTGTGAGCTCAGGGCGGAAAATCCACCGAAATTGCGCCCCAGGCGCCCACTCGAAGCCGTCAGCGCACACTGACGTGCGGAAAGCCGCGCAACGGCGCCGCCGCCCAGCGGTCGTTATACTGGCTAAGTAAAGCTTGATTTCGACACTGGAGAGCAGGGCGCATGCCACGCACAGACAACGACACCTGGGACTTGGCCACCAGCGTGGGAGTGACGGCCACGATGGTCGCCGCGGCCCGGGCGATCGCCACCAACGCCGACAACCCGCCGATCGAGGACCCGTTCGCCGAACCGCTGGTCCGCGCGGTCGGTGTGGACTTCTTCACCCGCTGGGTCAGCGGCGACCTGAGCGCCGCCGACGTCGACCACGAGGAGTCGACGTGGAAGCTCGAGCACATGCCCGACGCGATGGCCGCGCGCACCCGCTTCTTCGACGCGTTCTTCCAGGACGCGACGGACGCCGGAATCCGCCAGGCCGTGATCCTGGCGTCGGGCCTCGACGCGCGCGCCTACCGGCTGGCGTGGCCGGCGGAGGTGACCCTGTTCGAAGTCGACCAGCCGGAGGTCATCGAGTTCAAGGCCGCCACCATGGCCGGATTGGGCGTCACGCCCCGGGCCGACTTGCGCACCGTGGCAATCGATTTGCGAAACGATTGGCCGAAGGCGTTGAAGGAAGCCGGTTTTGATCCGAGCCGGCCCACGGCATGGATCGCGGAGGGCCTCTTCGGCTATCTGCCGCCGGAAGCGCAAGACCGCTTGCTGGACAACATCACCGCGCTCAGCGCCGACGGCAGCCGGCTGGCCTGTGAGGCCGTCCCCGAGACGCCGGATCGGGACCGCGAACGCGCGCGGGAGATGATGCGCGTCGCCGCGGCCAAATGGCGTGAGCACGGCCTCGATATGGAGTTCGCCGATCTCGGCTTCGAGGGCGAGCGCAACGACGTCGAGGCCTACCTGCAAGGCCTGGGGTGGCGCATCACCGGCATCCCGATGCGTCAGCTGCTGGCCGACATCGGCCTCGCGGCGATCCCGCAGACCAGCGACTCGGTGTCGGTGGCGGACACGATTTATTACACGTCCATACTGAGCAGGTGACGGCAGCGCAGCGCCGCGGTCTCAACGACGCGGTCACCCGGATGTGGGGCTTCCTCGCGCCGGCCTACGACCTTCCGTTTCTTCAGCAGTGGATTTACCGCCCGCCGCACGACGAGGTGATCGCTCAGCTGCGCGCCCACAACGCGCGCAAGATCGCTGACATCGCTTGCGGCACCGGCATTCTCAGCGATCGAATCGAGCGCGAACTGAATCCCGACGAGATCCACGGCGTCGACATGTCCGACGGCATGCTCGCCCAGGCTCGCGCCCGGTCCGACCGGGTGCGGTGGTTGCGCGGCCCGGCCGAGCAGCTGCCGTTCGACGACGGGGCGCTGGACGCCGTCGTGACGACCTCCGCGTTCCACTTCTTCGACCAGCCTGCCGCCTTGCGGGAGTTCCACCGCGTGCTGGCGCCGGGCGGGCTGGCCGCCGTCGCGGCGCTGAGCACCCGGCAATCGCTGCTGCAGGCGCCAGCGACCAATCGCTGGAAGCCACAGCACAACGCGTCGCCGGCCGAGATGCGGAACCTGTTCGAAGGCGCAGGGTTCACGGTGAGCGATCAGCACCGCATTCGGCGACCGATCTGGACCCGGATCGTGTCCGACCTGATCACCGTCGGCACCAAAAGCTAGCCCCGTCGTCGGGCGAGTATCTCCCGAAGCGTCGGCAACGTTCGCTGGTCCTTTGGTCGGTTCGCTGCTTGCTTCGACCGGATCACGTCGCTGAGTGAGGCGATCCGCACGCTCACTCCATAGAGCTCGACCTGGGCCGCGTCGCGACGCAAGTCGCGATATCCGCTTGTGCCAGAAGGCTGGAAGCTCACATCGAGATCGCCGGCGTCCGTTGTGAGGTTCCACGTTTCGGCGGCGGCCAACGCTTCGCCGTCGCAGGAGAACGGCAGGCCGCTTGGTTCGGAGTCGGTGCGGAGCCGCGCGTTGATTTCACGCAGCGCGGCAGCGAGCCTGTCGAGGTTTCGCCGGCCCAATTCGGGGGTGATGTCGGCGTCCTCCGTCGGAAAAGGCGACCCGTGGTACACCGCGGCCAGGCCGCCGATCAGAACGTAAGCGACCTTGTGGCGGTGCAGAACCTCGAGGATGCGAGCCAGGTCGAGTTCCATCTCACGCCCCGCCGGCCTGCCGCAGGGCGGCCAGCTGCCGCGCGACCCGCGCGTGGCGATCCATGCGCTCCTGGCCGTCGAGACCCGCGAGCCGAGTCGCCTGAGCCATGTCGCTGTCGTCGCGCGGCACGAGCATGAGCTCGAGATCGAAGCCGCACAGCCGCACTAGTCGCCGAACGTCGTCGAGACTGATCGCCGTGCGGCCGGACTCCCATCGGGCGATCGCCGATTGGGTCGTGCCGGCCTGGCTCGCCAGCCGGGCCTGCGTGAGGCCCGCGCGGCGCCGCGCCTCGCGAATCAAGTCGCCGCCGTAGGACGTCATGCCTAACTATATAGCAGTACTGCTATATCTTTGCCGCCAACGCGTGGAGCGGCCAGAATGCGAGGGTGAAATTCGCCTTCCCCCTGCCGCACATGCTGCGTCTCAAAGCAATCACCCAGCCATGGGAAGCGGACGTCACCGGCGCTGACCAAACCCGAATGGTCAAGCGCGCCGAAGCGATGGGCTACGACATGATCGCGATCCCCGAGCATTTCGTCATCCCCGCCGACCGCATCGAACTGTCCGGCCCGCATTACCTTCAGTCGACCATTGCGCAGGCCTACATCGCCGGCGCCACCGAGAGGATCCGCCTGAATTCGTGCGTCACCGTGCTGCCGCTGCAGCATCCGATCGTGCTGGCCAAGGCGCTCGCGACCGCCGACTGGATGAGCGGCGGGCGCATGATGGTCACCTTCGGCGTCGGTTGGCTGGAACGCGAATTCGACTTGCTCGGCGTGCCGTTCCACGAGCGCGGCCGCATCGCCGACGAGTACCTCGAGGCGATCATCGAACTGTGGACCAGCGAATCACCGCGTTTTGAGGGCCGTTACGTTTCCTTCCACGACATGGTGTTCGAGCCCAAACCCGTTCAGCAGCCCCACCTTCCGGTCTGGATCGGGGGAGACGCCGACGCCGCGCTCAAGCGCGCCGCGCGGTTCGCCTCCGGCTGGTGGCCGTTCCTCACCACGCCGGACAAGATCGCCGAGCGCGTCGAGTTCATCAAGAGCCAACCCACCTACGACGGTCGCCCGTTCGATGTCATGCACGGGCTGGGCACCAATCGCGTCGGCGAGGGGCACCAGGTCGTCAAGGACCCGCACGCGCGCCCCGGGATGAGCGCCCAGGAGATCATCGACCGCCTCAACGGACTCGCCGAACAGGGCGTGACCTACAGCGCGGTGCCGGTTCCCGCCGTGCGCGGAATCGACGAATACCTCGACTACGCCCAGTGGGTGATCGAGGAGATCAAGCCCAAAGTGGCGTAGGCGCAACCGATCCGTCGACGCCCGCCCCACCGTCTGGTGAGGCGGGCGTCGCGTGGGTCGGCTTTTTACAGCGGGATCCAGACCCCGAAGAACCAGAAGCCCCACTGGTTGAATCCGGGATCCCAAACGGGAGTCTCGTTGTAGCCGTAGTAGTTGATGGGGCCATACCCCCACGGCCCGCCGGGTGGCGGAAGCGGCCTATCCCAGGCCGGCCGCGGCGGTGGGCCGTATCCCCACGGGCCGGGGCCGTCCCCCCACGGGGCACCGTGGAAGTAGCCGCGCTGCGGGTCGCCGTGCCAGGGGCCGCCCGGTCCACCGGGACCGCCGGGATGGTCGGGACCGCCGGGGCCACCGGGACCGCCGGGATGGTCGGGACCGCCGGGGCCACCGGGTCCGCCGGGACCGCCGGGATGGTCGGGCGCGGGTCCGCCCGGGCCACCGGGGCCGCCCGGAGGTCCACCGGGTCCACCGGGGCCACCCGGTCCGCCAGGGCCGCCCGGGTCGTTCGGTCCGGCCGGACGGTGATCCCCGGGCGCCGGGGCGCCGTGGTTACCGGGGGCCGGCGGCGCTCCCGGAGCGGCAAACGCCGAACCGGTGCCCAGACCCAGGGCGGCGGCGCCGAGTGCGCCGGCGATCGTTCCCCCCGCGATCAATTGCTTTAATTTCATAGTCCTTCACCTGTCTATAAGTGAGTTCCTAGAACCCCCCAACAATCCACACGCTAGATAGCGCGTCTATGGATTAGCTGTGACGGGCCCATGCGCAACTTTTGGGCGGCGGCTCGCCGCAGAACACGGCGAATGAGGCAAGGCTGCGCTGGCTTTGGCAAGCCTATATTTGCTGGTCGGAAGCCATTTCGCCGTATATCGTGGCGGTCGTGTCGGAAACCTCCCATCCGGCCGAACCCCATGTGGGATCGGTCTCCTCGAAACTGAACTGGCTGCGCGCTGGAGTGCTGGGCGCCAACGACGGCATCGTCTCGACGGCCGGCATCGTCGTGGGTGTCGCGGCGGCGACGGTGGACCGCGCGCCGATCCTGACCGCCGGAATCGCCGGGCTGGCGGCCGGTGCGGTGTCGATGGCCCTGGGCGAATACGTCTCCGTCAGCACCCAGCGCGACACCGAGCAGGCGCTGTTGACCAAGGAACTTCAGGAGCTGCGCGACGACCCGGCCGCCGAACTGGACGAGCTGGCCACGCTGTACGAAGGCAAGGGCCTCTCGCCGGCCACCGCGCGCACCGTGGCCGAGGAACTCACCGACCACAACCCCTTCCTCGCCCACGCCGAGGTCGAGCTGGGTATCGATCCCGACGAGCTGACCAACCCGTGGCAGGCGGCGGTGTCGTCGGCGCTGTCGTTCACGGTGGGTGCCCTGTTGCCGTTGACTGTGATCCTGGCGCCCCCGGCGGCGTGGCGGGTTCCGGCCACCGTCGTGGCCGTCCTGCTGGCGCTGGTGCTCACCGGGGCGGTGTCGGCGGGATTGGGCGGCGCGCCGCAGGGCCGGGCGGTGCTGCGCAATGTCATCGGCGGCGGGCTCGCGTTGGCGGTGACCTACGCGATCGGTCATCTGGTGGGCGCCGCGATCGGCTGATCGGCTCGGCGGCCGCCGCCGGAACCGGGACTGGAACGGAAACTGTAATATCTACCGTTGCCATCCCCACCCGAGAGAGTCGCGCATTGACCGAGACAAAGACCGTGCCGGATGCCGTTGATTCGGCCGCGCAGATGCCCTACTTTTCGCGCGACGAAAACCGTTTCGTGCCAAACGAAATCGCGCGCGGCGGCTGGGGCCCGTCGCTCAGTGGCCACGTGGTGGGCGGCCTGCTGGGCTGGGCGGTCGAACGCGCCGTCGACGACCCGGAACTGCAACCCGCGCGCCTGACCGTCGACCTGCCCGCACCCACGGCGCTGGAACCGATCGAGGTGCACACGCAGGTGCACCACGACCGCCGTCGACTGCGGCTCGTCGAGGCCGTTCTCACCCAGCGCGGCGCCCCCGTCGCGCGGGGCAGCGCGCTGTTTCTGCGGCGCGGGCCGCAACCCGAGGGGGATGTGTGGTCGCCGACGGTGCAGATGCCGCCGTTGCCCATCGACGACGGCGCCCAACCGTCGTTGTTCATGCGGACCTACGGCTGGGGCACCGAAATTCAGAACCCCGATCCCGACTGGGCGGATACCTTCGGGCCGAAGCACACCTGGCTGTATGAGACGCGCGAGCTGATCGACGGCGAACCGCTCAGCGCGTTCACCCGCGCGGCGATGGGCGCCGACATCACGGCCTCGCTCGCCAATTGGGGCACAAACGGTTTGCAGTTCATCAACGTCGACTACACGCTCACGCTGACCCGGCTGCCGCAGGGGCCCTACATCGGTCTCTCCTCACTCACGCATTACAGCCACGACGGGGTGGCCACCGGTTCGGCGGTTCTGGTCGACGCAACGGGCCCCATCGGCAGCTCCGTGTCCGTCGCGATCGCGCACTCGGGATTTCGTCCGATCTCCAAGCCGCCGGCCGGATGACGGTTGGGAGCGACGCCACCTACTGGGGGCTGATCGCCGAAGCGGCGCAGCGCGGGTCGGGCCGGCCGCTGCTCGCCGACGACCACGGACGTAGCCTGACGGCGATGCAATTCCACGACGCTGCGTGCGCGACGGCCGCCGCGTTCGCCCGGCGGGGGATTGGCCCGGGCACCGTCGTGTCATGGCAGCTGCCGACCACGATCGAAGCCGCAGTCGTCATGGCGGCGCTGGCGCGACTCGGCGCCGTCCAAAACCCGATCATCCCGATACTGCGCGAGCACGAGGTCGGCTTCATCACCGCCCAGCTGTCGTCGGAATTCCTTGTGGTGCCCGAGTTTTGGCACGGATTCGACTACGGCGGGATGGCGCGGGCGCTGGCCGCCCAGCGGGGCTTCGAGGTCGTCGCCGTCGATCTGGCCACGCCGCCGGCGGGCGGTGAGATCCGGCTGCCCCGCGCCGACGCCGATGCCCTCGGACGGCCGCCGGCGCCCGCCCGGGACACCCGGTGGATCTACTACTCGTCGGGGACGACGGCGTCGCCCAAGGGGATCCGTCATGCCGACGCGTCGGTCATCGCCCCGGCCGCCGGCTTGGTGGACAAGATGGGCATCGCCGGCAGCGACGTGGATCCCGTCGCCTTTCCCATCGCCCACATCGGTGGCGCGGTGATGCTGGCCGTCGGTCTGTTGACGGGCATGCGGTTGGCGCTGTTCGAGGTGTTCGACCCCGCCACCACTCCGCTGGCCATCGCTGCGCACAACCCGACCTTCCTGGGCATGGCGACGCCGTTCTTCCTGGCGTTCCTCGAGGCCCAGCGGCGCCACGGGGCTGAGCCGCTGTTCCCGTCGGTGCGGGGCGGCCTCGCCGGCGGGGCGCCGATCACCGCCGAACTGGGGCATCAGGTCCGCGAGACCTTCGGCGTGCCAGGCATCGCCAACGCGTGGGGGCTCACCGAATTTCCGGTGGCCACCTCGCCGTCGCTGACCGCCGCGCCGGAGGTGCTCGACCACACCGTCGGCACGCCGGGTCCGGGGGTCAGCGTGCGGGTGGTCGACGGCGAGTTGCGGCTCAAGGGACCCCAATGCTTCCTCGGGTACGCCGACCCCGCCCTCGACGCCGACGCGTTCGACGCGGACGGCTGGCTGCGCACGGGCGACCTCGGGACGATCGACGCCGACGGCAACGTCCGCGTCACGGGCCGGATCAAGGACGCCATCATCCGCAACGCCGAGAACGTCTCGGCCCTCGAGGTGGAGAACGCGCTGGCCACCCATCCCGCCGTCGAGGACGTCGCGGTCATCGGCGTGCCCGACCCGCGGACCGGCGAGCGGGTCTGCGCCGTGGTGGTGCCCGCGCCGGGTGCGGATGTCTCGCTGGAATCCCTAGTGCAGCACTGCCGTTCGCAGGGACTGAGCCGCTACAAACACCCCGAGCGCCTGGTGATCGTCGATGCGTTGCCGCGCAACCAATTCGGAAAGGTGATCAAGAAGGACCTGCGGACGGCCTTCGGCTGACCGCGCGAGGCCGCCTACAACCCCTTCGGCGCGTCGCGGACCGCCTGCACCGCTTCCGCATCGCCGTCGAACTCGACCCGCGCCTGCCGTCCGACGGCGAACAGCAGCAGCTCCTCGGGGGCGCCGGTGACGACCACGGTCGTGCCATGGAACTTGCCGGAGCCGGCGGTCAGCACCGTCTTGCCCTCCGGGATGCGCAGGGCCACCCGCCCGGGGACCTTCGCCAGCGTCAGCCGGGCCATCATCGACAGCGTGCGGCGCAGCGACCGGCACAGCCCCTGTTCGAGCACCCGCGGCTCCCAGTCCGGCTGCGCCCGGCGCACGTCCTCGTGGTGGATGAACATCTCGGCGACGTTGGCCACCGGGTCGAGCAGCTTGAACGGTGAGTAGACGGGCGGACCGGACGCGACCTTGCTCAGCAGCTCGTCCCAATCGTTCTTGCCGGCCACCTCGTCCTGCACCTTGGCGGTATGGGAGGCGAAGAACGGGATCATGATGCCCGGCGCGGCGTCGGGGCGGTACTCCCGAATCACCAGATGCGCCGCGAGGTCTCGGGTCGTCCAGCCTTCGCACAGCGTGGGGGCGTCCGGCCCGACGGCGCGCATGGTATCCACGAGGGCGGCTCGTTCGCGTTGAGCAACGGTCATGGGTTCAGGGTAGGGCCAGCCCCTGCGCGTGGACCATGCGCATCTCGGTAAATTTGAAACGTCATCCAGGACGGGAATGTAGGGAATGTCATGAACGCACGTGTCGAGCAGTTGGAGTTTCAGGCCGAGGCTCGCCAGCTGCTGGATCTGATGGTTCACTCGGTCTACTCCAACAAGGATTCGTTTCTGCGGGAGCTGATCTCGAACGCCTCCGACGCGCTGGACAAGCTGCGGCTGGAAGCGTTCCGCAACAAGGACCTCGACGTCGACACCTCCGACCTGCACATCGAGATCGACGTCGACAAGAACGCCCGGACGCTGACGGTGCGCGACAACGGCATCGGGATGACGCGCGACGAGGTGGTGGACCTGATCGGCACGCTGGCCAAGTCCGGCACGGCCGAGCTGCGCCAGCAGCTCCGGGAGGCCAAGAACTCAGCGGCGTCCGAGGAACTGATCGGCCAGTTCGGCATCGGCTTCTACTCGAGCTTCATGGTCGCCGACAAGGTGCAGCTGCTGACACGCAAGGCCGGCGAGAGCGAAGCCACCCGCTGGGAGTCGAGCGGCGAGGGCACCTACACCATCGAATCCGTCGAGGGCGCCCCCCAGGGCACGTCGGTCACCCTGCACCTCAAACCAGAGGACGCCGAGGACGAGCTGTACGACTACACCGCCGAGTGGAAGATCCGGCACCTGGTCAAGAGGTACTCCGACTTCATCGCCTGGCCCATCCGGATGGAGGTCGAGAAACGCACCCCGGCCGAGGATGGTGGCGAGGACACCGTCACCGTCGAAACCGAGACCCTCAACTCGATGAAGGCGCTGTGGGCCCGGCCCAAAGACGAGGTCTCCGACGAGGAGTACAAGGAGTTCTACAAGCACATCGCGCACGCCTGGGACGACCCGCTCGAGGTGATCGCGATGAAGGCCGAGGGCACCTTCGAATACCAGGCGTTGCTGTTCATCCCGTCGCACGCGCCGTTCGACCTGTTCGACCGCGACTCCCACGTCGGGATCCAGCTGTACGTCAAGCGCGTGTTCATCATGGGCGACTGCGAGCAGCTGCTGCCGAAATACCTGCGCTTCGTCAAGGGCGTCGTCGACGCACAGGACTTGTCGCTCAACGTGTCTCGCGAAATCCTGCAGCAGGACCGGCAGATCAACGCGATCCGCCGCCGGCTGACCAAGAAGGTGCTCTCCACGATCAAGGAGCTGCAGTCCGAGCGCCCAGACGACTACCGCACCCTGTGGACGCAGTTCGGCAGGGCCATCAAGGAGGGCCTGCTGTCCGACGCCGACAACAAGGAGATGCTGCTGGAGGTCTCCTCGTTCGCCTCCACCCACAGCGAGGAGGAGGCCACCACCCTGGCCGAGTACGTGGGGCGCATGAAGGAAGGTCAGCAGCAGATCTTCTATGCCACCGGCGAGTCCCGCCAGCAGCTGATCAAGTCACCGCATCTGGAGGCGTTCAAGGCCAAGGGCTACGAGGTGCTGCTGCTCACCGACCCGGTCGACGAGGTGTGGGTCGGAGTGGTCGACGAGTTCGACGGCAAACCGCTGCAATCGGTGGCCCGGGGCGAGGTGGACCTCGACTCGGACGAGGACAAGAGCGGCGCCGAGCGCGAGGAGCAGGAGAAGGAGTTCGCCGACCTGCTGGCCTGGCTGAAGGAGACGCTGAGCGAGCACGTCAAGGACGTGCGGCTGTCGACGCGGTTGACCGAGTCGCCGGCCTGCCTGATCACCGACGCTTTCGGGATCACCCCGACACTCGCCCGCCTCTACCGCGCCACCGGGCAGGACGTGCCGGTCGGCAAGCGGATCCTCGAGCTCAACCCGAGCCATCCGCTGGTCACCGGCCTGCGCGACGCCCACCGCAAGGCGGACGACGACGCGGCCCGCACCTCGGCCGCCGAGACCGCCGAGCTGCTCTACGGCACGGCTCTCCTCGCGGAAGGCGGCGCGCTGGAGGATCCGGCGCGTTTCGCCGAGCTGCTCGCCGACCGCCTGGCGCGCACGATCTGAGCTGCCGCCCCAGTAACGAAGCGTTCACAATGGTCACAGCAAACACACACGTGATTGAAAACGCGGTACGAGGGATAATCACGTTCCATGGCCACGTTTCGAATTGTCGATCCACACGGCGAGGTCGTGGCGACAAAGAGCTTTGACCGCGCGGAGGACGCTCACGCGTGGTTCACCGGCGCCATCGGCAGTTCCGAGCTGGGCTGGCGGATGGAGGTCGACGACGACGGCCAGTGGGCGTTCTTCGACGACACCGAAGGGTTCACCGCCGTCGGTAGCCGCCGCCCAACGGTGGTCCGGCCGCGAAATCGGCGTTAGGCGAGTGGCGCGCAAATGCCTTATGGCACATGAACATTCGCATCCTCGGAAAGGACGCGATAAATCAATTCTCCGGTATCGAGTAGGTGCTTGCTGACCAGCGACTGCGCCCGGGCAACGTCGCGTCGGCGCACCGCGCTCAGCAGCGCCGCATGTTCGAGGTCGGACTGTCCCTTGTAGGACGGCAGGCCGAACTTGAGCCGCAGGTAGCGTTCGCCGCGCTCGTGCAGCATCGCGATCATCGCGAAGAGCTGCGGGCGTCCGGCGGGCTCGTAAAGGCTCATATGGAAGGCCTCGTTGCGCACCACGTACAGTGACGGCTCCGTTTCGGCCGACGCCGCCGTGCAGAGCGCCTCGGCGTGCCGCAGCGATTCCGCCGTGTGGGCCGGTATCGCCAACCCGATGGCAAGACTTTCCAGCGCTGCCCGGATCTCATAGACTTCGCGCGCCTCGTCGGCCGAAAGCGGTGCGACCGTGGCGCCCTTGTTCATCTCGACCCTGGCCCAGCCCTCGCTTTCGAGTTGGCGCAGGGCCTCGCGAACCGGGATCGCGCTGACCGAGAAGTGCCGCGCGATGGCGTCCTGGCGGAGCGGCGCGCCGGGGGCGAGGGTGCCGTCGACGATCGCGGCACGCAGCGCGTTGGCGATCAGCCGCGACGTGCTGCCCCGTTCGGCAATCGATAATGCCGCGGGCAGCGCGCCCAACGCGTTGTCCGGCGAGGACTGGCCTGTTACGCTCATCACTATATTATATACAATGTGATGCACGCCCGGCGTGAATCGCAGCGGCCGTTCAACCGTGGCAACGGAGGCGCCAGGTGACTTCTACGACGGAACGGGCCGGTCTGACTCGGCGCCGCACCCCGCTCAACCGTTCGCAGATCGCCGGATTCTGGGGCGCGTGGACGGGCTGGACGCTCGACGGCATGGACTCGTTCATCTACGCGCTGGTGCTCACACCCGCGCTGACCGAGTTGCTGCCGCGTTCGGGTTTTGCCGCGACGTCGACGAATGTCGGCCTCGCGGGGTCGATCCTGTTCGCGCTGTTCCTGGTGGGCTGGGGCCTGTCGTTCATCTGGGGCCCGATCGCCGACCGCTTCGGGCGGACCAAGGTCCTGGCCGCGACCATCTTCACGTTCGCGATCTTCACCGGCCTTTCGGCCCTGGCGCACAACGTGTGGGAGCTCGCGACCTTCCGCTTCATCGCGGGCGTCGGTATCGGCGGCGAGTGGGCGCTCGCGGGAACCTATGTGGCCGAGGCGTGGCCCGAGGACCGGCGCAAGATGGGGGCGGGCTACCTGCAGACCGGCTACTACGCCGGCTTCTTCCTGGCGGCGGCCCTGAACTACACGATCGGTGTGCATTTCGGTTGGCGCGCAATGTTTCTGACGGGCGCGGTGCCCGTCGTCGTCGCGATCCTGATCCTCACCCGCGTGAAGGAAACCGAGAAGTGGGAGAAGCTCGAGGCCGATCCCGCGGCGCGGGTGAAGCCGTTGCGCGAGATTCTCGGCCCCCGCTACCGGCGGCGCACCTGGGTGGCGTGCGCGCTGCTGACGATCGCCATCGTCGGCCTGTGGGCCGGCGCGGTCTACGAACCGACGGCCGTGATCCGACTGGCCCAGCACGCCGGCTTCGACAAGGGCGGCGCCACCAGAACGGCATCGTGGGCCACGGGCCTGTTGTCCATCGGCACCATCCTGGGCTGCCTGATCGTGCCGGTGCTGTCGGAGCGCATCGGGCGCAGGAAGACGCTCGCGATTTACTTTGCGGGAATGGCGGTTTCGATCGCCGGCAGCTTCGGTTGGGCGTTCTATCTGCCCAACGGGCTCGCGCCGTTCATCGCCTGGTTGTTCGTGCTCGGGTTCTTCGGCGGCAACTTCGCCATCTTCAGCCTCTGGTTGCCCGAGCAGTTCGAGACGCGCGTGCGCGCGACGGCGTTTGCGTTCTGCACGTCGTTCGGCCGCTTCGTCGGCGCCGGGGTGAACTTCCTGCTTGGCGCGGCCGTCCTGCACACGCACACCCTGGGATTGCCCGTCGCGCTGACGGCGGTCGCCTTCGTCGTCGGTCTCTTCATCATCCCGTTCGCGCCCGAAACCAAGGGGGACGCGCTGCCCCAATAGGGCCGCCCTACTTCGCGTTCTGCGACCGCCACCCGGCGGTAAAAGAGTCGGGCGGCACCGTGGCACCGGTTGCCGGTGTGACACCGGTCCATTCATCGATAGCGTCCTCGGCCCATTTGGCCCACCGCACGACGGACTCGTGTTGGCCGATCAGCAGCTTGGTGGTGATGGCGATGACCGGGAGGCGGTCCGGGAATGGTCCGCCCGTCGTCGCGTATTGGCTTGACCTCTCCATGATTTCAGCGAGCTTGGTCTCCGCGTCAGCCCGGATTTCCTGCACCGCAGAACGCAGCTGCGTCGTATCCCCGGCATCGGCGAACGCCACCTTAAGCATCGCTTCGAACTCCATGCGCATCCCGGTGGCGGGCGCGTCCAGCCAGTCCCGCAGAGCAGCGCGGCCGGCGCCGGTGATTTCGTATACCGTGCTACGCCGTTTGCCGGTGAATGTGGTGTGCGAGGTAGCCAGGCCGGCGCCCACCAGCTTCTTGGGCTCTTCATAGATCATGCTGGCGGCACGCGGCCAGAACCAGCTCAGCGTGCGGTCCATCTGCTGAGCGAGCTCGTAGGTAGTGAACGGTCGGATCGAGAGCAGCCCAAGTATTGCAAAGGATGTCGGGCTCAACTGCTTGCGGGACACGAGTTGACAATACTCCGAACTGGATTATAGTGAAAGTACTCCGAATCGGAGTATTTCTGAGGAGAACCCCGTGCCGCTTGACACCCGTTTGACCCGCGAATTCGGTCTGCGCCATCCGTTCGTCGGAGCGGGGATGGGCTTCATCGCGCACGAGCAGCTCGCCGCCGCGGTCACCAACGCCGGTGGACTCGGTGTGTTGGGCGCATCCCCCGATCCCGCGGCTAGCTTGCCCGTAATGGTTGAACGGTTGCGCGCCTTGACTTCTGGGCTGTTCGGAGTGGATCTCATCTGCGCGGATACCGGATTCGGGCCAGCAACCACGGACGGGCACATTGACGCATGCGTGCAACTGGCCGTACCGCTGGTCGTATTCCATCATGACCCACCGCGGGCCGAGTGGGTGCGGACGCTCCGTGCCGCGGGCACACCCGTGTGGATGCAGGTCTCGTCATCCGAGATCGCTTCTGCCGCAGTAGACCTCGGCGTCGACGGGATCGTCGCCCAGGGCAGCGAGGCGGGCGGTCATGCTCGCGGTCGCGCTCCGTTACACGCACTGCTGCAGAGGATCCGTCACGACTGGCCTGAAATGCTGGTACTCGGCGCAGGCGGCATATCCGACGGGAACGCCGCGGCCGCCGCCTTGCGAATCGGCGCGGATGGCGTGTGGGTCGGCACCGCCCTGGTCGTCGCCGACGAGGCCAACGCTCACCCCGAGTACAAGCGTCGCGTTGTCGAGTCGACCGGTGAGACGTTGCGTACCAACGCCTTCGGGCCCGAGTGGCCAGACCAGCCCTATCGGCTTCTCGCCACCGCGGAAGTGCGCAGGGCCGCGGCCGATCCCGAAGCCGATGATCCGCACAACCGCGACCGAATCGGCCGCACCCGTTTGTTTCCGCACTCGGCGAATGCTCCGTACGAGATTCCCGTCAGGTCGGCGTTGCCGCCCACACGGCAAACGAGCGGTGATTGGGAGTCGATGGTCTACCCGGCGGGCGATGGGGTGGGCGCGGTGCGAGGCACGGCACCGGCCGCACAGATCATTGAGCGGATGATGACCCAGGCCTACGAAATACTCGCCGCCGAGCGAACTGACTGCCTGACTTCGGAAATGCGTTGGAAGAGCCGGCAAGCCGCCAAGGGCGGATGATCGACCGAGGCTGCGGGTATGCGCGGACGAAGCGACTGGGAGGACTTTCTATGCCCACTTTCAGCAGGGTGTCACACATCTCGTTTTCCGTTCGCGATGCCGAGGCGAGCGCGCAATGGTGGGCCGAGCTGCTCGAACTCACCGAAATCGACCGGGCCGCCGGTGAGGGGTGGCGGGGCATTTTGCTCATGCATCCCCAGTCCCGCACCATCATCGAGTTCCAGCAGCATGACGGGAACCAGGGCGAGGCATTCGATCCCCTGCGGACGGGGTTCGATCACATGGGATTCAAGGTCGATGACAGGGCCGGCCTCGATGAATGGCTGGAACGGTTCGAGCGGCTCGGGGTGAAGCACTCGCCCATCGCGGAGCGTGACTATGGCGCGGTCCTGACATTCAAGGATCCCGACGGGATTCAGTTCGAGATGTTCTTCAAAGCCGACCACCCATAGTGAGCGGGGAAGTCACCCACAGCCCGTCGAAAACGAGCTAGCGGCCGAGCTGGACGGCTTTGACCACCAACAGCAGCGCGCCGACGACGAGGTAGCTGCGCAGGGCGATCATGCCGAGCCGGGTGCCGGGGGACCAGGTGACCGGCTCCAGCAGCGTCAGCGGCGGCATCCGCCAGCTGTCGCGGTCGACGGGTCGCGCCGGCGGCGCCACGGCCGGCCGTGCGGGCTGGCGGCGGCCCATCCAGCGCAGCGCCGGCACCGCGGCCGCCGCAAGCGCGATCAGCGCCAGTGTCAGGTAGCCGGCGACGGCGACGACGTCGATGTGCGGAAACAACGTGGTGGCCATCAGGATCCCCGACAGCAGCAGCAGGGTGCCGACGATCAGCCCCGCGACCCAGTTGAGCCAGCGCCGATTGACCCAGGGTCCCAACACTTCGCGATCGTTGCACAACAGCAGCAGGAACACGCTGGCGCTGGGCAGCAGCAGGCCGGCGAGGGCCTGCACGGCGGTGGTGATCAACCCGAGGGGCGCGCCGGGGATCAGCACGATGACCGCGGCCAGCACCACCATCGCGGTGTAGGACAGGTAGAACTGCTTCGCGTCGGCGAAACCGCGGTGCAGCGAGTGCTTGAGGCCGAACACGTCGCCGAAGGCGTAGCTGGTGGCCAGCGTCACCGCGGCCGCGCCGATGATCGAGGCGTCCATAAGCACGATGGCGAAGATCGAGCCGAGCACGTTGCTGTGCTGGCCGAGCAGGTGTGCGACGGCGCCGGCGTCGGTGAAGCCGCCGACCGTGCCGGTGGAGCGCCCCGCCCACTCGCCGGTGATCACCAGCGCCGCCGCGCCGATGATGACCACGAAGGCCCCGATGACGGTGTCGGCGCGCTCGTAGGCCATGAACCGTGGGGTGATGCGTTTGTCGACGACGTTGGACTGCTGAAAAAACAGCTGCCAGGGGGCGACGGTGGTGCCGACGATGGCGATGATCAGCAGCACCGCATCCGAGCTCACGCCCCCCGAGATGCTGGGCACCACAAACGATTTCATCGCATGAGCCCACTGCGGATGCGACATCAGCAGCATCGGGATCTGCAGCAGGGTGACGGCGATGAAGACGAACATGGCCCGCTCCCAGCGCCGGAAGCTGCCGCTTGCCATGATCGCGACCAGCGCGACCGCCGCGATCGGCACCACGACGTATTTGGAGATGCCGATGTAGTCGGCCGCCAGGCTGATGCCGATGAACTCGGTGACGATCGTCAAGAAGTTGAGCAGGAACAGGTCACCGACCGAAAACCAGCCCCAGCCGCGGCCGAAGCGTTCGTTGATCAGCCGGGCGTGCCCGACGCCGGTGACGGCGCCGAGGCGGACCACCATTTCCTGGTTGACGATGAGCACGGGAATCAGCAACAGCAGCACCCACAGCAGCGAGTAGCCGTAGTTCTGGCCGGCCTGGGCGTAGGTGGCGATCCCGCCGGCGTCGTTGTCGCCGACCATCACGATGATGCCGGGGCCGACGATCGCCAGCAGCGTCAGCAGCCGCGTCTTCCAGGTCCGCGGGTGGTCCGCCTCGCTGAGCTTGATGCGCCCGAACGCGCCCTCGATATCACCGAGGTGCGCGGAGTCGAGCACCGCGCTGGGCGCGGCGGGTCGGGCGGGCTTGTCGGGGCTGGAGGTCACGGCCCCTCGCCTCCGGGAAGGGGCCCGTGGCCGTCGGGTTGGGTGATTTCGCGGAACGGTCGGGGTGCGGGTTCGCGCCGGCGCCAGTCCTCGGGGATGGTCTCCTCCAGGACGTCGTCGACGGTGACGACGCCGAGCACGCGGTCCTGCTCGTCCACGACGGGGATGGAGTAGAGGTTGAAGTCGGCCATCAACAGCGCGATGTCGGTCAGGTCCGCGTCGGCGCTGACGCACACCGGGTCGGAATCCATCAGTGGCCCAACGCTTTCGCTGGCCTCGGCCTGCAGCAGGGTGATCACCGACACCACGCCGGCGAGGCGGCCACTCTCGTCGAGGATGTGCACCTTGACCAACGCCTCCGGTTGGACGGTGCGGGCGGCGCCGATGACCGCCAGCGCCTCGCCGACCGTCGCGGTCGCCGCGCACGAGACGAAGTCGACGTTCATCAGGCCGCCGGCGCTTTCGGGGTTGAACCCCATCAGCGTGATCACCTTGGTGCGCTGGGGGGCCGGCATCAGGTCCAGCACGCGCCGGCGTCGCGACTGGCGCAGATCGGCGATCGCGTCGGCGGCGTCGTCGGCGCGCATGCGGCCCAGCAGGGCCGCGACCTCGTCGTCGGGCATGCCGTCGAGGAGGCGGCTGGCTTTTTCGGGGTCCAGCTCCTCGAAGACGTCGGCTTCCAACTCCGGGTCGCTGTGCACCCGGTCGAGGATTTCGCCGCCCTCGGCCTTGTCCGCTTCCTCGAGAAGGTCGGCGATCTCGGCGGCCTTGAACTCGCCGAACCGGTCCGACAGGCGCCGCACGGCATCGGAGCGGGCGTGGCCGATCAGCGGCTCGAACGCCTTCCAGTCCCGGGCGGCGTGCCCGCCGGACTGCTTGATCAACCCGAACAATCGGGGCGGGCGCCGGGTATCCAGCCGCGCGAGCACCCAGCCGGCGCCGGTGTCTTCGAGCTCGACGTCGTAGGCGCGCACGAGATCCACGGCGGCCACGTCGATCAGCCGGTGGCCCAACACGTCGGCGCGCAGCAGCACCTCCCCGTCGCGACGCTCGAAGCCGCGGAGGTCAACTTTGTTTTTTGTCAAGATGATTCGTTCCGGTCCGAACTCGTCGATAGATTTCGTGCCGACGAACACCCGCCGACCGCCGACCCCGGCGACGATCCCGGTGACGGGCGGATAGTCATCGGTGTCCCTCAGCCGCACGATGACGTCCTCGACGCGGCCCACGGCCTCGCCGGAGCGGGCCAGGACCGGCGCGCGCAGCAGCTCGGAGAGATGGATTACCGGCAGCGCACCACGGGGCTGCTCCGCGGTCTCGGATGTGCTCACTTGTCCTCCTCAACGCTGTGCGCTAGTCGCCCGCAGGATGCCATGTGCGGGTACGGCTTACAACCAGGTTCGGTGATGGCGCAAGTATGGTGGCTTGACCGGCTCGGCCGCCAGAGCGTACGCCCTCACCGCGGCCGATGGCCACGCCCAACGGGTAAACGTCGGGTGGCCATCGGGCATACGGCGACGGCTACCAAAATCGCTTTTGCGGTTCGCGTACCCCCACGCGTCGGCTAGTCAGAGGTGGTTTGCGGAAGGAGCATACGACAGCATCGCGTGGCACTCTGTGGTGTGCCAGAAATCGATTTCCAGTCCGTATCGCCGATCGTGCCGGTCCGAGATCTCGATGTCGCCCTCGACCGCTATCGCAGACTAGGGTTCGACGCCCGCGCGTACCAGGGTCCCGAGCGCTACGGGTTCGTCGACCGTGGGGCCGTGTCGATGCACCTCACCGAATGGGCCGAGCACGATCCGCTGCGCACCGCGGCCAGCGTCTACCTGTACGTCGGCGACGCCGACGCGCTGCACGCGGAATGGGCCGCACTGGAAGACCTCGACGGCCGCTTGCTCGAACCGCACGAGACACCCTACGGGCTAAGGGAATTCGCCTACGTCGACCCGGACGGCACGCTACACCGCGTCGGCTCCCGGCTGATCTGACCGCGGCGCTCCGGCGGCCTGGCTGTGCGCCAGCGCGATCGTCGCGGCGGCCATGACGGCGACCGACACCCCGAGGGCGACCAGCCCGATGCTGTTGGTGCGCAGCGTCTCACCCAGCACGGCCACGCCGAGCACCGATCCCACGACCGGCTCGGCGACGGTCACCGCCGGCAGCGACGCGGTGAGCGGGCCGGCGCGAAACGCCGACTGCTCCCAGGCCGTGGCGGCGATGGCCAGCACCGCCCACACGTACAGCTCGGGCAGGCGCAGCAACGCCGGGATGCCGCGGTCGAGTTGGTCGACGACGCCCTTGGTCAACACCGAGAACAGGCCCCACAGCGAGCCGGACATCAGGCCCAGCAGGAGCGCGCCGACCGACGCGGAGGACACCCGGGCGCCGATCACGCACAGGATCAGCGCCGGACCCATGATCAGGCCGACGACCGTCCACGTCTCGACCGATCCCCGCGGGCTGCCGGCCTGCGGGTTGCCGACCGTGACCACCACCGCGACGGCCGCGACGAGCAGCATGGCCCAAATCCCTTGCCTGCGCGTGATTTTGCGGTGGCCGGCCCGCGCGCTGATGAGCAACGCGAACAGCAAGGAGGTCACCGACAGCGCCTGCACGAGCACCACCGAACCGAAGCCCAGCGCGGCGGCCTGCAGGCCGAAGCCCGCGGCGGCCACCAGGCTGCCCGTCCACCACCGGCGATCGCGCAGGAGCCGACGGAACAGGGCGAGGGTGCCGACCGGCTTGTCGGTGACCTGTTGGGCCGATCGCTGCTCGAGGACGTCGCCGATGCCGATCATGAACGCGGCTCCGATCGCGAGCAGCGCCGCAATGCCCGTCGTGCTCAAGGGGACCTCCTGCTGAGTCAACCCACTTTGGGACTTGCGACGCTAACCGGTCGGGCGGTTTGACTTGTGCACCAACTGTTTTATGTGCGTTTTCCTCATGCGGTCACATGTGCCACACCAGCCTCTGCGCCGGCCGACAGGCATTGTGCCCGCCTCCGAGCGACAACCGCCGGAACGACGACAGTAAGCCGCCCGGGCACTCCATTTTGTCGCTATGAGGTGGGCACAGAGGGCACCCCGCCCGGCGGTGACCCGTGTGGCAGATGTGAAATTCAGCTGTTGCGCCTGATCTTGAGCGCGGTGGTGATCATCGGGATCTGCAGCGGCAGCCGGGCCAGCGCGGCGAGGCGCATCGGCCAGGGCTTGCCCCACCACAACCGGCACATGTTGACGTTGGCCGGGAACACCCCGACGAACAGCAGGACGGCCGCCAGCGCGGCCAGCCGTCGCGTGCGTCGCGGCACCAGCAGTGCGCCGACGGCGATCTCGGCGACGCCCGAAGCATAGGTATAGAGCCGCGCCTCGCCGGGCAGCTCGGCCGGAACGATCGTGTCGAACGGCTTCGGTGCCAGGAAGTGAACGGTGCCGATGCCCATCAGCATGGCCGCAACTCGGTATGCGGCCGTCTGCGTGGTGTCGCGTTCGATGAGGGGGGTGGTGGTCATCGACCTATTGTGACCTCCTCAGGCCTCGCCGACACCCTGAGCGTCGACCGGGTTGATCCGCTTGACGATCAGCGGGTCGGCCTTGGTGAACGGGAAGGCGGGCAAGTCGTCGATGTGCGTGTCGAACGTGGCCGCGAGCACCTCGCGCGAATACGCGCTCGCCGATGCGCGATAGCCGATGTCACCCGGGGTGGGCTGGTCGAAGAAGATGCAAAAGTGCATCTCCGGGGCGTCGACCACCTCGATGTGGTGCGGGTAGGCGCGGGGGACGAAGTAGACGTCGCCCTGGCGCAGGTACCAGGTGTCCAAGGTGCCGTCGGGGTCCATCACCGTCATGCGGGCCGCGCCACGGTTGACGTAGCCCATTTCCGCGGTGACCGGGTGCCAATGCGGCTCGCGCATGCCGTCCTCGCGGATGCGCAACGAGTACATCGAAAGGTCTTTCAGCGCGGGCCAATACTGCACTCGGGCGGTCCTCGCGGAGCCGACGGCGAGGCTGACGGGCGGAGTCATCGCTTCCACCGAGAACTTGTGCGGGTCGTCGAAGTAGGCGGTGCCCGGGACGTCCGGGTCTCCGCTGCGGGCGACCAGCGCGCGGTCGGTCGTGCTACGGCGCATCGCCGCGAAGTCGGAGGCCGGCAGGTCGTAGGTGTTGCCCAGCACCGCGTCGGTCATTGCCCCGAAAGCGGCGCCCAAGCCGAAGTCCTCCGGCCGCTCGCTGCGGAAGGCGATGATGAATTCCGCTGTGTCGCTTCCGATGTTCTCGATGTGGTGCAGCGAACCGGAGTCGACGTGAAACATGTCACCGGCCCGCACCACGAACGACGAGAACTGGCTGCCGGTGTCCAGCACCGACACGAGCGCCGTGCCGGCAACGCAGTACGTCAATTCGTTGGCGTTCGCGTGCCAGTGCGGGGTCCGCATGGCGCCCGGGTTGATGAGCACCCGCTTGATCGACAGCCTCTTCAGGATGGGGAAGGTGTCGGCGGTCAGTCGCCGAATCGAGCCCAGGTCGGACTCCTCGACGATTTCCCCGTCGGCCAATGAGGCGGCGTGTGTGCTGGCCCGTGTGAGCATTTTGCTACTCCTTCGCGGATGTGGCGGCGTCTGCCTTAACAGTGCGGCCCCGCCGCACGCGCCGTCCAACACCCGTTCTGGATGTGCTGATCAGCATCGGTTATCAACCCAGGGCTGATTTCACGACGCTGAACTTAGCCCGTTACTATTGCTCATACAGTATTTGATACGATTCGCGGCGTCTGCCCGCCCCATCGCAACGAGGTTGAAAACATGGCCACACCCGTGATCGTCGGAGCCACCAGGACGGCGATCGGCCGCTCCTTCAAGGGCGCGCTCGTCAACACGCCGCCCGAGACGCTGATCACCACGGTGCTGCCCGAGGTGGTGCGCAGGTCCGGCATCGACCCGTCGGCCATCGACGACATCATCTTCGCCGAATCGCATTACGGCGGTGGGGATTTGGCCCGCTACGCGGCCGCCGCGACGGGAATGGAGGACATCCCGGGCCAGGCGGTGAACCGGCACTGCGCCGGCAGCCTCACCGCCATCGGCAACGCGGCGGCGCAGATCGGCTCGGGGATGGAGCGCGCGCTCATCGCCGGTGGCGTGCAGTCGCTGTCGATGACGCCGTTGATGAATCAGCGCATTCCCGGACCCGAGCTGAAGTTCGAGGAGCGCTGGTTGCCGCCCACGCACGTCGAGACGCCGGACGCGCCGACCAAGGACATGTCCATCACGGTCGGGTGGAACACCGCGCAGGCCGTCGGCATCACCCGCGAGGAGATGGACGCCTGGGCGGCCCGGTCCCACGAGCGCGCCATCGCGGCCATGGATGCCGGCAAGTTCCGCGACGAGATCGTCCCGCTGAAGATCACCCAGATCGACGGTTCGGTGATCGACTTCTCGGTCGACGAGCACCCCCGACGTGACACCACCATCGAGAAGCTCGCCGCGCTCAAGGTGCTGCACCCCGAGATCGAGGGATTTTCGATCACGGCGGGCAACAGCAGTGGCACCAACGACGCCGCGGCGGCGGTCGCGTTGGTCGACCGTGACTACGCCCTCGCCGAGAAGCTGAACGTGATGGGCACGGTCCGGGCGTGGGCCGCCGTGGGCGTGCCGCCGCGGGACTGCGGTCTGGGCGCGGTCAAGGTGATCGGCAAGGTGCTGCAGCGCGCCGGGATTTCGGTCGACGACGTGGCGCTGTGGGAGATCAACGAGGCGTTCGCCTCCGTGCCGATCGCGGCGTGCCGCGAGTACGGCATCGACGAGGAGAAGGTGAATTTCTCCGGCAGCGGGTGCAGCCTCGGGCACCCGATCGCGGCCTCGGGCGCGCGCATGGTCACCACCCTGACCTATGAGCTGGCCCGCCGCGGCGGCGGCATCGGCGTCGCGGCGATGTGCGCGGGCGGCGGCCAGGGCGGCGCGGTCGTCATCGAGGTCTAGCGGCGATCGCGAGGGCGGCGAAGCCGGACAAAGCGGGATCAGGTCTAGCTAGTTGCAGAACGTGTACCCGATGAACTGGGTGTCGCGGTTGTTGGCGCCCGAGTAGTTGGCGTAGTGCACCGCGGGCATTCCGTTGTACTGGGTGTTCATTTTCTGCGCGGTCGGCGGCGGGGTCGCTTTGGGGAAGGCCAGCACCAGGTCGGCAAAGATTTTCAGCCCGGCCTGGCAGATCGCATCGGGCCGCGGGGGCTGGGCGTTCCACGCATGCACGACGACGGGGTCGGTGAGCTGATAGCCGGCCGCGCAGTTCGGGTCGCAGATCTTGAAGACGGCGGTGCCGGTCCCGTCGGCGCCCTGTTGCCCCCACGAGGTCCACGACATGTCTTGCAGCGCAACGGCTACGCTCGCGCATCCCAACACGTTGAGCTTCCTCGGGCGCTCGACCGGCGGCACCGACGGGTTGTAGCAGCCCGGGATGGCGAAGTACGTCGGCGGGGGCGGTGGGGTAGTGGGCTGCGGCGACGCGCCCTGGTGGCCGATCAGCTTCACCGCGCCGAAACCGAGCGCACCGATCAGCACGACAGCCACGACGACGCCGGCCAGTCCCAGGTGTCCCCCCGGAAACCGCACCCTGCTCGATGATGAGACGTTGCCCCCGCTCACCTCACCAGGTTATGGCAGAACCGCGGGCCCGCGTGGCGACTGCGGCAAAGATTTCATGGCACGGTAAAGTTGGTCAACACTACCAACTTATTCAGGTTACTGCCGATTTTGTGGAGAACGGATGAACGACGATCACGCGCTGGCCGCGCGGCTGGCCACCGAGGCGGGGCGGCTGCTGCTTTCGGTTCGGGAGGAGTTCGCCGATGCCGATGCCGGCGAGCGGAAAGCGGCGGGGGACAAGCGATCCCACGACTTCCTGATGGAGGCGCTGGCCGGCGAGCGACCCGGCGACGCGGTGCTGTCGGAGGAGGGCGCCGACGACCCGGTGCGGCTGCGCTCGGAACGGGTATGGATTGTCGATCCGCTGGACGGCACGCGGGAGTTCTCCGAGCTCGGCCGCGACGACTGGGCGGTGCATGTCGCGCTCTGGCAGGCCGGCGAGCTCGTCGCCGGGGCGGTGGCGCTGCCCGCGCAGGGCGTCACGCTGGCGACCCCGTACGTCGACGCGCCGCCCGCCGCCCCGGACCAGCCACGCATCGTCGTCTCCCGCACCCGGCCGCCCGCCATTGCGCTGTCCGTGCGCGACGCGCTGGGCGGCGTCCTGGTGGAAATGGGTTCGGCCGGAGCCAAAGTGGCGTCGATCGTCCAGGGCTTGTCCGACGTGTACGTGCACGCCGGCGGGCAGTTCGAATGGGACTCGGCGGCCCCCGTCGCGGTGGCCCGGGCCGCCGGCCTGCACACGTCGCGCATCGACGGCTCGGAGCTGGTCTACAACCAACCCGACCCCAAACTGCCCGACGTGGTGGTGTGCCGTCCCGAACTCGCCGCGGCGGTCCTCGCCGCGACGGCGGCGAACGTCGACTAGTTGCGCCGATCGGGCCCGAACTCTCGCAACAACTCGACGCTCGGCTAGCTGCGACGGCGGCGCCGTCGCCCCTTCGCCTCCTCGGTCCACTCCTGCTCGATCCGCCCGATCTCCAGGGAGAGCAGCGTGAGAGTCGGGTTGTCGCAATGGACTTCGTGTGCGGTGCGGAATTCCGCCGCTTCGCCGGTGGTCGGCAGGTAGGGGCGCAAGCCCTCGAACCACTCGTCGCCGACGACGTTGGGCGGTTCGTCATCGCGGGGGCCGCACGCCCACTGCCGGTAGGCGTCCCGCGCATCCGCCAGCCCGCTGCGCCAGCGCCGGATCGCGTCGCAGCGTTGGGTATGCACCTGCATGTTCATCTGATGCTTGTGGTTGTTGCCGTGCACCATGCCCGGGAGCAGGTTATCGGCGGCGGACTTCGCGACGCCCGCGATGCCCATGGCCGACGCGCCCACCACCGTGCCCATCAGGCCCATCGTCACCATGTCCATGCGCTGATCGTTGCACCCCGGGGCGGCGCCGACCAGCGGACGGCGCGATCCGGCGGTCAGCGCAGGGCCTGCTGCCAGGACACGATGCGGTCGGCGAGTTCCGGTCCGGCGTCTTCCTGGATGAAGTGGCTGGCGTTGATGCGCGCGTGCGGCTGGCCCGCCGCGCCGGGGATGTGCTTGATCAGCGGGCGGTCGGCGTGCCCGAGGATGGGGTCGCGGGCGCCGAAGATGGCCAGGCACGGCTTTTCCCAGCGGCTGAGGGCCTTCCACGCCGCCCGGTTGGCCGGGATCGCCGGGTCATACGGCGACGTCGGCACCAGCTGGGGGAACGCGCGGGCCCCGGCCTGGTACGTCTTGTCCGGAAAGGGGGCGTCGTAGCCGGCCCGCACCTTGGAGGGCACGTGCCGGACGGTCCCGACGGCGACGATGCGGCCGGCGGGGAGCACGGGGGAGTAGCGCGCGAAGGCCCGCCACAGGTAGAAGGCCGGCGGCGTGGCTCGCTCCGCCGTGGGCAGGAAGCCGTTCGCCACCACCAGCCGCGCGATCCGGTCGCCCTGCTCGGCGGCGATGCGCAGGCCGATGAGCGAACCCCAGTCCTGCACGAACAGCGTGACGTCCTTGAGGTTGAGGCGCTCGAACCAGGCGGTCACCCACTCGACGTGCCGTTGGTAGGTGTAGTCCTCGGGTTGGCTGGGCTTGTCGGAGCGGCCGAAGCCGATGAGGTCGGGCGCCAGCACGCGGTTCCCCGCGTCGGCCAGCGGCGGAATCATCGTGCGGTACAGGTAGCTCCACGTGGGCTCGCCGTGCAGCAGCACGATGGGCGGGCCGTCGGCCGGCCCCTCATCGAGGAAGTGCATGCGCAGCGGCTGGGTGTCGCTCGCCGCCACGTCGAGGTAATTCGCTACGAACGGATAGCCCTCCAGGTTTTCGAATCGGGAGTCTGGGGTTCGCAGCACTCTCATATTCGGCTCCTCCGGGGTGGGACCCCTGCAAGCCTCTCGCGGCGAGGCGATTTCGTCCAGTGCCAGATTCATTGAGACGGTTGCCGGCAACCACTAAACTGCGCACATCATGGCCATCCGGCACGCGGTCCTGCTCATCGCCGACATCGGCGGCTACACGCATTACATGAGTTGGAACCGAACCCACCTGGCGCACGCTCAGCTAACGGTGGCCGGTTTGTTGGAAGCCGTGATCGACGCCGGTAAGGGCCTGAAGCTCGCGAAGCTGGAGGGCGATGCGGCGTTCTTCTGGGCGCCGGACGGCAACGCCAAAGTGCTCGTGTGCGAGCGGCTGTCACGGATGCGCCAGGCGTTCCTCGCGCGGCGCGAACGGTTCAAAGCGGACATCGCCTGCGAGTGCGCGAGCTGTGGACAGCTGGACAACCTCTGGCTGAAGTTCGTCGTCCACCAGGGCGAGGTCGCGGAGCAAAAGGTGAAGCGCCACGTCGAACTCGCCGGCGTCGACGTCATCCTGGTGCACCGGATGCTGAAAAACTCGGTGCCAGTGGCCGAATACGTGCTGATGACCGATCCGGTCGCCGCGTGCCTCGACGACCAGATGCGCGGGCTGTGCAAGCCGCTGGTTCACCACTTCGAAGGCATCGGGGACACCTCCACGCACTACATCGACCTCGCCACGTCGGAGGTGCCGGTCGTGGCGCCGCAGCGCAGCGGTTTTGGCCGGTTCCGGAAGACCGCAATGTTCGAGTTGACTTCGCTGCCGTTCCTGTTGGGCATCAAGAAGCCCGCGGAAGATTTCCGGAACCTGGACCGCGCCGAGGACATTCCCGCATAGCCGAAAACCGAAGCTCGAGGGCGTGATTGCGCTATTCGGCCCGTTCGAGCGCGCTTCCCATGCGCGACAGGGCCTCGCCGAGAATGGCTTTCGACGTCGCGAAGTTGAGCCGCACGTGCCCCGCGCCGCCGGTCCCGAAGACGTGACCGGAGCTGAGCGCGACGCGGGCGTGGTCGAGGAACCAGCGCGCCGGGCCGGCCAGATCGGCGACCACCGCCAGCCCGTCGGCGGCCTGTTCGGCAAAACCGAGCTTTCGGCAATCGAGCCAGGCGAGGTAAGTGCCCTGCGGCCATTGATAATTCACCCCGGGTAGGTGTTCGGCGACCAGCTCGCCCAGCAACGTCCGGTTCTCGTCCAGGCCCCCGAGCAGCGCGTCGAGCCAATCGCCGCCGCTGCGAAACGCTTCCGCGTGGGCGATGATCCCGAAGTGGCTCGGGCCGTGGCTGACCTCCTCGGGCATGCGGCGCAGGTCCGCGGCGGCCTCGGGACCGGCGATCGCCAGCGCGGCCTTCAGGCCGGAGAGGTTCCACGCCTTGGAGGCGGACGTGACGGCCAGGGCGTTCTCGGCGCCCGGCACGGTCAGGTACGGAACAAACCGCGCCCCGGGCAGGATCACCGGCGCGTGGATCTCGTCGGACACCACCCGGACACCGAAGCGGCGGGCAAGCTCGGCGACCTGCCGCAGCTCCTCGGCGGTGTGCACCGTCCCGGTCGGGTTGTGCGGGTTGCACAACAGGTACGCGGCCTTGCCGCCCGAGGCGACGGCGCGCCCGAACGCGTCCGCCAACGACCCCAGGTCGATTCGGCCCCCGGCGTCCAGCGGCGCCTCGATCACCCGGCGGCCGTCGTGGGCGACGAACGCGTAGAACGGCGCGTACACCGGTGGGTTGACGACGACGGCGTCGCCGCGGTCGGTGACCAGGCGCAGCGTTTCGACGACGCCGAGCATGACGTCGGGAACGATCGCGGTGCGGCCGACGTCCAGGTCGTGCCATTGCCAACGCCGCGAGGCGAATTCGCTGACGGCCTCGGCAAACGCGGTGCCGCAAGGATATCCGGTGTCGCCGATGTCGATGGCGCGGCGCAGCGCGTCGGCCACCGTCGGCGCGAGGTTGACGTCCATCTCGGCCACCCAGAGCGGCAGCACGTCGTCGGTGTGCGCGCGCCACTTCATGCTGGTGCGCAGCTGCAGTTGGGGCAGCGTGAGTTCCTCGAGCGGGTTAAAGCCCACCCCGGCAGACTAGGTGGCGAACGCGTGCTTTGGAATCGTCAGGGGTAGGTCGACAGAGCTCAGCAGCCCCGGTTCGGCCGCAACGACGTACGGCACCGCGTTGACGACGCGCATCGCGGTGGCGACCATCGCCCCCGCCCCGGAGGTCATGCCCGCGACGCCGGCCTTGCGGGGGTCCTTCAGTGTGGCCGCCAGGGTGCAGTCGATGTCGGGGTCGCCGGAGATCGTGATGCGGTAGGACAGGTCGCCGATCCCGGTCGGCCAGTCCGGGGCGACGTCGTGCGCGAGCCGGGTGACGTGCTCGATGACGATCGCCTCGCGGCCGTCGACCACGCCGATCGCCCGCATGCGCAGCGCGCCGCACGTGCCGGCTTCGACGGTGCCCATCGCGACCTCCAGCGTCCGGTCGGTGACGGCGCGGTCGAAATACTCCCGGACTTCCTGGACTTCGACGCCGAGCGCGTCGGCCACCAACCGAATCTGGCCCTGCCATTCGCCGGCGATGGCCCCCGGGAAGCCGATCCAGGGCTGGTAGTCCAGCGGCCGGCCGAATCCCAGCGCGTCGCTCATGATGTCGGGGACGCCGTAATCGTCGTACAGGCCGATCTCGAACGCATGGATCTTGTCGATCGACGCCGACTGGGTGGACAGCACCAGCGGCAGGTAGTCGGCGGCGAAGCCCGGTTCGATGCCCGACGCGTACAGCGACACCTGACCCCGCTTGGCCGCGGCGGCCAGCTGCTCGCGCCACTCGGCGGGCTCGTAGGAGTGCGGGTTGACCAGCCGGGTGGTGCTGGTCGTGACGACGTTGATGCCGGCCTCGAGCAGCCGGACGTAATCGGGGATGGCCAGCGCGTCGCGCTCGGGACCGCTGGCCGCGTAGATCACGCAGTCGGGTTTGAGCGCGATCAGCGCGTCGGCGTCGGTGGTCGCGGCCAGGCCGATCGGCTCGCCGTTGGCGAGTTCGCCCGCGTCCTTGCCGTCCTTCTCCGACGAGTGCACCCACACCCCGACCAGGTCCAGGTTGGGGCGGCGCTGGATCGCGCGGATGGCGATCGATCCGATGCCCCCGGTCGCCCACACCACCACGCGATGAGCCGCCATCTTGTTTCTCCCTAGGTGCGGAGCGATGAAATCCGTTTTGGCCGTTGCTCTTACGTCGCAAGCTAACAGCCCGAGTCAGCGCGGTCAAGGGGTTAAGAAAGCGCGCACTATCTTAACGAACAAAAGTTAGGTTATGGTGCTGTGGGTGTTCACGCTCAGGTTCGACATGCGCGCCCCCGGCTGGGCCGCGCCCGCCGCCGACCTCTACGCCGGGGCGATCGACATGTGCGCGTGGGCCGAGACCCGGGGCGCCCTGCTGGCGATCCTCTCCGAGCATCACGGAGCCGACGACGGCTACCTGCCCGCGCCGCTCACGTTGGCGTCGGCGATCGCGGCGCGGACGCACACGCTGGCGATCCTGCTTGCCGCGGTGCCCATTCCGCTGTGGGATCCCGTCCGGCTTGCCGAGGAGATGAGCGTGCTCGACCTGATCAGCCGGGGCCGGGTGTCCTACGCGTTCGGAGTGGGGCATCGGAGCGAGGAATACGAGCACTTCGGCATCGACATGGCCACCCGCGGCCGGGTGGCCGACGAGATCCTGGCACTGCTCGGCCCGCTGGTGCGCGGCGAGCCCGTCGAATACCGGGGACGTACGGTCCGCGTCACGCCACCGTGCGCGTCCCCCAACGGGCCGATGATGTTGGTCGCCGGCGGCGGCAGGGCCGCGGCCCGGCGCGCCGGCGCTCTCGGCCTCGGGTTCATTTCCCAGACCGACCTGCCGGGCCTCCAGGAGTTCTACGAAGAACAGTGCCACGCTCACGGGCACGAGCCCGGGATCGTCCAGTTTCCCGTCCGGGACGCTCCGACAGCGGTTTTCGTCGCCGACGATCCGGATGCGGCGTGGGACACGCTGGGGCCGTACCTGTTGCACGACGCGGTGATGGCGGCGTCGTACCGGCGAGAAGACGACCTAAAAAGCCCGGTCGCCAGCATCACCCGCGCCGACAGCGTGGCCGCGCTTCGCGCGGAGCACGGCCCCTACCGCATCTTCACGACCGACGAGGCGATCGAGTACGTGCGCGGCGGGCGGCCCCTGCCGCTGCATCCGCTGTGCGGCGGCGTGCCACCCGAGGTGGCGTGGCCCTACCTCGAACGCGCTGCGGCCGCGGCCAACCAGTAAGGAGACTGCCCATGCGTGTCGTCGTATGGTCCACCGGCGGGGTCGGATCGATCGTGATCGACGCCATCCGCCGCCGGCCGGATCTGGAACTCGTTGGCGTCTGGGTGCATTCGCCCGACAAGGTCGGCAGGGACGCCGGCGAGCTGGCCGGCATCGAGCCGCTGGGGGTGACGGCCACCCACGACGCCGACGCGCTGATCGCCCTGGCGCCCGATGCCGTGGTGTACGCCGCGAGCGGCCCGGACCGCGACGGCGCGGCCGTGCCGGATTACCTGCGGCTGCTGGAGGCCGGCATCAACGTCGTGTCGACGTCGTCGACGAGCCTGGTCTACCCGCCGTCGTACTTCGCGCCGGACTGGCGCGACCAACTCGAGGCGGCGGCCAAGGCGGGCGGAGCGTCGTTCTACGCCTCGGGCATCTTCCCCGGTTTCGCCTCCGACCAGCTGGCGCTGCTCATGACGACGCAGTCGAAGAACATCCGCACCATCACGGCCAGCGAGGTCGCGCTCAACGACCATTACCCGGTGGCCGACGTGATGATGGACGGGATGGGCTTCGGCCGCCCGCTCGAATTCGAGCCCATGCTCAAAACGCCCGGGTTCATCGAAATGGCTTGGAAGGCGCCGATATACCTGATCGCCGGCGGGTTGGGGGTCGAGGTCGAGCGGATCAACGGTTCCCTCGATCGCCGGCTGACCGATCGCGACATCGAGGTGGCATTCGGCACCATCGCGGCGGGCACCTGCGGCGCGGTGCGCACCCGGGCCGCGGGGGTGGTCGACGGCCGGGAGGCGATCGTGATCGAGCACGTCATCCGGATGGCCCGCGACGTCGCGCCCGACTGGCCGGTGTCGGACTGCGATGCGACCTATCGCGTCGACATCGACGGGGATCCGGATATTCACTGCGTGATGACCCTCGGGGCGGCCGAGGGCCACGGCGCCGGGCGCGCCGCGATGGCGGCGACGGCGATGCGGGTGGTCAACGCGATCCCGTACGTGGTCGAGGCGGCGCCCGGCCTGCTCAGCTCGCTGGATATCCCGACGACATTGCCGCGGCACGTGTTTGCCTAGGCGTTGACGCGGCTCTCGGCGGCACCGTAGCGTACGGGGACAAATATTAGGTTGGCTAGGAGCTGGGTGTGTTCACGCTGCGCTTCGACATGCGCGCCCCGTCGTGGGGCGCACCGAAACTGGCGCTGTACGGCGCCGTGCCCGAAATGTGCGCGTGGGCCGAGGATCATGGCGGCCTGGCCGCGGTGTTCTGTGAGCACCACGGATCCGAGGACGGCTACCTGCCGTCGCCCCTTTTGCTGGCGTCGTCCGTGGCCGCGCGGACCCAGCGGCTGGCGCTGAGCCTGATCCTGATTCTGCCCTTCTACGACCCCGTACGGCTCGCCGAGGACATGGCGGTCCTCGACATCATCAGCAACGGCCGGGCGTCGTACATCCTGGCCCTGGGGTACCGGCCCGAGGAGTTCGAGCACTTCGGCGTGGCGCTGAAGGGCCGCGGACGGCTCGCCGACGAGAAGCTCGAGCTGCTGCGCTCGCTGCTCTCCGACGAGACGGTCAGCCGGGACGGACGACGGATCATGGTGACGCCGCGCCCGGAAACCCCCGGCGGCCCGGGGCTGATGTGGGGCGGCGGCAGCGTGGCGGCGGCCCGCCGGGCCGGCAGGTACGGCCTGGGCATGCTGGGCAACGCCAACCAGCCCGGCATGCGGGAGGCCTACGAGGAGGCCTGCCGCGAGCACGGCCATACGCCCGGCCCGACGATGTTTCCCAGCCGCGACACACCGTCGGTCGTGTTCGTCGCCGACGACGTGGACCAAGCGTGGGACGAGCTCGGCGAGCATCTGTTGCACGACGTGCGCACGTATGCCTCATGGAATCCCGGGGACGAGACGACCGCGGGCTTCTCGCATGTGGACACCGTCGAGGAGCTGCGCGCCGCGCCGGCGTCGCACGTGATCATCTCGGTGCCCGAAGCGATTTCGCGGGTGCGCGCCGGCCAGATACTCAACCTGTCGCCGCTGTGCGGCGGGCTGCCGCCGGAGGTCGCGTGGCCGTATCTCAAGCGCGTGGGCGACGTCGTGCTGCCGGAGGCTCTGTCGGAGAAAGAGACCGTCCCATGACCGGTGCCGGCACCGCCGAGGTTTATTACGATCCGTTCGATTTCGACATCGACGACGATCCGTACCCGATCTGGAAGAGGCTGCGCGACGAGGCCCCGCTGTACCGCAACGAGAAGTACAACTTCTACGCGCTGAGCCGCTACGACGACGTCTCCCGCGAGCTGATGAACTTCGATACCTTCCGGTCGGGTCGCGGCACCACGATGGACATCATCATGAGCGGCATCGAGCTGCCGCCCGGCGTCATCCTCTTCGAGGATCCGCCGATTCACGACGTCCACCGCCACGTGCTCTCAAAGGTTTTCACGCCGCGCCGGATGGAGGCGATCGAGCCGCTCACGCGCGCGTTCTGCGTGCGCGCGCTCGACCCGCTGGTGGGATCGGGCCGGTTCGACTTCGTCGAGAACCTGGGCGCGATGGTCCCGATGCGCACGATCGGCTACCTGCTGGGCATCCCCGAAGCCGACCAGGAAGCCATCCGCGACAAGGGCGGCAGCCAGCTCACCCTGAAAAAGGGCACGTTCCGCACGGTTCCGCAGGACTTCCTGGAGCACAGCCACGAGATGTTCGCGAACTACATCGACTGGCGGGTGGACCACCCCTCCGATGACCTGATGACGCAGTTGATCAACGCCGAGGTCGAGGACGACGACGGCACCCGGCGGCTCACCCGATCCGAGGTGCTGCTGTACACCAGCATGATCGCCGGCGCGGGCAACGAAACGACCACGCGGCTCATCGGTTTCATCGGCCAACTGCTGGCCGAGCATCCCGATCAGCGCCGCCAGATCGTGGCCGACCCGTCGCTGATTCCGATGGCCATCGAGGAGGTCCTGCGCTACGAGGCGCCCTCGCCGGTGCAGGCGCGCTACGTCGCCCGCGACGTCGAGCTGCACGGCACGACGGTCCCCGAGGGCTCGATCATGTTGCTGATCAACGGATCCGCCAACCGGGACGAACGCCGGTTCCCCGACGCCGAGGAATTCGACATCCGTCGCGGCGCCACCCACCTGAGTTTCGGTCACGGGCTGCACTTCTGCATGGGCTCGGCCTTGGCGCGCATGCAGGCGAGGGTGGCGCTGGAGGAAGTCATCAAGCGCTGGCCGGACTGGGAAGTCGACTACGCCAACGCGACGAAGGCGCACACGTCCAGCGTGCGGGGCTGGTCGAAGCTGCCCGTCTTCACCTGATCCGCGCCCAACGTGGAGTTGTGGCGTGAAATAGCCCAAATTCGCGCAACAAGTCGACGTTCGGCGGCTATTTGGGTTGGTTCGGTACGCCCGGGAACAACTCGCCCGTCGGCCCTGCGGTCACCCAGCCGCCCAGCTTGGTCACCAGGTGGGGCGCGAAAACCGCGCCGTAGAGCAGGTTTCCGATCACGACGACGGCGACGACGGACAGGACGGCGGCACCGACGCGGCTCGACGACCTCTTCTCGGCCCACATCTCGATGACGTTGCGTCCCTGCGAATCGGTGCGTCCCAGCAGGTAGGTGAAGACCATCATCTGTATGCCCATGGCGAGCGAGTCGTAGAGCGGGTACTGGTGGATGGTCCCCTCGCGGATCGCCAGCGCGGGGATCACCAGGCCGTAATAGAAGACGCCGAGCTTGGCGCCCAGGAACCCGTTGAAGAGCAGCGCCCAGCAGAAGCCGACGACGAGGCCGACGGATAGGAGCGTTATCGGCCTGCGCCAGTGGAATTTCGCGCTGACCCACTTCCCGAGCGCCGCGCCGGTCACCGCCGGAAACACGAAGTAGGAGATGTAGCCGATGGGGACGAACGACGGCAGCCCGCCCCAGGTGACGTTCAGCGGCCACCACGACGGCATCCGCGGGATGGCGGGCGGGAACTGGGCGTACATCGCCCAGTCATAGGGCGCCTCGATCCACGAGAACGAGATCGCCGAGATGCACAGCAGCAGCAGCGGATGTATCCGGCGCCGGCGAATGCTCAGGTAGACACCGATCGCGGTGAAGGTGAGGCCACCGACCAGGGCGAAGCCGCTGGCCGCCTGCATCAACGGCGTCATCCCTGCGCTCATCGATCGGCCTCGGGTCCGGGGGAGCGGCGCGCCTCGGGGTCGAAGCGCAGCACCAGGCCGAAGATCAGGACGATCAGCCCGAACAGCGTGCCGAGCATGATGACTGCGCCCACGTCGGCGCCCCTTCCCGTTCGATGCGCAAGATAGTGCATGCTATCTTAAAACTCGTGCCCCAGCGACCCGCTGCCACCGCCGCCACGCGCCGGCCCCGCGGCGCGCCGCGCAAACTGCTGCTCGAGGCCGCGCGGGATCTCTTCTCGCGCCAGGATTACCGCGGCACCACCACGCGCGAAATCGCCCAGGCCGCAGGGGTTACCGAGCACCTGCTGTTTCGGCACTTCGGCTCGAAGGCGGCGCTGTTCCGCGAGGCCCTCGTCCTGCCCTTCACCAGCTTCGTCGACGAATTCGGCCGCACGTGGCAGTCGGTGATCCCCGAGGAGACCAAGGAGGAGGAGCTTGCCGGGCACTTCGTCGGGCAGCTTTACGACGTGTTCGTCGAACACCAGGGCCTGCTCCTGACGCTGATGGCCTCGGAGGCGCTGACCGAGGAAGAGATGGCCGACGCCGGGATCGCCGACGTCAGGCGGGCGCTGACGGTCCTCGGCCAGATCAGCGCCGAGGGCATGCACCTGCGGGGCCTGCGGTCGGATCATCCGGACCTGCCGGCACATTCCACGGTGGCGATGATCGCCGGCATGGCCGCGCTGCGTTCCACCTACTTCGGAACCAAGCAGCCGCCGCGGGAGGTGATCGTCGAGGAGCTCGTCCAGGCGATCCTGCACGGCTTTCTGCACCGAAACGATTGAGAGGCAACATGTTACGTTCAGCCGCGTTGTATTACGACCCCTACGACGTCGCCATCGACGACGACCCGTATCCGGTGTGGAAGCGCCTGCGCGAAGAGGCGCCGCTGTACTTCAACGAGAAGTACAACTTCTACGCGCTGAGCCGCTACGAGGACGTGGCCCGCGAGCTGCCGAACTGGGAGACCTACCGGTCCGGGCGGGGCACCACCGCCGACATCCTGTTCAACAACATCGAAGTGCCGCCGGGCATCCTGCTGTTCGAGGATCCGCCGCTGCACGACCTGCATCGCCGCCTGCTGTCCCGTGTCTTCACCCCGCGGCGCATGCTGGCGGTCGAGTCCATGGTGCGCGGATTCTGCGTCCGCGAACTCGACCCGTTGATCGGTGCCGGCGGGTTCGACTTCATCGCGGACCTCGGGGCGATGATGCCGATGCGGACCATCGGCTACCTGTTGGGCATCCCCGAGGAGGACCAGGCGAACATCCGGGATCGCAACGGGGCCTTCATCGAAATGGCCGAGGGGCGCAAGCCCGGTGAGGTCAACCCGAACCTCTTCGCGGACACCATCGCGATGTTCGCCGAGTACATCGAATGGCGCGCCGGCCATCCGTCCGACGACCTGATGACCGATCTGCTGCGCGCGGAGATCGACGAACCCGACGGCACGCGGCGCCCCCTGTCACGCACCGAGGTGCTCGCCTACACCGCGATGATCGCGGGCGCCGGCAACGAAACCACCGCCCGGCTCATCGGTTTCATGGGACAGCTGCTGTCCGACCACCCGGATCAGCGCCGCGAGCTCGTCGCCGATCCGTCGCTGATCCCCGGCGCGGTCGAGGAGACGCTGCGCTACGAACCCCCGTCGCCGGTGCAGGCCCGCTACGTCGCCCGCGACGCCGAGCACTACGGCCGCGTCGTTCCGGAGGGCTCGTTCATGTTGCTGCTCAACGGTTCCGCCAACCGGGACGAACGCCGGTTCGCCGATCCCGACCGCTTCGACATCCACCGCGAGGGCGGCCACCTCAGCTTCGGGCAGGGCCTGCACTTCTGCCTCGGCTCGGCGCTGGCCCGGATGGAGGCCCGGGTGGCGCTGGAAGAGGTCCTCAAGCGTTGGCCCGATTGGGAAGTCGACTACGCCAACGCCGAACGGGCGCACACCGCAAGCGTGCGCGGGTGGGCGCGCCTGCCCGTCGTCACGGGGTGATGCTGGGGCCTCGCGCCCAGAGTGCGGCCAGCCGCACATTCGGGCCCGAGTGTGCGGCCAGCCGCACATTCGTCACGCCCGAGTCGCCTAGGAGGCGCTTTCGTCCACCAGAACGGCGCCGTCGGGCTGGTTTCCGAGCGTCTGCAGCGGGATGTCCCCGCCCTGGGCCGTGAGGCGGACGATCTGGGCCAGCTGCCCGGGAGCGTCGCACTGCAGGTAGTGATCCGCGCCGGGCACCAGCCAGTAGCGGTTCCGGCCGGGCTTGGTCTTCAGATAGGTCTGCCAGATGTAGTTGGGGACCCGCACCGGCGAGACGTTGTCATGCAGGCCCCACACCACCGTGGTGTTGACGCGGCTCTTGGAAAGCGCCTCCAGCCAACTGGTTTCGTCCGCCGCGCGCTCGTTGAGGTACTGGATCGTGTCCGGCAGCACGCGGATTCCGTCGTTGTGGGCGAAGCACTTTGCCAGCGCCGCGATCTCCGGGTCGTCCGGCGTCCGCCGCGGCATGAAGGTGCTGAGACCCAAGCCCGCGGCCAGCATCTCCGGCGTGGTCGCCGCCGCGGTGTCGCGCCCCGTTGCGGGATCGAGCAGGGCGGTCTGGAACACGGTGAGATTCGACAGCGGGAGATAGATGTTGGCGTTCGTCAGGATGAGGTCGACGGGTAGGACGGGCGGGTCCAGGGCCGCCAGCATCTCCAGCGCGATCATGCCGACGCTGCTGCCGCGATCGTGGGTGAGCATGCGGAATTCGGTCAGCTTCCACACCTGGGTGATCGCGTAGACCAGCAGGCGCGCGTCGTCGTAGAGCGAATAGGCGTGCGGCGCCGGGGGCTTGTCGGACAACCCGTAGCCGGGAAAGTCGAGCACGAACATGTCGAAGTCGTTGCCCAGTTCGTGGGTGAGGGCGAAATAGTCGATGCTCGACGTCGGAAAGCCGTGCACCAGCACCAGCGCGGGCGCCCCGGCTGTGCCGCAACGGCGGCTGAACACGGTGAGTTCCTGCCCGTCGTTGGCGGCGGTGGTCGACCGCCACCGAAGTTCCGTCCCGCCGCTTTGCCACTCCGCGAAGATGTCCAAGCCGCCAGCATGTCAGAGCGGACTGCGGTTCGACAACCGCTTGTCGCTATGAGGCGGGCACGAAGCCAGCGCCATCCGCGGGCCGCGCCTGCGGCACAGGGTATTTGAAGCTCAGGGGCACGTCACGTGAATGCCGAACGTCACCTGGTGGACGTCACCCTGGTTCGGCGACGCCCCCTGGCCCGTCCCGGTGATCGTGTAGCTCTTCCCGTCCTTCGTCGCCTGCACCTGAGTCGCGGACTGGGGCGCCTGCCAGGGCAGCTGATACTGCCCGGAGCCCGTCTTGAGCGAAATGGAGAAACCGTCGACGCTGGGCGGCTTCTCGTCCGACAGGGACAGCGTCACCGACGCCGCATCGTCGTGAACGCTGATGTGGGTGGTCAGATCGCCCGACTCGGCCGGCGGCACCGCCGCGGAGTTGGTGCACTCGACGCCGGCGGTCATGGTGTGTTTGTTGCCGTCCATCATGACGGTCGTGGTCGGCGGAGCCGCACTCGAAGTCGCGGCGGAAGGCTGATTACCCTTGCTCGAGCAGGCCGGCAGGCAAACCGCCAACACGACGAGCACGGCGGCGGCGCGAACGAGCCGTCGATTGGTCATCTCACTTCCTTCGGTAGGTCGTCACGAAGGACTATAGGGGTCGCTCGGCCGGCCACGCTTCCCAACTGACCATGGTGCGTAACGGCCCGGCGAATACCGGACGAACCGCCCCCGACCGCCACCTTTCCTCGATGAGAGGGCCCAGCGCATCGGTGGTGGTGAGCGGGTCGCCGTCGAGGTAAACGACGGTGATGTATTGGTGGTCCGTCGGCCATCCGCGGGGCAGATGGCTCCACCCGGTGCTCGAACCGAAAGTCCAGGCGCCCGCCGTTCCCGGGGTGGCGAGCAGCGCCGGGTAATGCTCGGCGTGCAGCCATTCCAGCCACGCATCCGGGCGCCCGGCATCGGGTTGCTCGACGATCAGCACGATCCCGCGGTGCGGCCGAAACGGCACCACCTCGGCGGAGACGAGCGCGTGCGGGGCGGCGTGCCACTGCAGCAGGCGTAATCCGGCGACTTGCAGCGACGGGCGCGTGACGGGGAAGCGGCCGTTTTCCCGTAGCGCGCGGCCGAGCGCGACGAAGTCGTCGAAGGTCTGCTCGACGGGGTCACCGATCAGGTAGTGCACCGCGTTGCCGATCTGTCCCAACGGCCCGTCGGCCGCAAGGCGGCGCTCGAGGTAGTCGCCGTCGGCGATCCACCGCAGGCCGTGGATGATTCCGGGCAGTTGGTACTGCTCGGGCATGTGATCCAGCAGGTGCCAGCGCAGGTAGCTGCCGTCATCGTCGGGCGGGGCGGGCGCCGTGAGGCTGAAAAAGCCTGCCTTGACCCGCATCACGCGTCCGGCCCGGCCACGTAGCAGCGGCCGCTGCCTGTGGTGAGCAACACCTCTTGAACGGCCGACTTGTCGACGGCCGGAAACTCGAAGCGGTGCACCTGTTGGCCCGCGTCGATGGTGGCGTCCTGGGACTCGTTGCCGCCATCCTTCTTGCGCACCAGGACCGTGACCTTGCCGGCGGTCGAAATGTTCTGCGGCTCATGGAAGTACCACACCTCGATCCCGCCGCCCGACGCGTCGCGCCAGCCGTCGGCGTAGTAGCAGCCGGGGTTGCCCTCGGCGTCCGGCGGAGGCGGCGGGCAGACGGACAGCCCGACGCACGCCGGCGCGCTGGTGGCCGTGGGCGCCGAGACGATCGCAAAGCCCGCAGCACCCAGCAGGAGGATGGCCAACACTCGGGTCACCTTCGACATGGGAGGCCTCTCTGATCAGGACGGTTGTAGTTCCGCGAGCGCAGCCAGACTCTCCAAATAATGCTGCAGCGAAGTGTGTTTGAAGATCGCGCTGACGATCGTCGCGCCGTGCGCGGCGATCTCGGCCAGCGCGTCGCGGGTTTGGTCCGGCTCGTTGATCGGGTCCAGCGGCCCGCGCGGGGGCAGGACGACCTCGAATCCGGGCTCAAGGTCGAAGCGGCTCAACCACTCTCGGACCTGCCGCAGGCCCACGTTGAAGGGGGCCCAGCCGTCGGCCAGGGTCACGGCACGGCGCAGCGACCGCAGCGTGCGTCCGCCGACCCACAGCGGGACGCGCTGCTGGACCGCGCACGGATCGACGACCATGCCGCCGAAGGAATAGAACTCGCCGTGGTAGGACGGTTCGGGCACCGACAGCGAGGCCCGCAGCGCCCGCAGGGCGTCGTCGCCGCGCGGCCCGCGGTCGTCGAAGGGCACGCCGAGCAGTTCGAACTCCTCCTTGAGGCTGCCGACGCCGACCCCGAGGATGAGCCTGCCGTTGCTGACTTTATCGAGGGTGCCGTAGCGCTTGGCGATCTCGAGCGGGTGGTGATACCCGAGCACCAACACGTTGGTGGCCAACCGGATCCGCTCGGTGCGCGCCGCGAGATAGCCGAAGGTGGCCAGCGGATCCCAGTAGCGGGCGCCGCGGCGGTGCTGTTCGGCGGCGGGCAGCGCGATGTGCTCGCTGCACGTCAGGTGGTAATAGCCGAGTCGGTCGGCGGCCTCGGCGACCGCGGCCAGATCCTCGATCGAGGCCTCTTTCTCCCACTCGCCGTGGTTGTGCGGGAACATCGTCACCACCGGTGTGGATATCGACAGGCGAATGCTCATCCCTGCATGTACCCGCCGGCGTCCACGGGGATCGATTGTCCCGTGATGGTTCGGCTCTCGTCGCTGGCCAAAAACAGCGCCAGGTTGGCGACGTCCTCGGGTGAGGAAATGTCCTGCAGCGGCACGCCTTTGAGGGATCTGGCGCGCTGGGTCTCGAAGTCGACGCCCTGCTCGTCGGCGGTGCGTTGCACCCAGTTGCGGAACAGCTCGGTGTCGATGGCGCCGGGCACGATGCAGTTGCACCGGATGCCGTGCGGGCCGACCTCGAGCGCGACGGCCTTGGTGAACGCCCGCAGCGACGCCTTGGCGGCGACGTAGTGGGTCTTGCGGACCATGCCGGAGTAGCTGGCCGTGGAGGAGAAGTTGAGGATGACCCCGCGGCGGCGTTGCAGCATCGACTGATTGAGCACCTCGCGCGTGCACAGCATGGCCGCGGTGACGTCGATGGCGAAGGTGGCGTTCCAGTTGTCCAGCGTCTGTTCCCAGATCCAGCGGTCCTGCCCGGGCGCGGCGGCGTTGTTGCACAGGATGTCGACGTGACCGAACTCGTCGACTGCCCTGGCCACCATGGCGGCGACGTCGTCCTCGTCGGTCACGTCCGCCCGCATCGCGATGGCTCCCGGTCCGGCCGCGCGGGCGGCGTCGCGGACCAGCTCTTCGCGCCGCGCGGCGAGCAGCACGCGGGCGCCCTCCGCGACGAACAGCGAACCCATCACCGGCCCCAGCCCGCTGCTGGCGCCGGTGATGATCGCGACCTTGCCGTGAAGCCGCCCGGTCATTTCGGCGACGCCGCCGGACAACGGATTTCGAGCCAGGCGTGAATCCGCTCCGCGACGTCGGCCCAGCCGGGCTCCAGCATCATGTCGTGAGCCATCCCGGGAATGAACTCCGCCTCGGTGCGATACGCGTTCGCGGTCGCACGCACTTCCTGCGGCGAGAAAAGGATGTCATTTTCGGCCCCCAAGACCAACATCGGGGCGTTGACGAGGGCGGGCTTCGGCAGATCGAGCCACAACATGCCGAGCACATGCCCGCCCAGATACTCTTCGTCAAGCCTCGCCGCGTAGCGCACCACGTCGGCATCGGCGGCCGAGTCGGAAAAGAAACTTTCCCGGGCCAATTCGGGCGTGCGGCCGACGCTCCCCAGCGATTTGGTTGTGGCCAGGTGGCGCGTGGTCAGCCACGGGTGCAGCCGGAACCTGCCCCACAGGAATCTGGCGATCCCGCTCGGCGGTACGGAGGCGAGCAGGACGGCGGCCGGCGCGTCGTGCGACTCCAGATACTTCTGCACCACGAAGCCGCCCATGGAATGCCCGATCACCACGGGCCGCCGGGGCAGGCCGTCGGCGACCGAGGCGACGTCGTCGACGAAGTCGGCCATCGAACAGAACCGCATGGATTTGGGCGCGGGGCTGTTCCCGTGGCCGCGCAGGCTCACCGCCACCGACCGATAGCCCTTTGCCGCGAAGAAGTCCAGGAAATGCTCGTCCCAGCACCATGCGCCGTGCCAGGCGCCATGGACGAAGAGCAGCGGCGTTTTCCGGGAATCGCCGACGGGCCCCTTATCGATCACTTCCAGCACGCCGCTGAGACTAGCGTGGATAACGACGCGAAATCGCTAAACAAAAAGAACGGTATTTGATATTCGGCGGCGTGCGATGCGCCAAAATCAAGCGTTTATGACCGACGGAGAACCGGGGGAACGGCGGACGCTGGTGCTGTCCGCCTTCCCGGCCGAGGCCGACGCGGTCCTCTCGCACACGGTGCTGGATCGCCATCCGGTGGTGCGGGCCGACGGTCGACACTTCTACCTCGGCTCGATCACCGGCAAGAAGGTGATCGTCGCGATGACCGGCATCGGCATGGTGAACGCGACCGAGACCGCCGAGGCCGCCTTCGCGCGCTTCGCGGGCGGGTCGTCGATCGCCATCGACGCGGTGCTGTTCTCGGGCGTCGCCGGCGGCGGGGCGCGTGTCGACATCGGGGACGTGGCGGTACCGGCCCGCTGGACCCTGGACGGCGGCACGACATTTCGCCGGGCCGACGCCGGCCTGCTGGCCGCGGCGCAAGCACTGAGCGTCGAGCTGGAGAGCGTTAATCATCTGCGCCGCAACGCCCGCCGCGTCAAGCTCGTCGACCTGAAGCGCCGGCCACGGCTGGTGGTCGGCGGCGACGGATCCACCTTCGACAACAACAACGGCCAGGCGTTCCCCTGCATCCCGAACGGTGGCGGCGTGTTCGGCTGTCAACCGCGCAGCGCGCCGGATCGCTCACTTCTGCACACCGGCAACTTTTTTCGGGCGGCGGGGCCGTGGCTGCGAAAGGCGCTTGTCGCGAACCTTAACATCGCGTGGGTGGCTGACCCGGCCTTCGACGCGACGGACAACGAGACGGCGGCGGTGCAGGTGGTCGCCGAAGCGCACGGGGTCCCGTTCCTCGGAATCCGCGGGATCTCCGACGGGGCCGGCGACCCGCTGCGGCTGCCGGGCTTCCCGTGGCAGTTCTTCTTCTACAAGCAACTCGCGGCGGACAACGCCGCCCGGGTGGCCGCGGCGTTCCTTCAGAGGCTTGATTAACCGCGCCCGCAGGCTATTCGGGCCCGCGACCGACCGGCCGGGTCGGATCCGAACACCACTCCGACCACGACCCGGGATACAGCGCCGCCTGTCGGCCCGTGGCCGCGAGCGCGGCGATCGTGATGGCCGCGGTGACGCCCGATCCGCAGTAGACGCCGACGTCTCCGTCGACGTCGCGGTCGGAGAGCAATCGGTCCAGCGCGTCGTCGCCGAGGAACGTTCCGTCGTCCGACAGGACAGCGCCGCTGGGCAGGTTTTTGGCGCCGGGGATGTGACCCGCGACGGGGTCCAGGGGCTCGACATCGCCGCGGAACCGTTCGGGCGCGCGGGCATCGAGCAGCGTCACGTCGCCGGTCTGCTCCGCCGCCAGCGTCGGCCGATCGCCGGCGTACAGATCATCGTGCGGCACAGTCACATTCCCCGGCGCCGGGTTCACCGGGCCGGTTTCGAGGCCCAGCCCGGCGGAACGCCACGCGGCCAGGCCGCCGTCGAGAATACGCACGTTTTGCAGGCCGGCCGCGGTCAACACCCACCACGCCCGCGCCGAACCGGCGCGATTCCAGTCGTCGTACACCACGACCGCGTCGTCGTGCCGGATTCCCCATCGGCGCGCGGCAACCTCCAGGTTGCGCCCCGACGGCAGCGGGTGACGGCCGCGGCCGGCGACGCCGTGGTCGCTGAGTTCGTCCTCCAGCGACACGTACACCGCCCCGGGCAGGTGGCCGTCCAGGTAGGCCGCCCGGCCGTCGGGATCGTCGAGCCGCCAACGCACGTCGAGGATCACCGGCGGGTCGCCGGACTCGATCAGGCGGGCCAGCTCCGCGGCCGTGATCAGCACCTCGTCCCGTGCCTCCACGGGCACACCTCCTCGCCGTTTAGGGCGAGCCTAGCCGCGACTCGCGAGGTGAACGCTATCGGAACGCGGGGTGAACACTTGTTTTGTAAACGCGGTCGCCCCTGCGCCCGGAATTAAACTCGTCCAGAACTAAAACTGAACGGCGGATTGAACTTTGGCTTGCGAGCGGCACCGGCGCCGGCGGGCTATTGACCACCGACCCGCTCGCGCGCGACGATTCGTTACATTGGGCGTCGAAGCTTTGAAAGTGATGGGGAAATGAAAAAGAAAATCTCCGCGGGTGTGTTTGGCGCTCTGCTGGCCGCCGCGTGGTTGCCGGTGGCCGTCGCGCATGCCGACCAGAACGACCAGGACTTCGCCGACTACCTGTCGTCGCACGGCATCAACCTCGGGTCGCCGGCCCAGGCCGTGAACATGGCGCGCGTGATGTGCCAGGACCTCGAGGCGGGCTACTCGCAAAAGGACGAGGTGGACCAGCTGACGGGGTCGCACAAGCTGACCCAGGCGCAGGCCGAGACCTTCATCGGGGCGGCCACCGCGGACTACTGCCCGGGCAAGCACAGCCCCAACAAGCCCAGCGGCGGCTAGCGCTAAGCGCTCCGCTGCGAATCGCCGGTTCGCAGCGACGCCAGCATGCCGGCCGCGGCCCGTTCCCAGGTGAAGTTCTCCGCGCGGCGGCGCGCTGAGCTGCGGCGGTGGTGTTCCGGGCGGCCGACGACCGCGCCCACCGCCCAGGCGATGGCGAAGGGGTCGTTGTCGGCCAGGGCGCCGCTGTCCGGCGTGACGATCTCGGTGAGCGCCGACGTGCGCGACACCACCGCGGGCGTCCCGCAGGCCAGCGATTCGAGCGCGGCGAGCCCGAAGGTCTCGTGCGGCCCGGGCGCCAGGGTCACGTCGGCGGTGGCCAGCAGCCCCGCGACGGTGTGCCGGTCGTTGATGAAGCCGGTGAAATCGATCGGCAGCCGGGAGGCCTGCCGCTCCAGCCGGGCCCGCAGCGGTCCCTCGCCCACGACGACCAGCCGGGCGTCGACGCCGGCATGGCACAGCGCGCCGAGCGCGTCGATGCTGCGGTCGACCCGCTTTTCCACCGATAGCCGGCCGCAGTGCACCAGCAGGATCTGCTGCGGCGCGGCCCAGCGCCGGCGCACCAGGTACGAATGCCGGCGCGGGTGAAACGTCTGTAGGTCCACGCCCAGCGGGACGGTGACGGTGTTCGTCGCGCCGATGCGGTCGAACTCCTCGCGGGCGAACGCCGTGGTGCACACCACGGTGTCGTAGTTGGCGGCCGTGCGGCGATTGGCGAAGTCCGCGAACCGCTCGGCGCTGCGGCGCGGAAGTACCTGCCCGACAAGGCGATCCAGCCGCTCGTGGGAGATCATCACCGTCTTTGCGCCATAGTCGCGGCCCCACGGCCCCAGCGAGCGCAGCGTGAGCCGGTCGGAGACCTCCAGCGCGTCGGGCTTCAGCGCTTTCAGCAGCGCCTTCACGGGTCCCGGCAGCACCGCGCGGTAGCCGCCGGTGAACGGAATCAAGCGGGCGGGCAGCGTGATTCGCACGACGCCCGTCGGCAGCTGTGTACGTTCCGGGTTGCGGCCGGGGACGACCAAGAACACCTCGTGTCCGGTGGCGCAGTATTCGGCGCCGAGCCGGTCTACCGCGGTGCGCAGGCCGCCGGAGCGGGGGCCGTAGAAGTTGGCGACCTGAACAACGCGCATAACGTGAGGACACGCGGCGCGCGTGTGCAGTCATCGATGTGGAACCGACGTGTGCCTGAACACTGCATGAATTCGCTCAGCGGCGCGATCGGCACGCGCACACCCGACGACCAGGCGGCGGCCCTGCGTGGCGAATCGCCGGTCGCGCTCGCTTCGCGGCTGCGGACTGCGACGGATTCCCTTGCGCGGCTCGCCGCGGCGTTCGACGACGCGGCCTGGTCGGCGCCCAGCCCGGTGCCCGGGTTCACCGTCGGCCAGGGCGTGCACTCGCTGCTGCACGACGCCTACGTGCACGGCGACGACGTACGCGCCGCGCTGGATCGGCCGTTCGATGCCGGGCCGGGGTTGCGGGCTAGCCTCGACTTCGTGCTGGGCGCCCTGCTGCGCGACGAGGCCGCGGCGGCGGACCCGGCCGTCGGCCGGCTCGCGGATGTGTCGAGCGAGGACTTCGAGCGGCAAACCGGTATGGCGGCGCGCGATTTTCTGCTCGCCGCCACCGGCCGGTCCGATCCTCTGCGTCTGGGGCTATCTGAGTGCGTCAACATCTTCCGCTGAGGCCGCGAGTGGTCCGCCAAGGCATCTAGTCACATCCGTCACGTTGGCCCCTGGCGGGAGGAATGCTCGTTGTGCCCGCCTCCGAGCGACAATCCGTCGTGATGCGGTGCGCGCCTTGGCGTTGTCGCTCAGAGGCGGGCACAAAGGGTGCCGACTCTGACGGAGACGCCTGTGGCGCATGTGACTGTCACAGCGCCGACTCGGGGCCGAACCAGCGCCGCAGCGCGCCGCGCAGGCCCGCTTCGTCGTCTGCCCCGAACGCGTCCGCCGCCCAGGCCACGTAGCCGTCGGGCCGCAGCAGCATCGCCGCGGCGGGACGCTCGGCCGCGGTCGCCTCGACGACGTCGACCCGGTCGGCCCACCCGCGCGCCGTGGCGCCGACGCCGCCGCCGAAATCGAGCAGCACCGGGCGCGCCTCGTGGAGCAGTTCTTCGACGCGCCGGCCGTCGTCGAGGGTGAGTGGGGGCACGGGCCGGCCCGACAGCGGGTGGTCGTCGCCCACGTCGTAGCGGACGTCGTTGCCGGCCAACAGTTTCGCCATGTGCCGGGCCACGTCGGGAATGGCGAACAGTTCGCCCATCAGCGTTCGCAGCGCGGCGACTTCGGGGCCCGGTGCCATGAGGGCGGTCTGCGACAGCGAATGCATCATGACGCGCTCGCCGACGGGGTGGCGCTCGGACTCGTACGTGTCGAGCAAACCGGCGGGCGCCCAGCCGTTGAGGTGGGCCGCGAGCTTCCAGCCCAGGTTCATCGCGTCCTGCAGGCCAAGGTTCAGGCCCGGCCCGCCCATGGCGCTGTGCACATGGGCGGCATCCCCGAGCAGCAGGACCCGCCCGTCGCGGTAGCGCTCAGCGTGGCGCGTGTTCTGGCCGTTGATCCGGCGCAGGGCATGCGGCCCTGGGCCTTTCGGTTCCTCGAACGGCAGGTCGACGCCGAGGACGCGCCGCGCGCTCTCGCGCAGCTCGGTCAGGCTCATGGGTTTGTCCTCGACCGGTGGCCCGAATTCGATGGTGCCGAACAGCGAGCGGCCGGGTTCGAACTCGGCGTAGATCAGCCCGCCGCGATCCAACCGCGTGTGGCCGAACGCAATCCGGCCGAATCCGGGAACGTCGATGCCGCCGTCGGGGCGGCGGAGTCCGTCGGGGATGTGCACGTGGGCCAGCCGCCCGACGGTCTTCGATGTGTAGCCGGGGAAGTCGATGCCGACGGTCTTGCGGACCAGGCTCCGCCCGCCGTCGGCCCCCACCAGATGCCCGGCGGTGATGCGATACTCGCGCTCCGGCGAGGACACCGTCAGCTCAACGGAATTCGGCTCCTTGCGCAGGCCGGTGAGTTCGTGGCCCCAGCGCAGGTCCACCCCGAGGTCCCGCGCCCGCTTCTCCAGCAGCCGTACCACCCGGGGCTGCTGGATGGCCAGTGCGTACATCGGGTTGTCGGGCATGCCGAGGAAGTTCAGCGTCATGGCCGCGAAGATCCACCCGTAGACCGGCTGCGGGGAATTGGGGTCGCCGCTGAACTCCCGGTACAGGCCGCGCATGTCGAGCATCCGAACCACTTGGCCGACAAGGCCGTTGGCCTTGGGCTCGAGGCTGGGTCCGGGGAGGCCGTCCAGCACGACGGGGCGGATCCCGGCCAGCGCCAGCTCGCAGGCGAGCATCAGCCCGTTGGGCCCGGCGCCCGCGATGACGATGTCGGCCGATTCGTCAGCCATGGTGTGCCTCCTTGACGGGCTCGGGCAGTCCCGCGCTGACGGCGGCGAAGCCGGCGCGGATCAGGTCGGTGATGGCCACCGGCGGGTCGGCCCGCACGTAGGCCTCGGCCGCCACGTCGCCGATGGCGCGCACGACGGCCACGACCAGCCGCGGGTACATGTCGCGCTCGGGATCGGTGCCGGTGCGTTCGGCGATCGCCTGGAGCCACTCGTCAAAAACCCGCTGCGGCAGGGCGTTACGCACCTGAGGGTTCATCAGCAGCTTGCGCGCTTCGACGAGATCTTTGCGGCTCGGCACCTGATTTTCGGCGCCGTAGACGTCGCGGAAATCCTCTTCCAGCGGGTTGAGCACCGCGTGCTCGAGCGCCGTCCACAGCGGTTCGTCGGCGGGGCGCTGCCGCAGCGCGGCCAGGCTGCGGCGCATGCGTTCGGTCTGCCGGTAGGCCAGCGCCTCGTACTTGCCGCTGAAGTAGTTGTTGAACGTGCGCGGCGACACCCCGGCCAGGCCGGCGATCTCGTCGCGCGTCACGTTTTCCAGCCCGCGTTCGAACGCCAGGTTCAGCGCGGCGTCGCTGAGCGCGCGCCGGGTGTCGGCCTTCTTGCGCTCGCGCAGTCCGGTCGGTTGGTTGGGCATGCGCACCAACGTACGCCAAACTTGCACGACGGGCAAGATTGCCTGACGGGCAATTTCCTGAGTGTGAGGTTAGGGCGGCGACACGCCGACAAACGTCGCCGTGGGCTCACACTGAAAAGCCCCAGGCGCACACTCCAGCGCGATGGTGCGGCCGAGGCCTACCGCTTGCCCCAGTCCCAGCGCGGCGTCGTCAGCAGGTCCTGCCCGGCGATGCGCGTCTCGCCCCACTCCTTGTAGAGCTCGATCTCGACCGTGTCGTCACCGGCGGCTTCCAGCAGCGCGCGCGAATGGGTGACGACGACGACCTGGGTGTGGGTGGCGGCGGTGCGGATCAGCGACGCGAGCGGCCGCACCAGGTCTGGGTGCAGGGAGGTTTCGGGCTCGTTGAGCACCATCAGCGACGGCGCTTGCGGGCTGAGCAGCGCGGCGGTCCAGAGCAGGAATCGCAGTGTGCCGTCGGATAATTCGGCCGCCCGCAGCGGGCGCAGCATGCCGCGCTGCTTGAGCTGGAGGTCGAACACCCCGTCGTGCTCGGCGACGGAGACGGTGGCGCCGTCGAACGCGTCGGCGACGGTGCGGGCCAGGTCGTCGAACCCGGCCTCGATGATGGTCTGGATGGCTGCGGCCAGGTCGTGGCCGTCGTCGGAGAGCACCGGGGTGCGCGTGCCAACCTGGGGGTGCCGCGCCGGCGCGCCGGGGTCGACGCGGAAGCCGTCGTAGAAGCGCCAGCCGCGCAACCGCTCGCGCACCGCGGCCAATTCGGGCAGCGCGTGCGGGTTGGCGTACTCGGCCAGCACGCTGCGATACGACGGCAGGGACCGGCTCAACTCGTCGAAACCCCGGCCCGATTCCGCGCTCACCTCGGCGAAATCGCGGGTTCGGCGCACCAGCGTGGTGCCGTTACGCAGCACCGGCCCGGCGAACACTGCTTCCCGCTTGATCTCGGGGTCGCGGGCGAAGGCGGAATTGATCCCCGCCATCTGCGGTATCCCGAGGTCGACGAGGTAGCCGAAATCGTCTGCGGCGAAACCCATTTCGAGCGACACCGGCCGGGTGCGCACCGTCCCCTGGGCCTTGCCGGTGCGCTGCGCTCCGCCCAGCTGCTCGGGGCCGGCCCACAGCACCGACTGCAGCCCGCCCTCGCGGGCCAGCGAGCCGATCACTTCGCCGCGCCCGCAGTCGGCCAGCAGCCGCAGCGCGCGGTAAAGCGACGACTTGCCCGCGCCGTTGGCCCCCGTGACGAGGGACAGCCGGCCCAGCGGAACGATCACCTCGCGCAGCGAGCGGTATCCGCGGATGGCGACCGTCTGCAACATCAGGCGCCCTAATGGTCGTCGGCGGCGTCGAGGAGCTGCACTTCCTCGAGGTCCATCTCGTTTTGCAACTCGCGGAGCACGATGTCGTCGATGAGATTTTGGTTGCGCAGCGCGGTGATTTCGCGGCGCTTGTGTTCGAGCACACCGAGCCGCACCCGCCGGACCTTTTCCTTGCCCTTGACCAGGCGGCTGTCCGTAGAACCGTCCTCGGTGGCCTGGGCGAGCGCGGCCTTCTCCTCGTATTCCTTTTGCAGCCGCCGCCGCAGGTCGTCGCTGATGCCGACTTCGTCGGCGACCGTGGGCAGCGCGGCAAGTGCGGCCTGGACACCGCGCGTTCGGGCCATTTCCAGCTCCTGAACGTAGGCGACGTCGTCGGGCATCTTGGCCCAGCGGACGACGAGCGGCAGCGTGGTGCCCTGAACCAGGACGGTGACGAGGATGACGACGACCACGATGAAGATCAGCAGGCTGCGATCCGGGAACGGCGCGCCGCTGAGCGTGGTCGTGGGGACGGCCACCGCCGCGGCCAGCGACACGGCTCCGCGGAATCCCGCCCACGCGGTGAGGAAGCGCTGGCGCCAGCTGACGCGACGGTTGCGTTGCACCTCGCGGCGGTCGATGAGCCGAAGCAGCGCTGTGGTGGCTTCCCCCCACACGATCCGGGACGCGATCACGACGCCGGTGACGGCCAGTGCGACGTAGCCGGCGTGGCGAAACCCACCGTCGACGCCCGCGATACCACGCAGCGCGCCCGGGATCTGCACCCCGACGAACACCCACAGCGAACCGTTGAGCAGGAAGGTCGCGATGTCCCAGAAGGCGTAGGCCTCGAGGCGGGATCGGGCCCGGATCACCAGCGGGCCGGCGTAGGCGAGCACCAGCGCCGACACCACGACCGCGACCACGCCGCTGCAGTCGAACGCCTGAGCCAGCAGGAACGCCGCGAACGGCGTCAGCAGGCTCAGCGCCCCTTCCTCCTGCGGGGCGTCCAGTCGTTTGCGGATGAGGGTCGCCGCCCCGCCGACCAGCAGCCCGGCGGCAATGCCGCCGAGGTAGGAAAGGACGAACCGGCCGGACACCTCGAGCGGGGTGATCGCGGCCCCGCCGATCGCGACGTTCACGCTGACGGTGAACAGCACCAGCGCCGTCCCGTCGTTGATGAGACTCTCCGCCTTGAGCACGGTCAGTGACCGGCGCGGCAGCTTTTTGGCGAGGCCGGCCACCGCGGCGGCGTCGGTCGGGGAGAGCACGGCGCCGAGCACGCCCGCCGCGTGCGGATCCATGCCCAGCGCCCGCGCCGTCCACGACACGGCGGCCGCGGTGGCGATCACCAGCGCGATGCTGAGGAACACGATGATGCGCGCGTTCGCGCGGATCTCGCGGAAGCTGGTATTGAGCCCTTCCCAGTACAGGATTGCGGGCAGGAACAGCAGCAGCACGACCTCGCCGTCGACCTTGACGTGACCGAAATGGGGGATCAGACCCAGCAGCGCGCCGAGCAGGATGAGCAGCACCGGGGGACCCACGCGGTAGCGCCGGCCGATAACCGTCCCCACGATGACGGTGGAGACCAGCGCGACGATCAGGACGAGGCCAAACACCAGCCCATCCTGCCGGACAGGCTTGGTTTGCGCGGCGCGTGGGTCGAGGGCTCAACCTCGTCCGCGGGGTCCCGCGGACGCTACGGATGCTCAGGGATGCGACGCCGGACAGGTCTTCGGGAAGTTAACTGGCTGACCGATCTGGTTCATCCCCTTGCGGTATTGGGCGGTCGCGGGCAGGTCCGGCGTGGCGGCCGACCAGATGGTCGACGTGCAGGTGGCGGTTTCGCAGCCGCCGGCGAAGGTCCGCGACTCGCCGGTCGTGACCGTCAGGCACTGGCACTTGGCCACGGCGGGATTGTTGGGATCCATCTCGCACTCGACGTCGAGGCAGTTGGCCCACGGCACCCCCGACGGACAGGTCAGCACACCGAAATTCGCGTTGACGTTGACCGTGGAGAACGCCGAGCGCACCTTGTTGCCCGACTGGGCGCGGTCGCTGCAGTTCCGGAATCCGACCGAGTAGCCGTTGACGACGACGCAGTCGCACACCGAGATGCCCGGGTCGGTCTTCGACGGCACGCACGGCGCGGTCGTGCACAGCGCGAAGGTCTGGTTGCACAGCCAGGCGCCGTCGACCTCGAAGGCGTCGACGTTGCTGGGGAGATTGGCCTTGCCGCTCTTGTCGCAGGCGGCCGCAGTGGCCGCGACGGCGGGAAGCAAGCCCACTGACGCTCCGCGCAGCAGGCCGCGGCGGGTCAGCCCGGTCGGCCGGGCCGCGCGCTCGACCAGCTCGCCGATGGCGCCCGCGCCGCGCGCCGTGTCAACCCTGCGGCCGCCGTCGATGAGCACGGCGCTGGGCGTGGCGGTGATGCCGTAGGCCGCGAACGCGGCCCGCGTTTCGTCGATGAGCTCCAGCGGCACGCGGTGGCCGGCGGGGCCGCCGTTGATCAGGGCGACGGTGACGTGGCCGCCCAGGTCGTCCTGCCAGCGGGCCACGTCGGGCAGCAGCGCGTCGCAGGCGCCGCAGCCCGGTTGGCTGAAGACGAGCACGAGCGGCCGGCGGTTTTCCTGCAGCGTGTCGAGCGTCCAGACGCGGCCCGCCCGGTCCGGCAGCGCCAAGCCGGCCGCGTCGCCGGTGCGTGAGGCCCGGCGCCGGCGCGCGGCGGGCCCGAGCCACAGCACCAGCATGGTCACCGCGAAAGTCGTTAGCGCCCAACCGAAGCGGCCGTCCAGGGCGACGAGCCCGGCCAGCGCCGCGAAGCATCCGTTCCTGGCCAGTGTCGGCCAGCCCAGCGGGGCGGACGACAACCGCCCGAAGCAGTGGCATTCGATGGCGCGGCCGCGGGCGAGGCTCACCAGCGCGACGACGCTGAATCCCGCGAGGGCGAGCAACGCGGCCACCGCGCCGGTGCGCGGCTCCGCCAGCAGGAGCGCCGCGACGCCGAACTCGCCGGCGATCAGTGCGGATCCCGCGAATGCCGCGGCCGCCCTTGGCACTCCGAACGCCGTCACCGCCCCCCGCGCGCCGCCGCGATCTAACAGCTTCGTCAGCGCGGCGACCGCGAACATTCCCGCCAGGAGCAGTCGCGCCGCCAATATCGTCATCTGCGGATCGTAGACACTGCCGTGGCAGTCCGGAGGGTGAGCGATCGCGACTTCTTGCCGGGCAGCTGTCACATCAGGCGGGCCGCGGGGGTCATAAGGGTATGGCGAATCGAGTACTGATAACGGGCGGGACGGGGACCGTGGGTCGCGTCGTCGTCGACCGGCTGACGGCCGCGGGGCAGGACGTGCGGGTGCTGAGCCGAGGGCGGCGGCCGCACCAGCGCACCGACGTCGAGCACGCCGTCGGCGACGTGGGCAGCGGCGCCGGGCTGGACGCGGCGCTGGACGGCGTCGACACGATCGTGCACTGCGTCTATCCCACCGAGCAGCTGGTCGCGGCGGCCAAACGGGCGGGCTCCCCGCACCTGGTATACGTCTCCATCGTCGGCATCGACCGCATCCCGTTCGCCCTCTACCGCACCATGCTCGCCAACGAGCGCACGATCGCCGGTTCGGGCCTGCCCTGGACGGTGCTGCGGGCGACCCAGTTTCACGATCTGATCGCCTTCCTGCTGCGCATGCTGGCGAAGCCGCCGGTCCTGGCGCTGCCGGCGGGCTTGAGGTTCCAACCGGTCGACGTGCGCGACGTCGGCGCGCGGCTGGCCGAGCTGGCGCTCGGCGAGCCGATCGGCCGGGCGCCGGACTTCGGCGGCCGGCAGGCGCGTCCGCTCGACGACCTGGCCCGCAGCTACCTGGCGATCGTCGGCAAACACCGACGCATCGTTCCGATCCGCTTGCCCGGCAAGGTGTTTGACGGGATCCGCGCCGGGGGCCTGCTCGCCCCGGAGCACGCCGCGGGCACAATCACCTTCGAGCAGTACCTCGAGGAACAGGTCGCCGCGGGCCAGCGGCCGTACCGCGACGCCATCCGCGCCTACCTGCCGGGCCGCCCGGGGCGTCGTTCCTGACATTCGCGGTGGTCGGGCTCGTCGCCACCCTCTTCCAGGCTGCGGGCCATAATGGGGGAGATGACTGTCGTGAAGATCAGGCTTTTGGTGACCGTCGCGATGCTCGTTTCAGCGATTTTGGCCGGATGCCACTTCGGCTCCAGGAACCCGCCGACAACCCATACCCTCGAGGTCCCCATGAGCGACGTGCTCAGGCAGGGCGCCATCACGCAGAACGTCACGCTGGCCGTCGGCAACACGCTGACGGTGAAGCTGGGCTCCAATTACTCCACCCCGTACCGGTGGGCGATCGACACGAAGATCGGCGATTCGACGATCGTCAAACAAACCAGTCACGAGTTCGTGCATCCCACCTCCGACGCGCTGGGCGCGCCGGGCACCGAGGTGTGGACGTTCGCGGCGCTGAAACCCGGGACGACGACGATCAGCACCTCGTACACGAGCATCGTGGGCAAGAACCCCCAGCCGTCGTGCGTGTACACCGCGAACGTGACGGTGCAGTAAACGTCTGTGGCAAACGACTGCGCGCGGGCGGCGCGTGCGGTTACCTTCTGGGTGTGTTTGGCTTCCTTCGGAATTGGTCCGAGATCGGCAAGCTGCCCGCCGAGCTGCGCGAAGAACTCGAGGCCGAGGGGGTGATCTTCACCGCCGGCAAGGTCGGCGTGGTCCGACATTTCAGCGGGCATGTGCCCGGCGTCCATTCGGCGTCGGGCGTTTCGCGCTATTCGGGCGGGTTCGGCTTCAGCACGGCGCGGGTCGTGGCGACCTTTCCCGCGCGCGGCGACGCCAAGCTGCGCTCCGTCGACTGCCCGTGGGACAGCGACCGGGGCCCCGCGCGCGCGACCATCACCGACAAGGGCCTGCAGATCGAAATCGACTTGCACGGAGTCGATCCCGCCTTCTCCGGCTCGATGAAGCTGAACTACAAAAAGCAGATCCCCGAGGACGTACTGGAAAAGCTGCCGACGACGGCGCTGCGGTTTCGCGTCGAGCCGGTTTTCGTGTATCGGGCGGCCGGCGTTCGTCCCAAGTCTTAGCGGCCGTGATCCAGCGCCGCTTCCCGATCCTCGGCTAGGCGTTGGCAGGCTGCAGCATCCGCCCGGCGACGCGCGCCGAGACGGTAGCGGGGCCCAGCCGCGCGAAGGTCGACGTGAACCGGTTGCGCCAGCCGGGCACGACGACGGCCTTGCCGCGGTCGAGTCCTTTCAGCCCGGCCGCGACGACGGGTTCCGGCTCGGCAAGGCGCCGGTAGACCGCGGTGTGCGAGACGTCGGATCCGAGGGCGTCGACGAACCCGGTGCGGGTGGCGCCGGGACACAGCGCCGTCACGGTCACCCCGGTGCCGCGGGTCTCGGCCCACAGGGCCTGGCTGAGCGACAGCACGAACGCCTTCGACGCGCCATAGGTGGCCTGATAGGGGCCGGGCTGAAAGGCGATGGTGGAGGCCACATTCAGGATGCCGCCGCTCCCGCGGGCCAGCATGCCGGGCAGCACCGCGTGAGTCAGCCGCACCAGCGCGTCGACGTTGACCGCGACCAGCTCGTGCTCGCGTTCCGCGTCGACCTCCGCGAACCGGCCATAGGTGCCGAATCCGGCGTTGTTGACAAGGATGTCGACGTCGCGGCCGGTGAGACGGTTGATCAGGTTCGTGGCGCCCTCGTCGGTGCCGAGGTCGCCGACGACGAGTTCGGTGTTCTGGTCGATTCGTTGCGCCACTGCGCGGAGGCGGTTTTCGTCCCGCCCGGCGAGTACGAGATTGTGGCCGCGTTGGGCGAGCTGGTCGGCGAAGATGGCGCCGAGCCCGGAGCTGGCTCCGGTGATGACGGCGATAGACATTGCTAGAACCCAACTTTCGTGAGCGGGCGGACAGCAAGGGCATGGCTGACAAGGCCGATGGCCGTTCCGAGGATGGGCCAGATCGGCCAGAAGTACGCTACGCCGGTGGCCGCCCAGGTGGTGAGAACGATCGCATTCACCGCGAGGAACGCGGCGAAGTGGAAGGCCACGCCTTTGCGGGCCGCGGCGGCCTTCGCGGCGCGGCGGCGGGGGTCGGCGCGCCGGATGCGGGCGAGCGGCAGGTCGGCGACGAGCTCCCTGAGCTCGCCGGTGGTCTGCGTCTGGAACGCGTCCTGCACCCGCCGCTCGTACTCCGGCAGTTCCAGGTAGCCCTGCGCGAGGGCCTGGCCCAGGCGTGCGGCCGTCCTCTGCCGGTCGATGTCGCCGGCGCGGTGCGTTGTGGTGGTGGTCATGAGTCCGGTCCCTTGGTGAGATGTGGCGGGATGTGAATAGCATTAACATAGACCAGGATGTTAATGTCGTCAACATGTCACGCAAAACCACCGCGACGCGGCGGGACAGCTACCACCACGGCGACCTGAAAAGAGCGCTGACCAGCGCCGCTTTGTCCCTGGTCGCCGAGAAGGGGCCGAAGGGGTTCACGCTGACCGAGGCGGCGCGCCGCGCCGGCGTCAGCGCCGCGGCGCCGTACCGGCACTTCGCCGACAAGGCCGAGCTGCTGGCCACCGTCGCCGAACAGGGCTTCGCCGACCTGCACGCCGCCCTTCTGGCCGCCGCCGACGGCGCGTCGGACCCGAAGGCGCGGGTGGTGGAACTCGGCCGCGCCTACGTGCGCTGGGCCGTCGCGCATCCGGACCACTACCGGGTGATGTTCGGGTCGGAGATCTCCAAGGCCGACCACCCGGCGCTGGGCGTGGCCGCGGACCGGGCGTTCGGGGAGCTACTCGACGCGATCGCGGGGCTCGGCGACGGCCAGGACCCGCAGGCGGTCGCCGCGCCGCTGTGGGCGCTGGTGCACGGCGTCGCCTCGCTCGCCATCGGCGGCGACCTGCGCGCCGTCGGGATCGAGCAGGACCCCGAGGCGATGATCGCCGGCGTGGTGAACCGGGTGCTCGGTTAGGCCGCGTTGGCCTTCAGCTGCGCGGTGTACACCTCGGCCAGGAACTGCTCGACCGCGACGGCGGCGTGCGCCGCGCGGGCCGAGCCGAAGATGTCGAAAGCGTGCTGGGTCAACGGCAATTCGGCGTAGGCGACGGGCTGGTTGCTGGCGTCGCGCAGCTTGGTGGTGAAGGCGCGCGCCTGCTCGACGAACGCCAGCGAGTCGTTCTGGCCGTGCAGCACGAAAAACGGGGGAGCGTCGGCGTTGACGTGATGGATCGGCGACGCGGCGACGAACGTCTCCAGGTGCGTCGAGGGCCGTTGCTTGATGATCGATTTGATCAGCAGCCCGGGCATCATCGCGTGCAGCGAGTTGTCGAAGCGGGTGAAGTCGTAGATGCCGTAAAACGGCACGGCCGCTTGCACTCTCGTGTCGGCCTCCTCGAAACCCGGCTGAAATTGCGGGTCGTTGGGCGTCAGCGCCGCCAGCGCCGACAGGTGGCCGCCGGCCGAACCGCCGGTGATGGCGACGAAGTTCGGGTCGCCGCCGTAGTCGGCGATGTGTTGCTTGACCCAGGCGAGGGCGCGCTTGACGTCGACGATGTGCGCCGGCCAGGTGTTGCGCGGGCTGTGCCGGTAGTTGATCGCCACGCACACCCAGCCGAGCTCGGCGAGGTGGCTCATCAGCGGATGGGCTTGTCCGCGTTTGTTTCCCGTCGTCCAGGCGCCGCCGGGGATCTGGAAGAGCACCGGGGCCTTGCCGTTCGGGTCGAGGTCGGGGCGCCGCCAGATGTCGAGGTGGTTGGCGCTGCCGAACTCGCCGTAACTGATGTCGGAGTCGTGGGCGTAGTCGCGGTAGATCCGCATCATGCGCAGCAGTCCGGGCGTCTTGGCGGTGCCGGCGCCGGTGGGGCGGCGCCACAGGCCCTCGGAGTCGGTGCGCCTAGAGGGGCCGAGGGCGTCGTCCAGCGCCTTGCTGAGCGGCACATTGGCCTGGTGTCCGGCGCGACTGAAGTTGAGCAGGCCCAGCGCCGAGATGGCCGCCGTGATCCACGCGAGGACGCGCACCGGCCGGTTCAGGCGCCGGCCCGTCAGCGCCAGCCCGCCGAGCTGGCTGGCCATCGTCTGCAGCGGCAACTCGGTGACCACCAGGCCGAACATCCACGAGAACAGCGACGGGTACCCGGTGCGCGCCAGCGGCCGGTAGGCGTTGAGGGTGGACGTGGCCGTTACCGCCGTGACCACCAGCGATGCGATTTGCCGCAGGTGGTGAATGAGTCGAGCCTTCTGCATACGGCCACCTTACGAGGTGCAAAAAGGAGTAAAACCAGTACATGGACATCACGCGCGCGATTGCCCCGGTCGCGGTCCTGGGCGCCGCGGCCGTCGGCCCGATGGCCCCGCCCGCGTCCGGCGCCCCCGAGATGATGGGCCATTACGTCTACACCGAGACCGCCCCCACCGGCCACCACTATGTGACCGATTGGAACGTGAACCCCTGCGGGGAGGGATGCCTCGACATCAAGGCAGGGAACGGAACCAGCCGGGCGCAATTTGTCGACGGCCAATGGGTGCTCGACATGTTCGACAACGTCCGGTGCGCCGACGGCGTGCGAGTTCCCTACGCCGCCAGCGCCCACATCACGTGGGACCCCAATACCCTCGCCGGCACGGACCAACAGGTCTACACCGAGGAGGCCTGCGGCCGGCCGGCGGGATACAGCCAGACCAACCCGATCCAGCTCAAGGCGTTGCCGCCGTGACCCGCGTTATGCGAGGACGGTTTTCGGCATCACCGTCGGTTTGAACCCGTAGCGTGGACCGCCGAATCCCGACGACGTTCCCGCCATCGCCAACGGCATCCCGGCCGGCACCGCCGTCACCGGCGTCGTTTCCTCCGGGGCGACGGCCCAGCCCGAGCCGGCCGCGGCGGTGGAGCTCGCCGCCGGGGACGCCGCGGACCAGCTGGCCGGCACGGACAGACCGCCCACCGTGGACGCCTGACCCAGTCCCGCCAGCACCGGCGCGCCACCGAAGCCGGCGGGAGCGGCCGGTACCGTCGCGACCGCGACGGCGGGCGCGGTGGTGGTGGCCAGGGCCGTCGCCGGGGCGGCGTTGATGGCGTGGCTCAGCAGCACCGAGTTCGGGATGGTGTTCATGACCCACCACGCGGTGGCGTTGACCGCGCCGTTGATGGTGTTGGCCACGATCGGGTAGCCGAGGATCGGCGTCGCTTGCGCCGGCACTGCGGCGGCCGGGGAGGCCAGTGCGGCAACGGCATTGGGCAGGTTGGAGATGGCCTGCATCAGCCCGGCCTGGGCGGCTGGGTTGGCCGTCGGCGCCGGCGGCGTCAGCGGGTTCAGCACCCCGGCGGCCGCCGAGGAGGCTGCGTAGCCGTACATGGCCGCGGCGTCCTGGGCCCACATCTCCGCGTAGTGGGCCTCGGTGGCCATGATCGCGGGGGTGTTGATGCCGAGGAAGTTGGTCGCGACGAGCGCGGCCAGCTGGGCCCGGTTGGCGGCGATCACCGGCGGCGGCACGGTCGCGGCGAAGGCCGTCTCGAAGGCGGCCGCGGATGCCGTCGCCTGCGACGCCGCGCGCTGGGCGTGACCCGCGGTGACGTTGAGCCACGCCACGTACGGCTGGACCGCCGCGACCATCGACGCCGACGCCGGACCCAGCCACTCGCCGGTGAGCTCGCTGATCACCGACTCGTATCCGGCCGCCGTGGAACCCAATTCGGCGGCCAGGCTGTTCCAGGCCGCCGCGGCGGCCATCATCGGTGCCGTGCCCGGGCCGGCATACATGCGTGCGGAGTTGATCTCTGGGGGTAGCGCTCCGAAGTCCATCAGAATTCCCTTTCCTAGACGCCGGTCGGGCGTGCCATGACGGTGGGTTTGACGCCGTATCGCGGCGCACCAAAGCCGGCGGCCTTGCCGGCCGTCGCGACCGCGGGGACGGCGGCGGGCACGGTGGTCGCGGGCGCGGTTTGGGGCGCCGGGGCGGTCCAGCCGGCGGTCGTCACCGCGCCGGTTGTCGCCGGGCCGGCCCCCGCGACCCAACTGGGCGGCGCCGCCTGGCCGAGGCCCGGCGCCACGGGAAGGACGCCCAGTCCCGCTGGGGCCGGCGGGGCGGGCGCGCCCGTCAGGACGGTTGCGTCCGCGGGAGCCGGCGCGACGGCTGCCATTTCGCCGGTCTCGTTGGCCGCGGGAAGGAGGCCGCCACCCGCCATGCCGAGCAGATCCGATGCGGCGGAGTCCCAGTTCCCGGTCCCGATGTTGACGATGTTGGCAAGAGCGCTGCCGGGCGGCGGGTCGGCTTGCGCCGCGTTGGCGGCGGCGCTAAAGAGGCCCGAGACCTGTTGCGAGAAGGGCGAAGCGGTCGCCACCGAGTTGAGGGACTCGGTGGACATGTACGAACCGGCGCTGGCCCCAAGGGTGTTCACGAACAGCTCATGGATCGCCGTGGCTTGGTCGTTGACCGACTGGTACAGGCTGCCGTAGGCGGCGAAAATCGTTGCCTGCAAAGCGGATACCTCGTCGGCGGCCGCGGGTATCAGCCCGGTGGTCGGGGCCGCCGCGGCGGCGCTTTCGGCGGACATGGCCGAGCCGATAGTTTGCAGCTTGCCCGCCGCGTAGGTCAGTGCTTCGGGTTGAGTGGTCACGAAAGACATCAATGCCTCCTTAGGTGGATGTTGTTGAGACGCACTAGGCCATCCGTCGTCGCTTGCGACGGAGCCGCTGTCCGGAGCCGGTGACGCATCATGTCAGGAACCCCTCGGTTTCATGCTCCAATGCGCGGCAATCGCACTCAAGGGTTATTCGCTAACCGGATAGCCTTCAGCTATGGCCGACGTGCCGCTGGACGCCCAGGAGCGCGTTCGGCTCTGCGCTTCTTTCGAGGAGTTCGGCCCGTCCGTTCCCACGCTGCTCGACGGCTGGACCGCGCACGATCTGGCGGCGCATTTGGTGCAGCGCGAACACGATCTGCTCGGCGGCCCGTGCCTCGTGCTGCCCGGGCCCTTCGCGCGGTTCGCCGAGCGGCGCCGGGCGCGGTTGGCCGGGCGCACGGACTTCGCCGGGCTCGTCGCGCGAATGCGGTCCGGCCCACCCGTCGGGTTTTTCCGCATCGGATGGGTGCGCGAGATGGCGAACCTCAACGAGTGCTTCGTCCACCACGAGGACCTCCGCCGGGCCAACGGGCTCGGCGTGCGGGACCTGACGGCGTCCATGGACGCCGGGTTGTGGCGGAACGTGCTCCGCGGCGGCCGCTTTCTGGGCCGCCGGCTGCGCGGGTGCGGGCTCTCGGTCGAGTGGGCCGGGACGTCCGAGCGGGTCTTGGTGCGGCCGGGCTCGCCGACGGCGCTGATCAGCGGTCCGCCGGGCGAACTGCTGCTCTATCTCTTCGGGCGCCAGGCCGCGGCGCACGTCGAGGTGAGCGGGCCGGCCGAGGCCGTCGCGGCGGTGCGTCGCGCGCACTTCGGCATGTGAACTGGGGTTATCTGGGCGCCCGATCTGGGAACCCTGGTCGACGTGTTTTCGACCTACCGCCGCCCCCGCCTGGGCACCCGATTCGGGCCCTACGAGCTGCGATCGCTGATCGGCGCCGGCGGGATGGGCGAGGTGTATCGGGCCTACGACACGCGCAAGGGCCGGATGGTCGCGCTCAAGCTGTTGCGTCCCGAGATGGCGGCCGACCCCGTTTTCCAGGAGCGCTTCCGGCGCGAGTCACGCCTGGCGGCGCGGCTGCAGGAACCGCACGTCGTCCCGGTGCACGACTTCGGCGAGATCGACGGGGTGCTCTTCATCGACATGCGCCTGGTCGACGGCCGCAGCCTGAAGGATCTGCTGGATGAGCGGGGCGCGCTCGATTCCGCGCAGGCGGCGGGGATCGTGGCGCAGGTGGCGTCCGCGCTGGACGCGGCCCACGCCGACGGGCTGGTGCACCGCGACGTGAAGCCGGAGAACGTGCTGCTCACGCCCGACAACTTCGCGTACCTGGTCGACTTCGGCCTCGCCCGGGCCCATGGCGATCCCCGCATGACGGCGGCCGGACCGTTGATCGGGTCGTGCGCGTACATGGCGCCCGAACGATTCAACGGCTCCTGGGTGGGGCCGCAGACCGACGTCTACTCGCTGGCGTGCGTGCTCTACGAGTGCCTCACCGGTCAAGCGCCGTTCGAGGGGATGGAGCTGCCGCAGCTGATCAGCGCGCACCTGCATTCGCCGCCGCCCCGGCCGAGCATCATGCGCCGGGGGATCGACAAGGCGTTCGACGACGTCATCGCCCGGGGGATGGCCAAGGATCCGTCCGCGCGGTTCGCGTCCGCGGGCGAGCTGGCCAGGGCGGCGTTCGGGATGACGCCGTCGGCGCCGCCACCACCGCCGACGAGCACCCGGCCGTTCTCGACCGTCTATCCCAACCCGGACGACACCGGCTACAGCCCGTATCCGGCGCCCGCGCCGGAGCCCCCGCGGCCGGCCAACCGGGTTTTCGGGCGTGCGCCCTTGGTCGTGGCCGGGGCTGCGGCGATCCTGTTGGTGGTCGCGGCGGTCATCGCGACGGCGGTGATCCTGTTCGGCAACCACGGCGGTTCGCCGCCTCAGGCGGCGTCGGCGGCACCCCCTGCGCCGTCGGCGACGAAGACGCCGTCGCTGTCACAGCCCGTACAGGGCGCCGACGGCTTGGGCTTCGTCGGGCATACCGCACGATGCGACCCGGGCAACCCGCCTGCCGCGGTGGTGCGCACGGCCCAGTCGTTGGCGGTGGTGTGCCAAAGCGCGCCCGGAAGTTTCTATTACCGCGGCGAGCGCATCCGCGACGGCGCCCACATCGAGCTGACCGACGCGGTGCGGTCTTCGGGCGGATTCGACGCCACCAACCCGGAGAACGGGGTGCGCTACGAGGTGCGCCCGGATCGGCTGCGGATCATCAGCAACGGGCACGTCGACTCCTCGGAACCGGTGCTGGACTACGCGTCGGCCGGGTAAGTCACACTGGCCACACTGGCCTCTCGCGGCGGCGGCACCCTTTGTGCCCGCCTCATAGCGACAATCTCGGAGCGGGGCGGCGAGGGGGCGACCGGGGCGGCGAGGCGCGGCGACGGCGTCCGCCGTTGTCGCTATGAGGCGGGCACATCGGCACATCCCTAGCTTTTTGTGACGCATGTGATTTAGCCGTGCGCTCCTTCGCCGAACAGCACGTCGGGGTTGAGGATGCCCGCGGGATCGAAGCTTTGCTTGATGCGGCGCATGAGGTCGACCTTGACCGGGTCTTCCAGCTGCAGGAAGTACGGGGTCTTGGCGCGGCCCAGGCCGTGTTCGCCGGAGATCGCCCCGCCCAATTCCATTGCGAGCGCGAAGATGTCGGTCATCAGCTGCTTCTTTTTTGCCGGGTCCTTGCAGATGATGGCCAGGTGCACGTTGCCGTCGCCGGCGTGCCCGCAGCCGGCCGCCGCGCCGCCCGCCGAGGCCGCCAAACTTCGCGCGCCGGCGAGGAACTTCGGCATCGCCGAGCGCGGCACCACGGTGTCGATGATGTCGTCGGCGCCGATCGCCTTGGCCGTCCAGAACGCCTTCTCACGCGCCTCGATCAGCTTGCGCGCCGAAAGCCCTTCCAGCACATACGCATCCACCGCGCCCAGCTCGACCACCAGCTCACCGGCCCGCTCGACGTCCTCGTCCAGTCTTTCCGCGGTGCGGTTCTCAAGGGCCACAACGAGATACGCCTGGCAACTGTCGCGGACGTCGTCGGGGACGCCGAGCTCGAGGTTCTGGGTGTGGACGAGGGCGGCCATCGTCATGTTGTCGATGTACTCGAGGATGTAGGGCCCGAGCCCGCTGGCCAGCACCCGCGGCACCGCCTCCATCACCTGGTCGAAGTCGGCGAACGGCGCCAGCACGGTGGCGGCGTGGTCGAGGCGCGGGTGCAGCTTGACGATCACCTCGGTGGCCAGGGCCAGGGTGCCCTCGGAGCCGACGATGAGCTGGGTCAGGTCGTAGCCGGTGGAGACCTTGGCGATCTTGCCGCCGGTGCGGATGATCTCGCCGGTCGGCAGCACCGCCTGCAGCCCGAGCACGTTGTGGCGGGCGATGCCGTACTTGACCGCGCGCATCCCGCCGGCGTTGGTGCCGACGTTGCCGCCGACGCTCGACGACAACTCGCCCGGCTGGACCATGTAGTTCAGCCCGGCGTCGACGGTCGCGGCGTCCAGCTCGGTCAGCGTCACCCCGGGTTGCACGACGGCGACCTGGTTGGTGGTGTCGATCTCCAGGATCGCGTTCATTCGCTCGAAGGAGATCAGCAGCCCGTCCGCGCAGGGGATCGCCGCACCCGACAGGCCGCTGCCGGAACCGCGGGCCGTCACCGGGATCTTGGCCTCGCTGGCGGCCTGCAGCAGCTGCGAAACCTCTTCCGCCGTGGCCGGTTTGGCGACGTACGCGGGCCGCTGCGGCGCCGTCGTCAACACCTCGTCGTGCCAGTAGTCCTCGGGGATCGCGTCGCCTGTCAGCAGGTTGTGCTCGCCGACGATGTCGGCGAATCGCTCCGACACGCTCACGGCTGCTCTAACAGGCGCAGCGGGTGCAGGCCGTCGACCGCGCCGACGAAGGGCGGGTGGATGCTGTAGCCGATCATGCGTTGAATGTCATCGGACACCGTGCGGGCGACGTCGCGCGGGATCGACAGCGTGAACGCCTCCATCGGTCGCAGCCACGGTTGGCAGTATTGGGCCGTGACGGCGAGCCGCGCGTGGGCGGTCGTGTTGGCGCCGCCGCCGTGCCACAGGGTTCCGACGAAAAAGACGCACGAGCCGGCGGGCATGACGACCGGCAGCGCGGGATCGTCCGGCCCGGGCCGCCGCGCGCCCCAGCGATGACTGCCGGGCAGCACGACCGTGGCGCCGTTATCGGCGGTGAAGTCGTCGATCGCCCAGATCGTGGCGGCGGCCAGGGGAGCGCGCGGCCGCGGAATCGGGTAGAACCCGTCGTCGTGGTGGGGCAGCTGCGCCGACTCGCCGGGCTGAATGTTGATGGCCTGCAACGCCGAAAGCAGGTAGTTGGGCATCAGCAGCCGATCGAGCACCGCCAGCACCCGCGGGTGATCGACGAGCCGGTCGCACACCCGCGTGCGGCTCAGCACGCTGTAGATGCGCTGGGTGCGCCGCCCTTCGAAGGAGTTGCGCCCGGTGTGGGCCAGCCACGGGCTGACGGCGTCGCGGATCTGCTGGCACTCGTCCGCGCTCAGCAGGTTCTCCCAGATGACGTAGCCGTCGCGGTCGAGGGCGGCCATATCGGCGTCGACGATCGCGGGGTCGACGGACGCGCCGCCGCTCGGTGTCCACTTGTGCCGGCCCGCCAGATCGGTTTTGAGGTCGTCCAGCGTCGTGACCGGCTCGTCATCGATGCTCATACGCCGACCCTAAGTAACTCGGCGTCTAAATGACAGTGGCCCGACGGCGGGCGTTCGCGTCGAAGTAACGGGTGGTTACTCCGTCGTGCGGGATGCTGAAGGTCGTGAGCATCGCGACCGAACAGCGCGAGGCGCAGGCGATTCACCTGTCGTTTTCGGGGCGCTTCGGGTTCGGGATCGACCAGTGGGCGCACCTGCCGTTCGAGGTGCCGCTGGGCGTGCGGCGAATCCGGGTCGCCACGTCGCACGATCGCTTCGCGGTGGGCGGACCGATCCGAAACGTGTTGGATCTGGGCATTTTTGGGCCGGCGGGCCACGAGCTGGGCAACGCGGCCGGATTCCGGGGCTGGTCGGGCGGGGCCCGCGACGGCTTCGTGATCTCCGCCGGCTACGCCACGCCGGGTTACCTGGCGGGACGCATCGAGCCGGGCCTGTGGGCGGTGGCCCTCGGTCCGGTGGTGCTCAGCCCCTGGGGAATGGCCTGGGAGGCGCGCGTCACCCTGGAACGCGGGCAGCCCGGCCCGGAAAGCGCGCCCGTCGTCGCACATCCGGCCCCGCCCGTCCGCCGCGCGGGCTGGTACCGCGGCGACCTGCACCTGCACACCGTGCACTCCGACGGCCAGCGCCATCCGCGCGAACTGGTGGCGGCCGCGCATGAGAGCGGGCTGGACTTCATCGTGTCCACCGACCACAACACCAATTCCGCGAACCGGGTGTGGCCGGCCTGCCGCACCGGCGGATTGCTGGTGATCCCCGGCGAGGAGGTCACCACCCGGCACGGGCACTGGCTCGCCGTCGGCCTGCCGCCGGGCGGCTGGGTCGACTGGCGGTATGCGCCGCGCGACGGCGTCTTCCCGCGCTTCGCCGGGGAGGTTCGCGACGCCGGCGGCCTCGTGATCGCCGCGCATCCCGCCGCGCCGGTGCCGGGGTCGTTGTGGGAGTTCGGTTTTGAGCACGTCGACGGGCTCGAGGTGTGGAACGGCCGGTGGAACCTCGACGACGAAGTGTCGCTGCGCATGTGGCAGCGGCTGCTGTGCGAGGGCCGGCGCGTCGTGGCGGTCGGTGGCAGCGACTCGCATGCCCGTCGGCAGCCGGTCGGTTCGCCGCAGACGGTCGTGTACGCGCGCGAGCTGTCGACGCCGGCTTTGATCGACGGGTTGCGGTGCGGCCGTTCGTACATCGCCCGATCACGCGCTGTCACAGTCGAACTCACGGCGTCGTGCGCGGGCCGGGGCGCCGGTCTGGGCGAGACGCTGCGGGTGCCGCCCGACACGACGGTCACCGTCACCGCGATGATCACCGGCACCCCCGGGACGACGGCCGCGTTGGTGACCGCTGAGGGGTGTGTCGGCCGGGCGGCGGTGCGCGGTCCGGCGCGGACCATGCTGCGCTGGGAGGTGGACGCCGCTGCGGCGCGTTTTGCGCGGCTGGAGATCCGCGAGACGCCGCGGCGCCCGCTTGGGTCCATGGTCGCGCTGACCAATCCGGTATGGCTCACCGGACAGCGATGATTGACAAGCTTTCGTGAATACCGGTGAAATCAGCTTCATTACGGGTGATGAGCGGCACGCCCAGGGCGACGGCGACCGCTGCAATGAGGAGGTCGAATCGCCGGGGCTTCGGGTCTCGGCCGACGGCTCGAACGGTGGCGCACAGCGCGCCGTAGATTCGCGCGGCGCGCGTATCGAACGGAATCGGATCGAAGGTTGTGGTGATCCAGTGATAGCGCTGCTCGCGGGCGGCGTTGACGAGCGCATCGTCGGTATGCAGGCCGTATGACAGCTCCGCAAGCGTGATGGTGCTGACCGCGGCGGTTGCTGCGTGCGCGGCGACCGCGCTTGCCGGGTAGTCGATTACGACGGATGTATCGAGGAGAGCCCGCTCGTGGAGTCGGGTCATGGGGCGCGCCACCTGTCGGCTTCGCTGTCGTCGACGGCCTGATCGAGGGCTTCAAGCTCACGGCTGAATCGCGCGGTGTCCCAACGGGGGAGTTGACTTGTGCCCGCGGCAATGTGCGCGACCGGAACAAAGCGCGGCGGTTGATCCTGCGCGGATTCGTTGTGCGGCACCAGGTCTGCGACGGGGACACCATTTCGGGTCACGGTAAAGCGCTCCCCTTGTTGCACGCGGCGCATGATCGCGCCGCTGTCGTTTCGCAGTTCGCGCTGACTGAGCGGTGTCGCCATGAAGCTAGCGTAGCACAATAGCGCTACGGCATGTAGCACAATGCCCAGCGCTGCAGCAACGTTTCGATTTCCGGTCCTTCGGTTATCCCGACCCCGCAGGGGGCCACCTTTCCGACAGGCGGGACATGGAGCTCCAGGGAACAGAGTGGCGCGCGGCCGCCGTGATCGTGGGCGGCCGCTATGAGCTGCGCGGCTTGCTCGGTCGCGGGGCGATGGCCGAGGTGCGTGACGGCTGGGACTTGAAGCTCAGCCGCCCGGTCGCGATCAAGCTGCTGGATCCTGCGCTGACGGTCCGGCCGGAGAGCCGGCCGCGGTTCGAGGGCGAGGCGCGGGCGGCCGCGCAGCTGACCGGCCGGCACGTCGTTGTGGTGCACGACGTCGGCGAACACAACGGGTTGCCGTTCATCATCATGGAGCGGCTGCCGGGGGTGTCGCTCGCCGATCACATCGCGCGCGGGCCGCTGCCGTGGGGGTTTGTGCAGGCGGTGCTGTGCGGCGTCCTGGACGCCCTGGCGGAGGCGCACAAGGTCGGCATCCTGCACCGCGACGTCAAGCCGGGCAACGTCCTGTTCACCGCCACGGGCGAACCCAAGCTCGCGGATTTCGGCATCGCCAAGACGGCCGGCGCCGCCTACACCCGTACCGGGGAGGTCGTCGGCAGCATGGCCTATATGAGCCCCGAGCGGCTGGCGGGCAAGCCGGCCACGGTTGCCGACGACCTCTATTCCGTGGGCGTGGTGGGGTACGAGGCGCTGTCCGGGCGGCGCCCGTTCCCGCAGGAGGACCTGGGACCGTTGGCGCGCGCGATCCTGCACGAGTCGCCGCCGCCGCTCGCCGCGCTGCGCCCCGATCTGCCACCGGGCCTCGTCGACACGATCGAACGGGCGATGGCGCGCGACCCGGCATGGCGGTTCGACCAGGCCAGCGCGATGGCGGCCGCGCTGGTCGGCGCACCCGTCGTGCCGGCTCCGGCCCGCCCGCGGACCCGGGTGATGACGGCGCCCGTCCCGGCGTACACGCCCGCCGACGCGCGCCTGGAGCCCGACGTTCCCCGGCGCAGGCTCTGGGTGGCGGCGATCATCGCCCTGTTCGTGCTGGGCATCATGCTGCTCGCGCTCGACTCGTCGTTCTCGTCGTCGCCACCGCCGGCGCCGGTCAACACCACGACGCCGTCGCCGACGCCGACGACGTTGACGACAACACCCAGCAGCACCGCAGAGCCGTTACCGCCGCCGCCCCCGAACCATCCGGGTCCGCCGGGCAAGAAACACAAAGGCGGAGGCGGCGACTGATTACTTCACGCCGGGGGTGAAGGTGACGGGCAGCTTGCCCAGGCCCGTCATGCTCGGGTTGCCCAGATATTGGTGGACGTTGTCGAAGTCGACTTGGTAGTCGGGGATGCGGTCGAGGACCGCCTTGACCATGACCTCAGACATCAGCCGCGCCAGGTGCGAGCCGATGCAGCGGTGCGGCCCGAGCCCAAAGGCGAGGTGGCGGTTGGGTGTTCGGTCGAGGATGATCTCGTCGGGCGTTTCGAATTCCTTTTCGTCGTGGTTGGCGGAGAGCCAGCTGATGACGACTTTGTCGTTCTTGCGGAGGTGTTGGCCGTTGAGCTCGACGTCCTTCGTGACCGTGCGGCTGAGGGTTTGGTTGACCGAGAAGTAGCGCAGGAATTCGTCGGTGGCGGTGCGGTAGAGCTCGGGGTGGTCGATGAGTTGTTGGCGTAGCTGCGGGTGGGTGCCCAGGTGCAGCAGGGTCAGCGCGGTCTGGGAGGTGGTGGTGTCGACGCCGCCGCCGATGAGGTTCCAGAGGATGTTGAGCAGCTGGTCGTCGGTGAGGCGTTGGCCGTCGAATTCGAACTGGATGAGGAAGCTGGTCAGGTCGTCTTCGGGTTTGGCTCGTCTGGCGGCGGCGTAGTCGAGGACGCCTTGCATCATGGCGGGGACTTGGGCGATGGCGTCGAGGTACTCGTCGCTGTCCTGCGGCACGGCCATGACGGAGTGGAACAGGTTGGCGTACAGGTGCCAGTTGTCCAGCGGCAGGCCCATCAGCTTCATGGTGAGGATGGCCGGAACCGGGCTGGCGTAATCGAGGACGAGGTCCATGTGACCGTCTTCGATGTGCTGGTCGAGGAACTCGTGCGCCTTTTGCTCCATGAACGGCTTGAGTTTCTGGACGGCGCCCGGCGAGAGGAACGGGGCCAGCGCGTGCCGAAGCGCCAGGTGGTAGGGGCCGTCGACCTCGCCGATGCCCAGCGCCGGCTGGCCTTCGGGGCGCGGGACGCCCATCTCGCCCTGGTAGTCGACGCCGTCTGCTGCGTGGGGCTCATATTTATGGGCGAAGGTGTCGCCGTCTCTTGCCGCGTGGCTCACCGCGGCGTAGCTGCTGAGGAACCAGAAGCCGTCGTAGTGCTCGTTCCATGCTACGGGGCACTTTTGGCGCAGCTCGGCGTTGATGGCGAGTTCGTTGAGGTTGAATTCGTCGGAGTGGTGGTCGAAGTCGACGATGGCTTCCTCGGTGACGTCGGGACGGGTCGTCATCTGGTCGGTCCTCCACCGCGACGCTTGGTTTGCTTTCTACACTATCTTTGCATTATTACGCTCGTGGGTTCCGCCGAGAAAGGCCGCGATGAGTAGTCACCGGACGACTTTCAACCACGTCGGATTGTGTGTCTCCGATCGCGAGCGGTCGCGGCGGTTCTACGAGAACGTGCTCGGGTTTCAGTTCTGGTGGGAGCTCGATCCGCCCGACGGCCCCACCGCCAAGCTGGTGCAGCTGCCCGAGCCGCTCGGGGTGCATGCGACCTACTTGGTGCGCGACGGCTTTGTGCTTGAGCTTATGGACTACTCGAAGCGTCAGGTGCACGCCGGGTCGGAACGCGTCATGGATCAGATTGGGCTGACGCACATTTCGTTTTCGGTGTCCGATCTGCCGGCCGCGTTGGAGAAGGTCGAGGAGTTCGGGGGAGCGGTGGTCGACGGGACCGTGACCGAGGCGATGGCGATGATCCGCGATCCGGACGGGCAGTTGCTGGAATTGCTTTCGGATGGGTGGTTGTCGGCCTTGCCGGCTAGGCCGTAGGGATTAAGAAAGGGGTTCGGAGTCTATCGCTCGCCGGCGCGCTTGCGTTGCGCTGCCAGCAAGCTTGGATGGGGGCTTTTTGGTAGCGATGGCGGGCCGGTAGGTTCCGGTTCAGGGCTGGTAGGTTCCGATGGAACTCTCGGCGAGACCCGCACTCTGACCTCGCTTTCAATACGATCGGCGACTGCCGCTGGTTCTTCGTGTTCCCACACGCGTATCGACAGCCATCCCATGGCGAGGAGTGCAGCGTCAATTTCGCGGTCGCGCGTTGCATTCCGGGTTACCTTGTCGCGCCAGTATGAGGTATTCGCCGTGGTGGCGCGCTGCCCGTGCTGCGGGCATCCATGCCAGAAGCAGCCGTCAACAAACACCGCTACCTTCGCGGGGCCAAAAACTAGGTCGGCACGACGCCTCATCCCGGCGAGGGGTGGGTAGTCGACGCGGTAGCGCAAGCCCCTTGCGTGCAGTAAACGCCGTATTGCAAGTTCCGGCTCTGTGTCACGCGTCTTCTGTCGTTGCATACGAGCGCGGACTGCTGGCGTACTTGCCCACGACGTTGTATCGGTGTCGTGCCCAGATCGCGACGAAGAAGCGGGTCGGCCCGCGAGATGCTTGTGGCGCTTTTGTTCCATCTGACTCTATCGTGTCGGATGGCGTAACTGTGGCAGGTTGAGGCGGTCTGAATCACGGTGTGCCTGCGCCATTCTCATTAATCGCGGCGGATCCCCCCGCAGGCTCAGGAACGCTTCACCGACTCCCAGCGTTCGGATTTGCTCCGCTAGTCGCGGGTTGCGGGGGTCCATCTTGCGCGCGGCCATAGTCGCGACGGTCGCATCGGGCAATCCAAAGCATATTTTCGTCTGTGCATTGACGCCGACGACTCCACCGAGATCCAAAGGTTGTTGAGTGGCAAGGACGACTGCTAGACCCTTCGAGCGGCCTTCTCTCATCATCGTGTCAACCGCTTTGAAATCTGCGACGCGGTGTGCCTCGTCGACCACCGCCATATAGCGAATTGTGTTGGGCACTGGCGGTAAGTTCTGAATTCTCAGCAAGAGCGCTGACAGTATGAATCCAGCTGCGAGGATAGTCGTTTGGCCATTCCCTGGGATCCGCGACAAGCCGAAGACGATGTTGCGGGCGATGACATCGCCGAGCGGTGGCCCTGACTTAAAAAGGTCATTGCGAGTCAAGTCACCCATGACGCCTGAAAGGTCGGCGTCAAGTTGGTCATCGAGGGTCCGAAGAGTCGGCCAACGGCCCTCGTCGTGACCTGCCGCGTACGCGGCGCGCAGCGCTTGTTCTAGTTTTGCTTTCTGCCGAACGCCCATGCGAGTAAATGAACGCGTCGCCTCCTCGATGGTGTCGCGAAGCTCGATGACCGCAGTGTCGACAGCGCGACTTCCCGTAGCGGTGAGTGCCAGGGGGTTGTAGGGGGCGCCCACCTCCCAGAGGTCCAAAAATTCGGCATCTGCGAAGGCGGGGAACCCGGTCTCGCCGCTGTAATCGTTCTTGAAGTCGGCAATGCCGAAGTGGCTGCCGCTGTGTCTCGAAAGCTGCGCTAACAGGCTCATAACGAATTGGGTCTTGCCCATCCCGGACGATCCCCAGATTTCTATGTGTCCGTTTTGCAGCAAATCCTGACCACTGCCAGCGGGATGCCATCGGATTTCGTCGCCGTTGGCCGCATCCCAGCCGAGGATGGGAGCAGTAAAAGATCTGGATGGCTCATCTGACGTGTCCGTTTCGACTGGTGCCTGGTGTTCCTCGTCAGCTGGTGTTGCAAGACCGCCATCGGACGGCGCCCCAGAGTCATCCTGCGCGAAGGACGTACCGTCGCCTTCCTCGCGGAGGTCGAAGGATGGCTCGGCGCGTTCCCCTGATTCTGGCTGTTGCGTTTCCGACTGGTTACCTTGGGCTCCTTTTGATTCCGGCCGTCGCCTGACCCTGTTGCTTTGGAGTGGTCCGCGGTCGGTTTCGACGGTTCGAAGCTTCGTTAGATCTGTTGCCGTAGCCGATTGCAATAGTTCTTCTGTTAGCTGGATGCTGTGGAGTGCTACGGGCACAATGTCGTTGCCAATTTTATTGTGCTGAATCTTTTGCCACGGGTTCACCTGCGGGCCGAATACTAGTCCAACGCCTGCCCACTCGAGTGTTCCCCGACCACGGCGAAACGCTTCCAGCGCAGCGAGCTCGGCCGCATCGAGCCGGAACCGGGATTCACGAGCCACCGCGTAGGCGGCCTCGGCGATGCGATTTAGCCACAGACGGCTGCTGATACTTCCGGCTTCCGGGTATGCCGCAAAGCGAGTGGCGGCGAGGGTTTGAACAAGCTGATCGAGCGCTCCTGCAGCTGCGTTAACTTCATCGCTGCGTCGCGCCTTCACCTCGATCGTGGCTACGTGTACGCCACCCTCCTTTGGGTCGAGCGCAATCGCGAGCAGGTCGGCGCGCTTGGTGGTGAACCAGTTCCGATACTCGTCCAGACTTACTAGGAGTACGCGGCAACCGGGCGGAAGCGGCCAGGGGGTTGCGGTAGTTGCCAACAGGCTAAAGGCAACTACGTGCCCCACGAGTTCGTTGATCCCTGCACCGCTGGTCGCCGCTTGTAAGGCGAGGATGCCATATCCCTGGCTGGCGACTTTTCTAAGCTCTGTACCGATAGACAGCGCAACGTCGGGTTCGGAGACAATTCCCGCCGCACGTAGGCTTCTGCCGATGGCTCGGTCCACCGGACCGCCAGATTTTTGACTGACCACTAGCGAGAGCGGGCTATCCCCACCCAGTCTGCGCTCTTGGTGGAGAATCGCGATTTTGTCGCGACCAAGCGCCTGTTCCAGACTGTCGCGAGTCGCGTACCGATCGAGCGTGGCCACCCAGAGGGCCAACTGATGCACCTGCTCAAGCTGAGACCTTACGTTGAGAGTTCCTGTTCGGACCTCCGGCACACGTAGCGGCTGGTCGTTGTCCGGCCAGGCATCCTCCACGGCATTCTGAAGCCTGAGCCACGCTTGCCCACTGGGCGATGCGGTTGGCGGCATCAACAGCGTCCGACGGTCCTGTCTCGCGCGCTGCCAAACGCGGGGTGTAAAGAGCACATCGGGATCGTCGTCAGGTGGTTCCACCTCAGGCGTCTCAATTTCGAGTCGCTGCCCGCCTTCCGTGAGTCCTGTTACGAGGGCGATATGGACAACAGGGCTGTCATGTGCCGGGCTCAGCAGCGCGCGCGCTTGCTCGAGGTCGTTCACGTAGCGAATTTGCAAAACGTCCCGCTCGCCACGGAGCTCGTCATCTGCCGCAGCAAGAGTCGACCACGCTGGCTTATCTTCCTCCGCCGCTCCAATGCAGAAGATCTCAACCTTGCTGACGACGGCGCGCTCGACTTTGGTCCCGATAAGGCGGGTCGCCTCGCCGACCAATAGATCGGCCGCCCCGGGACCCCAAGCGAGGCAACGAAGATGGCCAGCTGCTTCGGGTTGCAGAGTCAGAAGCTGAGTGATTACCGAGCTCAAAGCGTCGTCCGCGAACCCGCTCTCGTCGCGTGTCGAAGTGCCCCCATACAAACCCCATAAGCGGCCTTCGCTCGAAGGCAGCAGAGCGCGGTCCTGCGTCCGCAAGCGAAGGTGCGCGGGGTGGTGCGCAGCTGTCGCACGTGCAAGCCCGAAAGACGCGGCGACTGCGGCTGCTTGTTCGATATCGGCGGCCCTGCCCGTGCGATCGACGAGTTCCCAAAGGGCTTCCAGTTGCTGTGCAAGCCATTCGGCCTTCACTGGTGCTATGCCGGTAAGTGCCGCGCACGTTTCGCCGTAAAGAACACCACCCGCGAGGGTTAAGGCCTGGGCGATTGTGCTGTCGGCTTCACGAGCCTGCTGCTGCAAAACTGCGCTGGTCCAAGCGGCGGTCCACCCGTTGAGGAGGCTGGGTGTGAGGCCGCGCTCGAGTGCATTCTTGGCTGTAGATTGCAGAACCCGTGCTAGACGTGTGAGTTCCGCTGGGACCGGCTGCAAAATATCCGCGTCGACTGGCCCGCAGAATGCATGCAGTGTCGGCTCAGATGTTATTGAAAGGGTGAGTGCGGCTGCGTCTTTGGCGAAGAGCAAAATTGCGCGCAGCAGCGCAGCGTCGTCCAAGTCGGGCCGCCAATCGACTTGCACAGTGCTGCCATCTTCGGCATAAATTCTGAGTTGGAGTGATGGCAGTTGGAGGCCGTCTGCAAGCCCCGCGTCGCCGAAAGCCGCCAATACATCGCCTAAGTCTTCTTCGTCGTCGGCTGGCTTCAGTAGGAGCCCATCGACTTCGACACCGGCGGAATCCCACCGATGCATCAGACCGCCCAAACGAAGGCGTGAACATGCCAACGTGAGGATCCGTCCAGCACCGGATCGGTTGGTAGCCGCGGCTGTGTTGATCGCGGGTGCAGAAGGCGCAAGCACTTGCACTCGCTGAATGACGTAACTGCCCAGTTGTTGTACTGCCCGCACTATTGCAGCTTCAGGGCATGACGGCTTACTTCCGCTGACGGACCTATCTCTGAGCAGCCTCTCTAGTTTGGTACGGGTGTCTGGCGTGAACACGCGTCGCTGCTGCGCGTCGTCGAGATCACATAACTCGCGCGCTGCAACGCGTTGATGTGTCCCACGACCTAGCTCGCTTGCGCGTTTCTCGTAAATTTGCCAGGGCAGTCCCTGGGCTTGGCTGCCTGGCTCTAGGCTAGCTTGGTAGGCAGAGAGTTCGCGAAGCACCGTTTCGCTTAGAGATTCACTTCGCTTTTCGAAAATCTCACGGGCCTCGTCAAAGCGGAGCTGGCTCAGCAAATCTGCACTGCCCGCCTGCAGGCTCGTCATCACTGCATCAGCGGCGTCGTGTATTGCTCCCGCGTTACCTCTGATAGACGGTCGGCTCGCGAGGACACGTTCCGCACGTTTGCGCAAATCCGCGTAGGCCGCGGGTCGCAAGAAATCGTCGCTGGTGCGCCTAGCAGCCAGAGTCAGATTGTCGAGAATACGGCCAGAGTCCACGCGGTCGCCTGCTGCGACGCTGTCGGCGAAGGCACCCAGAGTGGGCAATACAGTCATCGGGTCGTCTCCGGCCGCAACTCGGTCCAGGTACGCGGCAAGCGCTGCTGGGCTTGGTCGATTCGAGATGTCGGCCAGGACTATCGCTTCGCGTACCGCGCGAATAGGTCCGTCGAGGTCAACCGCCGGCTCTTGCCGGCAAAGGATCGCTAGACCTTGAGCGCTCTCAAGCAGCACGCTTGGAGATATCGACTCAAATAGGCTGATGCCCTGTCGGTCGGCAACTTGCTCACCGTCGCATAGCACGAGTACCACACCCGAGGTGCCTTGTGCATTCCGTAGCCGAGTGCCCGATACATCCGCGAGTGCATGCGCACCAAATTGAGAGGGGTCTGGTGCGACGACTGCAAGCCGGGGCAGCGACTCGTCCCATCCGCCACTCATTCCCGAGGCGACCGAAGACGGCACGCCTTCGACCAAAACGAAGTTCCCTTGGCCTGGTGGCAAGTTGAGGCGGAGGTGCTCGGCAAGCGCTGCTCCCAAGCGGATGCTCACGAAGTCACCCGCGCGGCACGTTCGCCGACCATGGTGGTGCGGTCAGACAAGCCCAAAGCCAGTCCCGCATCATTCATTAACTTTTCGGCTCTTCGAGCGTTTCGCTCTAGGCCGGCTCCGTCAAGCTGAGATACCAGCGACGTATCCGCCGCCGACTCTTGGTTTATTATCAGGCCCCATTCCTGCCGGACGGCTGCAAAGAATTCCCGGCTGGACATCGGCATTTGCGCCGAGAGTGCGCCCACCAACCCGGCGAGCAAATCCGGGCCAGCCGTCAAGAACCGATACTGGCCAGTTCCCACGAGCGCTCCCGTCGACTCGAGTAATACCCGGAAACCGTCCTCGGCGCCCCGACTGTAATTGGCCACCTCTACCGCAGCACGTGCGATTCGCAGATAGTCCTCGTCCGTCGCGGTGTCCGAAAGCCTAGAGAGCTGATTCGCAATACTGTCGGGGTCGTTTGAATTGCCAAGCGCGCTTCCCGTCTGAAACTGGGCGGCCCAGTTCGCCACTCCGCCGCTCAGCTCTCGCATCCGTCGAGCCAGCGTCTGGACGGTGGCTTCGCTGAGCCGAATACGGGCGCGACGGTAAGACTCTTCAGAACGCTGCCTAATCGGGTCGATCGACCGGGGCGAATCTCCAAAGCTGAGCAGAAGGAATTGATCCGACTGGGGTGTTCGTGTGGTCACCCATGCCGTACGCACGACATGCAGCGCGAGGTCGATGGCGAATATGGTACGCAGCTGCCACAATCGCGACGGTGGACTGGCGCCGGCCTGCAGCATTATGCCTTCAGCGTGTCGACAGAGGCGCTCAGCTAGCTCTTGCAGTCGCGGATCGGCGCCTCGCGTCCACGCGTCGCGTTCGTCGTCTTGAAGTGTCGGGGTGGACGTGTACGGCTGTCTGCGCGGAAGCACATCCTCCAATTTTGCGCTGATCTCAGCCAGAGGGCTTAGAGATGTCAGCGCGTCCCTTATCGCGGTCACAGCGGCCTGGCCGAGTTGGGCCGCCACCGGGTCGACGGGGTCAACCAGCAGCCGCGCAAGTGTGATACCGCTCCCACGCATGTACACCTTTCGGACTGTGTATTCGCTGCGATTGGGACTTTCCTTTCGCGCGTCGTACCAAAGCAGTGACTCATGGAATGGCCTCAAAAGCCACGCTCCCGGTTGTCCGCGTTGCGTGTCTGGGTCAACTAGTCCCTGGAGCATCTGCTGCGCCAATCGAAGATGGGATGATCCGCGAATCTCATCGCCCTTGGCCAGGCGTGCACCGTACTCGGCAGGTGAAGTTTCGTCGTCGCCCGCGTGCCCGTCGTTGCGTCCACCCAAGAAATTTGTGCCCAGAGCCAAGCTGCGAATCGCGAACCGCTGCCGCTTAGGGCTTTTCAGTTCGTCCGCCGGGCACGGCCGATATTCGTTGGCGACGAGTGTGAGTAGGGCTTCTGCGCAGAGCTGCGGTGCCCGCTCATCGCGGTCGGGGTCCAGGCAGAAGAGCTCGCTTGCGATGGCCCCGGGAGTCAGCTGCTGCGTATTTGCTTGTACCACAACTAACTTCCTTCCGCTGCATGAGCAAAACGCGGAAGGGTAATTTTGATCAATCCCGGCGGAGTTGACTTTGGATCCGCGACACGCATCTCTGAGGCTGGTTCGAAAGCGTGGGCCAGGCGACCGTAGAATCCGCGAAGGTCATTCATCTCCGCAACACCCTGCCCCACTGGTCCTCGGTAGTCTGCGGCTTCTCGGATGGCCTCGTACATCCGGGGTCTGATGCGTAGACCCAGCCGATGGTTGTCGTCGACCCGCAGATCAACCTCAACGTGGTCAATGTCGAGCACTTCCGTAACGAAGCCTTCGTCAGGCACGGTGATCGAAAGCAGTTCGATCGGCACCAGACCGTGCACCAGCGATGGACTGGCAGGACGAAAAGATCCTGGATCGCGCGCAAACAGACAAGCCGGATCAGGAATAATGAGGCCCTCGTCTGGGCTGGCGAACCCGGTGACAAGGAAATTCAAACCTCGGACCAGCTCGGTCAGCTCGAGGATCGTGTCTGATCTCGTGGCAGCCTTCGCTGCCAGGTCAAATAGTTCGTGCACGTGGCCGTAGTTGAGCAGACGGCGACAGGCGCGTGGGTAACCGCCGAGGTCAGCAGACGCTTCGAAGAAGACACGCTGACGCCAAAGCGACTGTGCCGAAACGTTTGTGAGTTCGTCGCCCTGTACGAGAGCCCGAAGCCCGTCCTCCACGCGGGTCGCATCTTCGTCGGTGCTGACCATCTCACCGAGCTCGAAGAAGGTCATCTCATGTTGTGTAGTCTTCACGCGGTCGAGTGGCGATTTACTGCCGGTCAGCCGCGTTCGTCTCTTATTCTTCGGCGGCTCCGCGGCACCGTCGGTGTAACCAGCTAGCACCTTCACGTTCTCCGGAGCGCCGTTCGCATCGCGGAGCCATCCGTCGACTTGTAAGTCGCTGATTTCGCCTAGGCCCGAGTGGCGCATAGCAGTTAATAGGGGCGATCTTTCGGCTCCGGTGGCTGTCATGCCGCCGCCCAACACACGTGAGAAATAACCGTCAGCGGCGGTGAACGCCTCTTTCCCTAGATCTCGATTACGTTCTTTAACCAGGCTGCAGCTAGCATTTCCAACGATTGCCCACGAAAGGATTGCCAGGACCTCTCTGAGCGTGGGGACCGCTTCCCCACAGGCCAGTCGTAACAAGGTCCGCAGCTGTTCTCGGACCTCGTCGCGCCGTAGCTGTTGCGCGTTGCTGCGCATTGGGCATCCCCCGACATCGAACGGGCAATCGGCACAGCCCAACCAGATGTCCTCCCGCGAAACGTAGTCGAGCAGCTGGTGCCAAAGGGCGGCCCCTGTGGGCCTTTGGCGATTGACGTTGATAATCGTCAGGGTGGCGTCGGCGTTGGCGTGGGCCCCACGTCTCAAGGCTTCCTCGAGTGCTGCGGTGCCCTCTGCCGACTCCAAGTCGTTGAATGCATCCCGCAGAACGCCCTCGTTTGCGCAAACAAGGATCTGGCCGTCGGACGAGGAGCGCAAGGCAATTCTCATTGCCTCCGCGCGGGCGGGAGGGTTCGGGAGACCTGACAGGTCTTTGGCCACCAGCCGGCCTGGACTGACGGTCACCATCGCGTCTTCGTCGGGCAGGCCGACATCTAGCGCTTTGCAGTACGCTTCGGCAGCTGCCGTTTTACCCGTACCAGCATTGCCGGTAAGGATAACCAACCCTGGCGTTCCCCTGCGCGCCCAAGCCACTAGAAATTGGCCGAGCTTCGTCTGTACGTCGCTTCCCAGCGCTTCTGCTACATGCGAAAAGTGCTCGCGATAGGCGCCCGCCTGGTCGGCAGTGAACACAGATAGTGCCCGCAATGCGGCAACCGCGGGGAGCTCGGCCGGGGCTACGGCCTCGACATTTGTCACAGTCCCGACGCCTTTTTGGGAGGTGTCAGCGGGCGCATTACTGCTGACAGCTCTCGACTGGATCGGCGCTTGACGCCCGCTTCAGTGAGGACGTCGGTAAGTGCTCTGGCAACAGCGGTCGCGGCTGGCGGGGGCACGGCATTGCCTATCTGTCGACGAACACGGGTGTACGCAGACTTGATATCCCTGGAGCTGTCGCCGTAAACGAAAATGAAGTCGTCCGGGAAGCCCTGAAGCCGCGCCTTCTCCCGGTTGGTCAGGCGTCGCGGTTCGACATGGTGATACCCGTGGGTGCCGCCACCTCCGCCGGCAATGATCGTGTAGGCGGGTTTATCGGGATCCAATCGCCGGTAAACGTGGCTGATCAACCCTTTGACAGAGAGACGGTGGTCGGGGGGAATGTTCTCGAAGTTGCCCCCGGGTGGTATGAGCTTGAGCCGCTCGACCACGACGTCGGAGTCCAGTCCCAGCTCGTGATTGGGAGCTCCTGCCAGAATCGGTTCGGCATCCAGCACATCCCGAACCGTCACTGGTGAACCGGCAAATGGCGTTTCGATCGTCGGTGGCCGCACTCCTAAATCTCGGCGTACACCCACCACAATCAGTCGATCGCGATGTTGAGGCACTCCAAGGTCGGCCAGATCGACAACCTGGGCGCTGATGTCGTATCGAACTGGCGGAGACTTTACTGGTCTGTCGCTGGGCGCGAAGCTGCTAGGCGAACGCAAGGCGTGGCGCACCAGCGTCCAAGCTGCGCCGCGATTAGCGGACAACAATCCTGGCACGTTCTCCAGGATGAAACCGGCAGGACGCAGCGCATCGAGAAACCTTGCGACTTCTCGAAACAGATTGCCCCGAGCTGTCTTCAACCCGTCGTGATTCCATAGGGTGGAGTAGTCCTGGCATGGCGGTCCTGCCAGGAGAATGTCGCACGGAACGTCTGGCACCGGCGTGCCGGTGATGTCAGCTTCCAGGATGTGATTGCCGATATTGCGGCGGTAGGTTTCGACCGCCCAGTGCTCATTGTCGATCGCCCATATGATTTTGGCTGTCCCAGACCGCTCAGCTCCGAGGTCCATGCCGCCACAGCCGGCGAAGAGAGATACGACTGCGTACCGCTGATTAGCCCGGGCCATCAGTCGACTCTCCCTGCAGGCAAGGAGCTGGTAACTCGAACTAGCACGGATGTCGTAGTCTGACATACGAAAATCGGGACTCCCTCCACTCTGACGACGTCTGACGCGTTTCGAAGCCGTCGTTCTGGAACTCCTCGCTCGTCGAAGCGCCTGTTGCGGACGCCGGTCAGCGGAGCTGCGCTAACCCAACTCTGCACCGCGCGTAACCGGTTCTGGTTGCTCATGTCCGATAAAATATGCGGACTGTCCGACAAGCCCTCCGTTGACGCGCCGGGACGGCGGTCTTTTACGTGGAGAGCTCGGGCTTGGTAGGTGGCTTGGTCTTGCTGGCCCGGCTGGACCGTCTTCTAGAGAGCAGGCAAGAACCATATGTGAACCTGTCAAAGGCGATGCTCAAGCCGTCGCTAAGCACACCATAGCCGAGTGCAGAGCCTCCTCCTCGCCAACACGCGCGCGTGGCGCTAGGTGATGGGTCTAAGTCGCGGTCTCGCCACAGCCCGAGGTTTGGGTACTTGGCCGGGAGGCGGTCCGGCCTGGTATGAGATGAAAACAGGGCGGTCGAGCATCATCCATGACCAAAGCCGCCCTTGCACGACGCCGCGGCCCACCTGACGAACGGTCGTTTAGCAAACGGCACGAAAAAAAATATGCAAGAAAGCGACCTTGAGCGCCTTGCCGCTCATTGATAGCCGCCACCCGCCGCGGGCATGAAGTTGGGAGTTGAAAGTTGGACCAAAAGCGCAATCCCTGGGAGGTTCCGGGCTGGCGGGCGATCGGGCGCGAGGCCGCACTTATAAACCAGCTTCTTGGTTCCGGCGCTACAGCGCTCGGCCGAGCCAACTATGCCGACAGGCTTGGCGATTATTACACTGCGTTCTTCGGTCTATCAATAGGCCTGGAAAGACTCGCCAAGCTGATCCTGATAGCCGATAGAGCTATTTCTGATGGTGGCGCTCTGCCGAATCAAGGCGTAGTTCGAAAGTTTGGACACAAGCTCGCCGCGCTTACCGATGCCGCAGATAAGGTCTGCGCAACACGGCAGCTGGAACTTCGCTATAAAAGACCGGCAAGCCCAATTGTGGACAAGATCATAGATTGTCTTGACGCTTTTGCCGATGCCGGACGCGGCAGGTATGCAAATTTCAAAGAACTCGGAGACCCCAGCGTGGGGCAAGGCGAACCGATCGAAGCCTGGTGGAACGAGGTCGCTGATGCGATACTCGCAGCTCACTACTACGGCAAGCCATCACAGAAGCGAATCGAATCAAATGCGGAAGCTGTTCATGAGTTGATGACGCCGGTGTCATTCATACTTTTTATCAACGAGTCGAACGATGTCATGATGTCAGCTCGGGAAGCCTCTCTACGGACTGGACAGTCGGAACTCGTTCAACGATATGGTCGTTACTATGCTCTAACCGTTGCAAGATGGCTTGCTGAAGCCTTTTCTGCGCTCGCAACCAGGGCGTGCTTTGAGGACGGCATTGACGCATTCTTCGGCGTTTGGGAACACCTATCTTCATATGTCGTTCCAAATGAGTTACTAAAAAGTCGCAAAGTCTGGCCATTAAGTTGACGGTTCTGATCAATCAAAGTAATACGTCAGGACGTTTGACCGGCTCCCGCTATAGTGCAGCGCGCTCCGCCAGGTACCCGCCGGTGCCCTCAGGTCGCACGGTGGCCAACCCGGACAGCAGTGGCAAGGGTCTTGCGCTAACCCGTGCTGGCGCACAACACCGGCCAAAGGCCTGCCCCTGGCGGGTCGCCGCCTCCGCGGACGCGAGAGTGCTTGAAACGTATGCGGTAGTGCCCACGGCGATCGCGGTGTGTGACTAGATTCGGGCGCCGTCTTCCCCGCGTGGCATGCCACCTCATGCCTCCACAGTGTATGAATAGATATATTCGATCTCGCCACGGGCCTCAAATTGAAGGGGTGATCATATGGATCGTGTCGACTATGAATCCACGGTTGTACAAGAGCTGCTGAATGCGCATGAACGTAACGAGTTAGACATCTCGCCTTGGTACCAACGTCGTACCGTTTGGACCAATGCGCACAAATCTTATCTCGTCAATTCAATTTTCGAAGGTATGCCTGTGCCGACAATATATATCAGGCATACACTGGACCTCGAAAATGAACTTACGGTCAAAGAAGTGGTAGACGGTCAACAGCGCGTGCGTTCATTGATCGAATTTAAGCAAGGAATATTTACCGCTCGCCACGCCGATCATTCCAAGAGAGTTACTTATAACGACCTTACGTCAAGTCAGCGCCACGACTTTTTAATGTCCAAGTTATCTGTAGGCTATCTGATCGGTGCCGACGATAGCGACGTTATAGAGATCTTTGGTCGCCTGAATGCTGTATCTAAAACGCTGAATGCGCAAGAAAAGCGCGCGGCCCAATACAGCGGTGAATTCCATCAATTTTGTCTCCGGGAGGCTGCGGGACGTTTGCCGATTTGGCGTGGGTCGAACATCTTCACTGCAACGAGCATCACACGAATGGCTGAAGTGCAGTTCACTGCAGAGTTAGCTATCGATCTGCTTGAGGGAATGTCTGACTATAGCACAAGAAAAATCGATGCCGCTTATAAAAGATGGGACGAGGAATTTCCGAAAAGCAGCGAAGTCGATGATCGATTCGAGCGAGTTTATCGCGCGATTGGCGGTCTGCGTCCAGGACTAATCAAGGACACGATTTTTAGCCGTTCGCCCCTCTTTTATACCCTCATTTTGATCCTGGATGGTATGTCTCGCCTTCCTAGCCCAAAAGCCATAGAAGCAGCGCTTGTCGATATAGACGCGCGTTTTACTTATGCGCGAGAGTCCGACGACGTTCCAAATGAGGATCGCGAATTTGTCGAAGCCTGCACGGCTAGTACCCAGCGAATTAGATCGCGTACCGTGAGATTCAATTATATAAGGTCTTACTTCTGAGCTGCCGACTGTGCCAGCGCCAACCGTACGAGCGCCGTACTCTCACTTCGTCGCGCGCTGCGACCGGCATCAGAAAATTGTAAGTGGCTTGCCAGGTATTGATATACGGCTGCAACGGCTAGTAGCGGAGCTGATCCTAATGCGGTTGTTCGACGACTTCCAAGAATTCATATCAGGGATCGCCGCCCGGCTCGCGTGCGGAGCGACTTACGGCGACGGTGGTCAGCCGAGCTTGCTGACTCCCCCTGCAAAATCGACAGTGGGTGCAATCTATCTATTCGAAAATCACGGCAGACCGGCGGCCAGGCGTGTTAAGTGGTCTAAAGTCGCATTCATCAACGAGACCACCAAGAAAGTTATCGACAATAATGATCACTTTCTGGCCGCGTGCCAAGCGCACTCACAAGTAATTGCCGAAATGCAAGCCATCCGAAACCGTATAGCTCACGCAAATTCCTCAGCCCGTATCGCTTATATGTCGATTGTCCGCCGTTATTACGGAGCGAGTTTAAATAATGTATCTCCCGGTATGTTACTTTTATCTCCCCGGCTGAGCCCAAGCCTGATAGAGACATACGTGGTTTCGTCTCGGATAATCGCTAAGTCAGTTACCAAAATTAGTTGACGTTCACGCCGCTGAAAGTAATTTGCTGTCGTCAAACCGAAACTGGCACTGCCGAATTCTTGGCCGACTGATTGCATTTCCAGCTCCAGCGACTGAACATGCTCTGCTGCGCTTCTTTGGTGCCCATTAGGTGCGTTAAGAATCAAGCACCTTCGAAAATTCAGTCGGCTTGCCGACCTGCCCAATGATTATGGGTGGTGTGCCGGTCGCAGCTGGTCATCGTTGCGCTGGGCCCCGATTGGCGGGGCGGGCATCGGCGACTTGGCAGGCACCTGCCGGTCGCTAGATGTTTGAGAATGTTGAACGCTCAAGGTCGACGAGCTTTTGAGCCATCACCGCATCGAGCTGAATTGACTGGCTAATCTTTGGATTCGACTTTCGTTGGTCCGAGCCGAACGTTGAGAGATGCAGCAGTCTTGTGCCATCCGGCTCCACAATGACCTGGTAGTAACAGTCGACCCTCGCTTTGGTGAGCTCTGACCGATTGGGTTTCCCGTTCGATTGAGCGAATGCGCGCCATAGGGGCAGTCTAATTGGACTCGGCTACTGCAATCATGGCGCCTCAGTTGTATGCGGTACTTCCGTTGACAGGATGCGTGGTGTTGATGAAATTGGCGAAATAGTGATCGCGATCTAGTCACCCCGTGCACGCGGGCGGGTCGGCGATCGTCAACGTGAACCCACCGACGGCCAGATCGGTGTGCCCGCGACAACGACGCTGCTCCAACTCGGCGCGGTCAAGACGGACATGATCGACAATATCCGCGGCTTCGAGCTGACTCGACGGATAGCCGAACGTGCCAGACGGTGGCGCATGATGCCCAGCGAAGACCTGGACTCGGTGACCGATCCATGGGTACCCGGACTGGACAAGTTTGGTGTTGAACTTAGCGTGTAGCTTGGCGTGCCATCCCTCCTGCGCGCAGAATATCGAGACGTCGGTGTCCAATTCTGGGTGCGCGGCCGCGTCGAGGCCCTTCCGCGACTGCCGGACAGCTTTGTTCAGGAACGTTTCCAGATGATGCATGAAACTCGACGTTGCGTTCAGGAGGTGGCAGAACCCCGGTTGATCATCTGCCCATCTGATTTTCGCGTCGCTGGAGTCGAGCGCCACCTCTCGCACAAGCATCTCTGTACCTCCTGCCTGTCATGACGGTGTTCAGAAGCTACTCTGGCCCGGGCTTCGAGAAAGTTCATAAGAGGTGCCGATGAGCGGGACAAGCGAAACCACCATCAGGGTCACCGATTTGCACCGCGTCGGGCGCGGCGTGGAACGCCCCGAACACGTTGTGGTGGCCAGCGATGGTCGGGTGTTCGCTTCTGACAAGGCCTCGGCTGTTGCAGAACTCACCGATGAGAACACCGTTCGGCGTATAGGCAAGGCGGGCGGCGAGCCGAACGGGATCGCGATCGACCGCAACGGCCACTTTCTGATCGCTAATTTCGGCTCGGGCGTGCTGCAGGATCTAGACCCGCAGACCGGCGCGATCACCGCGATATTGAGCGGAGAGCTCGAGGGACGCCCGCTGCGCTGGTTGAATTTTGTCCTGGTGGATTCCGTTGGGGCGCTGTGGTGCTCGGTAAGCACCATGGCAGACGCCCTGATGGATACCATCGCGCGGGGCAGCGCCGACGGGTTCATCTTCCGCGTCACGCCGGATCGCCAATCGGCACGCCTGGTCGCCGATGGAGTGAGCTTCCCGAACTGCATGGCGTTGGACCGCAACGAGGACTACCTGTACGTGGTCCGCACGGTGGCCGCCGACGTGGTGCGGTTTCCGATCGAGGGCGAAACACTCGGGCCGCCAGAGCGATTCGGCCCGCCGCTGGGGGACCGGCGCCCCGACGAGTTCGGCCCCGAGTGCGGCCGCTTCCTGGCCGACCCAGAAACAAGCCGCCGCTGGGGGATGGCCGACGGATGCGCGTTCGACGCCGAGGGAAATCTCTGGGTCACACTGGTCCTCGCCAACAGGATCGTGGCAATCACCCCGGACGGACAAGCAACAACGGTAATCGACGACCCCGACGGCAAGCTGTTGAGAGCACCGACCAGCATCGCGTGGGGCGGCGAAGACATGCGCGACATCTACATCGGGTCGATCGCCACCCCCTACGTCCTCAAGGGCAGAAGCTCGGTGCCGGGACTGCCGCTCATCCACCAGCGCTAGCCCGACGGCCCGGGCCGCATGAAGTCGCCCAACGCGGCCTCAGGCTCAGACGGGATCATCGACTCCGTCAGCCCCCACATCTGCCGGCTGGTGGCACCGCCGTCGACGACGAGCGTCTGACCGGTGATGCGGGCGGCCAGCTCCGACGATAAGAACAACGCGGCGTTGGCGATGTCATGCGCGCGGGGCGCCGCCAGCGGATTGATTCCGTTCACGGCATACTCACCCGGCGGCTGGTCCTCGTTGCCGGATCCCACATTGCCCGGGGCGACCGCGTTGGCGCGAATGCCGTACCGCCCCAACTCGTCCGCGCACGTCTTGACGAGCGAAATCACGCCGGCCTTGGCGGCGCCGTAGGCGGCGTGGTAGGTCGCCGCGGCGATGCCGTCGACCGAGGCGATCGCCACCAGCGATCCGCCGGTGCGCTGAGCGATCATGTACCTCGTGACGGCTTGGAAGAGGTAGAACACCTGGGTCAGGTTGTAGTGGATCGTCGCGTCCCACGCTTGGGTGCTGAAGTCCTCGACCTTCGACCAGGTGGCGCCGCCGATGATGTCGACGCAGACATCGACCCCGCCCAGCGCCGCAACGGCGTCGTCGACCGCCCGACCGACCTGCACGGCGTCGGTCATGTCGGCGACGATCGGGACGGCATTGCCTCCCCGGCCGACGATCTCGCCGGCAATGCGTTCCGCGCGCTGCTCGTCGATGTCGATACAGGCCACCGAAGCCCCCGCCTCGGCGAGGGCCAGCGACGTGAACCAGCCATGGCCCGCGCGCTCGGGGATATAGCCCGCGCCCGAGACCACGGCACGCTTACCGGACAGTCCTAAATCGATCACGTCCGGAGTATCGAGACAGCCCACACAAGCTGTCAATGACGACTCAGAGGGGCGCGAAGCCCCGCAGAATCCCGGCCACCCCGACGTCCCAGCGCCGGTTCACCGACGCCTTCGACTTGCCCAGCCAGCGGCCACCCTCCTGCACCGCCAAACCCTGTGCCAACGCGAGCAATACGTGCGCGATGTCGACCGGGTCGCCGGTGAGCAGCCCGGCATCGGTGCACCGCGTGATTCGACCGACGAAGATCTCCCGCACCGAAGGCGACGCCGCGAGTTCCTCGGGGCCGGGGTCGAAATGCTGGAACGGTCGCGAGAACATCACCCGGGCCAGCGCGGGGTAGTCGAGACAGAACCGACGAAACACCGGAATGAGCCGCTGCACATCGGCGAGCGCGTCGTCGGTCTCGGGCACAGCGAGCAGCCGGTGGCCCAGCATGGCGAATCCCTCGAAGAACACCGCGCGCAGCAGCCCGCGCTTGTCCTGGAACAGCTCGTACACCGCGGGCACCGAGGTTCCGGCCCGCTCGGCCACCCGCCGGGTGGTCAACCCCGACAGGCCGTCCTCGTTCAACGTCGCGACCGCGACCTTGAGCAATTGGTCGCGAAGCTCTGGGGTGCGCTGCTTCGGCCTGGGCATCCGCTGCTACTGGGCCCCGAATTCGGCTGCCATTCCGTCGATTCCGGCGCGCAGCTCCTTGAGCGCGCCGGCGCGGGCGCGCAGCTTGCTGGCCGCATGCGAGGCCTGGTCGAGCTTGGTGAATTCCAGGGCGGCCTCCTGGGCGCGACCGAGCACCCGCTCCGGCAGGTCGATCTCGTCGATGAATCCCGCGGCCAGGGCGGTCTCGCCGAAGAACACCTTGGACAGCCCCGCCGCCTGCTGGTAGGCCGACGGCGTGAGGCGCAGCTTCATGACCGCCAGGGCGGCGTACGGCAGTACCATCCCGATGGCGACCTCGTTGGCCTGAATGCTGTAGCCCGGCGCGGCGATTCGGTGATCGCCGCTGCACAGCAGGAACGATCCCATCGCGATGGCCGGCCCGGTGCAGGCCATCACCACCGGCTTCGGATACGACAGCACCCGATACGACAGCTCGAATCCCGCCCTGAGCAAGTCGATCGCCGGCTGCACCTCGCCGCCGGCCAAGACCTTCAGGTCGAACCCGCCGCTGAACACCCGGTGATTGCCGGCGATCACCACCGCACCGACGTCGTCGCGATCGGCGCTGTCGAGCGCCTCGTTGAGCGCCTGCAGCATCGTCGGGCCCAGCGCATTGACCTTGCCGTCGTCCATCGTGATCACCGCAATGGACTCGTCGCGACGATAGGTGACCGGTCCGCTCATGATGCTCCTTCGGCCGCAGTGATTTGTATCGACGTTACGAAACAACGTTACGAAAAACAAGACCCGATCGACGGTCCGGAAAGGCACCCGACCGCGGCAAATTGAGGACTGTCCGGCTAGCTGCGGATGTGGAACCATGTGGCAAATGAAGGACGACGACCCCGAAAAGCGGATCCGCGAGCTGGAAAAAGAGCTCGCCGACGTCACGCGGCCCCCGCAAAGCACACCGCCGTACACCGGGGGCGCGACGTACACGGAGAACGCGCAGCCGTTCACGGGCGGTGCGACATCCACCGGCGGCGCGACCTACACGAGCGGCCCGACCTACGGCTTCGGCACCCCGCCGCGGCGCAACAAGCCCTACCCCTGGATCCTCGTCCTCGTTTTCCTGGCGGTGGTGGTGCCGATCGTCATCAGCATCGTGACGGTCTTCGCCCGCTCAGGTTCGAGCACGTCGATCTCCCGGGGCAGTGGTTCCAGGACGACGTCGGCCGGTCCGACGGCCGTGCCGCAGGGCGGCGAGCTGCGACTGAGCGGCACCGGCGAGACCAGGCAGGTCGCCTGCAACGACGGCAAGCTCATCCTGGCCGGCTACAACAGCAAGTACGTGGTCACCGGCCACTGCGCCAGCGTCACGGCCGGCGGCTACTACAACAACGTCACCGTCGACAGCGCCGACACCCTGGAGTCGACCGGCTACAGCAACACGGTCATCGACCACGCCTGCAACAACGGCAACCTGAAACTGTCGAGCTACGGCATCGAATACAGCGTCACCGGCCACTGCGCCAGCCTGGCGATCTCCAGCTACAACAACAAGGTCACCGTCGACAGCGTCGACACCATCACCGTCTCCGGATACGGCAACAACGTCACCTACCACTCGGGCGCGCCGAAGATCACCGACTCGGGCTACGACAACAACATTCAGCAGGGCTGACAGTAATCTTGCAGGATGCCCCGAACTCCGCGTCTATCGGTCGAGGCGTGGCTCGAGGCCGGATACGCCCTGCTCGCCGAGGACGGAGTGCGCGCGCTCAAGGTTGACCGCCTCTGCCAGCAGGCCGGCGTCACCCGCGGCAGCTTCTACTGGCACTTCGAGGACATGGACAGCTACCGGGCCAAGCTGGTCGAATCGTGGAATACGTTCCTGGACGAGGACCGCCAATCCCTCGCCGAACTCGAGGCGCTGCCGCCGCGGGAACGCCTGTCGGCCATGATGATTGCGTTGGTCAGGCCCCAGCACTGGATGCTCGAACGCGCGATGCGCGAGTGGGCGCGCACCGACCCGGTCGCCGCCGCCAACATCCGCGCCGCCGACCGGCGCGTGCTGCGCACCGTCACCCGCGCCTACGCCGACTACGGTTTCGCCCCCGCCGACGCCAAGCTGCGCGCCGAGCTCACGTTCGCGGCCGGTATTGGGCTGCTGCACCTCGCCGGCTCGGCCGCCGAGGCGCAAAAGGCCGCGCAACACGAGCGGCTGCTGGACCTCATGCTGGCCGACCCGACCTAGACCATCGCGATCGGCGAGATCTTCGCCCCAATGGCCAACGCGCCGGCCAACTCCCGGCCCATGTCGTAGTCGAAGACGACGTGCCCCGCCGCGATGTCCACGTCGCGCTTGGCCCGCTGCAACGGATTCGACAAGAACTGCGCGCTGGCCCCGGACGCCTCGAGCAGATCCGCGATGATCGCCCGGCTTTCGCGCACGGTGTGCGCGGCCGCCAGCCGCGCGTCGGCCCGCACCGAGCGGCTCACCCGCTCGCCACGAGCGACGATGCGCTCGATGCCCTCCGCGGTCTCGGCGATCAGCGCCCGCAGCGCCCGCAGCCGCACCCGCGCATCGCCGAGCCGGATCTGGGCCGCGGGCTGATCCTTTTGCGCCACACCGCTGTACGCCAGGACGCGCTCGCCCAGCCGCTCGGCGAACAGCTCGGTCACCCGTTCGGCGGCGCCGAGCACCGGCATCGACGCCGTCAGGGCCAACGCGGGAACCAGCGGCCACCGGTAGGTCGGCGCGTCGTGCAACCGCGCGCCCGGCGCGGTCCCGCCGTAGATGTCGGCCACCGCGGCGATGCGATGCTCGGGCACCACGACCTCGGTGACGACAACGTCGTGGGAACCGGTGCCGCGCATGCCGGCGGTGTGCCAGGTGTCGACGACCTCGACCTCGGCGGCGGGCAGCACCAGCAGCGACGGATCGATGCGGTCCGGCCGCTCGACGAGCGCGCCGACGATCATCCAGTCGGCGTCCATCGCGCCGGTCGCCCACGACCAGCGGCCCGTCAGGCGCACCCCGCCGTCGATCGGGATGCCGCGGCCGGTGGGGGCCAGGGGAGCCGGCGCCAGCACCGGCCCGGACGCGAACACCTCCTCCTGGGCGCGCGGGTCGAACAGCGACAGCAGCCAGTTGTGCAGCGCATAGAAACCCAGCGTCCACGCGCTGGACGCACAGCCGTGCGCCATGCGGCGAATCGGTTGCAGCAGTTCGGGGAACGACGCTTGCAGCCCGCCGAACCGGGCGGGGAGCAACAGCCGAAACAGGTCGGTCTGCCGGAACTCGTCGACCGTCGCCGCCGGCAGCCGGCGCAGCCGCTCGGCCTCCTCGGCGCGCTCGGCCAGCCTCGCGACGAATTCGTCGGTGACCCCGTGCACCGGGCGACCTTAACATACTAAAAAGTACAGTAATAAAAGAGCAAACGCTCTGTTACTATGGCCAGGTGCCCCGCCCTCGCGTCTACGACCAGGACCAGATCCTGGATGCCGTGGAACGGTTGGCGGTGCAATCCGGGCCCGCCGCCGTGACGATCCGCGCAATCAGCGACGCCATCGGCGTGTCCAACGGCGCCGTCTACCACACTTTCGGTTCCCGCGCGGGCCTGGTCGGGCGGGCCTGGCTGCGCGCCGGGCACCGATTCCTCGCCGCGCAAACCGAATTGATCGACGCCGCACCCGAGGGCGATCCCGTCGCCGCGGTGGTGGCCGCCGCCGAGGCCCCCGCGGTGTTCGCCGAACAGCACCCACACTCCTCTCACCTGCTGCTCACGGTGCGCCGCGACGAACTCCTGGGCCCCGAGACGCCGCCCGAGCTCGCCGCCCAACTACAGGACCTGGACCGCCTGCTGGTGGCGACGATGATCCGGCTGGCGCGGGCGGTGTGGGACCGCCGGGACGCCGCGGCCGTCGACGTCATCACCACCTGCATCGTCGACCTGCCGACCGCCATCCTGTTGCAGCGCAACCGAATCCATGACCACGGCGCGCGCCAGCGCCTGCAAGCCGCCGTGCGCGCCATCCTGGCCGTCGGCGCGCCGCCGCCACGACGCAGAACCGCAGAAGGGAAGAAACCATGACACCGACACTGACCTGGGACGACAAGATCGCCGTGATCAACCTCGGCGACGACGAAAACCGTTTCTCGCCAGAGTTTCTCGACGCGATCAACGCGCAACTCGACGAGGTCGAAAAGGCCGGCGCGCAGGGCCTCGTCACCGCCGGGGGCGCCAAGTTCTACACGAACGGGCTGGACCTGGACTGGCTGGGCGCCCACGCCGAGCAGGGCCAGGCCTACGTCGGCCGGGTGCAGGCCCTGTTGGCGCGCGTCCTGACCTTCCCGGCGCCGACCGCCGCCGCGGTCACCGGGCACGCCTTCGGCGCCGGCGCCATGCTGGCCATGGCCCACGACGTGCGGGTGATGCGCGCCGACCGCGGGTACTTCTGCTTCCCCGAGGTCGACATCCGCATCCCGTTCACCGACGGCATGGCCGCGCTGATCCAGGCCAAGCTCACCCCGCGCGCCGCGGTGGCCTCGATGACGACCGGGCGGCGGTTCGGCGGGGCGGAGGCTGCCGAGTTCGGCATCGTCGACGCCACCGCCGGCGAGGGGGAGGTGAGCGCCACGGCCACCGACCTGTTGCGCCCGTTGGGCGGTAAGGATCCCGGCACGCTCGGCGCGATCAAGCAGACCATGTTCCGCACCGCGGTGCAGGCGCTGACCAGCGTCTGAGACCTAGTCGGAGAACCGCTCCCACGCGGACTGGCGCGTGATGCCCAGGGTGTGGCCGATTTTCGCCCACGTGATCCCGCGCCGGCGCAGCTCGCGCACCCACGACCGCAGGTCGGCCTCGACCTGCTGGGCCACCACGGCCATCCGGGGGATGTGATCGAGCATCTGCTCGTCGCTCCACGACTCCCAGATCGGCATCCGCAGCTCGTCGGGCTTGTCGCGGAACTCGTCGATGATGGCCTGGGACAGCTCGATGCACTCGTTGCAGATCTGCACGCCCGGGCCGGCGACCAGCTTGTCGACCTCGGTGTTGGACTTGGCGCAGAACGAACACCACACCTGCGCGGTCTTGACGGCGGGACTCATCCGACCCACGGTACGACGTCAGGGTAACCCTGACAAGAGGTTCAGCCGAGGTCGAATGACTCCCGCGAGACCCGGAAGTAGTGCCCGCTAATGCTTTCGGTGCATTTGATGCCCGACGGCTGGCTCTCACAGCTCAGCGTGCCGGCGGAGATGGTTTGCCCGTAGTTGAGCGTCTGCTGGCCGGGCAACTGCAACGTGTCGCCGTGGCATTCGATGGCGGCCGGGTTGCCGGGCGTGAGGCTGAACCGGCTGCCCCAGGCAAGGTGCTTACCGCACTCCGGGGGCGGCGGCGGTTGGTAGGTGTAATCGCGGACGTCGCAGGCGACACCGGCGCTACCGATCAGGCAGAAAATGTTTCCCGACGGAGACTGAAAGTTCTGGCTGTCCGCGCGCGCGGTTGCCGGCATTGCGACATACGCCGCGGCTACTAGCGCGAGCGCCGTGAACCTGTGCCTCGTGATCATTTGCTGAGCATAGGCGCTGAGGCACTCGCGTGAAACAATTATGTTAAGTGCCAGGTGTTTTCGCGCCGCGTGGTGAACCGAGTGTCCGTGCGATCCGTGTGCATGGTGTCGCAGTGCCCAATGACGTTTGGAGACTTGGTGATCAGAAGCGTTCGTCCCGTCGGCGCCATGGAACGGCTTTTCTACCGCTACAGCGAGCGCAATCCGGCTCACTTCCTGCAGGTGGCGGAGTTCGGCGAAACGGTGCCCGCGGACCGATTACGGGCGGCGCTTTCCGCCGTGCAACGGCGACACCCCTTGCTGTCGGTGCATGTCGAGGACCGTCCCGACACGCGCCTCGGCTTCTACCGCGCGGCGACCGTCGCCCCCATCGAGTTGACGATCCGCCGCGGCCAGGAGTGGGCGGCCGCCGCGGCGGAGGAGCTGAGCCGGCCGTTCGACCGTTCCCGCGCGCCGCTGATCCGGGCGTCGCTGCTGCAGGGGCCCGGAAGTAGCGCGCTGCTGCTGACTTTCGACCACACCATCGCCGACGGCATCTCCTCCGTACGGGTCATGAACGACGTGATCGCCGCGCTCAACGGCCGGGAGTTGGCGAATCTGCCTGTGCCGCAAGCGCAGGAGCGCATTATCGATCGGACGCTCGGGGACGTCGCTGCATTCGACCCGTCCGAGCTGCCCGACGATCCGCGGATGCGAACGCCGACCAGCATCCGCCCCTTCGACGGCGCCCTGACCAACGTACACCCGATGACCATGACGGAGGCGGATACCGCGAGATTGGTCGAGCGCTGCCGCGCCGAACGCACGACGGTGCACGCGGCGATGGTGGTGGCGATGTGCCGGGTGCGCGCCACCGAGCGCGGCGAGGACTTCGTGCGGGTGCTCAACCCGATCAACTTCCGCGCGCTGGTCGGCGTCGAGGGGGACTGCGGCCTCTTCATTCAGGCGACGTGGACGGGCCTGGCGCCGTGGGACGGCGCGCCGTTCTGGGAGCAGGCCCGGGCGACGACCGCGCACCTCGAAACGGCCCGGTCGCGGCGCGGGATTCTCACCGCCTCGCTCGCCATCCAGCAGGCGATGGCGGTGGACGCCGAGGTCGGCCACGCCGAGGAGCTTTTCAGCCGCGTGTGCCCGTTCGACATGCTCATCAGCAACCTCGGCGTGCAGGACCTCGACGACACCGGCCCGGTCCGTCCCACGGCGGTGTGGGGGCCGGTGGTGCAAAGCCAGACCGAGGGCGAGTACGTCACCGGGATAACGACCTACGAGGGCAGGCTGCGGATGGTGACCTGTGGCTACAGCGTGCCGACGACGTTTTTGAAGAGCGTCGGCGAGGCCCTGGCGGCCGCGGTCGACGAGGCGTAGTTGTCGGTGGGTCCTCTTACCGTGTGCCCATGAGTGGTTCGAGGGCGAGCTCCGGTGGCGGGCTCGGTGCATTGTTGGGGCTGGCGCTGATCATTTGGATCATCGTCAAGCTCATCTGGTTGATCGCCGGGGCGGCGGCCGTTGTCGGCCTGTTCTTCCTGGCGCGGGCGATCGTGCGGGCGGGCCGCAGGCGCGCCGAACTTCGGGCGGCCGATCGGGCCGCGTTCCGCTTCCGCGCAGATCAGCAGCACCGCTGGGTGCTGCGCGGCGACGACCGCGGCATCTACGGCGTCGAGGGCGCCCAACTGATGCACTATCTCTATCCGGGGCGGGGTCGGGCGCGGCGATTGTTACCCTTGCGCGAGTGAGTGACCCCGGCTGGCTGCGACCCGTCTCGCGGCGCGACGTCTTCCGATGCGCCGCCGTCGCGCCGGCCCTGCTCGGCATCAGCGCGCTGACCGACGCGCCACGCGCGGGCGCCGGCATCGCGGGGATGGGCGTGTTTCTCGACGCGGGCCACAATGCCGTCAACGACGCCTCGATCGGCCGGCAGGTGCCCAACGGCCGGGGCGGCACCAAGGAGTGCCAGACGTCGGGCGCCGCGGCCGACGACGGCTACCCGGAGCATGCCTTCACCTGGGCGGTGGTGGGGCTGATCAGCGGTCAGCTCAACTCGATGGGCGTCCACACCCAGCTGTCGCGCGCTGATGACAACTCAGTCGGACCCTGCGTGGACCAGCGCGCGGCGGCGGCCAACGCGATGCACCCCGACGCGATCGTGAGCATCCACGCCGACGGCGGGCCGCCGTCCGGCTCGGGGTTCCACGTGAACTACTCCGCCCCGCCGTTGAACGCATCCCAGTCCGGGCCGTCGGTGCAGTTGGCACGCGCGATGCGAGACGCCTTGGTGCAGGCGGGCTTTCACCCGAGCACCTACGTCGGGTCGGACGGTTTGTACGGCCGCGACGACCTCGCCGGGCTCAACCTGGCCGAGTACCCGGCCGTCCTCGTCGAGCTGGGCAACATGAAGAACGCCGACGAGGCCGCCCGGATGGAAAGCGCCGACGGCCGGGCGAGGTACGCCGGGGCCGTGACGCAGGGGATCGTCGCGTTCCTCAACGCCAAGGCCCCGGCGGGCTAGCGGCTCAGCTGCCGAAGCCTCCACCTGGGTCCCCGGCCGGGGTGGCGCTGTTGCCGCCGAGGTGGCTGGCGGCGAAGGCGGCGCCCTTGTCGATCATCTGCGCGTCGGATGCGTAGGTGTTGTGCGCGGCGAAGTTCATGCCGTCGGAGCACACCGGGTCCTCGGGGGCGCAGACCTTGATGGTCTTGGGCTGGTACAGCGGCCCGATGGCGACCGG
>NZ_LQPM01000050.1 GCF_002101815.1 Mycobacterium paraense | reverse complement strand
CCGCGACGGTGACAGCGCCGGTTTGGAAGCCGGCGTCAGATGTGTATAAGAGACAGCGCCACCGGAGCCGCCGCCACCGGCCCCGTCGCCGACTCCCCCCGGCTGATCGCGGTGTGGATCGGCTGGCTCGAGTTCGACGTCTTGCTGGGCCCGGAGCTTGGGGTGCGGTCACTCAAGCAGAAGCGGTCGGTGATCCGGCCCGTCGTGGCCGAGCTGCAGCGCAAGTTCAGCGTGTCGGCCGCCGAAACCGGCGGGCAGGACCTACATCGGCGGGCCGGCATCGGCGTCGGCGTGGTGTCCGGTGACCGCAGGCACGCCGTGGAGGTGCTCGACGCGGCCGAACGCCTGGTGGCCGCGCATCCCGAGTTCGAGCTGCTGTCGGTGCGGCGGGGCCTGCACCACAGCGACGACTAACCGTCTCGCCCCTCGCGTTTGCGGCCCAGCGGCGCCGGCGCGACGACGCCGGGCGCCAGCCGCCGCGCGAAGATCAGGAACGCGGTGTGCCCGCGCATCGAATGCTGCGGGCGCACGGCCAGGCCGACGACGTTCCAGCCGCGCTGCAGCGTCTCCCAGGAGCGCGGCTCGGTCCAGCACTGCTGGTCCCGCAGGGCCTCGACGGTCCGCGACAGCTGGGTCACGGTGGCCACGTAGATCATCAACACCCCGCCCGGAATCAACAGCCGGGCCGCCGCGCCGAGCACCTCCCACGGCGCGAGCATGTCGAGCACGGCCCGGTCGAAGGAACCGTCGGGCAACTCCGAGTCCGCGAGGTCGCTGACGAGGAGCTCCCAGTTGGCGGGAAGACCGTCGAAGAACACAGTGACGTTGCGGCGGGCGTGCTCGGCGTGATCGGCGCGCTGCTCGTAGGAGACCACCCTCCCCTCGGGCCCGACGGCGCGCAGCAGCGAGCAGGTGAGCGCCCCGGAACCGGCGCCGGCCTCCAGCACCCGGGCGCCGGGAAAGATGTCGCCCTCGTGCACGATCTGGGCGGCGTCCTTGGGGTAGATCACCTGCGGGCCGCGCGGCATCGACATCACGTAGTCGATCAGCAGGGGCCGCAGCACCAGGAACTGCGCGCCGCTGCTGGATTTGACGACGCTGCCCTGCTCGAGCCCGATCAACGCGTCGTGCGCGATGGACCCGCGGTGGGTGTGGAATTCGGCGCCGGGGGTGAGGCACATCGTGTAGTGCCGGCCCTTGGCGTCGGTGAGTTGGACCCGCTCGCCAGCGGTGAACGGGCCGGTTGCGGACACGCCGTCTAGCGTGCCAGCCGACTCGCCGTCGCTGGTGCTTGGGGGTTGTCGGCGCCCGGTTCTACGCTGCGAACATGACGGACCAGCCGGAGGCCTGTGACCGCCCGGCTTCCAAACCGGCGCTGTCACCGTCGCGGGCGGCGGACTTCAAGCAGTGCCCGCTGCTGTACCGGTTCCGGGCGATCGACCGGCTGCCCGAGGTGCCGTCGACGGCGCAGTTGCGCGGGTCGGTGGTGCACGCCGCCCTGGAACAGCTCTACGGTCTGCCCGCCGCGCAGCGCGGGCCGGACACCGCGGGCTCGCTGGTGCAGCCCGCGTGGGAGCGGGTGATCGCCGCCGAACCCGACCTGGCCGGCGACCTGGATCCCGGACAGCGCACCGAGCTGCTGGACGAGGCGCGCGCCCTGCTCGCCGGCTATTACCGGCTGGAGGACCCGACCCGGTTCGACCCGCAGAGCTGCGAGGAGCGCGTCGAGGTCGAGCTCGCCGACGGCACGCTGCTGCGCGGCTTCATCGACCGGATCGACGTCGCCGCCACCGGTGAGGTTCGGGTGGTCGACTACAAGACCGGCAAGGCGCCGCCCGCCGCGCGGGCGCTGGCCGAGTTCAAGGCGATGTTCCAGATGAAGTTCTACGCGGTGGCGCTGTTGCGGTCCCGCGGGGTGCTGCCCACCCGGCTGCGCATCATCTATCTCGCCGACGGCCAGATGTTGGACTACGCGCCGGATCACGAGGAACTGCTGCGCTTCGAGAAGACGCTGATGGCGATCTGGCGCGCCATCCAATCCGCCGCGCCGACGGGCGATTTTCGCCCCAGCCCGTCGAAGTTGTGCGACTGGTGTCCCCACCAGCAGCTCTGCCCGACGTTCGGGGGCACGCCACCGCCCTACCCCGGCTGGCCTGATCTCGCTGGCGCGCAAGGTATTTCACATCCCACCGAACCCGCGGCCTGAATCGCGTGCGCTCGCCGACGTCGGCCAGCTAGCATGCGTCGATGGGGCCGGCGTTGTCTCTCGGCGGCATCGATCCGTGGCCGTGGGTGTCGCTGTTCACAAATCCGGTCGTCCTGATCGGTGTTGCCATCTTCGTGAGCAGCAGAGCGCGCAAGCGGGCTGTACGCACGTTCGGGGGTCCGCCACGGCCGGGAACCGCGCAGGCTTTGTCAGTCCGCCGACAACCCGGACTAGCTGGTCTGCTTGGCCGCAGTTCCATCCTCACGCAGATCGGGCTCAGAGTTGAACTTGCGGACCAGCCGCCCTATGACGTGACGGTCACCACGGGTCTCAGCAGCCGTTCGCTTGCCGCCCTGTGCGTGGAGGGCCAGCGCTGGGAACCCGGCCGGCCGTGGCACGTGCGTCCGGGCACGACTTTCGAGGTGGAGGTTGATTCGACCGACCCGCTGAATGTTCGAATCGTCAGCGATCCCATACCCCCGGCCGGAGGGGAAGCGTTGAATGCGCCACCGCCACCGCCCCGGAAATCGTTTTTCGACTATTCGGACATGACGCTCCGCTACCGCATGCTGATGTATTTGTGGTGGGCCGTCTCCGTCGGCGGGATCGCCTTCACGACATACCAATTCGTCCTGCGGCACTGATGGACGATTAGCCGTCGAGGGGCGACATCTCCTGCAGCATCGTGGGGATCAACTCGCTCACCGTGGGGTGGATGTGCATCGTGCGCGCCAGCGTGGTGTACGGCGCCTTGGCCGACATGACGTCCAGGATGGCGTGAATCGCCTCGTCGCCGCCGACCCCGAGGATGGCCGCGCCCAGGATCTCGTCGGTCTCGGCGTCCACCACCACCTTCATAAAGCCTTGCGTCTCACCCTTTTCCACCGCCCGGCCGACCCGAGTCATCGGGCGCTTGCCGATCAACGCCTTGCGGCCGGACGCGCGTACCTGGCTCACGCTCATCCCGGCGCGCCCCAGCGGCGGGTCGATGTAGAGCGCGTAGGTGGTGATGCGGTCGCTTACGAGCCGTGGCGGCTCGCCAGAATCCCTGTCGAGCAGGTTGGCGGCGACGATCTCGAAATCGTTGTACGAGGTGTGCGTGAACGCGCCCTTGCCGTTGCAGTCGCCCATCGCCCAGATGTGCTCGACATTGGTCTTGAGCTGGTCGTCGACCACGATGTAGCCGCGGGCGTCGGTCTGCACGCCGGCGGCCTGAAGGCCGAGGTCGTCGGTGTTGGGTTGCCGCCCCACCGCCACCAGCAGATGGGTTCCGGCGATCGGGGCGGCGCCGGCGCCGGGTGTCAGCTCAAAGCCATTGCCGTTCTTGGTGATTCGCACGTCGTCCGCGCCGACGACGACGTCGATCCCCTCGGCCTCCAGGATCTCCCTGACGGTGGCCGAGACGTCCTCGTCCTCGCGGGACGCCAGCCGCGGGCCCCGCTCGACCACCGTCACCCGGGCCCCGAAGCGGCGGTACATCTGCGCGAACTCCAGCGCGATGTAGCTGCCGCCGAGGATGACGAGATGGTCTGGCAGCGTGTCGAGTTCGAGGATCGACACGTTGGTGAGGAACTCGACGTCGGACAGGCCCGGGACGTCCGGCACCACCGCCCGGCCGCCGACGTTGAGGAAGATGCGGTCGGCGTGCAGCAGGTCGCCGTTCACGCTGACCGTGTGCGGGTCCTCGAAACGGGCGTGACCGCGAACGACGGTGCAGCCGTCCATGCCCTCCAACCAGCTCTCGACGCCCTTGCGGTCGGCGAGCATGATGTCGTCCTTGCGCGCCTTGACTTTTGCCATGTCCACGCGGACCGGGCCGGTCCCCACGCCGAATTCGGCCCCGCGCCGGGCCAGGTGCGCGGCGTGCGCGCTGGCCACCAGGGTCTTGGTCGGGATGCACCCGGTGTTGACGCAGGTGCCGCCGACGAGTTTGCGCTCGATGACCGCGACGCGCTGGCCGGCCGCGGTCAGCCGTCCCGCCAGCGGGGGGCCGGCCTGCCCGGCACCGACGATGATCGCATCGAAATGCGTTGTCACTTAACCGCCGACAGCAAGTACTCCGTCAGCACGTGACCCGTCACCGCGACGATGGCGAACGCGCCGAGCACCGCGACGGCGTCCTCGAGCAGGGCGATCGGCAGGTCCCTGCCGGCCACGGCGGCCAGCCGCTTGCGCGCCTGGTAGCCGCCGAGGGTGCCGAGCACCGCCCCGATGACGCCCGCGCCGAGCGCCGAGAAGGTCCAGTGCGGCCAGGCGCCCAGCACCGCGCCCGCCAACCCGCCCGTGATGATCCGGGCGGCAAAGATCGGTGGCGCCGTGCGGGCCGGCGTCTTGGGCAGCTTGTCGTTAACCAGCTCGCCGACGGCGAGAACGGTGAAGACGATGACCCAGATGATGTTGCCGATCCAGGACGCCCAGGTGCCGTGCAGGTCGATCCAACCCAGGTAGGCGCCCCAGGCGACCACGAAGGGGGCCGTCAGCGAACGCAACCCGGCGACGACACCGATCAGTAAAGCCAGCAGCAGAATTAGCGCGTGTGTCACGAAGACCCTCCTGGGGGACTAGACGATGACGCGGGCGTCCACCTTGCGGCAGCCCTAGCCGGACGCTAACACAGCCGCGAGGAAGCCACCCGTTGGTCTAGAACCGGCAGAACCTGATGTCGGACGCCAGGATCGCCTTGGCCCCGATGGCGGCGAGCTCGTCCATGATCTCGTTGACGCCGCGACGCGGCACCAGCGCGCGGATCGCCACCCAGTCCGGATCGGCGAGCGGGGCGATGGTCGGTGACTCCAGTCCCGGGGTGATCGCTGTGGCCCGGTCCAGGACCGAACGCGGGCAGTCGTAATCGAGCATCAGGTACTGCTGGCCGAACACCACGCCTTGCACCCGCGCGACCAGTTGATCGCGCACCGCTTTCGTTTCGTGGCCGCCCTCGTCCGCGCGCTCGATCAGCACCGCCTCCGAATCGCACAGCGGCTCCCCGAACGCCACCAGGTCGTGCAGGCTCAGGGTGCGCCCGGAGCCCACCACGTCGGCGATGGCGTCGGCCACGCCGAGCTGCACCGAGATCTCCACCGCGCCGTCGAGCCTGATGACAGTGGCCTCAATTCCCCTCTCCGCCAAGTCTTTTCGGACCAGGTTCGGGTAGGCGGTCGCGATTCGCTTGCCGGCCAGGTCGGCGGGCGTCCAGTCGCGCCCGGCCGGGCCGGCGTACCGAAAGCTCGACGACCCGAAGCCCAATGCCAGGCGTTCGCGCACCGGGGCGTCCGAGTCGCGCACCAGGTCGCGCCCGGTGATGCCGAAATCCAGCTCCCCGGAACCCACGTAGATGGCAATGTCCTTGGGCCGCAAGAAGAAGAACTCGACCTGGTTGACCGGGTCGATGACGGTGAGGTCCTTGGAATCGGTGCGGCGCCGGTAGCCCGCCTCCGCGAGGATCTCGCTGGCCGGCTCGCTGAGCGTGCCCTTGTTGGGAACCGCAACCCGCAGCATGCTCACAGCTTCCGGTAGACGTCGTCAAGGGACAGGCCGCGCGCGATCATCAGCACCTGCGTCCAGTACAGCAACTGGCTGATCTCCTCGGCCAGCGCGTCGTCGGTTTCGTGCTCGGCGGCCAGCCACACTTCGCCGGCCTCCTCCAGAATCTTCTTGCCCAGCCCGTGCACGCCGCCGTCCAGCGCGGCGACCGTGGCGCTGCCGGCCGGCCGGGTGCGGGCACGCTCGCCGAGTTCGGCGAACAGATCCTCGAAGGTCTTCACGGCCAGCGATTGTTTCACGCGGCGTCCACCGAAGTCACGGCGGTTTCGGCGGGCACGCCCGCGACGGGCTCAGTCCTCCGGGTTGTAGCCGAGGTTGGGGGCGAGCCAGCGCTCGGCTTCCTGCAGCGTCCAGCCCTTGCGCTTCGCGTAGTCGGCGACCTGGTCCTGGGCCATCCGACCGATCACGAAGTACTGCGATTGCGGATGCGAGAAGTACCAGCCACTGACGGCGGCACCGGGCCACATCGCCATCGACTCGGTCAACTCGATGCCGGTGCGCTCCCGGACGTCCAACAGCTTCCACAGCGTCACCTTCTCGGTGTGCTCCGGGCAGGCGGGGTAGCCGGGGGCGGGGCGGATTCCCACGTACTTCTCAGCGATGAGCGCCTCGTTGTCCAGCTGCTCGTCCGGCTGGAACCCCCAGAACTCCTTGCGGACCCGTTGGTGCATCCGTTCGGCGAAAGCCTCCGCCAGCCGGTCGGCGAGCGACTCCAGCAGGATCGCGCTGTAGTCGTCGACGGCCGCCTTGAACTCCGCGATCTTCTCCTGGCTGCCGAGCCCCGCGGTGACGGCGAAGGCGCCGACGTAGTCGGCCAGACCGGTGTCCTTGGGCGCGATGTAGTCGCCCAGCGACCGGTTCGGGATGCCCTCGCGGTGCTCGCCCTGCTGGCGCAGGTTGTGCAACGTGGTCAGCACCTCGGTCCGGGTGTCGTCGGTGTACACCTCGATGTCGTCGCCGACGGCGTTCGCCGGGAAGAACCCGATCACCCCGTTGGCGGTCAGCCACTTCTCCTTGATCAGGGTGTCGAGCATCTCCTGGGCGTCGTCGTACAGCTTGCGCGCGGCCTCGCCCGAGACGGGGTTGTTGAGGATGTCGGGGAAGCGGCCCTTCATCTCCCAGGCGTTGAAAAACGGCTGCCAGTCGATGTATTCGCGCAACTCGGCGAGGTCGTAGTCATGAAATTCGCGTACTCGCGCACCTATCGCGGGCACCGGCGGCGTGTAGCCGTCCCACTCGATGGGCGTCCGGTTGGCACGGGCCTTCTCCAGCGTCAGCATCGGCCGCTCGTTCTTCTGTGCGTGCCGCTCGCGCAGGGCCGCGTACTCGGTCTCGGTGGCCTCCAGCAGGGCCGGCCGTTGCTTGTCGTCCAGCAGCGCGGCCGCCACCGGCACCGAACGGGATGCGTCCTTGACCCAGACCACCGGACCGCTGCGGCGCGGCGATATCTTCACCGCCGTGTGGGCGCGCGAGGTGGTCGCGCCGCCGATCAGCAACGGGATCTCCAGGCCCTCGCGTTCCATCTCGACGGCGAAGTTGGCCATCTCGTCCAGGGACGGGGTGATCAGGCCGGACAACCCGATGATGTCGGCGCTGTGCTCCTTGGCCGCATCCAGGATCTTCTGCGCCGGCACCATCACACCGAGGTCGATCACTTCGAAGTTGTTGCACTGCAACACAACTCCGACGATGTTCTTGCCGATGTCGTGGACGTCGCCTTTGACGGTCGCCATCACGATCGTGCCGTTGGTGTCCTTCGCGGCGGCGGTTCCGTTCTGCTCCTTCTCCTCCTCGATGAACGGCAGCAGGTACGCCACGGCCTTCTTCATCACCCGGGCCGACTTCACCACCTGGGGCAAAAACATCTTGCCGGAGCCGAAGAGGTCGCCGACGACGTTCATGCCGTCCATCAGCGGGCCCTCGATCACCTCGATCGGGCGCCCACCCGCGGCGGCGATCTCGGCCCGCAGTTCCTCGGTGTCGGCGTCGACGTGGGCGTCGATGCCCTTGACCAGGGCGTGCGTGATCCGCTCGCGGACCGGGAGGCCGCGCCACTCGGCCGCTGCCGGGTCCTCACCCTTCTCCGACTTGTTGAACCGCTCGGCGATCTCCAGGAGCCGTTCGGCGGCGTCCTCGCGGCGGTTCAGGACGACGTCCTCGATGCGCTCCCGCAGCTCGGGATCGATCGAGTCATAGGGCACCAGCGCGCCGGCGTTGACGATGCCCATGTCCAGGCCGGCCTTGATGGCGTGGAACAGGAACACCGAGTGGATCGCCTCACGGACCGGGTTGTTACCCCGGAACGAGAACGACACGTTCGAGATGCCGCCGGAGATGTGCACCCCCGGCAGGTTTTCCTTGATCCAGGCGCAGGCCTCGATGAAGTCGATCCCGTAGGTCGCGTGCTCCTCGATACCGGTCGCCAGCGCGAAGCAGTTCGGGTCGAAGATGATGTCCTCGGGCGGGAAGCCGACCTCCTCGGTCAGGATCCGGTAGGCGCGCGCGCAGATCTCCTTGCGGCGCTCCAGGTTGTCGGCCTGGCCCTGTTCGTCGAAGGCCATCACGACGACGGCGGCGCCGTACTTGCGGCACAGCCGCGCCTCGCGGACGAACTTCTCCTCGCCCTCCTTCATGGAGATCGAGTTGACGATCGGCTTGCCCTGCACGTTCTTCAGGCCCGCCTCGATGACCTCCCACTTGGAGGAGTCGATCATCACCGGGACGCGGCTGATGTCCGGCTCGGCCGCGATCAGCTTGGTGAACCGGTCCATCGCGGCGACGCCGTCGATCATGCCCTCGTCCATGTTGATGTCGATGACCTGCGCGCCGACCTCGACCTGCTGCAGGGCGACCGACAGCGCGGTGTCGTAGTCCCCGGCCTTGATGAGGTTGCGGAACCGGGCGGAGCCGGTGATGTTGGTGCGCTCACCGATGTTGACGAACAGCGAGTCGTCGGTGATGTTGAGCGGCTCCAGGCCCGACAGCCGGGTGGCCACCGGGATCTCCGGCACCTCCCGCGGCGGCTTGCCCTCGACGACCTTGGCGATCTCGGCGATGTGCGGCGGCGCCGTCCCGCAGCAGCCGCCGACCAGGTTGACGAGACCGGCCTCGGCGAAATCGGCGATGTAGGAGGCCTGGCGGTCCGGGGTCTCGTCGTACTCGCCGAAGGCGTTGGGCAGGCCGGCGTTGGGGTAGCAGGAGACGAAGGTGTCCGCGATCCTGGCCACCTCGGCGATGTAGGGCCGCATCTCCGGCGCGCCCAGGGCGCAGTTGAGGCCGACCGCGAGTGGCTTCGCGTGCCGGATCGAGTTCCAGAAGGCCTCGGTGACCTGACCGGACAGCGTCCGCCCGGACGCGTCGGTGATGGTGCCCGAGATGATCACGGGCCAGCGCCGTCCGCGCTCCTCGAACAGCGTCTCGACGGCGAACACCGCCGCCTTGGCGTTCAGCGAGTCGAAGATGGTCTCGACGATGAGGAGGTCGACACCGCCGTCGACCAGGCCGTTGGCGGCCTCGAGGTAGGCGGCGACGAGCTGGTCGTAGGAGACGTTGCGGGCCCCGGGGTCGTTGACGTCCGGCGAGATCGACGCGGTCCGCGTCGTGGGCCCGATGGCGCCGGCGACGTAGCGGGGCTTCTCCGGGGTGCTGAATTCGTCGGCGGCCTTGCGGGCCAGGGCGGCGCCGGCGTAGTTCAGCTCGTAGGCCAGGTCCGCCATGTCGTAGTCGGAGAGCGAGATCGCGTTCGCGTTGAACGTGTTGGTCTCGAGGATGTCGGCGCCCGCCTCGAGGTACTCGCGGTGGATCCCCTCGATGATCTGCGGCTGCGTCAGGTTGAGCAGGTCGTTGTTGCCCTGCAGGGCGGTCGGCCACTCGGTGAACCGGTCGCCGCGGTAGCCGGCTTCGTCGGGCCGGTCCCGCTGGATCGCCGTGCCCATCGCGCCGTCGATCACCATGATCCGCCGGCGCAGCGCTGCCGTCAGTTCGTCGGTGCAGTCGGGGCGGATGTTCGGTGCGAAGTTTGTCGCGGAGTCTGTTTTAACGGCGTTCACGTACTTCCTTCCGTAGCGGAAGGCGTCCTTGACTCTGCCGAGCGTGGCGGATTCCGGCAGCGACCCGGACCCGTTGCAACGCCTCTCGACCAAAAAAGTCTACGTCGTCACCCGATCGACGTCTGGACGCCCAACTCGTCGCCGCGATCGACAGCCTGCGGATCGTGGCAGCGACGGGTTAGTTACCAAGGTTAACCAGTTTGCAGCCGAACGTATTTCTGAGCGGTGTTCGTCGGCGGCACTCACGCCATAAGGATAGTCGTCCTATGCAATACGCCCAGAGGTTGACAGGTTCCTGCCAGGCACGCCCCGCGGAACGGCGCAGGCGGTTTGCAGCAGGCCGTACGCTGATTCTGTGACATTGCCGGATCGTGGCCAGGAAGCCTCCGCGCTGCCCGAACTGCACAACACCATCGTCGTGGCGGCGTTCGAGGGCTGGAACGACGCCGGCGACGCGGCCAGCGACGCGCTCGAGCACCTCGACGCCATCTGGGAGGCCGACCCGATCGTCGAGATCGACGACGAGGCGTACTACGACTACCAGGTGAATCGCCCGGTCATCCGGCAGATCGACGGCGTGACCCGGGAGCTGGTGTGGCCGGCGATGCGGATCACCCACTGCCGGCCGCCGGGCAGCGACCGCGACGTCGTGTTGATGCACGGCGTGGAGCCCAACATGCGCTGGCGCACGTTCTGCGCCGAGTTGCTGGCCATCGCCGACAAGCTCAACGTCGACACCGTGGTCATCCTCGGCGCCCTGCTGGCCGACACGCCGCACACCCGGCCGGTCCCGGTGTCGGGCGCGGCCTACTCCCCCGAATCGGCGAAACGCTTCGGCCTCGAGGAAACCCGCTACGAGGGCCCGACCGGCATCGCCGGGGTCTTCCAGGACGCCTGCGTGGCCGCCGGGATCCCCGCCGTGACGTTCTGGGCGGCGGTGCCGCACTACGTGTCCAACCCGCCGAACCCGAAGGCGACGGTGGCACTGTTGCGCCGCGTCGAGGACGTGCTCGACATCGAGGTGCCGCTGGGCGATCTGCCGGCCCAGGCCGAGGAGTGGGAGCAGGCGATCACCGAGATGGCCGCCGAGGACGAGGACCTGGCCGAATACGTGTCGTCGCTGGAGCAGCGCGGCGACGCCGAGGTCGACATGAACGAGGCCCTGGGCAAGATCGACGGCGACGCGCTGGCCGCGGAGTTCGAGCGCTACCTGCGCCGGCGGCGCAAATAGGCCCCTAGTTGGGCGGGATGCCGCCCGTTTCGCGCAGCGACTCGACGTTGAACGCGGACATCGACCGGCCGAGCGCGGCGGCCTCGGCGTCCATCCGGGGCAACAGCTCGGCGGCGATCCGGCGGATGGGAAACTCGCCGACCGGGGTGGACAGCACCGGCTTGAGCCAGCGGAGCAGGCCGACCCACTCCGGGCAGTAGACCCGGCGCCGGCGGCCCTCGATGCCCCTGACGAGCGCGTCCGCGCACTTGTCGACGGTGGTGGTCTTGCTGAGGGGCCACGGCAGCCGCGCGATCATCTCGCCGAAGGCGGGCAGGTCGGCCTTGCTGTCGCGGACCAGGGCGGTGTCGATCCAGGACATGTGCGCCGAGCCGACGCCGACGCCGCGGTCGCCGACCTCCAGCCGCAGCGCGTTGGCGAAGATCTCGTTGCCGGCCTTCGACGCGTTGTACGGCGCCAGCCCCGGGGCCGCCGCGTACGCCGCCAGCGACGACACGATCAGCACGTAGCCGCGGCGGGCGATCACCGACGGCAGCGTGGCCCGCACGGTGTGGAAGACGCCGACGAGGTTCACGTCCAGCACCCGCTTGAACGCCTCGGGGTCGACGTTCAGCACCGACCCGTAGCTGGCGATCCCGGCGTTCGCGACGACGACGTCGATGCCGCCGAAGCGTTCGACGGCCTTGGCCGCCGCGGCCTGCATGGCGGGCAGGTCGCGCACGTCAGCGACCGCCGTGAGCACGCGGTCCTCGCCGAGTTCGGCGGCGAGCGCCTCCAGTTCGGCCCGGTCGAGATCGGACAGCACCAGCCTGGCGCCCTTGTTGCGCAGGCGGCGGGCGATCTCGGCGCCGATCCCCCGCGCGCCGCCGGTGATGAAGACGACCTTGTCGTGCAGCGACGTCATGGGCAAAAACGTACCCCTCTTTACAGCTGCACTCCCAGCAGTGCATCCACCGCGGTCGCCACCAACGCGGGCGCCCCGGCGTCGTGGCCGCCGTATTCCAGCGCGTCGGTGGCCCAACCATCCAGCGCGGCAAGGGCTTTCGGCGTGTCGAGGTCGTCGGCCAGGTAGCGGCGGAGCCGGCCGATGACGTCGGTGGCGTCCGGCGCCGCCGGCAGCGCGGTCGCCGCGCGCCACCGCTGCAGGCGGGCGGTCGCCTCATCGAGCACTTCGGCGCTCCAGAATCGGTCGGCGCGGTAGTGCCCGGCCAGCAGCCCCAGCCGAATGGCCGCCGGCTCAACGCCCTTCGCGCGCAAGTCCGACACGAGCACGAGGTTGCCGCGGCTCTTGGACATCTTGTGCCCCTCCCAGCCGATCATCCCGGCGTGCACGTAGTGCCGCGCGAATCGGCGTTCGCCGCGGACACATTCGGCGTGGGCGGCCGTGAATTCGTGGTGCGGGAAGATCAGGTCGCTGCCCCCGCCCTGGATGTCCAGGCCGCTGCCGATGCGGCTGAGCGCGATCGCGGCGCACTCGACGTGCCAGCCGGGCCGGCCGGCGCCGAACGGTGACGGCCAGCTGGGCTCGCCCGGCCGCGCGGCCCGCCACAGCAAAGCGTCGAGCTCGTCGGTCTTGCCGGGGCGGCGCGGATCGCCGCCGCGTTCGGCGAACAGCTGCAGCATGGTGTCGCGGTCATAGCCCGATTCGTAGCCGAACTGCGGGGTGGCGTCGGCGCGGTAGTAGACGTCGGGGTAGTCGCCGTCGAGGACGTACGCGGCACCGGACGCCAGCATCTTCTCGACGAGTTCGACCACTTCGGCGATCGCCTCGGTCGCCCCGACGTACTCCCGCGGCGGCAGGATCCGCAGCGCCGTCATGTCCTCGCGAAACAGGGCGACCTCACGGTCGCCCAGCGCACGCCAGTCGAGGCCGTCGCGCTCGGCGCGCTCCAGCAGGGGGTCGTCGATGTCGGTGACGTTCTGCACGTAGTGCACGTCGTGACCGAGGTCCAGCCATTGCCGATGCACCAGGTCGAAGGCCAGGTAGGTGGCCGCGTGGCCCAGGTGGGTCGCGTCGTAGGGGGTGATCCCGCAGACGTACATGGTGGCCTTCGACCCGGCCGCCACCGGGCGGACCTGCCGGTCGGAGGTGTCATACAGCCGCAACTCGGGACCGCGCCCCGGCACCACCGGGACCTGTGCGGAAGACCACGCCTGCATAACGTCGACTCTAAACGCGGGGCCGGTCACTGAAATTCCTGGCGGATGGCGCCGAGCAGGATCGGCGCCAGCTCCGCACGGCACATCACGAAGTCCGGCAGGTACGGATCGAGCTGGTTGTAGCGCAGCGGCGATCCGTCCAGCCGCGAGGCGTGCATGCCGGCCGCCATCAGCACCCCGGCCGGGGCCGCCGAGTCCCACTCCCACTGGCCGCCCGCGTGCACGTAGGCGTCGACGTCGCCGTCGATGACGGCCATCGCCTTGGCACCCGCCGAGCCGATCGCCACCGGTTGGATGTGCAGCGTCTGGCGCATCCGGTACAGCACCGCGGGCGGCCGGGTGGCGCTGACGGCGATCCGGATGGTGCCCGGGATGCCGACCCGCGCGGCGTCGGCTGTGACGGTGTCGCTGCGGTACACGGTGTTCCCGCGGGCGGGCAACGACACGGCCGCGTCGGTGATCTCGCGTTGCCCGTCGGTGGGGCGCTGCCACAGCGCGATGTGGACCGCCCAGTCGTCGCGGCCGGGCGTGGAGAACTCGCGGGTGCCGTCCAGCGGGTCGATGATCCACACGCGGTCGTGATTTACCCGGGACAGATCGTCGTAGGCCTCCTCGCTGAGCACCGCGTCGCCGGGGCGCTCGGCCCGCAGCCGCCGCAGAATCAGCGCGTTGGCCAGGCTGTCACCCGCGTCGCCGAGCATCCAGGGATGGCCGAAACCGACCTCGTCGCGCACCTTGAGCAACAGCTCCCCCGCGTCGGCGGCGAGATCGGCGGCCAGCGCGGCGTCCGTCAGGTCACCCGGGCCGCTCGTCACCGGTTCAGTATCGCCGACGCCAACCCCCGCGCTAGAAAGCCGGCCACGGAATCGGGCGGTGCCGATTGGGCGTGGGCATGATCGGGTTGTCCAGCAGCGCGAGCGCGCGGCCGCGCAGCGCCGCGATCTCGGCCCGCGTGATGTGTTCGGCCAGTTCGTCGCACAGCGAGCCGGTGAGGGCCTCGGCGAGCCCCGCGATCGCCTCGCACGTGTCATCGTCGATCGGCTTGCCCGCCCAGCCCCACAACACCGTGCGCAGCTTGTTCTCCACGTGCAGGGACACCCCGTGGTCGACGCCGTAGACGTGGCCCTCCAGGTCGCGCAGGACGTGGCCGCCCTTGCGATCGGCGTTGTTGATCAGGACGTCGAACACCGCCATCCGCCACAGCCGGATGTCGTCGGCATGCACCAGGACGACCTCGTCGCCGGCGTAGTCGTAGGCCCGCAGCACCGGCAGGTAGCCCGGCTGCACCTTGTTGGCGGGAAACAGGTCGACCAGGTCCGGGCCCGGCGGCGGGTCGGAGTCGGCCGCGTCGCCGGCCTGTTCCACCCACAGCTGCAGCATGCCCGGGCCCGCAGGCCCGTGACGAATAATGGTGTAGGGCACGATGTTCCAGCCCAATTGCGTCGCTATCCGGTACGCGGCGACTTCGCGGCCGGCCAGGGTTCCGTCCGGGAAGTCCCACAGCGGCGCCTCGCCGGAGACCGGCTTGTAGACGCAGTGCACGCTGGATTCGCCGAGCGTCGATTCGCACAAGAAGGTGGCGTTGCTGGCTGAGCGGATGCGCCCGAGGACCGTCAGCTCGCCGTCCCGCAGCACCTCCCGCTCGTGAGCCCCGCTATTCCTCGGGTTCATCGTCGGGCCCGAGAAGCGCGCTGCGCTTGTAGCCGTTGGTCCGCGCGCAGATGTGGCCCTCGGGGTCCAGTGGTTCGTCACACAGCGGGCATGGCGGACGCCCCGCGGAAATCACGCGATTGGACCGGGTGGCGAACTGGCGTGCGGACTCCGGCGTCAAGAACACCCGCACCGCGTCGGGCCCCTCCTCGGTGTCGTCGAGCACCACCGAAGCGTCGAACTCGGCGTCGGTGACGGCCAGCAACTCGACCACCACGGTCTGGGCTTCCGAATCCCAGCCGAGCCCCATGGTCCCGACCCGAAACTCCGCATCGACGGGTGTGATCAACGGATTGAGGTCGTCGATCTCGGCGGGCTCCGGCGGCACCGGCGTGCCGAACCTGCGATTCACCTCGAGCAGCAACGCGCCGATGCGCTCGGCGAGCACCGCCACTTGTTGCTTCTCCAAGATCACCGACACCACCCGCGAATCGCCCACCGCCTGGATGTAAAAGGTGCGGTTTCCGGGCTGACCAACGGTCCCGGCCACGAAGCGGTCGGGCGTGCGGAAGACGTGAATTGCGCGGGCCATGGCACCTCCAAAATACCGGCTGTTGCCGCTGCCGTGCGATTCGATTGCCCCGTCAGAGCGGAATTAAGCGTGATCAGTCCGGGGAGCCGCCGACCACCGCGTCGCTCGACGGTACCGACCCGTTCGGCCCAGTTTGCGCCTCGCCCTTCGGTTCACCGTGAGCCTCATTCCCCGCGGCTTCCTCCTTCGGCGGCGGCCCGGCGCGCAACGCGGCGGACAGCCGTGCGCCCGTGTGATTGACGTGCAACACGAACGGCCGCAGCGGGGTGTAGCGGATCACGGTCACCGACCCCGGGTCGGCGGTGACGCGCTGGAAGCCGTCGAGGTGCATGCCGTAGGCGTCGGCGACGACGGACTTGATGACGTCGCCGTGGGTGCACGCGACCCACAGCGCGTCGCCGCCGTGTTCATCGGCCAACCGCCGGTCGTGCCCGCGGACGGCCGCGACGGCGCGCGCCTGCACCTGCGCCAGGCCCTCGCCGCCGGGAAACACCGCCGCGCTGGGATGGGCCTGCACGACCCGCCACAGGGGCTCGTTGGTGAGCTCGCCGATCTTACGGCCGGTCCACTCCCCGTAGTCCACCTCGGCGAGCTGGTCGTCGATCAGCGGCTCGAGGCACAGCGCTTCGGCGAGCGGCTCGACGGTGCGCCGGCATCGCAGCAACGGCGAACTGACCAGGGCCCGGATCGGCAGGTCGCCGAGGCGGTCGATCAGCCCGGCGGCCTGCTCGCGACCCTTGTCGTCCAGGTCGACGCCCTCGGAGCGGCCGGCCAGGACGCCGGCGGTATTAGAGGTCGAACGGCCGTGCCGTAACAGGATGACCGTCACGACGACGACCGTACAGGGACGGGAGCTGACTGGTTGACTAGCGGCTTACCGGTACCGCGTGCGCGACGGAATCGCGCACCGCGGCCGTCAGGCTGCGCTCGTCGGTGAGGTCGATGTCGACCAGGCCGCGGACCGCCCGGGCCACCACGTCTTCGGCCTGCGGAACGGGGCCCGCGAGGCGCGGCCGGTAAATTTCTACGACGAGGGATCGGTGCTCAATGTGGAAGGAGAAACTGCGCCCATCACCGACTTGTCCGTATCCGCTGGCGAAGATGCCCGTCGAGATGTCCTCGACAGCAAACTCTTTCTCAGCGGTATGCCGGTCCACGATGACGGTCATGACGCGACCATACCTCTCCAGTCCGACCCGATGCAGGCAACATGGCCATATTGGATGCGAAACCGTTCCCTAAAATTTGACGTTCCTGTAGGTGACGCGAAGGAAACTCATTGCTGCGACGGCATAGGCGCGCGAGAGGCGCAGTTCAGCGCCGCTTGGCTGGGCTGCCACTTTTGCTGGCGGTGGTCACGGGAGTCGCGGGATGTTCCGCCGGTCCGTTCAACAGCGCGCCACCGACCATTGAACCGGCCCAGCCGGCGGCGTCCCCGCCGGCGTCCCAGAACCCGGCCGGCGCGGTGCGCCCGCTGGGCGGTCGCGCAACCGCGGCGATCTTCGACGGCGGCAGCCGACAATTGGCCGTCCTGACCCACGGCGCCGACCCGACGGCGCCCGCCACCCTGACCGAGTTCGGCGATCCGCGGACGCCGCCGCGGGTGATCGACCTGCCCGGTCCGGCGAGCGCGCTGACCGGCGACGGCCGCGGCACCGCCTACCTGGCCACGCGCGGCGGCTATTTCGTCGTCGACCTGTCGGCGGCCCACGCCACGCAGGTGCCCGTCGCCAACGCCGCACAGACCGACTTCACCGCGATCGCGCAGCGCGCCGACGGCACCCTGGTGCTGGGCACCGACGACGGGGCCGTCTACACCTTCGCCTCCCGCTCCCCGGACACGGTCAAGACCGCCACCATCGCCGGCCGGAACAAGATCTTCGCGCGCGTGGATGCCCTTGCCGCACAAGGGAATACGACGGTGGTCCTGGACCGCGGCCAGACCTCGGTGACGACGATCGGCGCCGACGGTCATGTCGAGCAGGCGCTGCGCGCCGGGGAGGGCGCGACCACCCTGGCCGCCGATCCGCTGGGCCGGGTGCTCGTCGCCGACACCCGCGGCGGGCAACTGCTGGTCTACGGCGTCGACCCGCTGATCCTGCGCCAGGCCTACCCGGTGCGGCAGTCCCCGTACGGGCTGGCCGGTTCGCGCGGGCTCGCCTGGGTGTCCCAGACCGCTTCGAACGTGGTCATTGGTTACGATCTGTCAACCGGAATTCCCGTCGAAAGGGTGCGATACCCAACCGTGCAGCAGCCGAACTCGCTGGCCTTTGACGAAGCGTCGGGCACCTTGTACGTGGTGTCGGGATCGGGTGCGGGCGTCCAGGTGATCGAGCACGCGGCGGGTGCGCCGTGACGGCGCCGCGGTGGAGCCGGCTCCCCGCGGGCTGGGCGGCGGAGATGTCGGACGAATACGAGTGGATACCGCTGCGCCTGCCGCCGGAGGTGACCCGGCTCAGCGCGTCCATCCGGCTGTCCATCGAGGCCGAATACCGCGGCTGGGAGCTGACGCGGGTGCGGCTCTACACCGACGGAAGCAGGCGGGTTCTGTTGCGCCGCAAGAAGTCTCGCCTCGAAAGCCGGCGTCCCGACCAGCCGGAACTGTGATGTACCGGCTCACCCGCCGGCTGTTTTTCCTGGTCCCACCCGAGCGCATCCACACGCTGGTGTTCGCGATCCTGCGCGGCGTCACGGCCGTGGCCGGCACCCGGCGGCTGCTGCACCGGCTGACCCGCCCCACCGATCCGGTGCTGGCCAGCACCGTGTTCGGCGTGCGCTTTCCCGCGCCGCTCGGCCTGGCCGCCGGCTTCGACAAGGACGGCCTGGGCCTGCTCACCTGGGGCGCGCTGGGTTTCGGCTACGCCGAGGTCGGCACGGTCACGGCGCAGCCCCAGCCCGGCAACCCCGCCCCCCGCCTGTTCCGGCTGCCCGCCGACCGGGCGCTGCTGAACCGGATGGGGTTCAACAATCGCGGTGCGGGCGAGCTGGCCGGCCGGCTCGCGCGGCATCGCCCCGAGGTGCCGGTCGGCGTCAACATCGGCAAGACGAAGGCGACCCCGGCCGCAGACGCCGTCGGCGACTACCGGGCCAGCGCCCGGCTGGTCGGCCCGCTGGCGGACTATTTGGTGGTCAACGTCAGCTCGCCCAACACGCCCGGGCTGCGGGACCTGCAGGCGGTCGAGTCGCTGCGGCCCATCCTGGAAGGCGTCCTCGCCGAAACCTCCACGCCGGTGCTGGTGAAGATCGCGCCCGACGTCTCGGATTCCGACGTCGACGACATCGCGGACCTGGCCGTCGAATTGGGCCTGGCCGGCATCGTCGCCACCAACACCACCGTGTCGCGCGAGGGCCTGAGCACCCCCGGCGTCGACGAGCTCGGCGCCGGCGGCATCTCCGGGCCCCCGGTGGCGCGCAGGGCCCTCGAGGTGCTGCGCCGGCTCTACGGCCGCGTCGGCGACCGTTTGGTCTTGATCAGCGTGGGCGGCATCGAAACGGCCGACGACGCCTGGGAGCGGATCACCGCGGGCGCCTCGCTGCTGCAGGGCTACACCGGCTTCATCTACGGAGGAGGCTTGTGGCCCAAGCACATTCACGACGGCATCGCACGGCGCTTGCACGACGGCGGGTTCGCCTCGCTGCGCGACGCGGTCGGGTCGGCGGCCACCGACCCACACTGACCGGCGGGGTGCGGCTAGGCAGCCTTATTGCGCATATGTCGATTAATTCGATTGCTTGCCTTGCTAATCCACGGTTGTGCATCTGTCGAACAACCTGTTAGAAAAAGAGAACGCCCGTTTTCTCCGTCACAAGTGGGGCGCCATTGTGACCGGTATGACGTAGTTGCCTAGTGGGGATTGTCTTCGAGGGGAGACCACGATGTCCTTTGTAGTTGCTGCTCCGGAGACGATAGGGGCGGTCGCCGGCGATTTGGCCGGCATCGGTTCCACTTTGCGGGAGGCCACGGCGGCTGCGGCGGGCCAGACCACCGCCATCACCTCCGCCGCCGCCGACGATGTGTCGCTCGCCATCTCCGACTTGTTCGGCAGCTACGGGCAGCAATTCCAGACGATGAGCGCTCAGGCGGCGGCATTTCACAACGAGTTCGTGCGCGTGTTGAACGCGGGGGCGGCTGCCTACGTCAGCACCGAGATCGCCAATGCCCAGCAGGCCATCAGCGGCGGCTTCACCGCGAGCGCCGCGGCCGCCTCCACACCGCTGCTCGGCGGGCTGCTCGGCTTGGGCGGCTCGAGCGGCAGCGGCGGCCTGCTCGGCGGCTTGCTGGGCGGCGGTTCGGGCGGAGGCGGCCTGCTCGGGGGACTGGACGGGCTGCTGGGCCTGGGCACGGGCGGGGGCGGCCTGCTCGGTGGGTTGAGCGGTGGGTTGAGCCAGCTCTTTGGGCCCTTCAACAGCATCGGGAGCCAGTTCGCCAACAGCCTTGGCTCGCTGTTCTTCAACCCGGCGATCCTCAGCGCCTTCCCGACCCTGAGCGACTTCATCGGGCCGATAAACCTCGGCAACCTGACGCCGGGCCTGAGCCTCACCTCGGGGCCCCTCGGCGCCCTGCTGGGCCCGACCCTCAACGGCGTCGGACTGGATGTGGGCAACTTCCTGTCCAACGAGCTGGTCAACGGCATAACGCTGACCAACCTTTTCGGCACCGCGACCGGGCTCTTCCAGGACGTGCCGCTGCTGCAGGGGCTTTCACCGCTGCTGAATTCGTTGCTGCCGGGGCTGTTCGCGCCGATGCCGTCCGGCGCCGTGCCGTACCCCAACCCGTACACCGTCCTCGGCGACACCACGGTGTTCAATCTGAACCTGATGGGCGCGCAATTCGCGAGCCACCCCTTCCCGATCCTGAATCAGATTGTCGCCAACCAGAATCACTACGCGCAGATCTTCTCCAGTGGCGTCCTGACCGACCTGCAGGGCTTCCCCGCGAACGTGCCGGCGAACATCCAGCTCACCCTCCAGGGCGCTGCGACCTTCAACCCGGCCGCCATCGGACAGGACTTCGTCAACGGCACGACCGGCTTCTGGGGGACGGTCGGCTCGTCGCTGACCAAGATGGGCGCGGATCTCCAGCAGACGATTCCCATCGCCAGCAACGACATGGCGATGGCCGGCCAAGCGATACAGGCGGGCAACTACTACGCCGCGGTGCAGGACGCCGCACACGCCCCCATCGATCTCTTCATCACGGGATTCGACACCAGCCACTTGGCGATCGGCGGCCAGATCACCAGCATCCTCCCGCCCAACTTCCAGGTCACCATCGCCGGACCCGTCGGGTTGGAGGGCCCGGCCGCCGAGTTGCTGCCCATCCTGACCGCGCTCGGACAGCAGCCGGTGGGCCTGGCCAGCCTGGTCCCGCACGGCTCCATCCCCGGAATGATGTTGGGCAACTTCGCAAGCGCGATCGACACCCTCGTCAACGCGAATGTCACGGCGAACTTCGCGCTAAGTCTCCCTGCCGCCACGCTGGCCGGCGCCGCCGTCTTCGGGTTGCCCTTGCAGCTGGGCTTCGCGATACTGGGCCCGCCGTTCGCCATGGCCAACGGAATAGCTCAGGGCGCAACGGCTTTCGGCGCCGCCGCGCAGGCCGGCAACGTGTTGGGGATGCTCAACGCGATCGGCGATATGCCCGCCTTCGCGATGAACGGCTTCCTCAACGGCCAGCTCCTCGTGGACCTGCCGCTGCCGATCACCGTGTCGACGCCGCTGCTGGGGTCTCTCACATTGCCGGCCATCGCCCACGTCCCCTTCGACGGGCTTCTCACGCCGCCCGAACCGCTGACGGTCACGATCCCCGCCGGCGTCGCGGGCATCACCGTTCCCATCAACGCCACCCTGGGCGGCACGGAATTCGGGGGCCTGTTCCCGACGCTGTTCAACACCATTGCGGAGTCGATAGCCTCGGCGATCACACCCACCGGCTAGGGCATGCGAGGGGTCAACGGGCATGAGACACAAGACCTATCTCATCGCCTCCACGCCCCGCTCGGGTAGTTCGTTGCTCGCCGCCGGCCTCGTCGCGACCGGGGTTGCCGGACGGCCCGAAGAGTATTTCGCGGCCGAACACATGGCCGCGTACACGGAGGATCTGCAGCTACCGCGGGACTGCCCGTGGCCCGAGTATCTGGCCAAGGTCATGGCGCACGCGGCGACGGACAACGGCGTTCGGGGCGCCAAGATTCATTGGCGCGATGTCGTCTTGCTGGCGGAAGCGCTGGGCTGTCGCGACGATCCGGGGCTGGTTCTCGAGAACCTGTTCCCGACAGCGGTTTTCGTCAACATCGTCCGCGCCGATCGGCGCGCGCAGGCCATCTCGCTTTTTCGTGCCGAGGCGACCGGCGAATGGTTTCGCTCGGCCGGCCCGCCGCAGGGGGTCCGGCAGTGGGGGCTCTACCTGGCCCGGCCCACGCCCGGGCGGGCCGCCGTCGACCTCGCCGCCGTCGCGCCGACACACGAGCAGATCGCCAGGATGGAACGCAGCCTCGAGGCCGAACAGGCGGCCTGGATGGATCACTTCGCCACTCGCCGCCCCCAGGTCCTGACGATCCGCTACGAAGATCTCGACGCGAACTACCGCGGCGAGATCGCTCGGGTGTTGCGGTTCCTCGGCGCCGATCCCGCGCACGCCGCGCGCGTGCCGAAACCCCCGCTCGAGCGCCAGTCCGACCACATCAACGAACACTGGCGGCGACTGATTGACCGGGGCCACGCGCACCGCGAAAGTGCAACTGCCGACACGTTTCCCGAGTGAGCCCGTCGGTAGTGGCACCCTCGCGGAAGGTCGCTTACGTCTGCTCGTACGTCCCGTAGATGTAGGCGCGGGCGATCGCGTGCTGGAACAGGTTGAAGCCCAGGAAAGCGGGGCTGGCGTCCTCGGGCAGGTCGAGTTTGTCGACGTCCACGGCGTGCACGGCGACGTAGTAACGGTGCGGGCCGTGGCCGGGCGGCGGCGCGGCGCCGACGTACCGTCGCATGCCGGCGTCGTTGACCAGGGTCAGCGCGCCGCCCGGCAGCTCGCTGCCCTCACCGGCGTTGTCGGGCAGCTCGGTGACGTCAGCGGGCAGGTTGGCCACCGCCCAGTGCCAGAAGCCGGACAGCGTCGGGGCGTCCGGGTCGTAGACGGTGACCGCGAAGCTGCGGGTCTCCTCCGGAAATCCGGACCAGCTCAGCTGCGGGCTGACATCCTCTCCCCCGGCGCCCATGATGCCGCTGATCTGCGGGGTCGCCAGCGGCTGACCGTTGGTGATCGAGTTCGACTTCAGGCTGAACAGCGGCAGCTTGGGCAGCGCGTCGTACGGGTCGGTCGGCAGGCTCATGGGCGATCCTCTCGTGTCGTGTTCACTTAGCCATCTTTTTTCCGACTAGCAGTGTGTCAGGAAGTGCGCCAGCACCTCGGTGCCGAACCTCAGCGCATCGATGGGTACCCGCTCGTCGACGCCGTGGAACAGCGCGCTGAAATCCAGGTCCGGCGGCAACCGCAACGGGCTGAAGCCAAAGCAGCGAATACCCAAGCGCGCGAAGGCTTTCGCATCGGTGCCGCCGGACATCATGTAGGGCACCGTGCGCCCGTCCGGGTCGAGCGCCAACACCGCGGCGTTCATGGCGTCGACCAGATCGCCGTCGAAGCTGGTCTCATACGGGGAGAGGTCCCGGATCCATTCCCGGGTCACGTCGGGGCCGATCAGCTCGTCGACCTCGGCCTCGAACGCGGCCTTGCGGCCCGGCAGGATGCGGCAGTCCACCACCGCCTCGGCCGAGCCTGGGATGACGTTGGCCTTGTAGCCGGCCTTGAGCATGGTCGGGTTGGCGGTGTCGTGCAGCACGGCCTTGAGCATGCGCGCGGTCGGGCCGAGCTTCTCGATCGTCCCGGCCAGGTCGTCCGACTCGAGGTCGAACGTCAGCCCGGTCTCCTCGCTGACGGCGGCCAGAAACTGCGCGACGGTGTCGCTCACCACGAGCGGAAACTGGTGCCGGCCCAGGCGCGCGACCGCCTCGGCGACGGCCGTGACGGCGTTGCGGTCGTGCACCATCGAGCCGTGCCCGGCCGTCCCGCGGGCGGTCAGCCGCATCCAGGACAGCCCCTTTTCGGCCGTCTCGATCAGGTACAGCCGGCGTTCGCCGCCGTCGCGGCGCGGCACGGTCAGTGAGAACCCGCCGACCTCCCCGATCGCCTCGGTGACACCGGTGAACAGCTCGGGGCGGTGGCTGACCAACCACTGCGCCCCGTAGTGGCCGCCGTGCTCCTCGTCGGCGAGGAACGCGAACACCAGGTCGCGGGGCGGCACGATGCCGGCCCGCTTGAGCTGCCGGGCGACCACGATCATCATGCCGACCATGTCCTTCATGTCGACCGCGCCGCGCCCCCACACGTAGCCGTCCCGGATCGCGCCCGAGAACGGGTGCACGGTCCAATCCGCCGGCTCGGCCGGCACCACGTCGAGATGCCCGTGAATCAGCAGGGCGCCGCGCGAGCTGTCCGCGCCGCGCAGGCGCGCGATCACGTTGCCGCGACCCGGTGCGCCGGATTCGACATACTGCGGCAAGTAGCCGACCTCTTGGAGCTGCTCGGCGACCCACTGCGCGCACGCCGCCTCGCCCTGGGTGGTCTCGGGATCGCCGGTATTGGTGGTGTCGAACCGGATCAACCGGCTGACCACCTGGACCACATCGTCGCGGGGATCGGCAGGGTCGACGGCCGCAGTATCGATGGTCACAACCACCTTTCCTACCACTGCGGCGTCCGCCGGGCCTGGGCCCGCAGCGCCCGGCCAGCTGGGTTGGGTCTGCGCGGGGCGATCCGATAGCCTTAGCTGCCAACTCTGGTTGGGTCTTGTCCGAGTGGCGGAATGGCAGACGCGCTAGCTTGAGGTGCTAGTGCCCTACTAATGGGCGTGGGGGTTCAAGTCCCCCCTCGGACACACGACCGAGCCGAATGGAATGAATGCTCGCATTCATTCCTGAGGCGACGGAGTGTGTTGAGCGGCGAAGCCGCGATCACACGCGACTGAGGCGAACGAAGTGAATGCTCGCATTCACTTCCGAGCCGATGGAGCGTGTTGAGCGGCGAAGCCGCGATCACACGACTTCTTCTCGGGCCCTTTTTCAGGGCCCGACCCGCCGTTTCGGCGGTGGGTAGACGGCCCGGGCGATCGTGGCGGACAGCCACCCGATCCACCAGCCCCCGAAAACCAGCATCAGCGTGTGCCGGGTGGCGCTGCCGGCCGTCGACGACGCCGCGGCCAAGATGACGGCCCACACGACCGCGCAGGCAACGCTGTAGCCCGTATACGTCTTGCGAAAGCGCCGACTCATCTCGTGGATCCTCTCGATCGTGCCCGACCGGGCAAGCGATATCCGGCAGCGACGGGAAAGCGGCCCGTCGCCGAACATGTCCTCCAGCAGGGCCGCCAGCTCGTCGCCGTAGCGGCGACGCCAGGCCCGCGGATACCAGCGCAGCGCCCGCCGCGCGTCGTCGGCGTTCATACCGACCAGCCCGGCCGCGCCCCCAGCCGAAGGCCCAGCCGTCGCGCGCCCTCGTCGGCGATCGCGCCCAATTCCCTTACGGCCGTGGCGAGTTCGGCCCGGCCGGCGGCCGTCAACCGATACGGCCGGCGCCGCTCGTCCTGTTGCAAGGGCTCGATGAGGCCGCGCTCCTCCAAGCGGGTGATCGCCCCGTACAGCGTCCCCGGCCCCAGCGCCGCGCCGGAGAACGCCTCGATGTCACGCGCCAGCGCATACCCGTGCTTGGGCCCGGAGGCCAGGCTGGTCAGGATCAGCACGCCGGGATCGTTCAGCCTCGCCACACCGCCCAAGTTAGTACGTGCGACGTACTACGGCAATCGATGGCGGATTCCCGCCGCGGGGCTAGCCTGGAGTGCAGCGATGAACCCATCCGGCGGCTTCCTTCGGCGAACGGCGACGCGCACGTTCCGCGACCGTCGCGAGGCCGGGCGCGTGCTGGCCGAGGAGTTGGCGTCCTACCGCGACAGGGACGACGTGCTGGTCTTCGGGCTGGCGCGCGGCGGGGTCCCCGTGGCCTGGGAAGTCGCCGCGGCGCTGCACGCCCCGCTGGACGTGTTCCTGGTGCGCAAGCTCGGGGTCCCGCGCTGGTCGGAGCTGGCGATGGGCGCGCTGGCCAGCGGCGGCGGGGTCGTGATGAACGACAACGTCGTCTCCAACCTGCACATCACCGACGACCAGGTGCGCGAGGTGATCGCCAGCGAGACAACCGAACTCAACCGCCGTGAGCTGGCCTACCGGGGCGGGCGCCCGCTGGCCGATCCGCGCGGCAAGGTCGTGATCCTGGTCGACGACGGCATCGCCACCGGCGCGAGCATGCTGGCCGCCGTCCGCGCCCTGCGGGCCGCGGGGCCGCAGTCCATCGTCGTGGCGGTCCCGGTGGGACCCGCGTCGACGTGCCGCGAGATCGGGCAGGAAGCGGACGACGTGGTGTGCGCGACTATGCCGCCCGGGTTCGAAGCCGTCGGGCAGGTGTACGCGGACTTTCGCCAGGTCAGTGACGATGAGGTGCGGGAGCTGCTGAATACGCCGACCCGCTGACGAGCTAGGTGGCCCGGTCCTCGCCGCGGCCCTCGGCGGGTACCGCCGACTCGTCGCTGGTTTCCAGGCCCTGCGACGCCTCGTCGACACCGCCCTCGGCGGCCGGGTGCTCTTCCTCGTCGGCGGCCTCTTCGGGGTAGTCGACGGGGGCTTCATCGGCGTCCCCGGCTTCGTCCACGTCGTGCACCTCGCCGACGGCGTCACGACGCTGGCGTTCCCGCAGCGCGTCGACGATCAGCAGCACCACGCCGATGACGCTGGCGCCGATGCACACCCACGCGACCAGCTCGTTGCTGGTGACCACGGCGAACACCAACGCGACGAGCCCGATCAGGGCGAGTACCAGCGCAATGATCAGCATCGGTCATCCTCCAGCCGACGACGGGGACTGCCAGGTCTAGTGCAGGCTAGTGTGCCGAGCCTGAACCTAGGCGAGCACCCCGGCACGATCGCCCGGCTAGTTATTACCCCGGTTGAATTGGTCGAACCCGCCTGCGTCGGCGCTGGAGTCGACGGGCGCCGCCGACCCGCGCTGGCCGAGTTCCTCCAGCTGGGATTCCAGGTAGGTCTTGAGCCGGGTGCGGTATTCGCGTTCGAAGGTGCGCAGCTGCTCGAGGCGGCCTTCCAGCACGGTGCGTTGCTGGTTGATGGTTCCCATGATCTCGGAGTGCTTGCGTTCGGCGTCGGCCTGCAGGGCGTCGGCCTTCTCCTGCGCCTGGCGCAGCTGGGTCTCCGAGCGGGTCTGGGCGTCGGCCAGCATCGCGTCGGCGCGCTGGCGGGCCTCGGTGACCGTGGTCTCGGCGGTCTGACGGGCCTCGCTGACGATTTGCTCCGCGTTGGCGCGGGCGTCGGCCAGCATCTTGTCCGACTCGGCCTTGGCGGTGCTGGTCAGCCGGTCGGCGGTGTCCTGGGCCAGGCTCAGCACCCGTGCGGCCTTCAGGGCCTGTTCCTCGTTGGTGCCCTGCGACGCTGCCGGCGCCGCGGGCGCGGGGGCCGCCACCGGTGCGGGCTTGACGGGCTCGGGCTCGGGCTCGCGCTCGAAGGTCGGGATCGCCTGGGTGGGCTGAGCGGCGCCGCCGCCCCCACCGGCGGCCAGCTCGCGGTCCAGCTCCTCGATCCGCTGACGCAGATCGGAGTTCTCCTCGATGAGCCGCGTCAGCTCGTTTTCCACCAGGTCGAGAAAGGCGTCGACCTCGTCTTCGTTGTAACCGCGCTTGCCGATCGGCGGCTTACTGAACGCCACATTGTGGACGTCGGCTGGTGTAAGCGGCATTGTTCGTCCCCTCGAGTTCCTGTCAAACGATCTGGAAAGTGTAGAACGGAGTGGTTGCCGTCGTGCAACTGCCGTCCATCCTGTCACACCAGACTCGGCGCTAGCCGATTGCCCAATAAATAAGACCCAATTTCACACACTAAGACCAATAAAATCCAAACCCTTAAAATTTTTAAATTGCGGCGGCCGAACCGACACTAAAACGTGGCCGAACCGACTCCGCGCCCCGGCCGCGGTGCACGCGGCGTGGCTCACGCGGCGGCGCCGAACGCCAGTTGCATGCCGATGAACGCGACCAGCAGCAGCACCATGATCGACAGGTCGAAGCGCACGGCCCCGATGGTGAGCTGCGGGATCAGTCGCCGCAGCAGTTTCACCGGCGGGTCGGTGATCGACATGATGATCTCGAGGATCACCACGGTGAGGCCGGTGGGATGCCAGTCACGGCTGAACGAGCGGATGAACTCGACGACGACCCGGGCGATGAGCAGCAGCCAGAAGATGAACAGCGCAAACCCAAGGATCTGAAAAAACAGCACCAACTGGAGCCCCGACCTTACCGATGAGATGACCCGAATGTCAGGCGCCAGCGTACCGATTCTCGGGTGCGGGCACACATCTCACGTGCGCCGACCCCGCTGAGCGGCGGAACGGGTGCGTCTACTGGTAGGCGTAGAAGCCGGTCTCGGCGATCCGGCGACGCTCCTCCGGGGAGACGTCGACGTCGGCGGGCGACAGCAGGAACACCTTGGTCGCGACCTTGTCGAACGACCCCCGCAGGGCGAAGGCCAGGCCGGCGGCGAAGTCGACCAGCCGCTTGGCGTCGGCGTTGTCCATCGACACCAGGTCCATGATCACCGGCGTGCCGTCGCGGAACCGCTCGCCGATGGTGCGCGCCTCGCTGTAGTCCTTGGGCCGCAGCGTGGTGATCTTCGACAGCGGGCTGCCCTCTTCGAACAGCATCGCCATCCGGCGCGGGTCCATCGCGAGCGCGCCGCGGGTGGAATTGCGCAACCACGAACCGAGGCGCGGGCGGCTCATCTCGGGCCGTTCGAACTCGCGCGGATGCACGGGGCCGTAGCGGCCCTCGTCGGCGTAGCCGCCGCGGTAGCCGCCGGTCGGCGGGTAGTCGGCCGGCTCGCCGCGCGGGTCTTCGTATTCGCGCCCTTCGAACCGGCCCTCGTAGCGGCCGTAGCCGTCGTCGAACCGGGGCCGCGGGAAGCCCCGGGAGGGAGCCCGGTCGTCGTAGTACTCGTCGTCGTAGTCCTCCATCGGAGCCATACCGAAGTAGGCCTTGACTTTGTGCAGTGTGCTCATCGCGTAAACCCTTCTAGCCCCTGGGAGTATTGGTGTCTGTGATGAAGGTGTGACTACAGTGACTACTCACGGTGACGGTAGCCGCCTCGGACCCAATAGCGCGGTACCGACACGCACACATGTCGAACCATGTTTGACGGCTGTTTCGAAGTCGTTGGACATGCCGGCGGACAGTCCCCGCGCGTTCGGGTGCGAATCCAGCACCCGGCGGTGCTCGGATCGCAGCAGGTCGAAAGCCCGCGCGGGGTCCCAGTCCAGCGGCGGGATGCCCATCAGCCCCAGCAGCGTCAGGCCCGGGGCGTCCTCGACCTGCGCGCACACCTCGTCGACGGCGCCGTCCGCGGTGATGTCGACGCCGCCGCGCGACACGTCGCCGTCCAGGCTGATCTCGACATAGACGCGCAGCGGCTCCTGCCGGCGCCCGTCGGCCAGCGCCGCCGACACCGCCCGGTCGAGCGCGCCGACCAGGCGGGTGCTGTCGACCGAGTGGGCGGTGTGCGCCCACCGCGCCAGCGACCGCGCCTTGTTCCGTTGAATGCGGCCCACCATGTGCCAGTGCATATTCCGCAAGTCGTCGCGCCCCGAACTCGCCGCCAACCGGGCGACTTCGGCGGCCTTCGGCGTGGCTTCCTGATCGCGAGATTCGCCAACGCACCGACAACCCAATCGAGACAAAATCGCAACATCGGTTGCTGGAAAGAATTTGGTAATTGGGAGCAGTTCAATTTCGCTCACATTGCGACCCGCCGCTTCCGCGGCCGCCGCAAGTCGCGATCGCACGGCGGCCAACGCATGCGTCAATTCGGATTCGCGGTCGCCATGCTCGTGCGCCAGCACCTCCCCCGCCATGGCGTCACTCCATCCAGATCAGCGAGGCCAGCCGCCCGGTCGGCGCGTCCCGGCGATGACTGAACAGCGCCGGGTCGTCCACCGTGCAGCGCGGGTCGATGTCGATCGCCGTGACGCCCAAATCACGGAGCTGGCAAGCGATTCCGGCGCGCAGGTCGAGTCCGGGGGTGCCGGCCGCGGTGGTGGTGCGGCTGCCCGGCAGCGCCGCCTCGACCTCGTCGGCCATCGCGGCGGGCACCTCGTAGTTGCGGCCGCTGACCGCCGGGCCGAGCAGCGCCGAGATGTCGGCGGGCTGCGCGCCGCGCGCCACCATCGCCTCGACGGCGCGCGTCACCACGCCCCGCTGCGCGCCGACGCGGCCGGCGTGCGCCGCGGCGATCACGCCGGCGCGCGCGTCGGCCAGCAATACCGGCACGCAGTCGGCGGTGACCACCGCCAGCGCCAGGCGCGCCGTCCCGGTCACCAACGCATCGGTTTCGTCGACGGCGGCATCGCGCGGGCCGTCGACCGCCTCGACCCGATCACCGTGCACCTGGTTCATCCACACGATCCGGTGGGCGCCCAGTCCCAGGGCGGCGGCCAGCCTCTTGCGGTTTGCGGCCACCGCGGCCGGGTCGTCGCCGACGTGGTCGCCGAGGTTGAAGGTGTCGAACGGGGGCGCCGAGACACCGCCCGCGCGGGTGGTCGTCACCCGCCGGATGCGAACGCTCACACCACCAGTATCCGAAGCCCCCCGGCCGCCAGCGGGCAGCGCCATCCGGCCGCGGCCGGTTTGTCGCGCACGGGCAAGCAAATTGAGACCCTCAGCGGCGCATGAAGGGCGGCACGTCGACATCGTCGTCGTCGCCGCCGATATTCAGCGTCGAACCGTTGGTGTGGACGGGGACGCTGACCGCGTCGACGGGCTCGAACAGCGTGGAGCTGAGCTTGCCGGCCTTCGCCGCCTCGATGCGGTGGGCGCCGCCCTTGTCGCCGGCGCCGGCGCCGGTGACCGGCTTGCGCCCGGGTCCGCTGGCCTCGAAGCCGGCGGCGATGACGGTGACGCGCACCTCGTCGCCCAGCGAGTCGTCGATCACGGTGCCGAAGATGATGTTGGCGTCCTGGTGGGCGGCGTCCTGCACCAGCGAGGCCGCCTCGTTGATCTCGAACAGGCCCAGGTCGCTGCCGCCGGCGATCGACATCAGCACCCCCTGGGCGCCCTCCATCGACGCCTCCAGCAGCGGCGAGTTGATGGCGATCTCGGCGGCCTTGAGCGACCGGCCCTCGCCGCGCGCCGACCCGATGCCCATCAGCGCGGTGCCGGCGCCGGACATGATGCCCTTGACGTCGGCGAAGTCGACGTTGATCAGGCCCGGGGTGGTGATCAGGTCGGTGATGCCCTGCACGCCGTTGAGCAGCACCTCGTCGGCGCTGCGGAACGCGTCCATCAGGGATACCGCGGCGTCGCCCATCTGCAGCAGCCGGTCGTTGGGGATGACGATGAGCGTGTCGCAGCTCTCCCGCAGCGCGGCGATGCCGCTTTCGGCCTGGTTGCCGCGCCGCTTGCCCTCGAAGGAGAACGGCCGGGTGACGACGCCGACGGTCAGCGCGCCCAGCTTGCGGGCGATGCTGGCGACGACGGGCGCCCCGCCGGTGCCGGTGCCGCCGCCCTCGCCGGCGGTGACGAAGACCATGTCGGCGCCGCGCAGCAGCTCTTCGATCTCGTCCTTGGCGTCCTCGGCGGCCCGGCGCCCGACCTCGGGGTCGGCCCCGGCGCCCAGCCCGCGGGTGGAGTCGCGCCCGACGTCGAGCTTGACGTCGGCGTCGCTCATCAACAGCGCTTGCGCGTCGGTGTTGATCGCGATGAACTCCACGCCCTTGAGGCCTTGTTCGATCATCCGGTTGACGGCGTTGACGCCGCCGCCACCGATACCCACAACCTTGATGACGGCCAAGTAGTTGTGCGGGGGGGTCATCATTCGTCTTCCTCCCTGGTGGGACTCGGTGTGTCGGCCTGGCAAACCCTCAACCTCAACCATAGAGTTAGAGTTATGTCAAGTAGTTCCGCGCAAACAGAACGGTATGGGTAGCACGCGCGCTTATCCCGCAGGCGCGCCGACGCGCGGCACGCAAATTTTTTCCTGCGCGCCGGCGCGACGGGCCGTCGCGGCTACTTGACGGTCGGCAGGTCGGGGCTGGACACGTCGTAGGTCTTGCCGGGCTGCGTCAGCAGCGCGGCCAGCTTCTCGGCCTTCTCCTCGGTGCGGTCGGTGGTCCCCCAGATCACCACCCGGCCGTCATTGAGCGTCAGCGTGATCGACGCCACCGACGGGGCCGCGATGCGGCCCACCTGGCCGGCGACCTCGGGCCGCAGCGCGATCAGCACCTGCAGCGCGGCCTTGGTCGTCGGGTCGTTCGGCCCGGGGTTGGCCACGTCGATGTAGGGCAGCGCCGGCGGCGGCGGGCCCGTCGCGAAGTCCACACCGTCGCGGTCGAACAGGTGCGGGCCGTCCGGAAAGTCCTTGACCACCAACGGGACTCGCTCGACGATGGTGATGCGCAGCGCCGACGGGTACTGGCGCTGCACCCGGGCGCTGGCCACCCGCCGGATGGCGGCCACGCGCTCGGCGACCTGGTTGGTGTTGATCTGCAGCAGCGGTGTGCCGGGGCGCACCCGCGCGGCGTCGAGGACCTCCTCGCGCGTCACCGTTCCGATCCCGGTGACGACGATGTTGCGCGCCGACATCGCCGGCGTGAAGTAGAGGATGAGCCCGAGGCCGACCCCGACGATGGCCACGATGACGCTGCCCAGCAGCATTTTCAGGCCGCGGACGACGCCCCGCGCGGCGGGTTTGGGCTGGTTGACGATGCGCCCGCTGGCCCGGCGCTTGGCCTCGCGGCGGGCTTCCTCGATGGCCCGGGCGCGGTCCTGCGCGGCGCGGCGCTCGGCCCGCTCGCGGCGGGCCCTGCGGCGTGGCCCCTCGAACTCGGTCTCCTCGGCCGGCGCAGTGTCGTCGCCGGCGCCCGTCGCGATCGGTTCGGTGATCACGCCGTCGGCGCGCTCGGGGTCGTCGGCCGGGGTGGGCCGGTCCGGCTCGGTCATTGCAGCACCCCCGGCCGGCCCGGCGCGCTGCGGTTGGCCCGCACCCGCAGCGCGGTCACGATCTCGGGGCCGAGCAGGGTCACGTCGCCCGCGCCCATCGTGACGACGACGTCGCCGGGGCCCGCGGCCGCGGCGACCTGCTCGGCGACCGTGGACAGATCCGGCAGGTAGCGCACCGGCACGCTGACGTGCTCGGCGACGCTGGCCCCGCTGACGCCGGTGAGCGGTTGTTCGCGGGCACCGTAGACGTCGAGGACGAAGACCTCGTCGGCGGCGTCGAGGGCGCGACCGAATTCCGCCGCGAATTCCTTTGTGCGCGAATATAAGTGGGGCTGAAACACCACCAGGCTGCGGCCGCCGCCGCTCTGCTCGAGGACCGTGCGGACCGCGGCCAGCGTGGCGCTGATCTCGGTGGGATGGTGGGCGTAGTCGTCGAAGACCCGCACCGACCCGGAGTTGCCCACCAGTTCGAACCGCCGGCGGACCCCCTCGAAACCGGCCAGCCCGTCGAGCACCGCGTCCACCGGGGCGCCGATCTCGATCGCGGCCAGCAGCGCGCCCAGCGCGTTGAGCGCCATGTGCCGCCCGGGCACCGACAGCCGCATCACGCGGGGATGCGGCTCGCCCGCCAGCTGAATGTGCGCGACCGCCTCGATGCCCTGCTGCTCCCACGACAGCAGGGTGGCGGCCTGGTCTTCGCCCGGGTCGGAGCCGTAGCGCAGCACCCGGATTCCCAGCTCGGCGGTGCGTTCCGCCAGCGCGGCCGCGCCCGGGTCGTCGACGCACACCACCAGCGATCCGCCCGGGGCCAGCCGCTCCACGAAGGCGTCGAACACCCGGACGTAGGCGTCGGCGCTGCCGTAGAAGTCCAGATGATCGGTCTCGATGTTGGTGACCACGGCGACGTTGGGCGTGTACTCCAGCAGGGAGCCGTCGCTTTCGTCGGCCTCGGCCACGAAGCAGTCACCGCTGCCGTGATGCGCGTTGGTGCCGGCCTCCCCCATCTCGCCGCCGACCGCGAACGACGGGTCGCGGCCGCAGTGCTGCAGCGCCACGATCAGCATCGACGTCGTCGTCGTCTTGCCGTGCGTGCCGGTGACCATCAGCGTGGTGCGCCCGTCCATCAGCCTGGCCAGCACCGCCGGGCGCAGGATCACCGGGATGCCGCGCCGGCGGGCCTCGACGAGCTCGGGGTTGGTCTTCGGGATGGCGGCGTGCGTGGTGATGACCGCGGTGGGGCCGCCCGGCAACAGGTCGAGCGAGGACGCGTCGTGGCCGATGCGGATCGAGGCGCCCCGGGCCCGCAACGCGTGCACGCCGCGCGACTCCTTCGCGTCGGACCCCGACACCAGGGCGCCGCGGTCCAGCAGGATGCGGGCGATGCCCGACATGCCGGCCCCGCCGATGCCGACCATGTGCACCCTTCGCAGCTCGGGGGGCAGCTCGGGCGGCGACTGCTCGCCGGTCACGGGTTTCTCCCGCCGACCCGAGCCCGCCGCGCGATGTCCAGCGCCGCCTGGGCCACCTGACGCGCCGCGTCCGGGTGGCCTACCCGGGCGGCGGCGGCCGTCATCGCCGCCAGCCGCGGCGGATCGGTGAGCAGGCCGGCCACCTCGCGGGCGACCAGGGCCGGGGTCAGGGCCGCGTCGGAGACGATCATGCCGCCGCCGGCGTTGACAACCGGCAACGCGTTGAGCCGCTGCTCGCCGTTGCCGATCGGCAGCGGCACGTAGATCGCCGGCAGGCCGACGGCCGAGACCTCGGCGACCGTCATCGCCCCGGACCGGCAGATCGCCAGGTCGGCGGCGGCGTAGGCCAGGTCCATCCGGTCCAGGTAGGGCACCGCCACGTAGGGCGGGTCGCCGGGGCCGGGCTCGCGCAGGTCGAGGGTGTTCTTGGGTCCGTGCGCGTGCAGCACGCTCACACCCGCGGCGGCCAGGTCGGCGGCCGCCCCGGAGACGGCCCGGTTGAGCGAGACGGCGCCCTGCGAGCCGCCGAAGACCAGCAGCACCCGCGCGTCATCGGCGAAACCGAAGTGCCGGCGCGCCTCGGCGCGCAAGGCCGCGCGGTCGAGCGCGGTGAGCGTCGCCCGGATCGGCACGCCGACCACCTCGGCGCGCCGCAGGCCGCAATCCGGCACCGCCGAGAGCACCCGGTCGGCGCTGCGGGCGCCGACGCGGTTGGCCAGCCCGGCGCGGGCGTTGGCCTCGTGGATCAACACCGGCACGCGGCGCCTGCGGCCGAGCCCGCCGCGCGCGGCCAGGTACGCCGGCACGGCCACGTAGCCCCCGAAACCGATCACCACGTCGGCGTCGACGGCGTCGAGCACCGCGCGGGTCTCCCGGACCGCGCGCCACACCCTCGGTGGCAGCCGCGCTAGGTCACCGCTGGGCTTGCGGGGCAGCGGCACCGGCGTGATCAGCTCGAGGTGATAACCGCGCTCGGGCACCAGCCGGGTCTCCAGCCCGCGCCGGGTGCCCAGCGCGGTGATGCGGACCTGGGGATCCAGCGCGCTGAGCGCGTCGGCGACGGCCATCGCGGGCTCGACGTGGCCGGCCGTGCCGCCGCCCGCCAGCACGACCGACACCGCCGAATCAACCGATGACGCCGCATTGACCGATGATGCGGCACCGGCGGGCGAGGGGTTTCCCCCCAGCCCGCCGGCCGGCTGTCTGACCGTGCCGTTCACCCGTAACGCTGACCTTCCAATGCGCGTGCTCGCCGTGTCGGACGCTGAGCGGCGTACCGCTGGCTTGATCCATGATGCCCTCCCCGCACCCGCGCGGCGCCGCCAGACTGGCGCGTCGGCCGGGCGGCCGTTCGGCCGGACGCCTTGCGCAGCGGCTTGTCGGTGGCCCGCGGCGCCTTGCGGGCGGGCGCCTTGGGGGCCCGCCGGGGCGGCGGCGCGCCGTCTCGCTTGCGGTCGCGGAAGGTCTCGATGCGGCTCGGCACGTACGGCCGGGGCAGCGGCAGGCGCAGCAGCTGGTTGACCTTGTCGTCGCGGCCGGCCCGCAGCGCGGCCACCGCCTCCGGTTCGTGGCGCGCCGCGTTGGCCATGATGCCGATCATGAATAGCGTTGCGGCCGTTGATGTTCCACCCGCGGAGATGAGTGGCAGCTGCAGGCCGGTGACCGGCAGCACGCCGATGACGTAGCCGATGTTGATGAACGCCTGACCGAGGATCCACATCGTCGTGGTGGCGGTGACCAGCCGCAGGAACGGGTCGGCGGACCGGCGCGCGATCCGCATCCCGGTGTAGGCGAACAGGCCGAAGAGGGCCAGCAGGCCGAACGCGCCGATGAAGCCCAGCTCCTCGCCGATGATGGCGAAGATGAAGTCGTTGTGGGCGTTGGGCAGGTAGTTCCACTTGGCGACGCCCTGGCCGAGGCCGTCGCCGAAGATGCCGCCGTGGGCCAGCGCAAACTTGGCCTGCCGGGCCTGGTAGCCGGTGTCCTGCGGGTCGTTCTCGGGGTTGATCCAGGACCGCACCCGGTCCGAGCGGTAGCCGGCCGACATCGCCAGGACGGCGCCGGCCATGAACACGGCCAGCAGCGACGTGACGAACACGCGCAGCGGCAGCCCGGCGTACCAGAGCAGGGCCAGCAGGATGATGCCCAGCGACACCGTCTGGCCGAGGTCGGGCTGGGCGACGATCAGCGCCAGCGCGATGACCGCGGCCGGGACCAGCGGGATCAGCATCTCCCGCAGCGACGCCCGCTCCATGCGCCGGGCCGCCAGCAGGTGCGCGCCCCAGATGGCGAACGCGATCTTGGCCAGCTCGGAGGGCTGCATCGAGAAGCCCGCGATCACGAACCACTTCCGCGAACCGTTGGCCAGGTTGCCGATCCCGGGAACCAGCACGAGCACCAGCAGGATGATCGTGATGAGGTAGCCGGTGAAGGCCACGCGCCGAATGAACTGCACCGACACGCGCATCGCGACGTAGGCCGCGATCAGCCCGATGACCGTCCACAGGACCTGCTTGGCGAAGATCACCCAGGCCGACCCGTCGGCGCCGTAGGAGCGCACCCCCGACGCGGACAGCACCATGATCAGCCCGAGCGTCGTCAGCAGCCCGGTGACCGCGATGATCAGGTGAAACGACGTCATGGGCCGGCCCAGCCACGCGCCGAACCGGCTGCGCAGGCCGCCCGGCATCGCGACCAGCCTGGCCCTGGCCCCCACGTGGGCCTTGGCGGCCTCGGGCTCGGCGGCCTCGATGACGTCCGTCGGGGCCTCCTCGGCGTCCGAGGCGTCGGCGGCGTCGGATGGCGCGCCCGGCTCGGGCGCGTCGCCCTTGACTGTCTTGCCCCGGCGCAGCCGCCGGGTCAGCGGGTTAGCCACGCCCACCTACCGGGTCGCCGCGCGCACGGCGGCGGCGAACGCGTCGCCCCGGGCGGCGTAGCCTGCGAACTGGTCGAACGACGCGCCGGCCGGCGCCAGCAGCACCGTGTCGCCGGGACGGGCCAGCTCCCGGGCGGCGGCCACGGCCGCGGTCATGACGCGAGCGCCGAGGTCCCCGCCCGAAGGTCTCACTTCTGTCACATCTGTATCAGGAACCACAGCAGTCGCATTCATATCAGCATCCTCGCCTGTCACAACCTGGACGACGGGGACATCCGGCGCGTGTCGCGATAACGCCTCTGCAACCTGCCCGCGATCTCGGCCGATGAGCACCGCGCCGACCAGCCGCGATGCGACCCTGGCGACCTCGGCGTCGACGGACGCGCCCTTCAGCAAACCGCCCGCCACCCACACCACCCGGGGATAGGCCAGCAGCGACGCCTCGGCGGCGTGCGGGTTGGTGGCCTTGGAGTCGTCGACGTAGGTGATGCCGTCGGCGATGGCGACGACCTCGGCCCGGTGCCGGCCCACCCGGAACGACGCGATGGCGGCGGCGATCCCCTCCGCGCTCACCCCGACGCTGCGGGCCAGGGCCGCCGCGGCCAGGGCGTCGAGCACGCCGACCGGTCCCGGCACCGGTATCGAGTCGGCCGCCAGCAGCGCCAGGTCGTCGGCGAAGGCGCGGTCGACGAGCTGGCCGTCGCGCACGCCGAGCTCCCCCGCGGCGGGCTCGCCGAGCCGGAAACCGGCGCGCACCGGCGCGGCGGCGGTGCCCAGCAGCGCGGCGGCGCGGGCGTCGTCCAGCCCGACCACGGCCACCCGGCCGTTCAGGACCCGGGCCTTCGCCGCGGTGTAGTCGGCCATCGTGGAGTGCCAGTCGAGGTGGTCCTCGGCGATGTTCAGGACCACGCCGGCCTCGGGCCGCAGCGAGGGCGCCCAGTGCAGCTGGAAGCTGGACAGCTCGACGGCCAGCAGGTCGGCGGGCCGGTCGAGTACGTCCAGGACCGGATCGCCGATGTTGCCGCACAGCACGCTGCTTCTGCCCCCGGCGACCAGCATGGCGTGCAGCATCGACGTCGTCGTGGTCTTGCCGTTCGTCCCGGTCACCACCAGCCAGCGGCGGGGCGGCCCGTAGTGGCCCGCGGCGTCCAGCCGCCAGGCCAATTCGACGTCGCCCCAGATGGGCACGCCCGCGGCCGCCGCGGCGGCCAGCAGCGGCGTGGCCGGGGAGAAGCCGGGGCTGGTCACGACCAGGGCGTAGTCGGCCACCCGGTCGATGGCGCTCGACGTCGACGCGGTCGCCGCGCCGTCCTCGGCGTAGCGGCGCAGCGTGACCGGGTCGTCGTCGCACAGGGTCGGTGTGGCGCCGAACCGGGTCAGGGCGGACAGCACCGCCCTGCCGGTGACGCCGCCGCCGGCCACCAGCACGGGCGCGCCCGGTCTCAGCGGGTCAAGACCGCTCATCACGCACCGATCGTGGCCAGCCACTCACCGTAGAAGAGGGCCACGCCCAGGCCGCAGGCGATCGCGGTGAGCAGCCAGAAGCGGATGATCACCGTCGTCTCGGCCCAGCCGGCCAACTCGAAGTGGTGGTGGAAGGGCGCCATCCGGAACACCCGGCGCCCGGTGGTGCGGAACGCGAGGATCTGCAGCACCACCGAGGTGACCTCCGCGACGAACAGCGAGCCCAGCACGACGGCGAGGATCTCGGTGCGGCTGGTGACCGACAGGCCGGCGATGATCCCGCCCAGCGCCAGCGAGCCGGTGTCGCCCATGAAGATCTTGGCCGGGGCGGCGTTCCACCACAGAAAGCCGATGCAGGCGCCGGCGGTGGCGGCCGCGATGAGCGCCAGGTCCAGCGGATCGCGCACGTTGTAGCAGCCCAGTCCCGGCGCGGTGACGCACGCGTTGCGGTACTGCCAGAAGGTGATCAGCACGTACGCGGCGGTGACCATCGCCATGCAGCCCGCGGCCAGCCCGTCCAGGCCGTCGGTGAAGTTGACCGCGTTGGACCAGGCGCTGACGATGACCACGCAGAACAACACGAACAGCCCCGGAGCCAGTGTGACGGTGGCGATTTCGCGCACGTAGGACAAATTCGCGCTGGCCGGGGTCAGCCCGTTGGCGTTGCGGAACTGCAGGACCAGCACCCCGAACAGCACCGCGGCGACGATCTGGCCGACCGTCTTGGCCGTCTTGTTGAGCCCGAGGTTGCGCGACCGGCGGATCTTGATCAGGTCGTCGAGGAACCCGACGCCGCCCAGCACGGTGGCCAGGCCCAGCACCAGCAGACCCGACGCCGAGATGCCCTCGCCGTCGAACGCCAGCCCCGCCAGGTGCGTGCCCAGGTAGCCCGCCCAGATGCCGGCCAGGATCGCCACCCCGCCCATCGACGGCGTGCCGCGCTTGGCGTGGTGGGTCGGCGGCCCGTCCTCGCGGATCTGGTGGCCGAACCCCTGCCTGGTGAACAGCCGGATCAGCGCCGGCGTCAGCAGGATCGAGACGGTCAGCGCGATGGCGACCGCGATGAGGATCTGTCTCACGCGCGGGCCCCGCCGTCGTCGGAGGCCAGCGCCTCGGCCAGCACGCCCAACCCCGCCGCGTTGGACGCCTTGACCAGGACCACGTCGCCGGGTTGCAGCTCGGCCCGCAACACTTCCAGGGCGGCGTCGGCGTCGGGGACGCTGACCGACTCCGTGCCCCAGGAACCCTCCATGACCGCCCCGTCGTGCATGGCGCTCATCGACCTCCCGGTTCCCACGACAACGAGTCGAGACACATCTAAGCGCACCGCCAGGCGGCCGATGCGATCGTGCTCGGTTATCGCGTCCTCGCCGAGCTCGGCCATCTCGCCCAGCACCGCCCAGCTCCTGCGCTTTTCTGCCGGGGCGCGCTGCCCTTGTTGAGGGCCGTGGGCGATCCAGGCGAGCGCCTGCAGCCCGGCCCGCATCGAGTCGGGGTTGGCGTTGTACGCGTCGTCGATCACCGTGACGCCGTCGGCGCGGGTGGTGACCTGCATGCGGTGCCGCGACACCGGCCCGGCCCCGGCGAGCGCGTCGGCCACCTGCTCGAGGCTCGCGCCGCACTGCAGCGCGACCGCGCCCGCGCACAGCGCGTTGGTGACCTGGTGGTCGCCGAACACACCGAGCCGCACGTCGACTGCGCTGTCCATCGCGTGCAGGGTAAAGCGCGGCCTGGCCAATTCGTCGAGCGACACTCCCTCGGCCCACACGTCGCTGGGCCCGTGGTCGGTGTGGGCGGCGCGGCTGACCCTGACCACCCGGGCCGCGGTGACCTCGGCCATCGCGGCGACGACCGGGTCGTCGGCGTTGAGGATGACGACGCCGGACGGCGGAACGGCTTGCGGCAGTTCGGCTTTCGTGCGCGCGATGGCCTCCCGGGAGCCGAACTCGCCGAGATGGGCGGTGCCGACGTTGAGGACCACCCCGATCGACGGCGGGGCGATGTCGGCCAGCGCGGCGATGTTGCCGGGATGCCGCGCCGACATCTCGAGCACCAGGAAGTCGGTGCTTCGGGTCGCGCGCAACACCGTCCAGGGGTGGCCCAGCTCGTTGTTGAACGACCCGGGCGGGGCGATCACCTCGCCCAGCGGCTCGAGCACGGCGGCCACCAGGTCCTTGGTCGACGTCTTTCCCGACGAGCCGGTGATCCCGATGATCCTCAGGCCGCCCGCGGCCAGCTCGTCCGCCACGGCCCTGGCCAGCTTGGCCAGCGCGGCCAGCACCGCCGCCCCGGAGCCGTCGGCGTCGTGCTCGAGCACCCCGGCCAGCCCGCCGCCGGTCGCCCGGGGCCGGGGTTCGACCACGATCGCGGGCACCCCGACCGGCCGGGCCGCCACCACGGCGACCGCGCCGGCCGCCACCGCCGAGGCCGCGTGGTCGTGCCCGTCGGAGCGCGCGCCGGGCAGCGCCAGGAACAGGCCGCCCGGACCGATTTTGCGCGAGTCGAATTCGACGGTCCCGGTGACGTGCAGGTCCGCGGCGGCCTCCGGCGAGATGTCGGCCAGTGTGCCGCCGACGATTTCGGCGATCTGGGCGACGGTCAGGTCGATCACCGGCGGGCCTCCAGCGCGCGGGCCAGCTCCACCCGGTCGTCGAACGGTCGGACCACCCCGCCGGCGCTTTGCCCGGTTTCATGGCCCTTGCCGGCGATCACCACCACGTCCCCGGGGCCGGCCCAGGCGACCGCCCGCCTGATGGCTTCGCGACGGTCGCCGATCTCGACCACCTGCGCCGTGCCGGCGCCTGCGGCCGCCCCGGCCAGGATCTCGCGGCGGATCGCCGCCGGATCCTCGCTGCGGGGGTTGTCGTCGGTGACGACGACCAAATCGGCGAGCTCCGTGGCGATTTCGCCCATCGGGGCCCGCTTGCCGGGATCGCGGTCGCCACCGGCGCCGAACACCACCGCCAGCCGGCTGCCCGGGCGGCGCAGGGTGGTCAGGACCGCGCGCAGCGCCTCGGGCTTGTGGGCGTAGTCGACCAGCGCCAGGAATTCCTGGCCGCGGTCGATCTGCTCGAGTCGTCCGGGGACGCGGGTCTGCAGCAAGCCCGGCGCGGCCTGCTCCGGGGACACCCCCACCGCGTCCAGAATCGCCAGCGCCACAAGGGCATTGGCGACGTTGTAGTGGCCGGGCAGCCGGATGCCGACACGATGGTGCACGCCCGCGGGGTCCACCGCGGTGAACTCCAATCCCCCGGCGCCCATCGGCGCCACGTCCACGGCGCGCCAGTCGGCGGGCCGGCCGGCGGCGCTGACGGTGACGGCTTTGCCGGCCCGTGCGGCCATCGCGCGCCCCGCGTCGTCGTCGACGCACACGATGGCGCGCCGCGCACGCAGCGGCGAGTCGGGGTCGAACAGCAGCGCCTTGGCCTCGAAGTAGTCGGCCATGGTGGGGTGGAAGTCGAGGTGGTCGCGGGACAGGTTGGTGAACGCTCCCACCGCGAACCCGGTGCCGTCCACCCGGCCCAGGGCCAGCGCGTGGCTGGACACCTCCATGACCACCGTGTCCACCCCCCGTTCGGCCATCGCCGCCAGCATCGCCTGCAGGGTGGGCGCCTCCGGGGTGGTGAGCGCGCTGGGGATGTCGGCGCCGTCGACGCGGATGCCGATGGTTCCGATCAGCCCGGCCGTCCGGCCGCCGGCGCGCAGCCCCGACTCCACCAGGTAGGTCGTGGTCGTCTTGCCCGACGTTCCGGTGATCCCGATGATGGTGACCTTCTCCGACGGGTTGCCGTACACGGTGGCGGCCAGGCCGCCGAGCACGCCGCGCGGGCCGGGGTGCAGCAGCGTCGGCACGGCTTGCGTGCGGTCACCCATCTCGGCGACCCCGGCGGCGTCGGTGAGCACCGCGACGGCACCGCGCTCGATCGCGTCAGCGGCGAATCGGGCGCCGTGCGTCGTCGAACCGGGCAGGGCGGCGTACAGGTCGCCCGGCAGGACCTCCTGCGCGCGCAGCGTCACGCCGGTGACCGGCACGTCGGGGACGGCCAGGCCGTCGGCCATCACCGCTCCGACCTGGGCGGCCAACTCGGGCAACCGGGCGCCGGCGCCGGCGCTGGGGCGCAAACCAGTGGGCACCGACACCACAGTCGCACCTCCCTCCGACGTCACCCCTGTCGCACGATCAGCCCTGACACCCTACCGAGAGGGGCACTACGCCGAGATCGACGCTAACGCGAAGTTGTGCGAGTAGACCGCTCGCTGACGTCGATCTGGGCGATAGCGGGCGGTGCTGCTAAGTGGCCTGCAGGGTGAGCGGCGGTCCCGGATCCGGTGACAGCGGCACGTTCTCCCGCTGCATCAGCCAGCCGGCGATGTTGTGGAACAGCGGGGCCGCCGAATGCCCGGGCGAGCCGTCGGCGTTGCGCTGCGGGTTGTCCATCATGATGCCGATCACGTAGCGGGGATTGTCGACGGTGGCCATGCCGGCGAAGGTGATCCAGTAGACGTCGTCGAAGTAGCAGCCGCAGCCGGGGTTGATCTGCTGGGCCGTGCCCGTCTTGCCGGCCATCTGGTAACCCGGCACCGCGGCCGCCGACCCGGTGCCCTGCTGGTAGCCCATCGGATCCTTTTGCACGACGGCGCGCAGCATGCCGCGCACGGTCTGGGCGGTCTGCGGCGAGACCACCCGGACACCTTCGGGGTGCGGCTCCTCGGTCCGGGTGCCGTCGGGGGCGATGGTGGCCTTGATGATCCGCGGCGGCACCCGCAGGCCGTCATTGGCGATGGTCTGGTACATGTCGGTCATCTGCAGCAGCGTCATCGAAAGGCCTTGGCCGATGGGCAGGTTGGAGAACGTGCTGCCCGACCATTGGTCGATGGGCGGGACCAGCCCGGCGCTCTCGCCGGGCAGCCCGACGTTGGTGCGCTGGCCCAGCCCGAACTTGCGGACCATGTCATAGAAGCGCTCGGGGCCGACGCGCTGCGCCAGCATCAGGGTGCCGACGTTCGACGACTTCCCGAACACGCCGGTGGTCGTATAGGGCATCACGCCGTGCTCCCAGGCGTCGTGAATGTTGACGCCGCCCATGTTGATCGAGCCCGGCACCTGCAGCACCTCGTCGGGGTTGCTCAGCCCGTATTCGATGACCGAGGACGCGGTGATCACCTTGTTCACCGATCCGGGCTCGAAGGGCGAGGACACGGCCAGGTTGCCCAGCTGCCGGTCGCCCTGACGCCCGATGTCCTGGGACGGGTCGAAGGTGTTGTCGTTGGCCATGGCCAGCACCTCGCCGGTCTTGGAGTCGAGCACCACGGCCGAAACGTTATGCGCCCCAGACAGATTCTTGGCCTGCTGCACCTGCTGCTGCACGTAGAACTGGATGTCGTCGTCGAGGGTCAGCTGGACCGTCGACCCGTTGACCGCCCGGTGCCGGTTGCGGTAGCTGCCCGGGATGACGACGCCGTCGGACCCGCGGTCGTAGGTGACCGAGCCGTCGGTCCCCGACAGCACGGAGTCCAGGGAGTCCTCCAGCCCCAGCAGCCCGTGGCCGTCCCAGTCGATGCCGCCGACGATGTTGGCCGCCAGCGATCCGCCCGGATACTGGCGCAGATCCTGCCGCTCGGAGCCGACCTCGGGGAACTTCTCGGAGATGGCGCTCGCCACGGCCGGGTCGACGGCGCGCGCCAGGTAGACGAAGTTGTCGTTGCCCTGCAGCTTCTTCAGCACGGTCTGGTAGTCCGGCTTGTTGTTGAGCCGGGTGGAGACCTCCTTGGCGATGTCGCGCAGCCGCTCCTGCGGGTCGGGGGCGGCCGGGTTCTTCCGCTTCGCCTCGTCGAGCTGCTGGCGAATCCGCTTGGGCTGGAACGTCAATGCGCGCGACTCGATGGTGAAGGCCAGCTGTTGGTTGTTGCGGTCGACGATGCTGCCGCGCACCGCCTTCTCGACGTCGGTGACCTTGAGCTGGCCGGCCGCCTGGGCCCGCAGCTTGGGGGCGTCCTTGACCTGCAGCATGAACAGCTGAACGCCCGCCACCAGCATCAGCACCAGGATGACCGCGTTGCCGGCGCGGTGCCGGAAGACGAACGACGCGCCGCGCGACCCCACTTCCACGATCTGGCGGGTGCGCCGCTGCCGCGCCGAGTGGCCGGCGCCCACCGCGTCCGGGCGGTTCTGCTTGGCCTCCTTGGCTTTCCGGAACCCCTTCGGCGCGCGCGCGTCCGGCTGGGCCTGCTTGGGCTTACGGGGCCGCTTCGGTTGCCGGACGCCCTTGGGCTCCTGCGGCTTGCGGGGCCCGCGGCTCGGCCGCGCGGACTGCGACCGGCTCACCGCGCGGCGCCCGGCGTCGCGGCGGTCAGGGGGCCGAACTGTCCGCCGTTGGCGGGCACACCGGGCTGCGCCGGGACGCCGGGGACGATCGGGGCCACCACCTGGGGTGCGGCCGGTGCGATCCCCGGCCGCACCGGGACCGGCACCTCCGCGGGTAGCTGCGCGGGCGCCGGGGCGGGTGCAACGGGCAAGCCGCCCAACGGGATCGGCACCTCGGCGGGTCCGGGAGCGGTCGCCGGCGCCGCCGGGCCGGGCAACCCCGGCAGCGGCACGACGCCCTGGAACTGCCCGGTGGCCGGGCCGCCGGGCATCCCCGGCAGCGGCGCGGTCGGCAGTGCGGGCAGGTGTTGGCCGCCCACCGTCGAGGATCCGTCCGGGGCGCGCAGCAGCGCCTCCGGACCCTGCCTGCCCGGCACGGGCGGGCCCCCGGGCGCGGGCTGCACCCGGATCGGGACCTCCGGAGGGAGCGCCGGCGGTGGCGGGGGCGGCGGTGGCGCGTCGGAGAGCTTGGTGTTCAGCGGGGGCGGCGGGACCCCGTCGGCCGGCTTCGGGGTGCCCACCACCACCCAGTTACCCGAGGGGTCTTGGACCAGGTGCGCGGTGTCCCTGGTCGGGATCATGCCCTGCTTGCGGGCCGCCTCGGCCAGCGCCGGCGCCGATTCCGCCTGGCGCACATCGCGTTCCAGCGCCTCCTTCTGCTCTTGCAGCATCCGGTTCTTCTCGCGGGCGTGGCTCAGCTGGTAGGAACGCTCGGCGGACGCGGTGGACAACCACAGCGTCAGGCCCAGGCCCAGGCCGAGCGCGCCGATGATCAAGACGACAAACGGGACCTTGGCGGCCAGCGTGCGCGGCCGCAGGTCGATCGACGACAGCCGATAGGCCAGCCGCTCCGACAGCCGAGGCCGGACGACCTTGGGCGCCTTGGCCTTCCGCGCCTTGGCCCGGGCCTTGGCCTGGCTGGTGCTCTTGGGGCGGCCCGACCGCTCCGCCGGCCGGGCGATCGGGCTGGTTTGCGGCCCCGACTTGTGCGCGCCGGCCTCGCGGGTGTTCGCCGAGGCCGGCCGGGTGCGCCGCGGCGACACCGAGTCGGCGGTGGCGCGCCTGCCCTTGCGGGCCGAACCGTCGCGTCCGCCGCGGCGGTCACCGCCGCCACGGCGCTTCGGCGCCTCGCGCTTTACCTTCATGAGTCGCCTTTCCCACTCGCCTGCTGTGACTGCACCCGCTGCTCCAGCCGTTGCAAGGCCCGTAATCGCACGGCGGCGCTGCGCGGGTTGCGTTCGATCTCGGCCGCGTCCGCGCGTTCGGCGCCGCGCGTCAACGACCGGAATTGCGGCTCGTGGCCGGGAAGTTCGAACGGAAGGTCCACCGGCGTCCGCGAGGCGACCGCGTCCGCGAACACGCGTTTGACGATCCGGTCTTCCAGCGATTGGTAGGCCAGCACCGCGATGCGTCCGCCCTCCCGCAGCGCGTCCATGGCGGCGGGCAGGGCGTCGCGCAGCGAGGTCAGCTCGTCGTTCACGGCGATCCGCAGCGCCTGGAAGGTGCGCTTGGCCGGATGCCCGCCGGTGCGGCGGGCGGGCGCCGGAATCGCTTGGTAGAGCAGGGCTACCAGCTCGGCGGTCGAGGTGAACGGCGTGCGGGCGCGCTGGCGGACGATCTGCGCGGCGATCCGGCGCGCGAAGCGCTCCTCGCCGTAGCGGTGCAGAATGTCGGCCAGCGCCGCCTCGTCGTAGGTGTTGACGATGTCGGCCGCGCTCAGCGGCGACGACGGGTCCATCCGCATGTCCAGCGGCGCGTCCTGGGCGTACGCGAAGCCGCGCTCGGCGCGGTCGAGCTGCATGGACGAGACGCCGAGGTCGAAGAGGACGCCGTCGACCGATTCGGCTGCGGCATAGCCGGATTCGGTCAGGGCCCCGGGCAGGCCGTCATACCGGGTGTGCACCAGCGTGACCCGGTCGCCGAACGGGGCCAGCCGCTGCCGGGCGATGTCCAGGGCACTGGGGTCGCGGTCGAGTCCGATGAGCCGCAGGCCGGGCAAGTCGGTGAGGAAGCGCTCCGCGTGCCCACCCGCGCCCAGGGTGGCGTCGACGAGGATCGCCCCCGAGCCGTCCGGGTGGTGGCGCGTCAGGGCGGGGGTAAGCAGCTCGACGCAGCGCTGCAGCAGGACCGGCACGTGGCCGAAATCGTCCGAAACATCTGCCACCGCAACGCCTCCCCGGACCTGGCGGGCCGCCCTCGCGCCTCTGTCGGCCCGAAGGGCCGCCCTCGCACCTCTGTCGGCCCGAAGGGCCGCCCTTGCACCCGGGTCCCTGTCCGAAGGCGCGAACCTGGCGTTGGGGAAGTACGCCAGGGTCGGTTCGGGCAGAGGCCACGATGCACGGGCACGCGCCTCAGATAATGTCGCCGAGTGCTTCATCGCTGGCCGCGGAGAAGTTCTCTTCGTGGGTCTGCTGGTAGTCGTGCCAGGCTTGCGCATCCCAGATCTCGAGGTAATCGACCGCTCCGATCACCACGCAGTCCTTGGACAGGTTCGCGTACCGCCGGTGGTCGGCGGACAACGTGATCCGCCCCTGCGCGTCGGGATGCTGCTCGTCGGTGCCGGCGGCGAGGTTGCGCAGGAACGCTCGCGCCTCGGGGTTGCTGCGCGACGTCTTGCTCGCCCGCCGCGCCAGCTGCTCGAATTCGGCCCGCGGGTAGACGGCGAGGCTGTGGTCTTGGCTCTTGGTGACCATCAACCCCCCTGCCAACGAGTCGCGGAACTTGGCGGGCAACGTCAGCCGCCCCTTGTCGTCGAGTTTGGGCGTGTAGGTGCCGAGAAACACCAGCTCACCTCCCACACCGGTCACCCAAACACTTCAGCCACCATACCCCACAGTCCCCCACTTTGCCCCATTGTTGGGGTGTCGTCGCGGACTTTTCGCGGTTATCCGCCACCACCGGTCGCGATCCGGCCACCCGATGGCCGGTGCGGGCAGGCCATTGCCCGGCGCCGATGGGCGAAAACCACACGTCAGAGGCGTGAAACGGCCGAGTGGGGCGCGGTGGGGCTTGTCGTGGGGCCCGGTGGGGCGTCGTCCACCCACTCACGACTCGATTAGGGATCGATTGGGAATCAGCCGGGACTCGGCGACCGTGCGCTCAGCCCGGCCGCAACCCGAGCGTGCAACCATGGCACGCCGAAACTGCGCCCAGATCGCGGAAACGACGCGAATCCGCGCGCTCACCACAGTCTCGGAAACGAAAAACGGGGCAGCCGCGACGGCTACCCCGGTGTCGTGTGCGGATCGCTACTCGTCGAAGCGCCGGCGGAACCGGTCCTCCATGCGGCTGGTGAACGAGCCGCCGCCCTTGTTGCGACGCTGACGCGCCGACCCGGGCGCCGATCCGGAGCGGTCCGGCCTGCCGGCCAGCCGCGGACCGGTGATCGCGTAGACCACGCCGCCGAACATCACGATGAACCCGAAAACGCTCAGGATCGGGAAACTTCCGATCATCGTGGCTTTGAACGCCACCCCGGAAACCAGCATCGCCAGGCCGATGACGAACAATGCCGCGCCCTGCAGGCGCCGCCGCGCGGTCGGCGCGCGGAACCCTCCGCCACGGACGCTCGACGCGAACTTGGGGTCCTCCGCGTAGAGTGCGCTCTCGATCTGATCGAGCATCCGCTGTTCATGATCGGAGAGTGGCATTCGTCCCTCCTTGCCGACAGTCTGGCACGTAACTATCGATAGCACGCGGATGCCCGTTGTAAAGGCAACTAACACAAATGATACGAGGTCAATCTGTGCTGTACCACCGGTTCGGCAGCGATTCTATCCCGGCCGCGCCGCGGCACCGGCGTGGCCCACAACGACGGTGGGCGCCAACCCGCTTGCCGCAGCGGCGGGTCCGCGGGCCCCTCGGGGCCGCTGCCGCGACCGCTCGGCGCGCGGAGTGCGACCGCGTCGGATAATGGCGACAGCGGCAGGGGGCCGGACCACTACCTGAAGCGACCGGATGAGGAGGGCACCGCGAGTTGGCGATATTCCTCATCGATTTGCCGCCGAACGATATGGAGCGCCGTCTCAGTGACGCCCTCAGGGTCTACGTCGAAGCGATGCGTTACCCGCGGGGCACCGAGAACCAGCGCGCCGCCATGTGGCTCGAGCACATCCGGCGACGCGGGTGGCAGGGCGTCGCCGCCGTGGAAGCCGAGGCACCCGAGGCACCCGGCGGGCCACCCCCGCCGGCCGCCGACCTGAGCAACGCCCCGCTGCTGGGCGTTGCCTACGGCTATCCCGGGGCGCCCGGGCAGTGGTGGCAGCAGCAGGTGGTCTTGGGTTTGCAACGCGGCGGCGCGCCGCCGGCCGAGATTTCCCGCCTGATGGACAGCTACTTCGAGTTGACCGAGCTGCACATTCACCCGCAGGCGCAGGGCCGCGGGATCGGCGAGGCGCTGGCCCGCCGGTTGCTGGCCGCCCGCCAGGAGAAGAACGTGCTGCTGTCCACCCCGGAGACCAACGGCGAACCCAACCGGGCGTGGCGGCTGTACCGGCGACTGGGCTTCACCGACATCATCCGCGGCTACCACTTCGCGGGGGACCCGCGCGCGTTCGCGATCCTCGGGCGCGCGCTGCCGCTGCAGTGACGCGGATCTGGCACGATGACCTCGTGCACGCCAGCCCTCCCCCGCTTCGAGCCCGCGGGTTCACGCCCCGGCGGCGCCGCCTGCTGGCCATCGCGATGCTGCTGCTCATCGTGCCCCTGGCGAGCGGCTGCCTGCGGGTCCGGGCCTCGCTCACCATCTCGCCCGACGATCTGGTGTCCGGCGAGGTCATCGCGGCGGCCAAGCCGAAGACCCCCAAGGACACCGGTCCCCAGCTGGACACCAACAACCTGCCGTTCGGCCAGAAGGTGGCGGTGTCGAACTACGACAGCGACGGCTACGTGGGCTCGCAGGCGGTGTTCTCCGACCTGACCTTCGCCGAGTTGCCGCAGCTGGCGAACATGAACTCCGACGCCCAGGGCGTGAACCTGTCGCTGCGCCGCAACGGCAACCTGGTGATCCTGGAGGGCCGCGCGGACCTGACGTCGGTGACCGACAACGAAGCCGACGTCGAGCTGACCGTCGCCTTCCCCGGCGTGGTGACCTCCACCAACGGCGACCGCGTCGAGCCGGACGTGGTGTCGTGGAAGCTCAAGCCGGGCGTGGTGACGGCCATGACGGCCAACGCCCGCTACACCGACCCCAACACCCGCAACTTCACCGGCGCGGGCGTGTGGCTGGGCATCGCGTCCTTCGCCGCGGCCGGCGTGGTGGCGCTGCTGGCCTGGATGAGCCGCGACCGCTCGCCGCGGTTCACCGCGCCGCGCGACCATCCGCCCAGCTAGGGCGACCGGCCCCCAGCTAGGGCGACCAGTAGGCCAGCATCTCCGCGAACGTCTGGAACGCGGGCGCGGAAACCCCGTAGGTCGCCTCGAAATGGATGCTCAACGGGAAGCCGAGCTCGGCGACGCCGTCGATCACCCGTTTGTACAGGTCGACCATGAGCTGGCGCTTCTTGTCCGGTTCGCTGGCCGCCAGCCTCTTGACGAACTCCTGCTCGCCGGCCACCGCGGCGTTGCCCGGGTCCTGGATCAGCCAGTTGATCAGGCCGACGCGGCTCTCGACCTTCGGCACGAAGCCGAACGACAGCAGGATCTCGGGGCGGTGGTCGGTGTTCTTGGCGAAGTCGGTCAAAAAGCCCACGATCGCGTCGGAATACAGCAGCTGCGTCATCCCGTACGTCGCGCCCTGGTTGCATTTGAAGTTCAGCCGGCCCTGTTCGCCCTCGCGGGTGGGGATCACGATCACGCCGCGGTTGCTCACCAGCTCGCGATAGATCGACAAGGCGTCGGTCGGCGCCACGCCGGAGCCCTCACCGTCGTTCATCGTGCGCGGCACACCGACGAAGACGACGCCTTCCATGCCGGCGTCGCACAGGTCGGTGAGCCGCTGGCGCAGCGACGCCTCATCCATGAACGCGGTGACCTGCGTGCACAGCCCGTGGAACCCGGGCAGTTCCGGCTTGATGATCGACCAGAAGTCCAGCACGTCCAGCTTCGCCTTCATCGGGACGGGACGGTCGTCGTCCTCGGCGATCATGCCCGGGATCATCACGTGCCGGATCCGGCCCTCGAGGCCGAATTCGGCCGAGTACCGCACCACTTTCGTCGCGTCCTCGAGCGCCCGCTCCTTGCCGTCTTCGACGTTGGGGGGCACCAACTCGAGCGCGATGGTGTTGAGGCTCACGCGGCTCCTCTCCTTGCCGGGCCGGGCCGCGCTGCGCGCCGCAGCGCCCGGACACCCTCGCCAGCATAGGGGCGGGATAGTGAGGCAGTCGAAGCAACTGGGGGCGCGCAAGCCACATAAACTGTCGGCCCTAGAGACATGCCGAGCAGAAAGGGGCGCCGCGCTGAGCCCAAAAGCCGCACCCGCGGCGGCAACCGCCGAGTTGACCGGCGCCATCACCGAGCAGCTTCGGCGGTACCTGCACGACCGGCGCGCCCAGAGCGCCTACATCAGCTCTGAAGGCGCCGACTTCGACGCCCTGATCGCGGCGCTGGAAGATTTCGTGCTGGGCGGCGGCAAGCGGCTGCGCCCCGCCTTTGCCTACTGGGGTTGGCGGGCCGTCGCGAGCGGGGAGCCCGATTCCGAAGCGCTGCTGCTGTTTTCCTCGCTGGAGCTGCTGCACGCCTGCGCGCTGTTGCACGACGACGTGATCGACGACTCGTCCACCCGGCGCGGCAGGCCGACGACCCACGTCCGCTTCGCGGCGCTGCACCGCGACCGGGGCTGGCGTGGCTCGGCCGAGCGGTTCGGGGCGTCGGCGGCCATCCTGCTCGGCGACCTGGCGCTGGCCTGGGCCGACGACATCGTTTCGGGCATCGAGTTGGCGCCCGACGCCCGGCGGCGCGTGCGACGGGTGTGGGCCGACATCCGCACCGAGGTGCTGGGCGGGCAATACCTCGACATCGTCGCCGAGGCCAGCGCCGCCGAGTCGATCGCGTCGGCGATGAACGTCGACACCTACAAGACCGCCTGCTACACGGTGGCACGGCCGCTGCAGCTCGGCGCGGCCGCCGCCGCGGACCGACCCGAGGTGCAGGCCGCCTTCTTGGAGTTCGGCACGGACCTTGGCGTGGCGTTCCAGCTGCGCGACGACGTGCTGGGCGTGTTCGGGGACCCGGAGGTCACCGGCAAGCCGTCCGGTGACGACCTGAGGTCCGGCAAGCGAACCGTGTTGCTGGCCGAGGCGGTGCAGCTGGCGGGCGAGTCAGATCCCTTGGCGGCCAACCTGTTACGCACCTCGATCGGCGCCCGGTTGACCGACGCCCAGGTGGGCGAACTGCGCGAGGCGATCGAATCGGTGGGCGCGCTGGCCGCCGCCGAGCAGCGCATCGCCACGCTGACCGAACGGGCGCTGGCGACGCTCGAGGCCGCGCCCGTCAACGCGGCCGCCAAGGCGGCGCTGGCCGAGCTGGCCAGGATGGCCACGAACCGGTCCGCCTGAGCCGATGACCACCCCGTCGACCCCGACCCC
>NZ_LQPM01000049.1 GCF_002101815.1 Mycobacterium paraense | reverse complement strand
CCCCGGCCGACCCGGGCACCCCGCCGCCCCCTCCCTCGGTGACCGTCAACGTCCCCGGAGTGATCCCCGTGCCGGTGCCGGTTCCGGTGCCGGTGCCGCCGCAGCAGGGTGGCGGTCAGCAGCAGGGTAGTGGCCAGCAGCAGGGTGGTGGCCAGCAGCAGGGCGGTGGCCAGCAGGGCGGTGGCCAGCAGGGTGGTGGCCACCCGCCGATCCAGTGCCTGGCCTGCCAGCAGCACCCGATCCAGCAGCAGCCGATCCACCCGCAACCGATCCAGCAGCAGCCGGTCCACCCACAGCCGATCCAGCAGCTGCCGGCCCCCGGGAAGAAGTGAGCCACATCTGCTCAACCGCGAAAGTGCAACTGCCGACACGTTTCCCGAGAGGGGCGGTCGGCAGTTGCACTTTCGCGGTGTGGTTACACGCGCGAACGCAACGCGCGGCGCGCGTGCGGCCAGAACGGCATCCCGGCCACGACCGTCGCGCCGGTGGCGATGACGCCGACCGCGACGTCGACGCTCTCCCGGCCGTCCTGCGCCCAGTAGACGTCCTTGAGGTCCAGCAGCAGGGCCAGCTCGTCGACGATCATCGCGTTCGCGGCGCCGAACGCGATCGCCGCCGCGGGGTGGTGCCGCTGCTTGTCCGATCCGCGCAGCCCCACGCCGGCGACCGTCGCCAGCATTCCAATGCCGATGTTGTAGTGGTGAAAGTGCTTGCCGCCCAAGCTCACACCGCCACCCGACGGCCCGTGGCCGGCTCGGATCCAGTGCGTGAGCCCGCGCAGCCCGGCAAATGTGAGCGTGAACGACGCCCAGGCCAGCACGGTGGTCTGCTCACCGGGTTGCAACCGCTGGTCCCACTGGTGACGCAACCGCCCCAGCCGGGACGTCGGCGCGCTCAGCTCGGCGTCCATACCCAGGACGTTAGACCAATAGCATCGGCAGGTGTGGAGTCCCGCTGGGTGTTGCACCTGGACATGGACGCGTTCTTCGCCTCCGTCGAGCAGCTGACGCGACCGACCCTGCGGGGGCGGCCGGTGCTGGTTGGCGGGCTTGGTGGCCGCGGCGTGGTGGCGGGCGCCAGCTACGAGGCCCGCGTGTTCGGCGCCCGGTCGGCCATGCCCATGCATCAGGCGCGCCGGCTGGTCGGCGTGACCGCGGTGGTGTTGCCGCCGCGCGGTGTCGTGTACGGGGTGGCCAGCCGCCGGGTGTTCGACACGGTGCGGGGCCTGGTGCCCGTCGTCGAGCAGCTGTCCGTCGACGAGGGCTTCGGTGAGCCACCACAACTCGCCGGGGCGCCGGCCGAAGACGTCGAGGCGTTCTGCGAAAGTTTGCGGCGCCGCATTCGCGACGAGACCGGCCTGGTCGCCTCGGTCGGCGCGGGTTCGGGCAAGCAGATCGCCAAGATCGCGTCCGGCCTGGCCAAACCCGATGGCGTGCGGGTGATCCGGCGCGCGGAGGAGCGGTCGCTGCTCGACGGGTTGCCGGTGCGCCGGCTGTGGGGCATCGGCCCGGTCGCCGAGGAGAAACTGAATCGGCTCGGCATCGAGACGATCGGGCAGCTGGCCGCGCTGACCGACGCCGAGGTGGCCAACCTGCTCGGCGCGACGGTCGGCCCGGCGCTGCACCGCCTGGCCCGGGGCATCGACGACCGCCCCGTCGCCGAACGCGCCGAGGCCAAGCAGATCAGCTCGGAGTCGACCTTCGCCGTCGATCTGACCAGCCTCGAGCAGCTGCGCGACGCCATCGACCCGATCGCCGAGCACGCCCACCAACGCCTGCTGCGCGACGGCCGCGGCGCGCGCACCGTCACGGTCAAGCTGAAGAAGTCCGACATGAGCACGCTGACCCGCTCGGCGACGCTGCCCTACGCGACGACCGAAGCGGGCGCGTTGATGGCGGTGGCCCGCCGGCTGCTGCTCGACCCGCGCGATATCGGGCCGATTCGCCTTCTGGGCGTGGGCTTTTCGGGATTGAGCGACGTGCGCCAGGAGTCGCTGTTCCCCGACCTGGAGTTGGCGGGGGAGACCCTGCAACCCCAGGAGGAACAACCCGTGGCGACCGCGACCGAGGCGATGTTCGCGCCGGCCCCGGAAGCGTCGGCGTCGCGGGTGGGAGACGCCGCGGGGTGGCGGGTGGGAGACGCCGTCGCCCACCGCGACTTCGGGCACGGCTGGGTGCAGGGCGCGGGCCACGGGGTGGTGACCGTGCGGTTCGAAACCCGCGGCTCGGGCCCGGGCCAGGCGCGCACGTTCCCCGCCGACACGGGCGACCTCACCGGCGCCAACCCCGTCGACTCCCTGGATTGGCCCGACTACATCGGCGCGCTGCAGGCCGACGCGGTGCTATCCCCAGCGGTCGATGACGTCGGCGACGGGTAGCCCCGCGGCCAGCGCGGCCATCGCCAGCACGCGTGCCTGCGGCGGCCGCAGCCTCGGCACCATCACGGCGCCGGCGGCCGCCATGTCGTGGCCGGGGCCGTAACTCGCGCCGACCCTGCCGCCGGGGACCCGGGTGGACACCGCGACGACCACTCCGTCGCCGCAGTGCCGGCGCACGCCCTCGACGACCGCGGCCCCGGCGTTGCCCGAGCCCAGCGCCTCCAGCACGACGGCACGCGCGCCCGCGGCCACGCAGGCGTCCAGCGCCACCGCGTCACTGCCCAGGTACGCCGCCACGATGTCGACCCGCGGCGCACCGGCCGCGGTGAGGTCGCCGAGATACGGGCGCGTCTTGGGGCCGGTCAGGGTCACGCCGCCGCGGCCCACCCCGCCGACCAGTTCGCCGGCGAAGCCGCTCAGGTCCTCGGTCGCCACCTTGTGCATGCCCAGCGGCTGCAGCACCCGGCCGGCGAAGCACACCAGGACCCCCAGGCCGCGGGCGGCGGGGCTGGCCGCGACCGCCAACGCGTCGCGCAGGTTTCCCGGGCCGTCGGCATCCGGGGCGTCGGCGCTGCGCATGGCGCCAGTGAGCACGACCGGGACGTCGCCCGCGTGCGTGAGGTCGAGCCACAGGGCGCTCTCCTCCATGGTGTCGGTGCCGTGGGTGATGACCACACCGTCGACGCCGTCGTCGATGGCGGCGCGCACGGCGCCCCGCATTTTGTCCCAGTCGGCCGGTGTCAGCTCCGAGCTGTCGACGGACAGCAGGTCGACGACGCTGACGTCGAACGTCCCGCGGACGGGCGCTGTCAGCTCCGCACCGCTGTAGGCCGGTCGCCGCACCCCGTCGGCGCCCTTACCGGTCGATATCGTGCCTCCGGTGGCGATGACGGTGAGGCGGCCCTTCGAATAAGCCACAGTGGCATCATCGCGCACCGTCGGGTTAGGGGATGATGGTGACGTGTCCGACGAACCATCAGGGCCGGCCCCGGAGGTGGCCGAACCCGAACCCGCACCCACCAGGCCGCCGAGGCGGCTGCGCCTGCTGCTGTCGGTCGCGGCGGTGGTGCTGGCGCTGGACATCGTGACGAAGGTGCTCGCCGTCAGGCTGCTGCCCCCCGGCCAGCCGGTATCGATCATCGGCGACACGGTGACCTGGACTTTGGTGCGTAACTCGGGCGCCGCGTTCTCGATGGCCACCGGGTACACCTGGGTGCTGACGCTGATCGCGACGGGCGTCGTCGTCGGCATCTTCTGGATGGGGCGACGGCTGGTGTCGCCGTGGTGGGCGGTCGGGCTCGGGATGATCCTCGGCGGCGCCATGGGCAACCTCGTCGATCGCTTCTTCCGGTCGCCCGGGCCGCTGCGCGGCCACGTCGTGGACTTCTTTTCTGTCGGCTGGTGGCCGGTGTTCAACGTCGCCGACCCGTCCGTGGTCGGCGGGGCCATCCTGCTGGTGGTGCTGTCGATCTTCGGCTACGACTTCGACACCGTGGGCCGGCGCAAGGCCGTCGAGCGTTGACCGAGCGATCGATGCCCGTCCCCGAGGGACTCGCGGGCATGCGGGTCGATGCCGGGCTGGCGCGCCTGCTCGGGCTGTCGCGCAGCGCCGCGGCCGCGCTGGCCGAAGGCGGCGGCGTCGAACTCGACGGGGTGCCGGCGGGCAAGTCCGACCGCCTGACCGGCGGCGCCTTCCTGCACGTGCGCCTGCCCGAGGCACCGGCCCCGCCGGAAAACACGCCCGTCGACATCGAGGGCATGACGATCCTCTATTCCGACGACGACATCGTCGCGGTCGACAAGCCCGCCGCGGTGGCCGCCCACGCGTCGGTGGGCTGGACTGGGCCCACGGTGCTCGGCGGCCTGGCCGCCGCCGGTTACCGGATCACCACCTCCGGTGTGCCCGAGCGGCAGGGCATCGTGCACCGCCTCGACGTCGGCACCTCCGGAGTGATGGTCGTGGCGCTGTCCGAGCGCGCCTACACGGTGCTCAAGCGTGCGTTCAAGCAGCGCACCGTCGACAAGCGTTACCACGCGCTGGTGCAGGGGCATCCCGATCCGTCCAGCGGGACGATCGACGCGCCTATCGGACGGCACCGCGGCGGCGAGTGGAAGTTCGCCGTCACCAAGGACGGCCGGCACAGCCTCACCCACTACGACACCGTGGAGGCGTTCGTCGCGGCGAGCCTGCTCGACGTGCACCTGGAAACCGGGCGCACTCACCAGATCCGGGTGCATTTCTCCGCGCTGCACCATCCGTGCTGCGGTGACCTCGTGTATGGGGCCGATCCGGTGCTGGCGAAAAGGCTTGGGCTGGAACGACAATGGCTCCACGCGCGGTCGCTGTCCTTCGCCCACCCGGCCGACGGCAGGCGGATGGAGATCGTCAGCCCCTACCCGCCCGATCTGCAGCACGCCCTGGACGTGTTGCGCGCCGAGGGCTGATCACCCGGCCTTGCGCTAGGAGATTCGTCGAGCCTGTAATTTTGCAGGGCTTGTCTCGCATTTCTTCTGCAGATTCACAGGCTCGGTGGATGTTGGTGCCGGATCACAGGGCTGATCACCCGGCCTTGCGGGCCTCGACCAGGACGCGCGTCGGGTGCGCGACGAACCGCCCGTCGGCCTCGATCTGCTGGTGAAGCTCGCGCAGCCGGTCCCGGTAGCGCTCCACCGTGAAGTCCGGCACCGTCCACACCACCTTGCGCAGGAAGTAGACGACGGCGCCGATGTCGAAGAACTCGGCCCTGAGCCGCTCCGCGCGCACATCCACGACCTGCAGGCCCGCGGCCTCCACCTGCGCGCGCACGGCGTCCGGATGAAACTCTGCCCATTTCTCCGGCTGCGGCCCGATGAAGTACTCGACCAGCTCGCCCATGGTGGCGGGCCCGATGTGCTGAGCGAAATACGTGCCGCCCGGCCGCAGCACGCGGCGGATCTCGGCCCACCACACCGAGATCGGATGCCGGGTGGTCACCAGGTCGAACGCCTCGTCGGCGAAGGGCAGCGGCGGCTCGTCCCGGGTCGCGACGAGCACCACGCCGAGCGGATGCAGGCGTTTGGTCGCCAGCGCCGCGTTCGGGGGCCACGTCTCGATGGCCGCCATGGTGGGCGGGAACGGCGCCGCGCCGGCCAGCACCTCACCGCCCCCGGTGTGAATGTCGAGCGCCGCCGACACCGCCGCCAAGCGACCGCTCAGCTGCCGCTGGAAACCCCAGGACGGCCTCTCCTCGGTCGCGCGGCCGTCGAGCCAGGAGAAGTCCCAGCCGTCGACGGATACGGAATCGGCTTCGGCGACCAGGTCTTCGAATGTGCGGGACATGCATTGCATTGTCACCGAAGCACCGAGATCGCCGCCATGGTGGCGGCCGGCGGCCTCAGACCGTGCTGGGTTCGGACGACGCGATCTCGGGGGCCAGCGGCGCGATGGCGCTGAGTATGTCGGTGACGGTGGCCGACGGCACTCCGGCGGCGGCGAGCGCCTCGGCCAGGTGCCCGGCAACCAGGCTGAAGTGGTGCATGGTGATGCCGCGCCCCTGGTGCACCTGCTTCATCGGTGCGCCCGTGTAGGGCTCGGGTCCGCCGAGGGCGGCCGCGAAGAACTCGACCTGCTTGCCCTTGAGGCGGTTCATGTTGGTGCCGGTGAAGAAGCCGGACAGGTGGTCGTCGGCAAGCACGCGAACATAGAAGTCCTCGACGACGGCCTCGAGGGCCTCGTGCCCGCCGATCCGCTCGTAGATCGTGGCCGGCTCTGGATTGCGGAAGCGTGCCAGAATTCTCATAAATCCGATGGGAACATCGCGGCGTTGCCCGCCAGTTAGTGCGCGATCACACCCGGATTACTCTCTGTAACAAGGGGATTGCCCACCAATGGCCCCGGCTCGGGCCGCCGTGTGAGCCGCCGAAGCGTCGTTCACATGGCGGCAATCTTGCCTCGGACCGCCGGCGGATGCCCTAGGTTGGTTTTATGACCCACGTCACATTGCCCGTCAGGAGCGCATGCCGATGAATCTCCTTGGAGAGTTGACCAACCTGGTGGAGAAGCCTTTCGCGGCGATGTCCAACATCATCAACACCCCCAACTCCGCCGGGCGATATCGGCCGTTCTATCTGCGGAACGTGCTGGACGCGGTGCAGGGCCGCACGCTCGAGGATGCCGTGCAGGGCAGGATCGTGCTCATCACCGGAGGGTCGTCGGGCATCGGCGAGGCCGCGGCCAAAAAGATCGCGGAGGCCGGCGGGGTGGTGGCGCTGGTCGCCCGCACCCGGGAGAACCTCGAGAAGGTGGCCGACGAGATCCGCGGCAACGGCGGAATCGCGCACGTGTACCCGTGCGACCTGTCCGACGTGGACGCCATCGCCGCGATGGCCGATCAGGTGATCGAGGATCTCGGCGGCGTCGACATCCTGATCAACAACGCCGGGCGGTCGATCCGGCGCTCGCTGAAGCTGTCCTACGACCGCATCCACGACTACCAGCGGACCATGCAACTGAACTACCTCGGCGCCGTGCAGCTCATCCTCAAGTTCATCCCCGGGATGCGCGAACGCGGCTTCGGGCAGATCGTCAACGTCTCGTCGGTCGGTGTGCAGACCCGTGCGCCGCGTTTCGGCGCCTACATCGCGAGCAAGGCCGCCCTCGACAGCCTGTGCGACGCCCTGCAGGCCGAGGTGGTCAACGACAACGTCAAGTTCACCACCGTGCATATGGCTCTGGTGCGCACGCCGATGATCAGCCCGACCACGATGTACGACAAGTTCCCCGCGCTGACGCCCGAGCAGGCCGCCGGCGTGATCGCGGACGCGATCGTGCACCGGCCCAGGCGCGCAAGCTCGCCGTTCGGGCAATTCGCCGCCGTCGCCGACGCGGTGAACCCGGCGGTGATGGACCGCGTGCGCAACCGCGCATTCGCCATGTTCAAAGACTCCGACGCCGCCAAGGGCGGCGAATCGTCCAGTGAGTCAGAGCCTTTCGACAAGCGCAGCGAGACGTTTGTCCGGGCGACCCGAGGGATACATTGGTGACACGATGAGTCTTCCGAAACCTGACACCGACACCACCGTCGTCATCACCGGCGCCTCCTCCGGCATCGGCGCGGAGCTCGCTCGCGGCCTGGCCCGCCGCGGGTTCCCGCTGCTGCTGGTCGCGCGGCGCCGCGAGCGCCTCGACGAACTGGCCAACGAGGTGGGCCAGGAATACTCGGTAGCCGTCGAGGTGCTGCCGCTGGACCTCAGCGATCCCAAAAGCCGCGCCAAGTTGGCGGATCGGCTGCGCAACGAACCGATCGCCGGGCTGTGCAACAGCGCCGGTTTCGGCACCAGCGGGATCTTCTACGAGCTGCCGCTCGACCGCGAAAGCGAAGAGGTGACGCTCAACGCGCTGGCCTTGATGGAACTCACCCACGCGGTGCTGCCCGGCATGGTCGAGCGCGGCGCCGGCGCGGTGATGAACATCGCCTCGATCGCCGGCTTCCAGCCGTTGCCGTACATGGCCGTGTATTCGGCCACCAAGGCGTTCGTGCAGACGTTCTCGGAGGCCATCCACGAGGAGCTGCACGGAACCGGGGTGTCGGTCACGGTCCTGTGCCCTGGGCCGGTCCCCACCGAATGGGCCGAGATCGCCAACGCCGAACGGTTCAGCATCCCGGTGGCGCAGGTGTCGCCGCGCGACGTGGCCGAAGCCGCCATCGGCGGGATGCTGGCCGGCAAGCGCAGCGTGGTTCCGGGCATCGTGCCCAAGGTCGTCAGCACCGGCGGCAGGTTCGTGCCCCGCACCTTGCTGCTGCCGGGGCTGCGGATCGGCAACCGATTCCGCGGCGGGCCCAGCCGCTAGGGGCGACTACCGACTGCTGTATCTGCGCCGGAGATACAAGTACAGGACAACGCCCGCCGCGATCAGCGCCAGTCCGCCCGCGATGAGCGCGACATCGAGGGCCAGGTTCGCCGGTTGGTAGGCGCTGCCGCCGCGCACGTGAACGTCCAGCTGTGACCCGACGGGCAGGGGATTTCGTTCAACCGCAACCCAGCCTCCGCCCCACTTCGCCGTGGGGTGGAACGGGCCGGTCCGTGATACTCCGTTGACGGTCCACCTGACGTCGCATCGGTAGCCCTTGATGCCCTGGGACTCGCGCGGGACGCAGCTGACGACAGTCGCCGTCGCCGGCGTGCCGGAATCCAGGGCCTCGGGCAACACCCCCTGCACGGCCACGCGCAGCCCGACAAACGCGAGAATCATGGCAAAGACGACGCCGATCCAGGCGACGGCGCCGGCGGGCTTGCGGCTACGTGTCCCCGGTGCAGGATTCGCCTGCAACGGTGGCTGCGAACCGGCGACGCCGGCACCGCTGCCTGACGCGTCGAGCTGATGTTCCAAGTTTTGTTGGGCCGCCCTGGCCATCATCAGCAGATCGTGCCGTCTCCTGCCGATGGCGAGCAGGGCGAATCCCGGTACGAACAACGCCGAACACCACCAGTAGCGCGACCAATCGAGCATCGCTGGGAGTCCGGCACAAGCCAGGACAAAACCCCCACCCATCATCAGCCATGCCTTTGTCATGCGTATCCCCTGGACTCTCGGATCCAGCTCGGCCGGTAGCGCTTCTGCTGCTTCCTTCCGCCGGTTTCAGGTTGCACGGTAGAGACGACCGCTTGCGACATTCTTGCAGCGGCGGTTGCCTACCGATTGCAAAAACGCCAATGTTGGCGTTGTGGACCGGCTCGCCCGGCCCGGGGGAATGGGTGTGTTGACGAACCGGCAATGGCTTGACAGAGGAGGAACCCATGGCCGCCGTTGACCTGAGCGCCGACATGCCGATGACCCCGCAGGCGATGTGGGATCACGTGTCGGACCTCTCGGATCTGGGCGAATGGCTGGTCATGCACGAGGGCTGGCGCAGCGAGCTGCCCGACGAGATCACCGAGGGCACCCAGATCGTCGGCGTGGCGCGGTCCAAGGGCCTGCGCAACCGGGTGACCTGGACGGTGACGAAGTGGGACCCGCCGCACGAGGTCGCGATGTCGGGGGCGGGCAAGGGCGGAGCGAAATACGGCGTCACCCTCACCGTGCGGCCCGCCGCGGGCGGGTCCACCCTGGGCCTGCGCCTCGAGCTGGGCGGACGCCCGTTGTTCGGGCCGGTGGGTTCCGCGGCGGCCCGCGCCGTCAGGGGAGACGTGGAGAAGTCGCTGAAGCAGTTTGTGGAGCGCTACGGCTAGGCAGCACCGCCGTGTCGCCGTCCTCCCACAGCAGCAGTTGCCGCACCGACGCGCGCGATCCGTAGGGCTGCAGCATCTGGCTGGCCGGCCGGGGGCGCACCCGTTGCGGCCACCAGAACCAGCGCCCGAGAAGCGTTGCGACGGAAGGCGTCATGAAGGACCGCACGATCAGCGTGTCGAACAGCAGACCCAGGCCGATGGTGGTCCCGATCTGGCCCAGCACTTGGAAACCGCTGAACACGAACGCGCACATGGTGACCGCGAAGACGAGGCCGGCGGAGGTCACCACCGAGCCCGAGCCGGCCATCGAGCGGATGATGCCCGTCTTCAGGCCGGCATGGATTTCCTCTTTGAATCGCGAGATCAGCAACAGGTTGTAGTCGGACCCCACCGCCAACAGCAGGATCACCGCCAGCGCCAGCACCACCCAATACAGCTTGATGCCGAACATGTACTGCCACACCAGCACCGACAGCCCGAAGGAGGCGCCGAGCGACAGGGCGACTGTGCCCACGATGACCAGCGCGGCGACCAGGCTTCGCGTGATGATCATCATGATGAGCAGGATGAGGCTGAGCGCGGCGAGCCCGACGATCAGCAGGTCGTAGCGGGCGCCGTCCTGGATGTCCTTGTAGGTGGCGGCGGTGCCGCCGATGTAGATCTGGGCGTCGGCCATCGGCGTGCCCTTCAGGGCCTCATGCGCGGCGTTGACGATCGGATCGATGTGCGAAATGCCTTGCGGCGTAGCGGGATCGCCGTCATGGGTGACGATCATCCGGGCCGCCTTGCCGTCGGGGGAGAGGAACAGTTTCAGCCCGCGTTTGAAGTCCGGGTTGTTGAACACCTCCGGAGGCAAATAGAAGCTGTCGTCGTTCTTCGCGGTGTCGAAGGCCCGCCCCAGCGCCGTCGCGTTGTCGATCGCGGCCTGCGTCTGGGCGTTGATGCCGGCCTGGGTGGCGTGGCTGGCCAGCGTCAGCTGGCGGTTGGTCTCCTGGCTGTCGATCTGGGGCGGGATCAGCGCGACGAGCTTGGGCTGCAGCGCGTCGAGCTTGTCCAGGGTGGCGGTGAGGTTTTCGAATTTCTCGGTGAGCTGGTCGATGCCGTCGAGGGCGTCGAGGACGGATCGGATCGCCCAGCACGCCGGGATGTCGAAGCAGTGTCTCTCCCAATAGAAATAGCTGCGGATCGGCCGGAAGAAGTCGTCGAAATTCGCGATCTTGTCCCGCAGGTCCCTGATCGTGTCGACAGTGTCGTGAAAGCTCTGCGTCTCGGCGTGGGTGGCCGCGGCGAGCTGCTGCTGCAGCGCGTACTGCTCCTTGAGGATGTTGATGGTCTTCGCCAATTCGCCGGCCTGCTTGAGCAGGTCGTCCGCCCGATCCCGTTGGTACGTCAGGTTTTCCTGCTGGGCGGCGCTCTGGTTGCTGATCACGAAGGCGAGCGAGCTGTGGTCGAGCGGGGTCCCGAGCGGCCGGGTGATGGTCTGCACCTGCGCGACGCCGGGCACATGGAACACCGCCTTGGCCACCCGGTCCAGGATCAGCATGTCGGCCGGGTTGCGCATGTCGTGATCCGTTTCGACCATGAGCAATTCGGGTTCCAGCCGGGCGCGCGAGAAGTGCTTCTCGGCGGCGGTGTAACCGATGTTGGCCGGGGCGCTGGCGGGCATGTAGGGCCGGGTGTCGTAGCTCGTCTTGTATCCCGGCAACGCGAGCAGGCCGATCAGGGCCAGGGCGCACGCCGCGGTGAGGATGGGGGCGGGCCAACGGACGATCGCCGTGCCGATACGTCGCCAACCGCGGGTTCGCATCGCGCGTTTCGGGTCGAACACGCCCAGGGCGGCACCCAGGGTGAGCACCGCCGGGCCCAGGGTGAGTGAGGCGAACAGCGCCACGAGGATGCCGAGAGCGGCCGGGATGCCCAGACTTTGGAAGTAGGGCAGCCGCGTGAAGGCCAGACAGAACACCGCGCCGGCGACGGTCAGGCCCGAGCCCAGCACGATGTGGGCCGTGCCGTGATACATGGTGTAGTAGGCGGTTTCCTTGTCCTCGCCGGTCCCGCGCGCCTCCTGGTAGCGGCCGACGAAAAAGATCGCGTAGTCCGTTCCGGCGGCGATCACCAGCAACGTGAGCAGGTTCGTCGCGTACGTCGACAACCCGATGATTCCTTCGTTGCCCAGGAAGGCGACGATGCCTCGGGCGGCCGACATTTCGATGAGGACCGTGACGAGCACGAGCAGCATAGTGAAGAACGAACGGTAGACGAACAGCAACATCAGGGCGATCACCCCGACGGTGATCGCGGTGACCTTCGCGGTGCCCTTGCTGCCCACGTCGAACTGATCGGAGATGAGCGGGGCCGCGCCCGTCACGTAGACCCTGACGCCGGGCGGTGGTTGCATGTGCTCGACGATGTCGCGGACGGCGCCGACGCCCTCGTTGGCCAACGCCGAGCCCTGGTTGCCCGCAAGGAACAGCTGGACGTAGGCGGCCTTGCCGTCGCTGCTCTGCGACCCCGCCGCGGTCAGGGTGTCGCCCCAGAAGTCCTGGACGTGCTCGACGTGCTTCTTATCCTGCTCGAGCTTGCGAACCATCGCGTCGTAGAACCGGTGGGCGTCCGCGCCGAGCGGCTTGTCGCCTTCCAGCACGATCATGGCCGAGCTGTCGGTGTCGAACTCGTGGAAGGCCTGTCCGATGCGCTTGATCGCCTTCAGCGACGGCGCGTCGGGCGAGTTCAGCGCCACGTTGTGGGTTTTTCCCACGTCCTCCAGCTGCGGCACCGCGATGTTCGTGATGGCGGCGAGCGCCACCCAGAACAGCAGGATCGGCAGCGAGAGCCGGCGGATGGTGTGCGGCAGGCGCGGCCGCGTCTGTTGATCGTTGCTCATCCCGACTTATCCAGACAGAAGGTGTAGGCGTCGACTTTGTTCACGGTGCGTTCGTCCTTGACCTCGCCGTTGACGGTGATCCGGCAGCCGAGGGTGTCCCCGGTGCCCTGCGCCACCACGTTGCCGATCACCGCGGGCTCGGTCGTGGTGATGGTGTACGACCAGGGCAAAGGCGCGTTCTTGACTTGTTGCGGCTGAGCATTGACGTCCAGGTAGTTGATGGTCGCGACGGCACCCGGCGCGCCGAAGACCTCGAGCACCACCTGTTTTGGGTTGAACGGCACGATCTCGTTGGCCAGGCCGCTGTTGGCCGAGACGTTCGAATGGGAACCGAAGATCCCGTGCAGGCGATAGATGGCGAACCCCGCGAACGTCACGACGAGCACCGCGACCAGCGGTATCCACCCCCGCCTGACCAGAGACGACATCGAAATCCCCTTCACCCGTTGGCCTTTCGATGCTCGGGCGACACCATCACGCTGCCGTGGTGAGCGCGATCGCTGGGTATGACCTTACGGTACTGATCAGTACTGCACAAGAGACGGGACCGTACACTTCGCAGATCATCTATCAACTGGCCTGATATCCGCCGGATCGGGTGAGCCCGGGCATGATGAAGCCGTCCACCAGGGCTTCCACCGTGCGACGCGTGGGCGGCTCGCCCGGGATGATCGAGCGGAAGATCAGGTATCCAGGCAACAGGTCCCACAGTTCGTCGGTGATGGCCGCCTCCTCGATCTCGCCGCGGTAGACGGCCTGCCGCAGGATGTACTGGATGGCGCCCTTGCGCTGATCGAGGAATTGGTGCTGCATGGCGTCCCGAAGGGCGGCGTCGCGCGACACCTCGACGAGCACCGCGCGGATGGTGCCGGCGTTGAGCCGGCCCTGCTGGCAGATGCTCTCGCCGATCTGCAGCAGATCGCCACGCAACGTGCCGGTTTCCGGCGGGACCGCGACCTGGCAGATGCCCTCGATGAAGGCGGCCAGCACCAATTCGGCCTTGGAGGGCCAGCTCCGGTACACCGTGGCCTTGCTGGCCCGGGCTTCGCTGGCCACGGCGTCCACCGTCAACCCGTCGTAACCGCGCTCCTGCAACAGCCGCAACGTCACCGCGAGCAACTCGGCCTCGCGCGGCGACCACGGCGACGGCTCCGCCCGCCAGTCGGCTGTCTGGGCCATGGGCCCACCTTAGATCCGCGGCGCCCGGGCGCGTGAGTTAAAGACACACTCGCGACACGCCGGGGAAGCGTCGGTGGTCGGTCATAGACTGGCGTCCCTATGACCGATTCGTTGCCTCCTCACGCGAGCGTTCGTCGCGAGTCGTCGTTCGTGCACCTGCATAACCACACCGAGTACTCGATGCTGGACGGGGCCGCGAAGATCACGCCGATGCTCGACGAGGTGGCGCGGCTGGGGATGCCCGCGGTCGGGATGACCGATCACGGGAACATGTTCGGCGCCAGCGAGTTCTACAACGCGGCCAGCAAGGCGGGGATCAAGCCGATCATCGGGGTGGAGGCCTACATCGCCCCGGGGTCGCGCTTCGACACCCGGCGCGTCACCTGGGGGGATCCCAGCCAGAAGGCCGACGACGTCTCCGGCAGCGGGTCCTACACGCACCTGACGATGGTGGCCGAGAACGCCGCCGGCCTGCGCAACCTGTTCAAGCTGTCCTCGCTGGCCTCCTTCGAGGGCCAGCTGAGCAAGTGGTCGCGGATGGACGCCGAGCTCATCGCCGAGCACGCCGAGGGCATCATCATCACGACCGGTTGCCCGTCCGGGGAGGTGCAGACCCGGCTGCGACTGGGCCACGACCGGGAGGCGCTGGAGGCGGCCGCCAAGTGGCGCGAGATCGTCGGGCCGGACAACTACTTCCTCGAGCTGATGGACCACGGGCTGTCCATCGAACGGCGGGTCCGCGAGGGACTGCTCGAGATCGGGCGCAAGCTCGGCATCCCGCCGCTGGCCACCAACGACTGCCACTACGTCACCCGCGACGCCGCCCACAACCACGAGGCGCTGCTGTGCGTGCAGACCGGCAAGACGCTGTCGGACCCCAACCGGTTCAAGTTCGACGGCGACGGCTACTACCTGAAGTCGGCCGCCGAGATGCGGCAGATCTGGGACGACGAGGTGCCGGGCGCCTGCGACTCGACGCTGTTGATCGCCGAGCGCGTCCAGCCCTACGACGAGGTGTGGGCGCCGCGCGACCGGATGCCCGTCTTTCCGGTGCCCGAGGGGCACGACCAGGCGTCGTGGCTGCGGCACGAGGTGGATGCCGGGCTGCGCCGGCGGTTCCCCGACGGCGCGCCGGACGGTTACGCCACGCGCGCGGAATACGAGATCGACGTCATCTGCGGCAAGGGTTTCCCGTCCTACTTCCTGATCGTCGCGGACCTGATCAATTACGCCCGCTCGGTGGGCATCCGGGTGGGCCCCGGCCGCGGGTCGGCCGCCGGGTCGCTGGTCGCCTACGCGCTGGGCATCACCGACATCGACCCGATTCCGCACGGGCTGCTGTTCGAGCGGTTCCTCAACCCCGAGCGCACGTCGATGCCCGACATCGACATCGACTTCGACGACCGTCGCCGCGGCGAGATGGTGCGCTACGCCGCCGACAAGTGGGGCTCCGACCGGGTGGCCCAGGTCATCACCTTCGGCACCATCAAAACCAAAGCCGCGCTGAAGGACTCGGCGCGCATCCACTACGGCCAGCCCGGTTTCGCGATCGCCGACCGGATCACCAAGGCGTTGCCGCCGCCGATCATGGCCAAGGACATCCCGCTGTCGGGCATCACCGACCCGAGCCACGAGCGGTACAAGGAGGCCGCCGAGGTCCGCGGCCTGATCGAGACCGACCCGGACGTGCGCACCATCTACCAAACCGCGCGCGGCCTCGAGGGTCTGATCCGCAACGCCGGCGTGCACGCCTGCGCGGTGATCATGAGCAGCGAGCCGCTCACCGAGGCGATCCCGTTGTGGAAGCGCCCGCAGGACGGGGCCATCATCACCGGCTGGGATTACCCGTCGTGCGAGGCCATCGGCCTGTTGAAGATGGACTTCCTGGGCCTGCGCAACCTGACGATCATCGGGGACGCGATCGAGAACATCAAGGCCAACAAGGGAATTGACCTCGATCTGGAATCCGTGCCGCTGGACGACAAGGCGACCTACGAACTGCTCGGGCGCGGCGACACGCTCGGGGTGTTCCAGCTCGACGGGGGCCCGATGCGCGACCTGCTGCGCCGCATGCAGCCGACCGGTTTCGAGGACATCGTCGCCGTGCTCGCGCTGTACCGGCCCGGCCCGATGGGCATGAACGCCCACAACGACTACGCCGACCGCAAGAACGGGCGCCAGGCGATCAAGCCGATCCACCCCGAGCTCGAAGAACCGCTGCGCGAAATCCTCGCCGAGACCTACGGATTGATCGTCTACCAAGAGCAGATCATGCGCATCGCGCAGAAGGTGGCCAGCTACTCGCTCGCCCGAGCCGACATTCTGCGCAAGGCGATGGGCAAGAAGAAACGGGAAGTGCTGGAAAAGGAGTTCGAGGGCTTCTCCGACGGCATGAAGGCCAACGGCTTTTCGGGCGGGGCCATCAAGGCGTTGTGGGACACCATCCTCCCGTTCGCCGACTACGCGTTCAACAAGTCGCACGCGGCGGGCTACGGCCTGGTGTCCTACTGGACCGCCTACCTCAAGGCCAACTACGCGGCCGAGTACATGGCCGGCCTGCTGACCTCGGTCGGCGACGACAAGGACAAGGCCGCCGTCTACCTCGCCGACTGCCGCAAGCTGGGCATCACGGTGCTGCCGCCGGACGTCAACGAGTCCGGGCTGAACTTCGCGTCGGTCGGCGCCGACATCCGCTACGGGTTGGGCGCGGTCCGCAACGTCGGCGCCAACGTGGTGAGCTCGCTGATCGGCACCCGCGGCGAGAAGGGCAAGTTCACCGACTTCTCCGACTACCTCAACAAGATCGACATCTCGGCCTGCAACAAGAAGGTCACCGAGTCGCTGATCAAGGCGGGCGCCTTCGACTCGCTCGGGCACCCCCGCAAGGGCCTGTTCCTGGTGCACACCGACGCCGTCGACTCGGTGCTGGGCACCAAGAAGGCCGAGGCGATGGGGCAATTCGACCTCTTCGGCGGCTCCGACGGGGACGCGGCCGCCGACTCCGTCTTCACCATCAAGGTGCCCGAGGATGAGTGGGAGGACAAGCACAAGCTGGCCCTGGAGCGAGAGATGCTGGGGCTGTACGTGTCCGGGCACCCGCTCAACCGGGTGGCGCACCTGCTGACCGCCCAGGTCGACACCGCGATCCCGGCGATCCTGGACGGCGATGTCCCCAACGACACGCAGGTGCGGGTCGGCGGCATCCTCGCCTCGGTGAACCGCCGGGTCAACAAGAACGGGATGCCTTGGGCCTCCGCGCAATTGGAGGACCTCACCGGTGGCATCGAGGTGATGTTCTTCCCGCACGCGTACTCGACGTTCGGCGCCGACATCGTCGACGACGCGGTGGTGCTGATCAACGCCAAGGTGGCGATCCGCGACGATCGGATCGCGCTGATCGCCAACGACCTTGTGGTGCCGGACTTTTCCAGCGCCCAGGCGGACCGGCCGATCGCCGTCAGCCTGCCGACCCGGCAGTGCACCTTCGACAAGGTCAGCGCGCTCAAGCAGGTGCTCGCCCGCCACCCCGGCACGTCACAGGTGCACCTGCGGCTCATCAGCGGCGACCGCATCACCACCCTCGAGCTGGACGCCTCGCTGCGGGTGACACCCTCGCCCGCGCTGATGGGCGACCTCAAGGAGCTGCTCGGCCCGGGGTGCCTGGGGGGTTAGCCGGTCAGTCCAGGACGTCGCCGACGAGCCGGGTGAGCTCCGCGGCCACCTGGTCCAGCGGCTCGATGCTGCGCTGGACGCGGCACATGGCGACGGTGCCTTCGACGGCGGCGACGATCAGGGTCGCGACGCGGTCGGCGTCGGCCGCGGCAGCGCCGTGTTCGCGCAGCGACTCCGCCAAGAGCTCCGTCCAGTTGCGGAAGGCGGCGGCGGCGGCTTCGCGCGGTGCGGCCTGCCCGTCGGGCAGATCCTCCACCGAGACCGCCAGGACGGGACATCCCGCGTGGAAGTCGCTGTCCAGCACCACGTTTCGCCACATCTCCAGGAACGCCCGCAGGCCGGCGATCGGCCCGGCGCGCAACTCTTTGGTCAGGATGCGGACGGTGAGGTCGTCGGCCCATCGCACCGCCTCCGCGGCCAGGTCGGATTTTCCGCCCGGGAAGTAGTGGTACGTCGAGCCCAGCGGCGCCCGCGTGTGCTTGGCGAGCTCGCGCACGCTGGTGGCGTTGAGGCCGCGGCGGCGGATCATGTCGGCGGCGCCGGCCACCATGCGCTGGCGGGAGTTCCCGGTGTCTTCGGCCATGCCGACCTCCCTTGCTATGACGACTGTTATAACATACCCTCCGAGCTATAACGATCGCTATAGGGAGTTGTTGATGCCGATGACCGGCGACCAGGCCGCGGGCCATGCCGACGAGGCGGGCGTGATCCGGCAGTCGTTGCGTGACCTCGGCCTGGATTCAATCGTCGACGTGCACACCCATTTCATGCCGAAACGGGTGATGGACAAGGTCTGGGCCTACTTCGACCGCGCCGGACCCCTGATCGGCCGCACGTGGCCGATCGCGTACCGGCTCGACGAAGGCGCGCGGGTGCAGCAGCTGCGCGATTTCGGGGTCGTCGCGTTCAGCTCGTTGGTGTATCCGCACAAACCGGACATGGCCGAGTGGCTCAACGGCTGGGCGGCGCAGTTCGCCGCGGCCACGCCGGAATGCATCCACACCGCCACGTTCTTTCCCGAGCCGACGGCGCCCGACTACGTGCGGCGCGCCATCGCCGAGGGGGCGCGACTGTTCAAGGCCCACATCCAAGTCGGCCACTACTCGCCGACGGATCCCCGACTGGACGGCGTTTGGGCCGCGTTGGAGCAAGCGCAAATCCCGACGGTGATTCACGCCGGGTCCGGCCCCACGCCCGGCAGGTTTACCGGTCCGGCGCCGGTGGCCGAAATCCTGCGACGGCACCCCGCACTGAAGCTCATCGTCGCGCACATGGGCATGCCCGAGTACCGGGAGTTTCTTGAGCTGGCCGAGCGGCATCCCGGGGTGTTCCTCGACACGACCATGGTCTTCACCGACTTCACCGAAGCGAACCACCCGTTCCCGCCGGCATTGCGCCCTGCGCTGGGCGGCCTGGCCGACAAGGTGCTGTTCGGCAGCGACTATCCGAACATCCCCTATTCGTATCGCCACGCGATCGAGTCGATCACACGGCTCGGCCTGGGCGACGAGTGGTGCCGAAAGGTGCTGTATTCCAACGCCGTATCGCTGTTCAACGAGGAGAACCCATGAGAAGCCTGATGTTCGTCGCCCCGGGGGAACTTCGGTTCGACGACGTCGACGACCCCTCGATCGTCGCGGCCTCCGACGCGCTGGTGCGCCCGCTGGCGGCGACGACGTGCGATCTCGACCATCACGTCGTCGCCGACAAGACGCCCTTTTCCGGGCTGGGGCCCTTCCCGCTCGGGCACGAATGCGTCGGCACCGTCGTCGAGGTCGGTTCCGAGTGCACCAGCGTCAGCGTGGGGGACGTCGTCGGCGTGGCCTGGCACATCGCCTGCGGCACCTGCGCGCAATGCCGGCTCGGGCACCCCGCCCGGTGCCTGCAACACGGCGACGCCCAATACGGCCTTCCCGTGAACGGGGCCTGGGGCGGAACGTTTTCCGAACTCATCCGCGTGCCCTACGCCGACTACAACCTCGCCCCGCTGCCCGCCGGGATCGATCCGGTCCACCTGGCCTCGATCGGTGACAACCTCGCGTTGGGCTGGGAGACGGTCATGCCGACCGTCGGCGGGATTACCGACCCCCAGGTCGCCGTCTTCGGCGGAACGGGGTCGATCGGCCTCTACTGCGTCGACGTCGCCGTCCACTGCGCACACGCGCGCACCGTCTATTACGACGACGACCCGAGCCGCATGACGGTCGCCGAGAGACTCGGAGCCGAGGTGCGTGACGTGAACGGCAAGCACGAGAAGGACTTTCACCTCGCCGTCGACGCCAGCGCCGACCCCGAGCGCCTCCGCAAGGCCCTGGTCTCCGTCGTCCCCGAGGGCCACGTCAACAGCGTGGGCATCTACTTCCAAGACGTGGCGCTACCGATGCTGCAGCTCTACATACGCGGCGTCCACTTCCACAACGGCAAGGGCCAGGCCCGGCCGAGCATGACCCCGACGCTGGACGCCGTCGCCGCCGGGACGCTGCACCCCGAACTGGTCACCAGCGGCATCTACGGCTGGGACGAGATCCCCTCGGTGTTGACCTCGGACGCCCCCGGCCACAAGCCCATTTTCGTCCTGGACGGCTAGCCGGATAACTGCAGCGCCGCCTGGTGGTCGTGGGTCGGGATGATCCGCACCGCGTGCCGCGCGGCGTGCAGGCGGTGCAGCGTCCGGAAGGTTTCGTCGCGATCCACGTCCACCAAAGCGCCGGGGTAGCTTGCCTTTTGCCGCACCTTCTCGATCTGCAGCCCGTGCCAGGCGGCGTCGCCGGCGATCAGGATCCAGCCTCGCGAGGTGTGCAGCAGCACCCCGACGCTCCCCGGCGTGTGCCCGGCCAGGTCGACCAGGACGACGGAGCCGTCGCCGAAAAGGTCGTGGCTGCTGGTGAACGTCAGCACCGGCGGTCCGTCCAGGTCGTATTCGACGACGTCGCGGCCGCGCAGCGAATCGCGGACGCCACCGACGGGCGCCACGGGTCCGGTGCCGATCCACTCGTTTTCCGTGCGGTGCAGGTGCACCGGTAGACCGGGCATGTCCAGCAGGCCCGACACGTGATCCCAGTGCGCATGGGTGGGCAGCGCGAAATCCAACCGGGGCGTTTCGCGCAGCCCGGTCAGCGCCGTGATCGTCGGGATTGTCGAGGCGGGCGGTCGCACCGCGACGCGCAGCACCGCGGGCAGCTGGGCGATCGCCCGCTGCTCGACGTCCATGCACACCGCCGGGTCGATGATGAATGTGGCCTCCGGATGCCGGACCACGAACGACGTCAGCGAATTCTCCACGCGCGCAGGGGTAAACGTGCCCTCGACGACCGCGGCGGTCGGCACGGGGCGCGGCACCTGCGGCAGCGCGGCCACCGCCACGGTGCGGCCGGGCCCCGGCAGTCCCGCGTCGGCGATGCTGCGGAGGAACCGGCGATCGGGCCGCCGCGGCCGCAGCAGGCCGCGGACGAGTCCGGCTGCGGCGGAGCAGCATTGGAGGACGGTGGGGGAGCGGACGGGATCGGGAGCGGGGGCGGTCCGGGTCATGGCAGCTCCACCCGCACGATCACGCTGTCGGGCCAGACGCGTCGGTCACGCGCGCGCCGCAGCTTCTGCCGGACGCACAGGTCCTGATGGACGTTGGTCACGCCCGGGATCTTGATCAGCGGCACGACGTTCCATTGCCAGCCGTAGCGCCGGTGCAGCATGCGGTTGGCCCGCTCGGCCTCGGCGCCGGACAGGATCGTGGCGCGGCCGGCCACCGTCGGGGCCCCGGCCCGGACCCGGCCCCGGTAGTCGCAGGCGGCGAGTTCGACATCGCGGCGCGCCGCCAGGCGCCTGGTCTTGGGGCCCACCTTGGTTCGGAACAGCAGGGCGTCACCGTCCAGGCCGAACCAGATGGGGGTGTCGACGGGTGTGCCGTCGCGGCGAAAGGAGCGGAGCAGCGCGTACCGGGCGCGACCCAGCTCGTCGAGTGCTTGTGGGTGCATGGACATAGTCAACGACTTAGAGTTAGCTCTAAGTCAAGCACGGAATTTTCGGGAGGCCCGATGGCTGCACGCCTGACGATCGGGGAGGTGGCGCGCCAGGCCGGCGTCGCGGCCACCACACTTCGCTACTACGAACAGATCGGGCTGGTGTCGGCGCCGGCGCGGCTGGGCGGCCAGCGCCGCTACGACGATTCGGTGCTCACCCGGCTCGAGGTGATCCGGCTCTGCAAATCCGCCGGCTTCGCGCTGGAGGAGATCCAGCTGCTGTTCGCCGACGACGCGCCGGGGCGGCCCGCCAGCCGGGCGCTGGCGGAGGCCAAACTCGCCGAGATCGACGCCCAGATGGAGTCGCTGGCCCGGGCGCGGGCCGTCATCGAGTGGGGTATGCGCTGCACGTGTCCCTCAATTGATGCGTGTACCTGTGGGATTCACACCGCGTTACCCGCCTGAACGAAGGAGCCGCAGTGAGCCAGCCGCATTCGGTTGCCGTGCAGAACTTCTCCCACGTCTGCGTCGGCGTCTCGGACATCGAGGCGTCGCGCGCGTTCTACACCGCGGTACTGGGCATGGACGTCGTGTTCGACGTCGAGCTGGCGGGCGCCGGATTGGAGTCGGTGACCGGCGGGGCCGCGCAGCAGGGCCGCATGATCGGAGGGCTGATCGGCGGCGTCATGGTCGAGCTGCTGTCGCTGGGCGCGGTCCCCGAGACTCCGAGTGGCCCGCACCTGGGCTACACCAACATGTCGTTCCGCGTCGATGATCTTGACGCCACCTACGACACCGTTCGCCGGCACCACCCCGGCGTCCGGGCCGAGCCGCCGGTCGACATCGGCGGGGTCCGGATGTTCTTCATCTACGACCCCGACGGCACCCCCATCGAACTTCTGGAGTTGCCCGGTGGCGCGTCCACCACCGTGCAGCTCTGGCGTCCCCAGGGCTGAACGAGCAGGGTGATGTATTCCGTGGCCCTGGGCACGGACGTACGCTCACGAAGGGCAATCCGGCCCCGCGCCAAGGAGGACGGCAATGACAGCACCTGAACGCCCGGCCACCTTGTGCGAGGCGTTTCAGCGCACAGCGGCGATCGCGCCGGACACGGTCGCGCTCCGGACGCCCGGCGACACCCAGACGTTGACGTGGCGGGAGCTTGCCGAGCGGGTGCGCATGGCCGCCGCGGGGCTGGCGGGCCTGGGCGTGGGGCGGGGCGACACGGTGTCGTTGATGATGGCCAACCGGATCGAGTTCTACCCGGTGGAAATCGGCGCCCAGCACCTGGGCGCCACTTCGTTTTCGGTCTACAACACGCTGCCCGCCGAGCAGCTGACCTACCTGTTCGACAACGCCGGCACCAAGGTCGCGATCTGCGAGGAGCAGTACGTGGACCGGATTCGTGCCAGTGGTGCGCCCATCGAGCACATCGTCTGCATCGACGGTTCGCCGCCCGGCACCATCTCGATGGACGACCTCTATGCCGCCGCACGACCGGATTTCGACTTCGAGTCGACGTGGCGCGCGGTGCGACCCGACGACATCGTCACGCTCATCTACACATCGGGGACCACCGGCAACCCCAAGGGCGTGGAGATGACGCACGCCAACCTGCTGTTCGAGGGGTACGCCCTCGACGCCGTCCTGCCGATGCAGTTCGGCGACCGCGTGACGTCTTTTTTGCCGACGGCGCACATCGCCGATCGGGTGATGGGGTTGTACGGCCTGGAGATCTTCGGCAGCCAGGTCACCGTCGTCTCCGACGCGCGCGCCATCGCGGCCGCCCTGCCGGACGTTCGGCCCACCGTGTGGGGCGCGGTACCGCGGGTGTGGGAAAAGCTCAAGGCCGCAATCGAATTCGCCGTCGCCCATGAGCAGGACGAGACCAAGCGGCAGGCGTTGCAATGGGCGATGTCGGTGGCCGCCCGACGCGCCGAGGCCCTGGTGGCGGGCGAGCCGATGCCGGAGCAACTGGTCGCCGAGTGGGCCCAGGCCGACGAGTTGGTGTTGTCCAAGCTGCGCGAGCGGCTCGGCTTCGGCGAGCTGCGCTGGGCGGTGTCCGGGGCGGCGCCGATCCCCAAGGAGACGCTGGCGTTCTTCCTCGGCATCGGCATCCCCATCGCCGAGGTGTGGGGCATGTCGGAGTTGAGTTGCGTTGCCAGCGTGAGCCATCCGCGCGACGCGCGCCTGGGCACCGTCGGCAAGCTGCTGCCCGGGCTGGAGGGCAGGATCGCCGAGGATGGCGAGTTTCTGGTGCGCGGTCCGTTGGTGATGAAGGGCTACCGCAGGGAACCGGCCAAGACCGCGGAGGCGATCGACGCCGACGGCTGGCTGCACACCGGTGACATCCTCGAGGTCGACGACGAGGGCTATCTCAAGGTGGTCGACCGCAAGAAGGAGCTGATCATCAACGCGGCCGGAAAGAACATGTCCCCGGCCAACATCGAGAACACCATCCTGGCCGCCTGCCCGATGGTGGGCGTGATGATCACGATCGGCGACGGGCGGCCGTACAACGCGGCGCTGATGGTCTTCGACGCCGAATCGGTCGGCCCGTACGCGGCCCAGCACGGCCTTGCCGACCAGTCGCCCGCGGCGCTGGCGGCGCACCCGGAGGTCGTCGCCCGGATTGCCGCCGGTGTGGCCGAGGGGAACGCGAAACTGTCACGGGTGGAACAGATCAAGCGCTTCCGGATCCTGCCGACGGTGTGGGAACCCGGCGGCGACGAGATCACCCTGACGATGAAGCTCAAGCGCAAGCCGATCATGACGAAGTACGCCGGCGAGATCGAGGAACTCTACGCCGCCGATCGGCACCCCGAGGTCCACGAGCCCGCCGAAGCCGCCACGGTGCAGCCGGCATGAGCGGGGGCCCGGGGGCGACGGCGCGCGAGATCGGCCGCGCCGGAATGCGGAAGCTGCTGCAGCGCACCGGGATGGTCGACGAATCGACGGCGCCGTTGCCGACCGATCCCGACGAAGTCGTCCAGCTCTTGGCGGCCCCGTGGTACGACGAGCGGCTGGGCAAACTGGCCGAGGAACTCGGGCGCGACCACGACAGCGTGCGCGCCGAGGCCGCCGGCTACCTGCGCGAGATGGCGCCGTCGCTGGACGAGCGGGCGGTGAAGGCCTGGCGCAGCTTTTCGTGCTGGCTGATGCGGGCCTACGACATTCTGGTCGACGAGGATCAGATCGCCCAGCTGCGCAGGCTGGACCGCAAAGCGACGCTGGCGTTTGCGTTTTCGCACCGCTCGTACCTGGACGGCCTGCTGCTGCCCGAGTCGATTCAGGCTAACCGGCTCTCGCCCGCGCTCACCTTCGGCGGCGCCAACCTGAACTTCTTCCCGATGGGCGCCTGGGCCAAGCGCACCGGCACGATCTTCATCCGGCGCCAGACCAAGGACATTCCCGTCTACCGCTTCGTGCTGCGCGCGTACGCCGCCCAGCTGGTGCAAAACCACGCCAACCTCACCTGGTCGATCGAGGGCGGCCGTACGCGGACCGGCAAGCTGCGGCCCCCGGTATACGGGATTCTGCGCTACATCAGCGACGCCGTCGACGAAATCGACGGCCCCGAGGTCTATTTGGTGCCGACCTCCATCGTGTACGACCAGCTGCACGAGGTGGAGGCCATGACCACCGAGGCCTACGGGGCCGCGAAGCGGCCCGAAGACTTCCGCTTCCTGATCCGGCTGGCGCGACAGCAGGGGGAGCGGCTGGGCCGCGCCTACCTGGATTTCGGCGAACCGCTGCCGCTGCGCAAGCGCCTCGAGGAGCTGCGCGCCTCGGACACGTCGGCATCCGGCGTCGGGACCGAGATCGAGCGGATCGCGCTGGACGTCGAGCACCGGATCAACCGCGCCACGCCCGTCACCCCGACCGCGGTGGTGAGCCTCGCGCTGCTGGGCGCCGACCGCTCGCTGTCCATCAGCGAGGTGTTGGCCACCGTGCGGCCGCTGGCGAGCTACATCGCGGCGCGCAACTGGACCGTGGCCGGCGCCGCGGACCTGACGAACCGCTCGACGATCCGCTGGACGTTGCACCAGCTCGTCGCCTCGGGCGTAGTCAGCGTCTACGACGCCGGCACCGAGCCGGTGTGGGGGATCGGCGCCGACCAGCACCTGGTCGCGGCGTTCTACCGCAACACCGCGATCCACATCGTGGTCGATCGCGCGATCGCCGAGACGGCGCTGCTGGCGGCGATCGAAGATGCCGAGAATTCCGTGGACCGGCTGGTGTTGCCGGCGGCCGTGCGCGACGAGGCGCTGAGGCTGCGCGAGTTGCTCAAGTTCGAGTTCCTGTTCTCGGCGCGCGCGCAGTTCGAAAAGGAACTGGCCGACGAGGTGCGCCTGATCGGGCGGGTGGAAGACACCAGCAAGGCCGTCCCCGCGGACGATGTGCGCGGGCTATTGGAAAAGGCCGACCTGCTGCTGGCGCACCTGGTGCTGCGACCTTTCCTGGACGCCTACCACATCGTCGCCGACCGGCTGGCCGCGCTCGAGGACGAATCGTTCGACGAGGATGAGTTCCTCGCCGAGTGCCTCGAGGTGGGCAAGCAGTGGGAGTTGCAGCGCAGGATCGCCAACGCCGAGTCGAGGTCGATGGAACTGTTCAAGACCGCGCTGCGGCTGGCGCGGCACCGCGAGCTGGTGGACGCGTTCGAGAGCCCCGACGTCGCCCAGCGGCGACGCGACTTCGCCGACGAGATCGCCACGGCCATCAGGCGCGTCAACACCATCGCGGAGCTGGCGCGGCAGACCGTGATGTCCAGTTGTCACCCCTCCGCCGGCCGGCGCGCCGCGCCCTAAGGTGGGGTGTATGCCCCTTACAGGTGAATACGCCCCGTCGCCCTTCGATTGGTCGCGCGAGCAGGCCGACAAGTACGCCGCATCCGGCGGAACCGAGGGCACCGAGCTCAAGGGCAAGCCCGTCATCCTGCTGACCACCGTCGGGGCCAAGACGGGCAAGCTCCGCAAAACCCCGCTCATGCGCGTCGAGCACGACGGCGAGTACGCGATCGTCGCGTCGCTCGGCGGCGCCCCCAAGCACCCGGTCTGGTACCACAACGTCAAGAAGAACCCGCGCGTCGAGCTGCAGGACGGCCCCGTCACCCGCGACTACGAGGCCCGCGAGGTGTTCGGGGACGAGAAGGCCATCTGGTGGGAGCGCGCCGTGAAAGCGTGGCCCGACTACGCCGACTACCAGAAAAAGACCGACCGCCAGATCCCGGTGTTCGTGCTGACCCCGGTCGACTAATTTCCACCGGGGCAATTCCCAGCTGGGCGGCATGGGACCATTGATCGGTGTCCGCTGAATTCAGCCAGAGCCCGAGCAGGTCGCCGCTGTGCGCGGCTGACATCGATGCCGCGGCGCAGCGGATCGCCCCGGTGGTCGCGCCCACCCCGCTGCAGCTGAGCGACCGGCTGTCGGCGATCACCGGCGCGCAGGTGTACCTCAAGCGCGAAGACCTGCAGGTCGTGCGCTCGTACAAGCTGCGGGGCGCCTACAACCTGCTGGTGCAACTGTCCGGTGAAGAGCTGGCCGCGGGCGTGGTGTGCTCGTCGGCGGGCAACCACGCGCAGGGCTTCGCCTTCGCCTGCCAGGCGCTGGGGGTGCACGGCCGGGTCTACGTGCCGGCCAAAACGCCCAAGCAAAAGCGCGACCGGATCCGCTACCACGGCGGCGAGTTCATCGAGTTGATCGTGGGCGGATCGACCTATGACCTGGCCGCCGAGGCCGCGCTCGCCGACGTCGAACGCACCGGTGCCACGCTGGTGCCTCCGTTCGACGACCTGCGCACCATGGCCGGCCAGGGCACCATCGCCGTCGAGCTGCTCGACCAACTCGATGCCGAGCCCGACCTGGTCGTCGTTCCGGTGGGCGGCGGCGGCTGCATCGCCGGCATCACCACCTACCTGGCCGAGCGGACGACCAACACCGCGGTGCTGGGAATCGAGCCGGCCGGTGCCGCGGCGATGATGGCCGCGCTGGCCGCCGGCGAGCCGGTCACCCTGGACCACGTCGACCAGTTCGTCGACGGCGCCGCGGTGAAGCGGGCCGGGACGCTGACCTACGCCGCGCTGGCCGCCGCCGGCGACATGGTGTCGATCACCACCGTCGACGAGGGAGCGGTCTGCACCGCCATGCTGGACCTGTATCAGAACGAGGGCATCATCGCCGAGCCGGCGGGCGCGTTGTCGGTCGCCGGCCTGCTGGAGGCCGACATCGAACCGGGTTCCGCCGTGGTGTGCCTGATCTCGGGCGGCAACAACGATGTGTCGCGCTACGGCGAGGTGCTGGAGCGCTCGCTGGTGCACCTCGGGCTCAAGCACTATTTCCTGGTCGACTTCCCCCAGGAGCCGGGCGCGCTGCGGCGGTTCCTCGACGAGGTGCTCGGGCCGAACGACGACATCACCCTGTTCGAGTACGTCAAGCGCAACAACCGGGAGACCGGCGAGGCGCTGGTCGGCATCGAGCTGGGCTCGGCCGCCGGTCTCGATGGGCTGATGGCGCGGATGCGGGCGACGGAAATTCACGTCGAGGCTCTTGAGCCGGGCTCGCCGGCCTACCGCTACCTCCTGTAGCCAATACGTATGGGTCAACCCGGCTTCGGTGTGGTCAGCGCCGGCACCGTGGTGTTGCTCGTGCTGCTCGTGGCGGCGGCGATCTGGGTCGGGCGGCGCGGGCCTGCGTTGCGTCGACTCCGGGCGCGAGCGTCCGGCGTTGCCGCGATCGGCCGGGTGCTGACCTGGGCGCGTGACCAGATCCGCGCGAGGGGATGGCCACTGGCGGCCCGGTTGCCCGCGGACGAGGTCGCCGGTGTGGCGCTGCTCCTAGGCTTCGTCGTGGTGGCGGCCGTGGCCGTGGGTTTCACCGAAGTGCTCGAGGACGTGCTCGAGGGCGACGGCATCGCCGGAATCGACCGGCCGGCGGCGCGATGGCTGGCAAGCCACCGCGATTTGTGGCTCACCGCGACGCTGCGGGTGATCACCGCCGGCGGCGATCCCCTCTTCCTCACCGCGCTTGCCCTACCGATTTCCGTCCTCGCCGGTTGGCGATGCCGGTCGTGGCGGCCGGTGGTGCTGGCCCTCGTGGGGGGCGCTGGGATGGCCCTGGTGCTCTTCACCGCCAAAGCGTTGGTGGGCCGGCAACGGCCGCCCCTGCCTTTCGCCGCGATCGCCGCGGACGGCTATTCCTTCCCCTCCGGACACGCGACCGGCACCGCCGCGATCATGGTGCTGTCCGCCTGGATGATCAGCCGCTGGCTGATTACCGGGTGGGAGGGGCGAGTGTTCGTCTGGGCGATGGCGATCGGCTCGGCGCTGGTGATCGGCTACTCACGCGTTTATCTGGGGGTGCATTACGTGAGCGACGTGCTGGCCGGCTGGCTGCTGGGCATCGCGTGGGCCGGCATCGTGATGCTGGTCGGATCGTGGTGGACGACGTCCGGCGGCCGCGCCGCGCAGCGTCAGCCCAGGTAGGCCGGCACCGGGGTAGCGGGATCGAGGTCGTCGGCCGGCACCGGCGTTCCGGCCGTCAGGCCCAGCGGCACCACGCCGGCCCAGTGCGGCAGCGCGGCGTCCTCCGGATCGTCGACCGGTCCGCCGGTGCGCAGCTTGGCCGAGACCTCGACGAGGTCGAGGGCGAGCACCCCGGTCGCGGCCAGTTCGCGCGCGTTGGGCGCCCGGCAGTCGTCCGCACGCCCGGGCCGGATGTGGTCGAGCAGGCAGCGCAGCGCGCGCAGCTTCTCCGCGGGATCCTCGACCACGCGCGCGTCGCCCAGCACGACCACCGAGCGGAAGTTCACGGAATGGTGCATCGCGGCGCGGGCCAGCACCAGCCCGTCCACCAGGGTGACGGTGACGCAGACGGGCAGGGCCGCTCCCGATGCCCTGGCCGCCTTGGCGGCGAGCAGCGGGCCGCCGCCGGTCGAGCCGTGCAGGTAGAGCGATTCGCCGAGGCGGGCGTGGGTCGTCGGCAGGACCACCGGCCCGGCGGCGCCCAGGTATCCCAAGTGACAGATCAGGGCCTCGTCGAGGATCCGGTGCACGGTCGCGCGGCCGTAGTCGGCGCGCTCGCGGTAGCGGGTGGGCGTGGTGCGGGGAGTGGGGCGGTAGCTCAACGGATTGCCTTCAAGTTTGTCCTAGTACATAATATACCTCGTGCCAGTACAATATACGGGGTCGGGCGCGCAGTCCATAGCGGCCAGCGTCGAGGAGGCCATCTCCCAGGGGACGCTGGCGCCGGGAGCGGCGCTGCCGCCGATCCGCGAACTGGCGGGGCGGCTCGGCGTCAACGCGAACACCGTGGCCGCGGCGTACCGCCTGCTGCGCGAACGGGGGGCCGTCGAGGCGGCCGGCCGGCGCGGCACCCGGGTGCGGCACCGCCCGGCGACCACGCCCCGCTCGCTGCTGGCGCTGGACATCCCCGCGGGCGTGCGCGACCTGTCGACCGGCAACCCCGACCCGGCGCTGCTGCCCATCGGATCCGTCGAGACGCCCAGGGCCAGACCGCTGGTCTACGGTGAGCCGGCCCTGTCGGCCGAACTGCGGGAACGGGCACGCGCCGCGCTGGCCGCGGACGGCGTCCCGGCGGATCACCTCGCGGTCACCAGCGGGGCGCTCGACGGCATCGAGCGGGCGCTGGCCGCGCATCTGCGCCCCGGCGACCCGGTGGCCGTCGAGGATCCGGGCTGGGCCAACCTGCTGGATCTCGTTGCCGCGCTGGGGTTCTCGGCCGAACCGGTGCGCGTCGACGACGACGGACCGCTGGTCGCCGACGTGCGGCGCGCGCTGACCCGCGGCGTGCGCGCGCTCGTCGTCACCGGGCGGGCGCAAAACCCCACGGGCGCAGCGTTATCCGCCGTCCGCGCGGACGAGCTGCGCGGCATTGTGTCCGGCACCGACCTGCTGGTCGTCGAGGACGACCATTGCGCGGGCATTTCGGGCGCGCCGCTGCACACCCTCGCCGGCTCCACCGGCCAGTGGGCCTTCGTGCGGTCGGCGTCCAAGGCCTACGGCCCCGACCTGCGCGTCGCCGTGTTCGCCGGGGACCGGCGCACCGTCGATCGGGTGCACGGCCGGCTCCGGCTGGGGCCGGGGTGGGTGAGTCACCTCCTGCAAGACCTCGCGGTCCGCTTGTGGGCCGACGACGGGGCGTCGCGCCTGGTCGCGCAGGCCGAGGCGCAGTACACCCGCAACCGCACCGGGCTGTGCGACGCGCTGCGTCGGCGCGGCGTGAACGCGCATGGCCGCTCCGGGCTCAACGTCTGGGTGCCGGTGCCCGACGAGACGGTGGCGATCACCCGGCTGCTCGCTTCCGGTTGGGCCGCGGCGCCGGGCACCCGGTTCCGCATCAGCACGCTGCCCGGAATACGCGTCACCGTGGCCGATTTGACAGCCGACGAGATCGATCCGCTCGCCGACGCGATCACCGGCGCGGTGCGGGCTACCGGGCGTCCAAGCGTGTAGTGATGCCGGCGGCTCGGGCGACTTCGCCGTAGGCTGCGGCGAGACCGGGCAGCGACGCGTGGGCGTTGCGGCCACTCGGATTGGGCACCACCCACAGCTGTGTCGCGGGATAGGGCGATGCCTGCCTGCCCGCGTTCGCGCCGCGCTCGCCGAAGGCGTCTCGAAAGGCGGTGATGCCCAGGACGGCTACCACCGCGGGCGAGTACTTCCGAACCGTCCGGTCCAGCTTCCGTCGGCCCTCGACCAGCTCGGCGACCGTCAGTTCGTCGGCGCCCGCGCTCGCCCTGTCGACCAGGTTCGTGATGCCGATTCCGCGATGTAGCAAGTAATCCCGCTCGCCTGGAGCGAACCCGGACGAGGCGTCGATCAGGTGATCGGTGATGCCGGCGCGGTAGAGCGCCGGCCAGAACCGATTCCCGCGGGGAGCGAAATGGGCCTGCACCGCGGCGGTTCTCAAGCCGGGATTGATGCCCACGAACAACAGCCGAACCTGGTCGGAGATCAGGTCGGGCAGGGTTTGACCGCTGAACCCCTTCAGCTGCTCGCGAGTGAACCGAACTTCGTCCCGTGCGGCGTTGTCCACAGCGCAGTATTGCAAATGCGCGCAACCGCTACCGATTGAGCGGGCCCGAGATCGATCCGCTCAATAGGTGATCGCCGACGCGATCAGTACCAGTGCCTGCGGCCCGCGACGGCGCGCCCGGTGGAGCCGAGGATCCACAGGATGGCACCGATGACGAGCAGGATGATCCCAATGGTCCACAGGATGGAGATTTTGAGCAGGAATCCCGCGACCAGCAGGATGATGCCGAGAATGATCATGACGAACCTCCCGTTCGGTGATGTCTGGCCTATCAAGCGGACCACCCTTAAGGGGGGTAGCGATACACCCCTAGGTAGGTAATGTTCATGGGCATGCCTTCGCCGAGTCCGCGCGCTCCGATCACGGTCGCGCTGGTCGACGACTACGACGTCGTCGTGAAGGGTGTGGCCAACATGCTCGACCCCTACCGGGACCGCATCGTGATCGCGGAGCTCGACTCCACCATGCCCGTCGAGGACACCGTCGACATCGTCCTGTACGACTCGTTCGCTCAGCCCGAATCGGACCACGAAGAGATCGCCGTCCTGGTCGCCAACCCCCGCGCGCACCGAGTTGTGGTCTACACGTGGAACTTTCACCCCGACCTCGTCGACAGCGCGCGACGGCAGGGCGCTCACGGGTACCTTTCCAAGACCCTGCCCGCGCGCGAGCTGGTCGCCGCGCTCGAGGCGGTTCATTCCGGCCAGGAGGTCATCAGCGAGGTGGCCCCCCGCGCCCGCAGCGCGCCCGGGCTGGACTGGCCCGGACGAGGGGAGGGGCTGAGTGACCGCGAGGCGGAGATCCTCGCCTTGATCACCCAGGGCAAAAGCAACGCCGACGTCGCGCGGCTGACCTACCTGAGCCCCAACACGGTGAAGTCCTACATCCGCACGATCTACCGCAAGCTAGGCGTCGCCAGCCGCACGCAGGCTGTGTTGTGGGGGGTGAACCACGGATTCACCCCGGACCACCACCGCATCGAACACTGGCGCGGCGGTCCCTAGTCCTGGCCCAGGGTCGCCGTCAGGTAGCCGGAATCGCTGCCGAACGCGGACATCTCGTCTTTGGGCAACGCGAACCCGTGGGCGGCGTAGCACTGCTCGGTGGTCCGGATGTCCACCCGCCAACCGTGGCCGGTCAGGTACTCGGCGGCGGTGTTGCGCTCACCGGTGTAGAACAGCTCGGCCAGGTTGATGTTCGATCCGATGCGCCGGGACCGCTCGGTCAGCCGTTGCGCCCAGTCCGAGGGAACGTTGCGCAGGTCCAGGTGCTCGGTGGCGATCCGGCTGCCGGGCGCCGAGAGCGCGACGACGTTGTCGAACAGGCGATCCTGCGCCTCGGGCGGCAGATACGGGAGGAGACCCTCCGCGCTCCAGGCCGTCGGCCGGCCGGTGTCGAAGCCGGCCGCCACCAGCGCCGCAGGCCAGTCGTCGCGCAGGTCGATCGCGACCGTGCGGCGCTGTGCGGTGGGCTCGGCGCCCAAATCCGCCAGCGTGCGCGTCTTGAAGTCGATGACCGCCGGCTGATCGATCTCGTACACCACCGTGCCGGCCGGCCACGCCAGCCGGTAGGCCCGGGTGTCCAGGCCGGAGGCCAGGATGACGGCCTGCCGGATGCCCGAGCCGGTCGCCTGGATGAAGAAGTCGTCGAAAAACCGGGTCCGCACGGTGATCTGCTCGTTCATGGTCCGGCGGTTCAGCACCGGATCGTCGTCGGGGGGCCCGATCTCGCCGTCGATGAGCTTGACGAACGTGTCGATGCCCACCGCGCGCACCAGCGGGTCCGCCCACGGGTCGGCCAGCAGGGGATCGGGTCCCTGGGACGCCATCGCGCGCGACGCGGCGACGGCCGTGGCGGTCGCGCCGACGCTGGACGCCAGGTCCCAGGTGTCGTTCTCGGTGCGGGTCATCCGCGAGCTCCCTTCCGCGCGGCCGCGCGTTATTTAGGCCATTTAAGTGTTGTTACCCACTGTACGCGAGCTGTGGAGTTGTCAACCGCGGCACGTTTCCCGGTCCAAACCCTGGGTACCGATACGAGCGCACCCATCAGCCCAGTAGCGAATTGGATGAACGATGACCTCACCGAACGATGCCATCAGGATCAGGTTTGCCACCGACGATGACCTGCCCGCCGTCTACGCCAATCAGGCTCAGGCGTACGGGGTTTCGGTGGAGCCGTCCGATGTGGAAGCGTGGCGGCGCCGGGTCCGGAACGACGACATCCTGGTGGCGGAGGATGTCTCCGATCCGCAGCGGCCGGTGCTCGTCGGAACGTCGCTGTATTACCGGCTGCGGTTGACCGTGCCGGGCGGGGCCGCCCTCGAGGCCGCCTGGCTGTCGATGATCGCGGTCGCGGCAACGCATCAACGCAGAGGTATCTGGCAGCAGATCAGTGTCCAGGGCTTCGGCATACTGCAGGAGCGCGGGTATCCCATCCTTTGCGGCGTTCCGACCCAGCCAACGGTCTACGAGATTTTGGGCGCCGGGGTGGCCAGCTATGCCCGCACTTACAACATCGAGGCGCGCTATACCGAGCTGCGCGCCAAGCCGAGCCAAAATCGTGCTCGCGTCGTCGACGCTTCCGAGGCCGCGACCCACCTACCCGCGATCTATGAGCGGTGGTGTGCCATTACGCCCGGGGCGCTGAGCCGCGACAACGCTTGGTGGGCCGACTTTTTGGAGGACCGGCCGACGCAGCGGGACAACGGGTCCACGCTCAATTTCGTCATCCATCCCGACGGTTTCCTGACCTATCGGGCGCTCGGCGCCTCGCCGCACGCGTATCGCCGGCCGTTCGGCGACCTGGTGGTCCAGGACTTCTGCGCCGTCACGGACGAGGCGCATGACGAGCTGTTGGGGACGTTGGTCAGTTTGAAGATGTTCGACAACATCCTCATCGAGGTCCCGGTCGACGATCCGTTGCCACTCAAGCTCAAGGACCAGCTTGCCGCGCAAACGACCCGCCTGAGCGACTTCCTGTGGATGCGAATCATGAACGTGCCCGACGCGCTCGGGGCCCGCAGCTACCGGGCCGACGCCGACGTCGTGCTCGAGGTCACCGACCCGCTCGGTGTGGCGGGAGGGCGATTTCGGCTGCAGACCCGCGACGGCGCCGGGACATGCACGCCGCACGACGGGCCCGCGGACGTCAAACTCGGCCTGGGCGACCTGGGCTCCATCTACATGGGCGCGCATCGGGCCTGGGAACTGCACCGGGCGAGCCGCATCGCCGAACTGCGCAGCGGTGCGCTGGACGAGCTGGATGCCGCCTTCGATACCAGGCGGGTGCCCTACTGCGGCACGCTTTTCTGAACTCGCTGTGCCGCTCGCCTTTACGCCTGCTCGCGCACCGACAGAATGGCGAACGAATGGCCTTCCAGTACGGTGCCTTCGGTGCCGACCTTCGGCGCCCCCCACGCGAGAACCACCTCGCCCGCCACCGGCACCGTCGCCGGCTCGCTGCCCAGGTTGCACGCGATGCGCAGCCCGCCGCGACCAATGCTGATCCAGCGTTGCCCTTCGTCGTAGTCGATGGTGAGGTGCTCGAGCCATGGGTCGGCCAGGTCGGCGTCGTGGTGCCGCAGGGCGATCAGCTCCCGGTACACGCTTAGCAGGCGGGCGTGTTCGCCGGAGCCGACCTCATCCCAATTCAATTTGGAACGCAAAAACGTCTGCGGATCCTGGGGATCGGGAATCTCGTCGGCGTCCCAGCCGTGTTCGGCGAATTCGGCCTTGCGCCCCTCGGCGGTGGCCCGCGCCAGCTCCGGCTCGGGATGCGAGCTGAAAAACTGGAACGGGGTCGACGCCGCCCATTCTTCACCCATGAAAAGCATTGCGGTGTAGGGCGATCCGAGGGCGAGCGCGGCCTTGACCGCGAGCTGGCCGGCGGTCAGGTTCTGCGACGGGCGATCGCCGAGCGCCCGGTTGCCCACCTGATCGTGGGTGCAGGTGTAGGCGACCAGTCGGGTGGCCGGGATGGAACCCGTGTCCAGCGGTCGCCCGTGGCGGCGGCGCCGGAACGAGGAATAGGTGCCGGCGTGGAAGTAGCCGTGCCGCAAGGTTTCCGCCAGGGTGGCAAGCGACCCGAAGTCCGCGTAGTAGCCCTGGCGTTCGCCGGACACCGCGGTGTGAATGGCGTGGTGGATGTCGTCGGCCCACTGCGCGGTCAGCCCGTAGCCGTTGCAGTCGCGCGCGGTGATCAGCCTCGGGTCGTTGAGGTCGCTCTCGGCGACCAGGGACAGCGGCCGGCCCAGCTGGCTTGCCAGCCAGTCGGTTTCGGTGGCGAGCTCCTCGAGGATGTGGATGGCCGTGGTGTCGACCAGCGCGTGCACGGCGTCCAGGCGCAGCCCGTCGGCGTGGAAGTCGCGCATCCAGCGCAGCGCGCAGCCGATGATGTAGCGCCGGACCTCGTCGGAGTCGGCGTCGGCGATGTTGATGCCCTCGCCCCACGGGTTGCTCGCCGACGACAGGTAGGGACCGAAGCGTGGCAGGTAGTTCCCGGACGGGCCGAGGTGGTTGAACACCGCGTCGATCAGCACCCCGAGGCCGCGGGCGTGGCAGGCGTCGACGAACCGGACCAGGCCGTCGGGGCCGCCGTACGGTTCGTGCACGCTATACCACAGCACGCCGTCGTAGCCCCAGCCGTGGGTTCCGGCGAAGGAATTGACCGGCATCAGCTCGACGAAGTCGACACCGAGATCGACCAGGTAGTCCAGCTTCTCGGCGGCGGCGTCGAAAGTGCCCGCCGCCGTGAAGGTTCCGACGTGCAGCTCATAGATCACCGCGCCGTGCACCGACCGCCCGGACCAGTCGCCGTCGGTCCACCGGGCACCGGCCGGGTCCCACAGCTGCGACCGGGCGTGCACGCCGTCGGGCTGGCGGCCCGAGCGGGGATCGGGCAGCACGGTGGGGTCGTCGTCGAGCAGGTACCCGTATCGGGCGTCGGGTGCCGTTTCGACGTCGGCGTGCCACCAGCCGTCGTCGGAGCGGGTCATCGGATGTGTCGCGCCGTCGACGTCGAGGCGCACCAGCGACGGCCTGGGCGCCCACACCCGGAACTCAGTCATGCCGGCGTTCCAGCAGCACGACGGGCAGGTCCGAGAACAGCTGGGCGGCCGACGTCGCCCCGCTGGCCACGGCGCCGTTGAGCGCGTCGGTCCAGGTGCCCTCGGGCAGCGGCAACACGGTATTGCCCCAGCCCTTTTCGGCCAGCCGCACGGTCCACCGGGTCACCGCGACCAGCACGTCGTCACCGCGGCGAAACGCCACGACGTGGTCGCTCGACTCGCCGTCGGCGAGCACCGGGACGTAGTCGCCGCGCAGGAACGTGTCCGGGCGCGAGCGCCGCACCCGCAGCGCCGTGGTGACGACGCGAATCTTGGGGTGGTGCAGGTCTTTCAGGGCGCCGCGCCGGACGCCATAGTCGACGGCGCGACGGTTGTCGGGGTCGACCAGGCTGTCGTCCCACAGCTCGGTGCCCTGGTAGACATCCGGTATGCCCGGCACCGTCAGCGCGAGCAGCTTCTGGCCCAGCGCGTCGCTGGCCGCGTGCGAATTGACTTGTGTCACCAGCTCGGTCAGCTGGCCGGCCACCGGTCCGTCGAGGACGGTGTCCAGCCAGCGATGCACCGCGTCCTCGAAGTCGGCGTCCGGGTCGTTCCACGACGTGTGCCAGGCCGCCTCGCGGATGGCCTTTTCGGCGTAGGCGTGCAGCCGGGCGCGCAGCTCCTGCGTCACGTGGCCGCCCACCGGCCAGACGCCGAAGACGTTCTGCCACAGGAACTGTCCGGTCGCCGGGTCGGGGGAGGGGGCCTGGACCTCCCAGCGGGCGAGGAACTCGGTCCACAGCGACGGCACCTGCGACAGCACCCCGATCCGGGCACGCACGTCCTCGCCGCGCTTGGTGTCGTGGGTGGTCAGCGTCGTCATCGTGTGCGGCCACAACCGGGCGCGGGTCGCGGCGCTGTGGTGAAACTCGGCCAGCCCGACGCCGAAACGATGCGGTTCACCGCCCACCTCATTGAGCGACACCAGGCGGGCGTCGCGGTAGAACAGGCAGTCCTCGACGGCCTTGGCGGTGACCGCGCCGCACAGCTGCTGCAGCCTGGTGGCCGGCTCGCCGGCGCGGGCCAGCGCCGCCGCGAGCACCTCCAGCGCGGGCCCCAAATGCGGTGACTCCGCCTCGGTTTCGGCCAGCGCGGTGGGCAGCAGCGCCACCAGGCCGGGGTAGTCGCTGCGGTAGACGCCGATGTGGGTGAGCAGGGCGGCGACCGCCTCGGGCAGCTGCGCGTGATCGGTGCCCGCCGCGGCCGCAATGGCCCGTCGCAGCCTGGCCAGCTCGCTGGCCAGCGTCACCGTGGCCGCGCGCACCTTCAGCTCGGCGAGCAGCTTGGGCATGGCGTGGTAGTCGACTCCCGCCGACTCGACGAGCTCGGTCAGCGCCTCCTCGCCGGCCGGGTCGACGAAGACCCCACCGACCTGGCGCAGCACGTCGTAGCCGGTGGTTCCGGCCACCGGCAGGGTGGGCTCGAGCGCCTCGTCGACGGCCAGGATCTTCTCGATGACGATCCAGGCGTCGGGGCCGACCAGCTCCCGCAGCCGCGCCAGATAGCCGCAGGGATCGGACAGACCGTCGGGGTGGTCGATGCGGACGCCGTCCACCAGTCCCTCGCCGAACCAGCGGGCGACCTCGGTGTGGCTGGCGTCGAACACCGCGGGATCCTCCTGCCGCAGGCCGGCCAGCGAGGTGATCGAGAAGAAGCGCCGGTAACCGCAGACCCCGTTGCGCCAGCCCACCATCCGGTAGTGCTGGCGGTCGTGCACCTCCGGTCCGCTGCCTTCGCCGGTGCCGGGCGCGATGGGCAGCGCCAGGTCGCCCAGCCGCAGCAGGTCCCCGTCGACCTTCAAGTCGGCGGCATCTTCGTCGGAACCCAAGATCGGCAACACGATTCGGCCGTCCTCGTCGAGGTCCCAGTCGATGTCGAAGAACGCCGCGTACCGCGAGTCCCGGCCGTGCCGCAGCACGTCCCACCACCACGCGTTCTGCTGCGGGTCGTCGATGCCGACGTGGTTGGGCACGACGTCGATGATCAGGCCCATGCCGCGCGCCCGGGCCGCCGCGGACAGCCGCGCGAGGCCGTCGGCGCCGCCCAGCTCGTCGGAAACCGTGGTCGGGTCGGTGACGTCGTACCCGTGGTTGGACCCGCGCGCCGCGGTCAGGACCGGGGACAGGTACAGGTGGCTCACCCCGAGGTCGTCCAGGTAGTCCAGCAGGTTTTCGGCGTCGGCGAAGGTGAAAGCGAATCCGCTGGACTCACCACGCAGCTGCAGCCGGTAGGTGGACAGGATGGGTAAGGCCATGCGTCACAAAGTCTTACGAAGGACCAGCAGCGAACGTGCGGGCAGCGAGACCTTCTCCTCGGCGGTCATCACGTGGTCGGCCCCGTCCTTGAAGCCGGCCGGCTCGTTGGTGTTCAGCTCCACGATCCACTCCCGGGCGTAGTCATCGGGCGGCATCACGAACTCGATCGGCTCGTCGGCGGCGTTGAAGCACAACAGGAACGAGTCGTCGACCACCCGCTCGCCGCGGGCGTTAGGGGCGGTGATGGCGTCGCCGTTGAGGAACACCGCCACGCACTTGTGGATGCTTTCGCCCCAGTCCTCGTGCGTCATCTCGCGACTGCTCGGATTGAGCCAGGCGATGTCGCGGACCTCGTCGCCGCTTCGGATCGGCTCGCCTTCGAAGAACCGGCGCCGGCGGAACACCGGGTGGTTTCTGCGCAGGGCGGTCGCCTTGCGCGCGAACGCCAGCAGGTCGGCGTTCTTGTCGACCAACGACCAATCCATCCAAGACAATTCGGAATCCTGGCAGTAAACGTTGTTGTTGCCGTTCTGGGTGCGCCCGAACTCGTCGCCGTGCGCGATCATCGGCGTGCCCTGGCTGACCATCAGGGTGGCCCAGAAGTTGCGCATCTGACGGTTCCGCAGCTCGATGATGTCGGGGTCGTCGGTGGGGCCTTCGACGCCGCAGTTCCACGAGCGGTTGTGGCTTTCCCCGTCCCGGTTTTCCTCGCCGTTGGCCAGGTTGTGCTTTTCGTTGTACGAGACCAGGTCGTTGAGCGTGAACCCGTCGTGGGCGGTGACAAAGTTGATGCTGGCGCTGGGCCGCCGGCCCGTCACCTCATAGAGATCCGACGACCCGGTCAGCCGGGAAGCGAACTCGCCCAGGGTTGCGGGCTCGCCCCGCCAGTAGTCACGCACAGTATCGCGATACTTCCCGTTCCACTCGGTCCACAAACCCGGGAAATTTCCGACCTGGTAGCCGCCCTCGCCGACGTCCCACGGTTCGGCGATCAATTTGACCTGGCTGACCACCGGATCCTGCTGCACCAGGTCGAAAAACGCGCTCAGCCGGTCGACGTCGTGCAACTCGCGGGCCAGGGTGGCGGCCAGATCGAAGCGGAACCCGTCGACGTGCATCTCGATCACCCAGTAGCGCAGCGAGTCCATGATCAGCTGCAGCACGTGCGGGTGGCGGGGATTGAGGCTGTTGCCGGTGCCGGTGTAGTCCTTGTACAGCCGCAGGTCCTCGTCGACGAGCCGGTAGTAGGCGGCGTTGTCGATGCCGCGGAAGTTGATCGTCGGGCCGAGGTGGTTGCCTTCGGCGGTGTGGTTGTAGACCACGTCGAGGATCACCTCGATGCCGGCCTCGTGAAAGCTGCGCACCATCGACTTGAACTCGGCGACGCTGGCCTTGCGGTTGGCCGCGTACTGGTTGTGCGGGGCGAAGAAGCCAAATGTGTTGTAGCCCCAGTAGTTTCGCAGCCCGAGGTCGAGCAGCCGCGCGTCGTGCATGAACTGGTGCACCGGCATGAGCTCGATGGCGGTGACGCCGAGCGACTTGAGGTGGTCGATCACCACGGGGTGGGCCAGCCCGGCGTAGGTGCCGCGCAGCTCCTCGGGGACGCCGGGATGGGTCTGCGTCATGCCCTTGACGTGGGCTTCGTAGATGACCGTCTCGTGGTACGGGGTGAGCGGGGCGCGGTCGGACCCCCAGTCGAAGAACGGGTTGCTCACCACGCTGGTCATGGTGTGGCCGAGCGAGTCCACCATCGGCGGGGTGCCGGGGTCGGCCCCGTCGGCGTTGGGGCCGTCGGGGGTGACGGCCGTGAGGTCGTAGGAATACAGGGCCTGGCCGAAGGTGAAGTCGCCGTGGAACGCCTTGCCGTACGGATCGAGCAGCAGCTTGCTCGGGTCACACCGGTGGCCGGCGGCCGGATCCCACGGCCCGTGGACGCGAAAGCCGTAGCGCTGCCCCGGGGTGATGTTCGGCAGGTACGCGTGCCAGACGTAACCGTCGACCTCGTCGAGGGGGATCCGCGACTCTTCGCCGTTGTCGTCGATCAGGCACAGGTCGACCCGTTCGGCGATCTCGGAGAACAGCGAAAAGTTGGTTCCCGCGCCGTCATAGGACGCGCCCAGTGGGTAAGGGGTGCCGGGCCACACGGTGGCCAGCCTGGGCCGTCGGTCACCAGCGCCTGTTTCTGAAGCGGGTTTGTCGGTCGGCATCACTTGACCTTATCGGCGGCCGCGGTGCGGCGGCCCGCTACCACCAACCGGTGCTGGCCCCGATCTGCCGGCCCAGCTCGGTCGTCATGGTGCGCACGTAGGTGGGCGAGAGGTGGTGAGCGCCGTGGTAGATCAGCACGTTTCCCTCGACGGGGCGGCAGACGTCGGCGCGACAGATCGCGTCCGACATGTCCAGGACCTTCAGCAGCGGGAACTGCGCGACGAAGTCGAGGGTCTGGTTGTGATCGGACAGCACGTCGGAGCGCTTCACCGCGCAGGACTGCGGGCTGCCGCCCTTCTTGGCCAGGCAGTCGGCGGGGTCGAACGGTTTGCCGTCCTTGACCAGCCACGGGGTGTCGCGCATGCCGAGGATGGGAATGTTGTTGTCGGACAACGTCTGCCAGATGCCGATGTAGGTCGCCGGCATGACGTCGCCGGTCTTGATGTTCCACGGCCGGGTCGTCGTGGTGAACACGTAGTCGGGCCGGTCGTCGACCAGCTTGTTCATCGTCCGCTGCACCCACTCGCGGCACTGCATGTACGGGGCGTTGTTGCCCATGATCAGCGGCACTTCCTCGGTGGACAACGGGCAGCCCATCTTGAGGTACGTCACCACCTTGAAGTGATGCATGCGGCCAAGAGCGTCGAGCGCGGGCAGCCAGTGCTCGGCGTGCGACCCGCCGGCCAGGGCGATGGTCCGCGTCGCGGTGACGTCGCCGTAGGCGCAGTTCACGACGGTCGGGTTGACGAAGTCGCTGATGCAGCCGTCCCGGGTCGAGATCGGAAGGTCGTCCTTGATTTCCAGGACGCTGGGCCGCATCGGCAGCGCCGGCACCCGCGCGTGTTCGGTCAGGGCGCGCGCGCCGGGGTAGTCCTGCGGGTTGAGGACGCTGAGTTCCTTCCCCGCCGCGCGCAGCACCGTGACGTGCTGACGCCAGGTGAACGACGTTGCGGTCAGCGTGACGCCGAGCAGCACCACCATCGATCCCAGCGCCATCGTCGGGCGCCGCAGGCGCACCCACCAGGGGACCACGGGGGCTTGTGGGACGGACACGGCCGGCGCCGCGCCGGCCCGGTAGCGCAGCGGGTCCTCGACGAGCCGCGTGGTCAGGTAGGCCAGCACCCCGGACACCAGCAGCAGCACCGTGCCCTCGACGAAGCCGGCGTGCCTGTGGCCGCTGTAGGACAGCCAGAAGATGAGCAGCGGCCAGTGCCACAGGTACAGCGAGTAGGCCATCGCGCCCAGCGCCACCAAGGGCCCGGCGGCCAGCACCCGATTCGGCAGCGGCATCCGGTCGTCCGCGCCGGCCCGCAGGTTGGCCCCGGCGAGGATCATCAGCATGGTGGCCCCGACGGGGACCAGTGCCCACGGGCCGGGGAATTCCTTGACGCCGTCGATCAGGGCCCCGCACGACACGATCGCGGCCAGCGCGACGGTCGCGACGGCGGTGCGCAGCCAGGTCGGCCACCGCACGTAGGGCACGGCGGCGCCGACGAGCGCGCCCAGCAGCAACTCCCAGGCCCGGGCGAAACTGTCGTAGTAGGCGGTCGCCTGGTTGTCCTGGTGGGCGACGATCGCGTACACGAATGAGGCCACCGTCAGCGCGCTCAGGAGCACCAGGAACACGGTCCGGCGTCGCTCCCCGAGGCCGCGCAACGCGTAGGCGCAGCCGGCGATCAGCAACAGGAACGCGATGTAGAACTGGCCCTGCACCGACATGGACCAGATGTGCTGCAGCGGGGTGACGGCTTCACCGGCCCGCAGGTAATCCGATGCGCTGTTGGCCAGCTCCCAGTTCTGGTAGTAGCCCAGGCTGGCCAGGCTCTGGTCGGCGAAGGTCTCCCAGCGGGTCTCCGGCTGCACCAGGATCGTCAGCAGCCCGCAGCCCGCCAGGACCACGACCAGGGCGGGGAGCAGGCGGCGCACCAGCCGGACCACCTCGGCGACCGGCGACAGCGGGAGATTGGGGTTCAGCGCGGCGCGCAGGATCTTGCCGCCGAAGAAGAAGCCCGACAGCGCCAAGAAGACGTCCACGCCGCCGGAAACGCGTCCGAACCAGATGTGGAACATGGCGACGAGCGCGATCGCGATGCCGCGCAGCCCGTCGAGGTCGTAGCGGTAAAAGCCCGCCGCGCGCGCAGCCACCGGTTTCGCAGGGGCAACCGGTGGGCGGGGCGGTGACAGGCTCTGCATGGTTGACCGCCAATTTACCGAAAACCGCCACCCGCTCCCGAGGGGAGCGAGTGGCGGCTGGTCGGCGCGTCGGGAACGGTCGCGCCAGGGGATTACCGGGTGATGCCGAACGGCGCCGGCTGCACCGGCGCCTGCTGCGCGGGCGACTGCAGCAGCGGCAGCTGTTGCAGGGGCGCCTGCGCGGGCACCTGCTGCGACGGGGCCTGCTGCGTGGGCACCTGCTGGACCGGGGCCTGCTGCAGCGGGGCCTGCTGAGTGGGCGCCTGCTGCGTGGGCACCTGCTGGACCGGGGCCTGCTGTGCGGGCGCCTGCTGCGCGGGCAGCTGCTGCGCCGGCGCCTGCTGGAACGGCACCTGCTGCACCCCGAGGACCCGGACCAGGTAGGGCGTCATGCCGTTGGCCCGCACGGGCGACACCTGGACGACGTCGCCCACCTCGAGCATCTGGTTGTTGCCGAGGTACATCGCCACGCTCTGGGTGCCTTCGGGACCGTAGAAGATCAGGTCACCGCGGCGCGCTTGCTGCGGCAGCACCTTCTGGCCGAGGCGGTACATCTCACCGGAGGAACGCGGCAGCTTGATCCCGGCGCCCGCGTAGGCGTACTGCATCAGGCCCGAGGCGTCGAACCCGACGGTCATGGCGCCGGTGCCCTTGCCGCGCGAGGGGCCGGTGACACCGCCGCCGGCCCAGGAGAACGGCACCCCGCGCTGCGACAGGCCGCGCATGACGACGATGTCGGTGGCCTGCTGGTAGTCCATCGACCTGGTGCCCGGGTCGGCGGTCGCGATGCCGGCGGTGACCACCGGGGCCACCAGCATCGCGACACCGATCGCGAAAGCGTAGATGCGTTTCATTTGGATCCCCACCTTCTTGGGTCCTGGGCCTCCGTCGCGGTGACTTCGCGCATCGGCCGCTATTGCATGCGGCGAGGGCCTCCCCGTCGGGGCCCGACGCCGCTGCATGACGCTTGGCATGCACCCGGCCGGCTAGCCGGCTGAATTCACACCAGTCACTAGAGACACTTTTACAACAGAAGGCTCAGCGGGAAAATAGCTGGTGAGGCGCAGGAAGGATTTTTTGTCGTAACGTGACCGGACGGTGACTGGCGGGCCCAATCCGGCCCGCGCAGCTGTGATTTGGGTCTCAGCCCGCTCAGAGCCAGTAGCGCGCGCTGAAGGTGGTCAGGATCGACCCGGCCACGGAGGCGACCACGAGCAGGGCGAGCGACAGGACGGGCCAGAAGGACATGTACCAGCCCTTCAGCAGCGACACGAACGGGCCGATCCCGGCCGCGGCGATGGCGGCGCCGATGCCGCCCCACACCAGCGGGCGGATGTAGTAGTCGACGCCGAAGGGCACCGGCCCGCAGTCCTCGCCCTCGCACACGCTCGAGAGGAAGCCGAAAAGCCGCGCCGGCCACGTCGTCGCGGTCGCCAGGACCACCAGCAGCACCAGCAGCGCCACCGTGCAGACGACGTCCCAGGGGACGATCCGCAGCCGCAGCACCCGGGGTGGTTGGGGGGGCTCGTCGGGCGCCGGCGGGGCGGCGATGCGGTCACCCGGATCGGGGTTCATGGCCTTAGATGCTCCCCGATGGCCGCGATTTGTGCGAGCCGGCTGCTTTACGCTCGGTCTCTATGCCTGCGGCGAGGGCCGGGTTGACGCCCGAGCAAATCAGCGCGATCGACGCGGCGCACCTGTGGCACCCCTACAGCACCATCGGCGGCGAGGCGGTGGCGCCGGTGGTGGCCGTCGCGGCCCACGGCACCAAGCTGACACTGGTCCGCGACGGCCGGCCCATCGAGGCGCTCGACGCGATGAGCTCCTGGTGGACGGCCATCCACGGGCACGGCCACCCGGAGCTGGACGCGGCGCTGGCCGCGCAGCTGGCCACGATGAACCACGTCATGTTCGGCGGGCTCACCCACGAGCCCGCGGCCCGGCTGGCGCAGTTGCTGGTGGAAATCACGCCGGCGGGCCTGGACACGGTTTTCTTCAGCGACTCCGGATCGGTGTCGGTGGAGGTCGCGGTGAAGATGGCCCTGCAGTACTGGCGCAGCCGGGGCCGGCCCGGCAAGCACCGGCTGATGACCTGGCGTGGCGGGTACCACGGCGACACCTTCACCCCGATGAGCGTCTGTGACCCCGACGGCGGCATGCACTCGCTGTGGACCGACATCCTGGCCAGGCAGGTGTTCGCCCCGCAGGTGCCGCGCGGGTACGACCCCGCCTACATCGCGGCGTTCGAGGCGCAACTGGCGCAACACGCCGCCGAACTGGCGGCCGTCATCGTCGAGCCCGTCGTGCAGGGGGCGGGCGGGATGCGCTTCCACGACCCCAGATACCTGAGCGACCTGCGCGAGCTGTGCCGCCGGCACGACGTGCTGCTGATCTTCGACGAGATCGCGACCGGGTTCGGCCGCACCGGCGAGCTCTTCGCCGCCGACCACGCCGGGGTGAGCCCGGACATCATGTGCGTCGGCAAGGCGCTGACCGGCGGATACCTCAGCCTGGCCGCCACGCTGTGCACGACCGAGATCGCGCACACGATCAGCACGGGGGAGGCGGGCGCGCTGATGCACGGGCCCACCTTCATGGCCAATCCGCTGGCCTGCGCGGTGTCGGTGGCCAGCGTCGAACTGCTGCTGGGCCAGGACTGGCGGTCGCGGGTGACCCAGATCGGCGCCGGGCTCTCCGTCGGGCTCGAGGCCGCCCGGGCGCTGCCCGGCGTGACGGACGTGCGGGTGTCCGGCGCCATCGGCGTCATCGAATGCGCCGGGCCGGTGGACCTGGCCGTCGCCACGCCGGCGGCACTGGACCACGGTGTCTGGCTGCGCCCGTTCCGCAACCTTGTGTACGCGATGCCGCCGTACATCTGCTCGGGCGACGAGATCGCCCAGATCACGTCCGCGATGGTCGAGGTCGCGCGGCTGGCGGGATGAATCGAGGCGCCGGCTTCCGGCCCGGCGGCTCAGCAAATTCTCAGCAGATTCTTCGGCCGCGGCTAGCTCGGCTCAAAGGATCCACAAAGCCGCCGGCCCCATGATCATTCCCATGATGAGTGAGTCGCTCTGCGCCAAGTTGATCGAACGCTACGTACGCACCAGCGGGTTGCAGTTCCTCAAGGGCGAGCACGATGGCGAATACTTCTGTGTCGCCAACGCCGACGGCAGGCGGCTGCACGTCCACCTCGAGATCTCACCGTCGTTCGGCGACACGCTGATCATCGGGGTCGCTCCCGCGTGTTCCTTCCGCGCCGCCGACCGCCCCTGGCTGACCCGGTTAGCTGACACGTGGAACAAGCAGAACCGCAAGGTCACCGCGATCGTGCATGGTTGCTCCGACCCCCGACGCGTCGGCCTCGTGGCCCGCGGATCCCGGTGGATCCAGGACAGCATCTCTTTCGAGGACTTCGCTTCCTTTGTCGACCGCACCGTCGCGGAGGCCGTCGATTTGTTTGCTGAGGCGACGGTGGTTGTCGAGCTGCCGTCGACGGCGCAGCCGATTCTGCGCGACGCGAGCTGACATTCCGGCGCGACGGCCGGGCGCAGCGCCACCGCAATCCCGCCAGCCGGGTGGGTCCCAAGGGGCCGACCGCCGACGATGAAGTTGTGGCTTATCGAAGCCAACCGGGACGGTTTCGGGAGCGGCTCCGTCCGCGCGGCCCGGTAGCGACGCGACGACCCGGTGGACCGCATGCTTTTGCGGCTTTTTCGGCCAGGTCGGAAGCCGCACTTGCAGCCGGTTTGCAGCTCCGCCAGTTTTTGTTTGATGCGTTCAGCCGAAGCTGCCCCACGTCGTTGTACTTGTGTGTAATCTCCGTGACGGGCGCGACCCAACCACGCTTTGTTGCTTTGCCGCTGGGTCGTTGATGACCGGCCTGGAGGATAGATATGGCGTATGTGATCGCGACACCCGAGATGGTGGCCGCCGCGGCAAACGATGTGGCTGCTATTGGTTCGACGCTTGGCGCGGCACACTCGGCGGCGGCGTCCTCGATCGTGGGGGTGATACCCGCGGCGGCCGACGAGGTGTCGGCGGCCATCTCGCAGGTGTTCTCCGGGGCCGCCCAGGAGTTTCAGGGGCTGCTGGGGAAGGCCACGGCGTTCGGTGCGCAGTTCGCGCAGCAGCTGCACGCGGGCGCGGGCTCGTACGCGGCCGCGGAGGCCGTCAACGCCGCGTCGTTGGCCTTCGACCCGAACTCGATCCTTCAGGAGCTGATCGACGCGCCGGCCAGCTTGCTCTCGACGTTCAACGGCCTCTACAACAGCACGACCGGCGTCTTGAAGTTCTTCCTGAGCTTCCTCGAACTGCCGGTGTATATCGCCTACGAGACACTGGTCTTGGCTTATCTGACCCTCGCCGGACTGATCGCCCTGGAGCAAACGTTGGCCAAATTCCTCACTGGCACAACGATTCCGATTCCGTAATCAGATTCGGTTACGACCTAGACGGTTAGCTTGGGGAGTTCCATCGTGGCCGCGTCGTCATCGCGGTCGTCCTCCCGCAGCAGCAATGACCTCACCAGCGGGCGCGGTCCGACATCACGCAGCATGTAACTGGCCGGGCGCGGGCGCACTGTTTGTGGCCACCAGAACCAGCGCCCGAGCAGCGCGGCGATGGACGGCGTCATGAACGAGCGCACGACCAAGGTGTCGAACAACAGCCCCAGGCCGATGGTCGTTCCCAACTGGCCGATAATCCGCAAGTCGCTGAAAATCATCGAGGCCATGGTGAAGGCGAACACCAGGCCCGCGTTCGTCACGACCTTCCCGGTGCCGCCCATGGCGCGGATGATTCCGGTGTTGATGCCGGCGGCAATTTCCTCTTTCATCCGGGCTACCAGAAGCAGGTTGTAGTCCGAACCCACCGCCAACAGCACGATCACGGACATCGGCAGCACCATCCAGTGCAATTTGACGCCCAGGATGTACTGCCACACCAGGACCGACAGCCCAAACGATGCGCCCAAGGACAGCACCACCGTGCCGACGATCACCAGGGCGGCCACAAAACTTCGCGTCAGGGCGAGCATGATGACGAAAATGAGACAGAGCGCGCCGACGAGGGCGATCCACAGATCGTATTTCGAGCCGTCGTCGAAGTCCTTGTAGGTCGACGCGGCGCCGGCGATGGAAATTGTGGCGCTCGACAGTGGGGTCGTCTTGAGCGCCTCGTCGGCTGCCTTCTTGATCGGATCGATCCGTGAGATCCCTTCGGGCGTCGCGGCGTCGCCCCGATGCGAAATGATGAACCGGGCCGCCTTGCCGTCGGGAGACACAAAGGACGCCATCGCGCGCCGGAAGTCCTGGTCCTGGAAGACCTGTGGAGGCAGGTAGAAGGAGTCGTCGTTCTTGGCGGCGTCGAACGCCTGACCCATGGCGGTCGCGTTTTGGCTCGCTTCGTCCAGCTGACCGAAGAGCCCCGACGTGGTGCTGTGGTTGGTCAACAGCGTTACGCGGGTGGCCTCCGCGATCGCGATCAGTGGTGGGGTCAGCTCTAGCAGCTGCGCGGCCAGCTCGTCCGCCTGCACGGCGTCTTTGATGACCAGGTGCAAGGTATCGCGAAGCGCATCGACACCGTCGAACAGCTGAAATATCGACCTGATGGCAAAGCATATGGGGATGTCATAGCAATGCTTTTCCCAGTAGAAATAACTCCGGATAGGCCTGAAGAAATCGTCGAAATCCGCGACGTGGTTTTCCAGGTCGTCCACGATGCTTTCGATGTCTTTTGAAACGCTGACCGTGTCATGCGCAACGGCGGTGAGTTGCTTCTGCAGTTCGTACAGGTGCTTCAATATGGCGATCTGTTTGGCGAGCGAGTCGGCCTCTTTGAGCATGTCATCCATGCGGGCCTTCATGAACTGCATGTTCTGCAGCATCGAGGCGTTTTGCAGGCTGATCAGGAAAGGTATCGAAGTGTGCTCGATGGGTGTTCCCTCGGGCCGGGTTATGCCCTGCACCCGCGAAATTCCCGGTACCCGGAAAATCGCTTTCGCCAGCTTGTGCAGCACCAAAAAATCCGCCGGATTGCGCATATCATGATCCGCTTGGATCATCAGAATGTCGGGCAACATTCGCGATTGCGAGAAATGGCGGTCGGCGGCCGCATACCCCAAATTGGCGGGAAGGTCCTTGGGCAGATACGAACGGTCGTCGTAGCTCGTCTTGTAGCCGGGCAGCGTGACCAGGCCGACCAGGGCGACCGCCAGCGTCGCGACGAGAATCGGGGCGGGCCAACGGACGATCGCGGTACCGATCCCACGCCATCGCTTTTGGGCGATCTTGCGCTTGGGGTCGCACAGACCGAACCGACTTCCGGTGGTCAGAACCGCCGGAACCAGCGTGATCGCAACCGCAACAGCGACCAACATGCCCACGGCGCAGGGCACACCGATGGTCTGGAAAATCGGCATCCGGGTGAAGCTGAGGCACAACATCGCTCCGGCGATCGTCAAACCCGAACCCAGGACGACGGGGGCGACGCTGCGGTAGGTGGTGTAGTAGGCCGTTTCGGGGTCTTCGCCGGCCTGACGGGACTCCTGATAACGACCGAAAAAGAAGATGCCGTAATCGGTTCCGGCCGCCATCGACAGCGCGACCAGCAGATTGATGGCAAACGTCGAGAGCACGACAATGTTGTTGTCGGCGAGATAGGCGATGATCCCGCGCGCCGAACCCACTTCGACCCCGACTCCGATGACCACCAGAATCACGGTGGTGACCGAACGGTAGACGAGTAGCAGCACCACGAAGATGATCACCCCGGCGATCAGGGTCATCTTCAGCAGAGAGTCGTTGCCGCTGCGCACCATGTCAGGGATGAGCGCCGCCGGGCCGGTGAGATGGACCTGGACACCGGGCGGCGGCGGCTTCTGCTTGATGATCTGCCGGACCGCCGTCACGGATTCCTGCGCCAGCGTGGTGCCCTGGTTGCCGGCCAGGTTCAACTGCACATAGGCGGCCTTGCCGTCGGGACTTTCCACGCCCGATGCCGTGAATCGATCACCCCACAAGTCCTGCACGTGCTCGACGTGCCGGGGGTCGTTTCGTAACTCACGCACCAACTCTCGGTAGTAGGTGCGGGCGTCCTCCCCGAGCGGTTGCTGCCCCTCCAGCACGATCATCGCGAAGCTGTCCGAATCGGACTCTTTGAAGGCCTTGCCCATGCTCGTCATGGCGCGCACCGACGGCGCGTCTTGCGGGGCCAGCGGCACGGAATGCTCTTCGCCGACCCGCTCCAAAGGGGGGACCCCGAACGTCACCAGCAGCGTCAGGGCCACCCACGCCAGAATGACGACGAGCGAAAGCTTGCGGATCATCCGCGCAAAGAAGGGCCGCCGAGGGCTTTCGGTGCTCATGCGACCTTCAACGCGCAGCCGGTAAATGCGCCGACCCCGTGCGGATCGAAGCGGCAGCCACTGGTTTCGCTATCGCCCTGTGCCACGATGCTCCCCACGGTTGCCGGTCTCGTCCTGAACTGGAAATGCGCCACAGACTGCCGCTATCTCAGCAATAAGGCGCGTACCAACGGACGGGGTCCCGTGGGCCGAAGTAGGGAACTTGCGGGACGGGGGCGAACCCGCTGCGGCCACCAGAACCAGCGGCCCAGCAGCGCGGCGATCGACGGCGTCATGAACGCGCGCACGACCAACGTGTCGAACAGCAAACCGAGACCGATCGTCGTGCCCACCTGGCCGATGGTGCGCAGATCGCTGACGAGCATGGACCCCATGGTGAACGCGAAGACCAGCCCGGCGTTCGTCACGACTTTGCCGGTGCCGCCCATGGCGCGGATGATGCCGGTGTTGATGCCGGCGCCGATTTCCTCTTTCATCCGGGCTACCAGCAGCAAGTTGTAGTCAGACCCCACCGCCAGCAGGACGATCACCGACATCACGAGCACCGACCAGTGGATTTGTATGCCGAGCAGATTCTGCCAAGCAAACACGGAGAGCCCGAAGGACGCGCCCAGCGAGAGCAGCACCGTGCCGACGATGACCAGGGCGGCAACGAAACTTCGGGTCATGATCAGCATGACGATGAAAATCAGGCAGAGCGCGGCGACTCCCGCGATCATCAGGTCGATGGTGGACGCCCGCACCTGGTCCCGCACCGACGCTGCGGTGCCGGAGAGGTAGATCTTCGAGTCCTCCAGCGGAGTCCCCTTGAGCGCCTCTTCGGCCGCGCTCTTGATCGAATCAACCCGCGAAAGGCCTTCGGACGACGAGGGATCGCCCTTCTGCAGGATGAGCATGCGGACGGCCTTGCCGTCCGGCGACACGAAGATGTTCATGATTCGCTGGAAGTCTTTGTTCTTCAACGTTTCCGGCGGCAGGTAGAAAGAATCGTCGTTTTGGGCGGTGTCGAACGCTCTGCCCATCGAGGTCGCATTGTTGTTGTTGTCGCCCATGTTTCCGAGAACGCCGGACATGGTGCTGTGCATGGTCAGCAGCATGGTCCGCGATTCCTGCATGATCGCGATCGTCTGCGGCAGCTGGGCGAGGATCTGCGGCAGCAGCGCGTCGACCTGATCGAGGTCCGCCACCAGCAGGATCAGCTTGTCGCTCACGGCGTCAACACCGTCGAGCGAGTCGAAGATGCTTCTGATCGAGAAGCAAATCGGAATGTCGTAGCAGTGCTTTTCCCAGTAGAAGTAACTGCGGATCGGTCGGAAGAAATCCTCGAAATTCGAGATGTTGTCCCGCAGTTCGCTGGTGAGTGCCTGCATTTCATGCGTGTGGCCGACGACGTCGTGTGTCGTGGCGACGAGTTGCTTCATCACGTCGTACATGCGCTGCGTGACGTTGATCGCTTCGGTGATCAGATCGGCCTGCTTGAGCAGGTCCTTCATGCGCTCCCTCTGGAAAGTGAGGAATTGTTGCTGGCCGGCGGCTTGCATGCTGAGCAGATACGGGATCGTCGTGTGCTTGATCGGGGTTCCCTCGGGCCGCGTCACGGCCTGCACGCTGGAGATGCCCGGCACGGCGAGGACGGCCTTGGCCAGTTTGTCCAACACGAGGAAGTCGGCCGAATCGCGCAGATCGTGGTTGGCCTCAACCAACAGGATTTCGGGGGCCATCATCGCCGACGGTGGAAAATGTCGCGACGCCGCCTCGTACCCCAAATTCCCGGGGATATCTTTCGGGATGAACTTCTGGTCGTTGTAGCTGGGGCTGTAGCCCGGCAGCGTCAACAACCCGACAAGCGTGACCGCCAGCGCCGCCACGAGAATGGGCGCGGGCCAACGAACAATCGCCGTTCCCACCCGTCGCCATACGCGATAGCTGATTTTCCGCTTGGGCTCGAACAAACCGAAACGGCTTCCGACCGTCAGAACCGCCGGGATCAGCGTGATGGCGACCGCTACGGCGACCAATACGGCCACGGCGCAGGGAACGGCCAGCACGTAGAAAGAGGGCAGCCGCGTAAAGACCAGGCAGTAAAGGGCTCCGGCGATCGTCAAACCCGAGGCCACGACGACCTTGGTGACCCCGTGATAGGTGGTGTAGAAGGCCTCTTCCCTGTCCTTGCCGGCCTGACGCGCCTCCTGATACCGGCCGATGAAGAAGATCCCGTAGTCGGTTCCGGCCGCGATGACAAGGGAGACAAGCAGATTCACGGCGAGGGTGCTGAGACCGATGATCCCGTGATATCCGATGAATGCAACAATTCCGCGGGCCGCCATGAGTTCTATGCCGACCACCACCAGCAACAGAATTACGGTGACGACAGAACGATAGACGAGAAGCAGCGTCACGAAGATCACCGCGATGCTGACCAAAGTGATTGTGGCAACCGTTCTGTCGCCACTGTGGCTCATATCCGAAATGATCGCCGCGGGCCCGGTGACAAAGGCTTTGACGCCCGGCGGTGCGGGGGTCCGAGCGACGATATGCTGCACAGCCTCGATCGAGTCATTGCCCGCGTTGAGAATCACCAGGACGTATGCGGCCTTGCCGTCGGCGCTTTGCGCGGCCTGTCTGGTTAGTTCGTCGCCCCAGAAATCGTTGACGTGTATGACATGCTTCGAATCGTCTTTCAACTGGGCAATCAAACGGTCGTAATATCTGTGGGCATCGTCGCCGAGCGGCTGCTGACCCTCCAAAACGATCGTCGCCACACTGCCGGAACTCGACTGACCCGATTGGTCGGCGGCCTTGAAGTCTTCATTCAGTCGCTGGGACGCCGTGGCGGACGGCGCATTGGTGAGGGTGGGGGAGACCGAATGCTGGTTCTCGACCTGCTCCAGCGGGGGGACGAAGAAATTCAGGATGGCGATGATCGCCAGCCACCCCAAGATGATGGCGACCGAAAATCGACGGATCGTCCGCGCTACCAACGGCTGACTCGCCTGTAGCTGATGGTTGGTCATGAGCCCTTCAGCATGCAGGACGTAAACGCGCTCACCTCGTTGGTGACTTTCTCGGACTTGACCACTCCGTCCAACAGGATGCGGCAACCGATGCTGTCACTGTCACCCTGCGCCGCGACGCTTCCGATGCCCGTCGCCGCGGTGACCGCGAATTCCAACGACCAGGGCAGCTTCGCCGCGTCGACATGCTGCGGGGAGCCGGTGTCGTCGTAATAGCTGATCAAGGCAACGGTCCCCGGCGGGCCGAAGACCTCGTACCTCAGGTGCTGGGGGTTGTAAGGCTTGTTGTCGACCCTGGTGTCGGCGTACGAGAGGCGCTTCTCCGCGCCGAAGAGGCCGTGCAGGCGCGACACGGTGAACCCGCCGACGGCGATCACCATTACTACGACCAGCGGAATCCAAAGGCGCCGCAGGGTCCGGAAAATAAGAGGGCCCGAATTTCGGCGACTCGGCCTGGATCCGGCTGGTGTCCGGGGCGCTGCCGAGGGCTGGCGAGCGCCTCGGAAGAGACGGCGGGGTGCGGGCGGGGGGCCTGCATTTTGGCCGGTCGCGACGTCGATATCGGAGCGCGCCGGCTCAACATCGTGCACACTGCCCCAGACCACCGCACCACCCTAACCGACACGAGTTGAATTACGGATGCAAACCTAGTGGAGGCCAACAGCGCCTGACCGGGATTTAAGGAACTTCTCAGCATGCCGGCCCGAAGGTGCCTCGGCCGCACGCCCCAGCAACCGCTGCCGCGGCCGCCGTTCGCGTTGGCGCCGCAGGGTCCCTCAGTCGATCTCGCCGGTCAGCCCGAAGTCGGCCAGTGTGCGCGCGGCCAGGTCGCGCAGAGCGGGCTTCGTGTTTTCCGCCCCCGGCTGATAGGCGACGACGGTGAGGTAGATCTTGCCGATCGCGGGAGTCCGGCACGACACCAGCTGCATGTAGCCGCCCGTTCGCTCCAGCTGTTGGCGCGTCGCGTGTTGGCGCGTACCTCGGGCCCAGGCGTGCTCGCACTGGGTGCCGTCGGCGCGGCTGACCACCGAGCCGGCGTCGCCGAGGTTGGAATAGATCACGGGCATGTCGGGGTCGTTGAGCTGCGCCTCGACTCCCCGCTTCCAGATCCGCTTCGGGGTGAAGGGGGACAGCGCGGCCAGTTGCGCGGATTCATCGGGCGCACTTTCCAGGGTCTTCAGCGACTGCTTGATCGCGGCTCGGGTGTCGCGCAGATCCGCCGTCAACGGGGACGGGTCGAGGCTGACACGGGCAAACGACACCGCGAGCGCTCGGGTGTCGCCGTCGGTGCGGTCGGTCATCACGATTTGCAGGGTCACCGCGCCGTCGGAGGGCCGCCGACGCCCGAGATGTTCGGCGAGTTTCGCGGTGAACGCCGCGGCCAGCGTCGTGCTCGTTCCGCCTAGAGACTTCGCATGGGCATCCCATTGCTCCAGGTCGACGAGGATCGCGACGCCCGGCAGGATGATCGGGTCGGCGCCGTCGTCCGTCCGGCGGGTGACGGCTTTCGGCGCCGGCGATGAGTCCGCGGCCTCGCGCCGGTGGCGGCGGGTCAGTTTTGCCAACGCGGCGAACGCCCGGGCGACGTCAGGTGTGTCATGCGCCGTTTGGCGGAGATCCTGTGTCACCGCGCGCAGTCGCTTCCGCGAGCGCGGCGGCGGGTAGCCAAAGTCGCGGTTCGTGCCAAGGATCGCATCGGCCACTGCGACCAGACCCCCGACGCCGTCAATAAGGTAGTGCGAGATCACCCAGGTGACCGCGGTCGATCCGTCCGTCAGGGGGAGGACGCAGAGGTGCCAGCCGGGCCCATTTTCCGGATCAACGGGGACCTGTGAACGTTCATCGGCCCAGTCGCTGAGTTCGGAGCGGGGGCGGGGGCGCTCGGCGAATTCGATTTCCGCCGGCCCCCGATCGACGACCCACCGATGCCGGCCGAACGGCAGCGGCGACCGCTCGATAAGCCGTCCGGACAACCCGTGACCGAGATTGTGGTGGAAGCGTTTGATTCCGTCGAAGTCGATGGGGTGCTCGTAGACCCACACGACTTGCATGACTTCCGTCTGGCCGACGGCGCGCTGGCCGTCAAAGAAGCCCTGGTCCACCAGTGCCAGCAGATTGTCCGGCCGCGCCGCGCCGTTGGACTCGTGACTGTGAGCCGATGCGCGCGTGCGACGTATCCGAATTGGCACTGATTAGCCTCCTATGACAGAAGATTCGCCAGATGGCTGGCGGTGCGTACGCCGATAACACGGGACGCGGTCGAACCGATTCATAGCAGATTAGCCTCGGGCGCATTCGCCCGGCGGAGCATTTGCGGGAGCCTTGGATGATTCGTTGACCGATCGATCCCTGAAATGCGGTCTGCGGGGGCCAAATCAGCGTTGCCGGCGGCGGCGTCGGCGCGGCAGCAAACTTCGAAATTGTCAGTCGACCGCGCCGGTATTGGGGTTATGCTGCTGGGCGGCTGAGCTGGGCACCCGGTCTGCCGCTTTCATTTCGCAGAACGCGCACGGCAAGTGAAGGGCCAAATCACGCGATGAAATTTGTGCTGGCGTTCTATGGCACGCGCGGCGATGTCGAACCCGGTGTCGCCGTCGGCCGCGAATTGCGCCGCCGCGGGCACGACGTGTGCATGGCCGTGTCGCCGGACCTGGTCGGCTTCGCGGAGGCGGCGGGGCTCGCCGCGGTCGGCTACGGGCCCGATGTTCAGGCGTGGCTGGAATCGACGCGCAACTTCTGGGCGTATTTCTTCCGAAACTTCTGGCGGATCCGGGATGTGCGCGCGTTTCTGCGTGAGTCCCGGGAACCGGGCACCCGCCACTGGGCGGACATGAGCAGGATGCTGACCTCGGTGACGGACGGCGCCGACCTGCTGTTGACTGGCATGAGCTACCAGGAGCTGGCCACCAGTGTCGCGGAGTATCGCGACATTCCGCTGGCCACGCTGCTCTGGTTCCCGATACGGGTCAACGGCCGCCTCGTCCCGACGCTGCCGGCGCCCTTGATCCGCTCGGCGATGAGGGCCTACGAGTGGCTGGTTTGGCGCGGGGTGAAAAAGGTCGAGGACGCGCAGCGCCGGGAATTGGGCCTGCCGAAGGCCACCGGCCCGGCGCCGGGGCGGATCGCCGAACGGGGATCGCTGGAAATTCAGGCCTACGACCAGGTGTGCTTTCCGGGCCTGGCAACCGAATGGGCGAAATGGGATGGGCAGCGGCCCTTTGTCGGCACGCTGACGATGGAATCACCGACGGACGCCGACGACGAGGTGGCCTCGTGGATTGCCGCGGGAACACCGCCGATCTTCTTCGGGTTCGGCAGCATTCCCGTCGAGTCCGCCGCCGACACCATCGCGATGATCGGCAAGGCCTGCGCGCAGTTGGGCGAACGGGCCCTGATCTGCGCAGCCGCGTCGGACTTCAGCGACGTCCCCCGTTTCGAGCACGTGAAGGTGGTGGGCGCGGTCAATTACGCCACGATCTTCCCCGCCTGCCGCGCGCTCGTGCACCACGGTGGCGCGGGCACCACGGCCGCGGGCTTGCGCGCCGGAGTGCCCACGCTCGTCCTGTGGATGGCAGACGTTCAGGGCATCTGGGGAGCCGCGGTGAAACGGCTGAAAGTGGGCACCGCCCGGCGCTTTTCGAGCGCTACCGAGAAATCGTTGGTGCACGACCTGCGGACCATCCTCGCCCCGCAATACGCCGCCCGGGCCAGCGAGGTTGCGGCGCGGATGACGACACCGGCCCAAAGCGTTGCGGCCGCCGCGGATTTCGTGGAAGGTTTCGCCCGCCTCAAGCGTGTTGGCTGATCGACGACGGCAGAACGCGAGACCGGTTCGCGCGCAGGCGAATTCCACGCTCAGGCGGCGAAATGCGCCTCGTTGACGTGCGTAGCCACCCGCAGAGCGTTCGCCGCGACCGTCAGACTGGGATTCAAGCCGGCGCTGGACGGAAAGAACGAGGCGTCGACCACGTAGAGGTTGTCCACCTCGTGCGCCCGGTTTCGGGGGTCCAGCACGCTGGTCTTGGGATCGTCACCGAAGCGGCACGTGCCGCAGACATGGCCCAGGGTCGAGTTGTTTGCTCCGGTCCGCAGTGTGAGCGTGCGAAACGGTTTCAACGCCCCCTTCACCTGCCGCAAAAACAGCTTGCGGCGCTCGATCTCACTGGGGTGTAACCGATATTGGAGCCGCAGCCGTTGCCGGCCGTCCGCGCCGGGTCGGTCACTGGGCTGCACGCGGTTGTCCAGGTACGGCAGGTCTTCCATGATCGGGACCAGCACGAGCCCGCCGCTGAAGAAGCGGTCGTAGATCGGCCGGATCGCCGGGCTCAGCAGGCGCAGCATCGCCGGCTGCCAGCCGGGGTGGTTGGTCAGCATGTCCATGGAGGCCAACTTCGCCATCGCGCTGGCCGACTGCAGGGTGCCGAACTTCTGCCCCTCATAGAAATAGAAGTCGTTGAGCCCGATCTCCTTGTTCTCTTCGGTGATCTTGCAGCCGCGTTCCGGCCAGACCTCGATCCAGTCCATCAGGTGACGCATCAAGTTGCGCCCGACCCAATCGGAGCCGTTGGCCAATCCGGCCGGCCAGTCACCCGAGCGGGAATTGAGCAAAAGCACCGGTGTGGCCAGTGCGCCGGCGGCCAACACCACCACCTTGGCCCGCAATGTCAGCGTGCCCGAGCGATGCTGGGCGATCACCTGGCGCACCTGGGTGCGGTCGGCTTCCAGGCGCAGCACCCGGCACTCGGCCAGCAGCTGGGCGCCGTGCTCGGTGACGGCCCGCAGCACCCCATTGCGGCCGGCCTCGTTTTTGCACGACTTGTCGCAGAGATACGCCTGACAGGTGGCACACCCCTCCGTGTAATCGCAGGCCATCGGCAGGTGATACGGATGCAGCCCGAGGCCTGACAGGTGGTCGACCAGGGGCCGGTTGTCCGGCGAAAAGGGCGGCGCCGGGGGCAAACCGACGGCCGCGGCCTCCGGACGCAGTGGATCAGGTTCGCCGCGGACCCCCAGGAGTTTCTCGGCCTCGGCATACCAGGGACTCATTTGTTCGTAGCTGACCGGCCAGGCGTCCGGCACGGTTGAATCGCCGGGGTCGCGGAAATTTTTCCGCGGGGTGAAGTCCTCCACGAAGAAGCGTTCGCAGACCATGCCGTACAGCGCGGACGAGCCGCCGGTGCCGCTGCCGATAAACGGGGTGAACCGCTTGGGCGAGCGTCCGGTGACGTCTTCGATCTCGTCGGTGCTCCGGCCGGCCCTGGCCAACGCGTCGAAGTAGGCCTCTGCCGAACGGTAGGCGCGCGGTTCGGCCAGTTCGGGCATGGCCGCGCGGATGGTGCCGGCCGTGCCGGGCAGTGTCGAGCGGCCCTTTTCGACGAACAAGACCCGCCGTCCCGAGCGGGCCAGCGAGTAGCCCAGCATCCCGCCGCCCATGCCGGTGCCCACGACGATCGCGTCCCACACCACGCGTTCGGCCTCGCGCGCGCTCACCTCGCCGACAGCCAAATCAACTCCTCAGCCGATGATGGTTCAACGCTTGGCCCGTCTCGGCGAATCGAGATCGTAGCATCGCGCATTACGGACGGATGGGTTGGAAAGTTTTCTGCCGCGGCGCTTCAACACAGACCAAGAAGGGCGGTGAATTCGTCGTCATGACGGTCGCGTTGGAAGCGTGGCGTTTCGACCGCGCGAGCGGCGAGCTTACGACGTAGGTCTTCGTCGGATTCCAGTGTCATCAGGTTGGCCGCGAGTGCGTTCGCGTCGCCGGCAGGGCTCAGCAGTCCGTTGACTCCCGGATCGATGATTTCCGGTGTGCCACCGGCGTTCGTCCCACACACCGGCAGTCCGGCTCTCATCGCCTCGACGGTGACCCGGCCGAATGCCTCGCATTGGCTGCACATGAGGCCGACGTGGGCGGCGGACCAGAAGCGTCCGACGTCGCGGGTGCGCCCATGAATGGTGACCAGGTCCTCGACGCCCAGCCGTCGGGCAAGTTCGCGAAGCGGCTTCTGGTTGCCGGCGCCGACCAATGTCAACTCGATGTCGACGCCCGCCTTCCGGGCGATGGCCACCGCCTCGACTGCGATGCGTTGTCCCTTTGCTTCAGAGAAGTAACCGACCAATACGGCGCGCATCCGCTCGCCCGGGTGCCGCTGCGGCGGTGTGCCGAGTGGGGTGTCGACGACCGGGTAGACCACGTGCGTCGTCATCGTGGGATCCACTGCGAGCAGAGCGTTCTCGACCGCCCGCGAATTGCAGATCACCGCCTCCGAAAGCCGACCGATGAGGCGAATGGTTCTGCGGTAACCCAGCAGAAACCAAAGCCGATGGTCGTCTTTGCCGAACTCGCGGACCAGCCAGTAATGCGGGATGCCGAGCAGTTTGGCGGCGATCGCGTGCGCAGGAATGACCATCGTATTGGTGAGCACCATCGTCGGGCGCTGACGAATAAGCAGGAACGCCGCGTGCACCACGCCGACAAGCAGCATCGCGAAATACGGAATCGTGCCGATCAGCGCCTCGATGCGCGGCGCCCCCGACCGTACGAGAAAAGCCCAGCCCGGTATCCAGGTGATCTTGGTCCGGATATCGTGCCGAGCGCACTCCGTCACCAGGCTTCCCTTCCACGGGCACACGGCGACCACGTCTACGTCGGGCCGATTTTCGTGGATCGCCAAGACCATGTCGCGAAAGTCGAGCGCGCCTCCGCCGCCGAAACTTCCGACGTTCGAGATCACCATCACCCGGGGGGTAGGGCTCGCCGTCCGTGCAGCCGCGATGGCGCGAAGCCGGGTTCTCACGCGGCGCACGGTACCAGCGGCAACCATTTTCGGGTGCCGAAATCGGCCGGACTGACCCGCGAACGGCTAGCATGCCGACCGTGTCTGGAGGCGGCGCGCCGGTGCGGATCGGCATCCTGGGGGCCGCGCGCATCACGCCGGCGGCGCTCATCAAACCCGCTCGGGGAAACCCCGAGGTCGTGGTGGCCGCGGTGGCCGCGCGCGACCCGTCTCGCGCGCGAGACTTCGCCGCCAAGCACGGCATCGCCCGGGTGCACGACAGCTACGAGGCGTTGCTCGCCGATCCGGAACTGGACGCCATCTATAACCCGCTGCCGATCGGCCTGCACGGCCGGTGGACTCGGGCCGCGCTTGACGCGGGCAAGCACGTGCTGTGTGAGAAGCCGTTCACTGCCAATGCCGCCGAGGCCCGTGAGGTCGCCGACCTGGCCGCCAAGTCGGATCGGGTCGTGATGGAGGCATTCCACTACCGCTACCACCCGTGCGCGTCGCGCGTGGAGGAGATCCTCGCCTCGGACGAGCTCGGCAAGCTGCAGCGGGTGGAGGCGAAGTGGTGCTTCTGGATGCCGCAGTTCTCGCACAACCGCTACAACTACGCGCTGGCCGGTGGCGCGCTGATGGACCTCGGCTGTTATGCGGTCGACATGGTGCGCAGGTTCGGCGGTTCGACTCCGGCGGTCGTCGCGGCGCGGGCGAAACTGCGCGGCCCCGACGTGGACCGGGCCATGACGGCCGAGCTGCGGTTCGCCGGTGGGCACACCGGCCGGATCCACTGCTCGATGTGGTCGACCGATCTGCCGCACTTGACCGTGAAGGTGGTGGGCGACCGGGGTGAGCTGCGGCTCAACCCGTTGATCCCGTTCCAGCGGTTCTCCGTCCGGTCGAGGAGCGGGAGGCGAGTGGAGAACTTCACGGCGGGACGCTCGACGTATGCGCATCAGCTCGACGCGTTCGCCGCGGCGGTGCTGCGCGGCGCACCGGTGAAGACGACACCGCAGGAAGCGATCGAGAACATGACCGTGATCGACGCGATGTATCGCGCTGCCGGTCTTCCGCTGCGCGTGCCCGCTTGACTCAACAATCGACGGAGGTCAGCGGCGGAAAGCCTGACCACCGGTCACCGCAGCACACCTGACGCCTAGTTCGCTCCTGTCGCAGCAGTCACACGACGTGCGCTCTGCGCTGCGATGTGTTCCCCAGGTATGCGAATTGAGCTCGGATCAAACTTTATGAATCGGATTCCAAACTCTATTAGACACGCGTAACCTACGCCTAAAATCACCCGAATCCTCTAGCCGGCCCCGCCAAGGTGGAATCCAATGTCTTCCTATGTGATCGCGACATCGGGAGCTCTGGCCGCCGCGGCAGCCGATTTGGCCGGGCTGAGGCAGACGATAGGGGCGGCCTACGCCACGGCGGCGCCCTCGACGACGGCGGTGGCGGCCGCAGCCCAGGACGAGGTGTCGGCGGCGATCGCGAAGTTGTTCGCCACCTATGCGCAAGAGCAACAGGCGCTGAGTGCGCAGGTAGAGGCGTTTCATGCCGGGTTCGTGCACGCCTTGGACAGTGCGGGGGCTGCCTATGCGGCCGCGGAGGCGGCCAATACTTCGCCGTTGCAGTCCGCGTTGGACGCGGTCAACGGTCCGGTTCAGGCGCTGACGGGGCGTCCGCTCATCGGCGACGGCGCCGACGCCACCACGCCGGGTGGCAACGGCGGCGACGGCGGCATCTTGTGGGGCAACGGCGGCAACGGCGCGGCCGGCGCGCCGGGGACCGGGCAAAACGGCGGCAACGGCGGGTCGGCGGGATTTTTCGGCCACGGCGGCAACGGCGGGGCCGGCGCGTCTGCAACGACGGCCGGTGTGGGCGGCGGCAACGGCGGGGCCGGCGGCAGGAATGGGCTGCTGGGCGGTGGCCCCGCCGGGTACGGCGGCGCCGGCGGCAACGGCGGCTCGAGCACGGTGCCCGGCCTGGTGGGCGGCGCCGGCGGTAACGGCGGGGCCGGCGGAGCCAGCGAGTCGCTGTTTGGCGGGTCCGGCGGTGCCGGCGGTGCCGGAGGCAACGGCGGGGACAGCGCCACGGGCGCCACGGGCGCTCCCGGCTCCCCGGGCTCGAGCTTCGCCGGCGGCGCCGGAGGGGCCGGTGGCGCCGGCGGCAACGCCGTCGGCTTCCTGAGCTCCGGCGGGCACGGCGGCCAGGGCGGGTCCGGCGGCAACGGCGGCGCCGGCGGTACCGGCGGGGTCGGCGACTTCAGCATCAACAACGGCACAGGTGGCGCCGGCGGCGCGGGCGGCTTGGGCGGCCTCGCCGGCGCCGGTGGCGCCGGCGGTTCCGCCGGCATCTTCGGCACCCCGGGCGGCAGCGGCGCCGGCGGCACCACCGGTACGTCCGGGGCCGGCGGCGCCGGTGGGAACGGCGCGGCCGGCACTGCGCTGCATCCGGACGGCGGCAACGGCGGCGCCGGCGGAAGCGGTAGCAGCGGTGGCCAAGGCGGTACCGGCGGCGACGCCGCCGGCAACGGTCACGGCGGTAACGGCGGCGCCGGCGGTGCCGCGTTTGCCCAGACAGGCACCGGCGGTAACGGCGGCGACGGCGGCAGCGGCGCCGGCAACGGCAACGGCGGTAACGGGGGCGCGGGCGGTGCTGCCATTTCGCAGGGAGGCAACGGCGGTAAAGGCGGCGACGCCCCGGGCAGCGGCAACGGCGGCACCGGCGGCGCCGGGGCCAGCGTCTCCACCGTCGGCACAGGGGCCGTCGCGCCCGGCACGGGCGGCGCCGGTGGCAACAGCACCGGCGGTGTCGGTGGGGCCGGCGGGGCCGGGGGCGCCGTGGTTATCCAAAACGCATCCTCTGCCGTCCCGGTCCTCGGCGGCACCGGCGGCAACGGCGGGAGCGGCACCTTCGGTGGTGCCGGCGGCGCCGGTGGACAGGTCATCACGGCGGGAGCGGGCAACACCACCGGCGGCCATGGCGGTGACGGTGGCACCGCCAGCATCGGCCTCGGTGGGGCCGGCGGGGCCGGCGGCAGCGTCCAGTTCCAGAACGGTGCTTCTTCGGCGGCCGTCACCGGCGGCACCGGTGGCACTGGCGGAAACGGCAGCTCCGGCGGTGTCGGTGGGGCCGGCGGGGTGGTCGTCACGAACGGATTCGGCGCCACCCTCGGTGGCCATGGCGGCGGCGGTGGGACCGGCAGCGGCGGTGTCGGTGGGGCCGGCGGGGCCGGCGGCAGCGTTCAGTTCCAGAACGGTGGTTCTTCGGCCGCCGTCACGGGTGGCGACGGCGGCACTGGCGGCAGCGGCGCCTCCGGTGGTGCCGGTGGTGCCGGTGGGGTCGTCGTCACGAACGGAACGGGTGACACCACCGGTGGCCATGGCGGCGCCGGTGGAGCCGCCGGCACCGGCGTTGGCGGCGTCGGTGGGGCTGGCGGCGGCGTGGCCATCCAGAGCGCTGCCTCGTCGGGCATCGCCACGGGCGGCGGCGGTGGCATTGGCGGGAATGGCGCCTCCGGTGGTGCCGGTGGGGCCGGCGGGCAGGTTCTCACCAACGGCACGGGAGCCGTCAACGCTGGCGTGGGCGGTGACGGCGGTACCGGCACTACCGGCGTCGGCGGGGCCGGTGGGGCCGGTGGTGGCGTGGCCATCCAGAGTGCTGCCTCTTCGGTCGCCGTCACCGGCGGCGTCGGTGGCAAAGGCGGGAATGGCGCCTCCGGTGGTGGGGGTGGAGTCGGTGGGGCGGTCCTCACGAACGGCACGGGCGCCACTACTGGCGGCCATGGCGGCGACGGTGGTTCCGGCACTACCGGTGTCGGTGGGACCGGCGGTGCCGGCGGCGGCGTGGCCATCCAGAGCACCTCGTCTCCGGCGGCCGGAACCGGCGGTGCCGGTGGCACCGGCGGAAACGGCAGTTCCGGCGGTGCCGGTGGGGCCGGCGGCGCCGTCCAGACGAACGGAACGGGCAATACCACCGGCGGCCATGGCGGCGACGGCGGTACCGGCAGCAACGGTGTCGGCGGGGCCGGCGGGAACGGCGGCGGCGTGGCCATCCAGGGCACGTCCTCGGGCACCGGAACCGGCGGCGACGCCGGCCAGGGCGGCGGTGGCAGCTCGGGTGGTGCCGGTGGAAACGGCGGGGCCGTCATCACCAACGGAACCGGAGCAGTCACCGGCGGGCACGGTGGCGCCGGTGGCGCCGGCACTGTCGGCGTCGGTGGGGATGGCGGGACCGGCGGCGGCGTGACCATTCAGACCAGTTCCTCCGCGGCCATCGGCACCGGCGGCGGCGGTGGCGTGGGCGGGGGCGGCAGCTCCGGCGGCGACGGCGGAGCCGGTGGAGGGGTCGTCACCAACGGATTCGGAAACGTCGCCGGCGGCCACGGCGGCGACGGCGGCGCCGGCACTGCCGGCGTCGGTGGGGTCGGTGGCGACGGCGGTGATGTGACCGTCCAGACCGCCACCTCTTCGGCGATCGGCACCGGCGGCGACGCCGGCCGTGGAGGCAACGGCCCCTCCGGCGGTGCCGGTGGTACCGGTGGGCAGGCCGTCACGAACGGATTCGGAAACGCCAACGGCGGACGTGGCGGCGACGGTGGCACGGGCGACATCGGCGGTACCGGCGTCGGTGGCGCCGGGGGGGCCGGCGGTCTTGCGGCGATCAACTCGACGTTCTCGGCGGCTACCCCGACCGGAGGCAACGGTGGGGACGGCGGGACTGGCACCCCCGGCGGTGCCGGTGGGGACGGCGGTGCGGCCACCACCCAAGGAATCGGAACGGTTGTCCCCGGCACTCCCGGCAGCCACGGATGACGGAATCGCAGGCCCTGAACGACCGTCCGCTCGCGCAGTCGACGCTCCGAGCGCCAGAGCGGGCGTACACCGAGAATGCCGTCGCGAAACCGCAGGAGCCGGTTTCTATTCAACACGCGTATACCGACGGGTATGGTCTGTTTTCGTGATCGAGCTTGACGGCGTGGCAAAAGCTTTCGACGGAAAAATCCACGCACTGCAGGACGTGAGTTTTTTCGTTCCGACGGGGTCGGTCTGCGCTCTGCTCGGTCATAACGGCGCGGGGAAGTCGACCACCATCAAGATCCTGTCGACGTTGCTGCGGCCCACCTCCGGCCGAGCGGTTGTGGCCGGCCACGACGTCGTCCGCGAGGCGGCCCAGGTGCGGGCAAGCATCGGGAGCATCGGGCAGCTGGCCGCTCTCGATTTCGAGCTCACCGGTCGCGAGAACCTGGTGTTGTTCGGCCGGCTACGGGGCATGCGGCGCAAAGACGCGCGACAGCGGGCCGACGCATTGATCAACGAGTTCGATATGTCGCACGCCGCCGACCGGCCGGTGCACACGTATTCGGGTGGCATGGTGCGCCGCATCGATATCGCCGCCGGGCTGATGGTTCCACCGGCGGTGCTTTTCCTCGACGAGCCCACGACCGGGTTGGACCCGCGGAGCCGCCGCGACGTGTGGAACCTGGTGTCGTCGTTGTCGGCCCAGGGCGTGACCATTCTGCTCACGACGCAATATCTCGAAGAGGCCGACGTGCTCAGCGATTCGATCGTCGTACTGGACAAAGGTCGTGTGGTCGCCGACGGGACCGCCGAAGACCTCAAACGCCGCGTGGGATTGGGCTATTGCACGGTGAGCCCGGTCAACCCGGCCGACCTCGCCAAGATCTTCGCGGCGGTCTCCGATCTCGAAGGCGCCGAAGCCGACTACGAGGCGAACACCGTCTCGGTGCTCTCGCCCGACGGCGTCGCTACCCTCGGCGAGGTGTTTCGCCGGGTGGACCGGCTGGGCGTCGAGCTACTCGACATCGCGCTGCGCAAGCCGTCGTTGGACGAAGCGTTTCTACACCTCACGGCGAAAGTCACGACGTGACCGCCCTCGCCGCGCTCACCGAGCGTGTGGTGCAGAACGCCATGCGCAACGACCTGGTGTTCGCGGTGGTGTCGCCCGGCCTGAACTTCGTCGTCTTCAACTTCATGCTGGGCAACGTGATCGACACCGGCGGAATGAGCTACCCCCAGTACGTGCTGCCGGTCGTCGTCGTCCAGGTCATCTTCCTCGGCGCGCTGACGACCATTGACCGCGCCGCCCAGGACGAGCGCAGCGACTTCGCCGATCGACTCCGCACGCTTCCGATATCTACGGTGACACCGCTGATGGCCCGCATGATGTACTGCCTGTTCCGCGGTGCCCTCGGGCTGCTTGCCGCGATCGCCGTCGGGTACGCGTTCGGCTTCCGGATGTTCGGCGGGCTGATGCACGCGGCCGCCTTCGCCGTCGTTGCCCTGCTGCTGACGCTGGCCCTCTCGCTCGCCGCCGATGCGGCCGGGGTCCTTTCTGTGGCCTCGCAAGGCAGGTTCGCGAGCAGCGGCGTGTTGGATCAGCTGCTGCTCGTTCCCCAAATGCTGTTGGTCATGCTGTCCACCGGGATGGCGCCGGCCGACTCGTTTCCGGATTGGTTGCATCCGTTCGTGCGCAACCAGCCCGTCTCGCAGGTGACGCAGACCCTGCGTGGCTTCACCACCGGCCACGTGGTGGCGAGCAACGTCGCGACCAGTTTGGCGTGGTGTCTTGGGCTGCTGGTGGTGTTCGGTGCGATCGCGATGCGCGTGCAGGGGCGGCCGCAATGACCGCGAACGCACCGCCGCGGAGTTCCCTGGCCAGCGAAACTCTGCTGTTCGCAAGCCATCTCCTCACCCGGTGGCGGCGCCAACCGATGGTGTTGATCCAGGCGCTGGTGTTCCCGACGTTTCTGCTGATCGCCTACAAGCTGCTGGTGGGCAAGTCGATACTCAGGATCACCGGCACGGAAAGCCTCTACGGCCTGGTGCCGATGTGCGCCGTGGCCGGCGCGATGTTCGGTGCGCTTGCGACCGGTCGCCGCATGTGGATCGACCGCGACAGCGGTCTGATCGGCAGATTATGGGTTTTCCCCGTACACCGGGCCAGCGCGCTCACCGGCAGGCTGCTCGCCGAGGCCGCGCGCACGTTCGTCAGCGCCACGTTGATCACCGCGGTCGGGGTAGGCCTCGGCCTTCGCTTCAAAGGCGGCTGGCTCACGGTTATCCCGTTCGTACTGGTGCCGGTGCTGGTGGTCGTCGTCTTCTCGATGGCGGTGATCGCGATCGCGGTGCGCGCCAGGACCGGTTCGGCGCTCATGTGGCTGGGAGTGCCGGCCACCGGTGCGGTGTTCGCCAGCTCCGGTGTGGTGCCCACGCAGACGCTGCCGTCGTGGGTGCGGCTGGAGATCCACCTTCAACCGATGTGGGCGACGATCGAGTCGATGCGGGGGCTTGCCCAAAGCGGTCCGGTGCTGTGGCCGCTCCTGGTGACCGTCATGTGGTCTCTCGGCCTGACCGCGGTGCTCGGGCCGCTGGCCGTCCGCGGTTACCGTGCCGCAGCGGAATCCGGGCACTGAGACAACTGAAAGGTCGAGGCTCGCAATGAAATTCGCGATGGCGTGCTACGGGGCGCGAGGCGATGTCGAGCCGTCCGTCGTGGTGGGCCGCGAGCTGGTGCGCCGAGGGCACGACGTGCGCATGGCGGTACCGCCCAACCTGGTCGGTTTCACCGAGGCGGCCGGCGTTTCGGCCGTCGGCTACGGTCTGGACTCGCGGATCATCATGGACGTCCAGCGCGACTACTGGACGCTGCTGTTTCGCAGCCCCTGGAAGATGCAGGAACTGGACAGGCTGGGGCGCGAAATCTCGGCGATCGTGAGCCAATGCTGGACGGAGGAAGCCTTCACAACGCTGAAGTCGCTGGGAGACGGGGCCGACCTGATCATCTCCGGCTACGGCTTCGAGCAGTTCCCGTTCAATGTCGCCGAGTATTACGACATTCCGTTCGTCATGCTGCATTGGTTCCCAATCCGGGCCAACGGGAAAGTCATGCCCCTGTTGCCGGCACCGTTGGGCCGCGCCGCAATGCGGGGATACGAGCGGATGACATGGGGCGGTCCGGCGAAGGAAGCCGAGGACGCGCAGCGTCGTCTGCTCGGTCTACCCGCCGCGACACGCCCCTGGACGCGCCGGATCGCCGAGCGCGGATCGCTTGAAATCCAGGGCTACGACCGGCTTTTCATCCCGGGACTGGAAGCCGAGTGGGCGAAATGGGACGGCAAACGCCCCTTCGTGGGCACGCTGACACTGGGATTCCCACAGGATGCCGATGACGAGGTGTTGTCCTGGATCGCGGCGGGAACACCGCCGATCTGCTTCGCCTTCGGCAGCCTCGCCGTCGAGTCTGCCGCCGACAGGCTGGCCATGATCGCCGCGGCCTGCGCGCGCCTGGGCGAGCGCGCGCTGGTTTGCGCCGGCGTCAGCGACTTCAGCGATATTCACCACTTCGAGCACGTCAAGGTGGTGGGCGCGGTGAATTACGAGGCGGTCTTTCCCGCCTGCCGCGCGGTCGTGCATCACGGCGGTGCGGCCACCACGGCCACGTGCCTGCGCTCCGGAGTCCCGCAGGTGGTGCTATGGACGTTCTACGATCAGCCGCTGGAGGGCGCCGCGCTCAAACGCTTGGGGGTGGGCACCTCTCGCCGTCTTTCGACCACCACCGAGGAGTCGCTGGTCAAGGACCTGCGCCGGATTCTTGCGCCGGAATACCGGGCCCGCGCCCGCGAGCTCGCGCCCCGGATGACCACGCCCGCCGAAAGCGTCGCGGCCGCCACCGATCTGGTGGAGAACTTCGCCCGCTTGCAGCGAGTGGGCTGACGCCCATGTGCGAGGGCGAATTGGCACGTCTGACCTGGGGGAATGCTGATGTCGCGGGTGTGTTTTTTCGGGTGCGAAAATGGCGTTTTCACCGGTATCGTCACAAGCTGTGATCGAGTCGTCCGTTCCCGCGGTGCTGCGGGAACGCGCTCGAACGCGGCCCGCCGAGGCGGCGTTCACGTTCGTTGATTACGAGCGGGACTGGGCGGGCGTTCCGGAAACCCTCACGTGGTCGCAGCTGTATCGCCGAACGCTGAACGTCGCACGGGAGCTCACCGCGAGCGGGTCAACGGGTGACCGCGTGGTGATCGCGGCGCCGCAGGGCCTCGGGTACGTCACCGCGTTTCTGGGTGCGTTGCAAGCCGGTCGGATCGCGGTTCCGCTGTCGGTGCCCCAGGGAGGCGTCACCGATGAGCGCTTCATTTCGGTCCTGAGTGACGCGTCGCCCTCGGCGATTCTCACGACGTCGTCCGTCGCGGGAAACATCGCGGGGTATCTCGAGTCGAAGCCGGGTGCATCGGCGCCACCGGTCGTCGAGGTTGATGCGCTGGACCTCAACTCCGACGACGGCGCGGCCGCCGAGGCCAAGGGTCGGCCAGACATCGCGTACTTGCAGTACACCTCCGGGTCGACGCGCACTCCGAAGGGCGTCGAGATCTCGCACTCAAACATCGTGGCCAACTTCGAGCAGATCAATGCCGACATCTTCGGTGGGGCCGCGCCGCAGGACACCACAATGGTGTCCTGGCTGCCCTTCTATCACGACATGGGTCTGTATCTGGCCATCATCTTTCCCGTGCTGGCGGGGTTTCCCGCCCTGATCACCAGCCCCGCGTCGTTCCTGCAACGACCCGCCCGGTGGGTGCAAGCGCTGGCGAGCAACAGCCGAGCATTCTCCGCGGCGCCGAACTTCGCTTTCGAATTGGCGGCACGGAAAACCTCGGATGACGACCTGGCCGGCCTCGATCTTGGCAACGTGCTCGGCATCCTCAACGGCAGCGAGCGAGTGCAACCCGCGACACTGCAACGCTTCGCGGAGCGGTTCGCCCGCTTCAACTTTCGTGACACGGTGTTGCGGCCCGCGTATGGAATGGCGGAAGCGACGGTGTACATCGCGACGCGTGCGGTGGGCCAGTCGCCGGAAATCGTTCACTTCGAATCCGAGAAGCTGACCGCCGGCCACGCCAAGCGGTGCGCCAGCGAAGACGGTACACCGCTGGTGAGCTACGGCGTGCCACGGTCACCGGCCGTGCGCATCGTCGACCCCGATACCAGTATCGAGTGTCCGGCGGGAACCGTCGGCGAGATCTGGGTGCAAGGCGGCAATGTCGCGCAAGGCTATTGGGGAAACCCTCCCGGCACCGAGGGCATGTTCGGTGCCACCCTCGTCGGCGCGACGGGCGGCGCATCCGCGGGCCCCTGGCTGCGGTCCGGGGATTTGGGCTTCTTCTCCGACGGCGAGCTGTTCATCCTCGGCCGCATCAAGGATCTCCTGATCGTCAACGGCCGCAACCATTCTCCCGACGACATCGAGGCGACGATTCAGGAAGTCACCCGCGGACGCTGCGTGGCGATCGGGGTTCCGGACGACGACGGCGTCGAGAATGTGGTCGCCATTGCCGAGCTCAAGAATCGCGACGAACCCGAAGAGGCCGCGAAGCAGCGGATGGGCGTCGTCAGGCGGGACATCGCGACCGCCATATCGAAGGCGCACGGCCTGAGCGTGGCGGATCTCGTTCTGGTGCCGCCCGGTTCGATTCCCATCACCACGAGCGGCAAGGTCCGACGACGGGACTGCGTGCAGCTGTATCTGCGCGACGAGTTCACCCGCTTGGACGGGCCGATCCGCCGGCCGCTGCGGCGTGCGGTCGAGGACGCCGACGCGGGCGCCGGCACCGACTCGGGCTGGACGCAACGCCTGCGCGGGCTTCGCCGCCAGCGGCAGTCGCTCCGCCGCCAAGAGCATGACCTGCTGGTGGAGGTGGTGTGCGCACAGGCCGCGGCGGTGTTGGGGCGCCCCGGCCCGGAGGACATCGACCCCGAATCCGCTTTTGGCGACCTGGGTTTCGATTCGGTCAAGGCCACGGAGCTGCTTGACCGGCTGAGGACCGAGACCGAGCTGCCGTTGCCGCCCACGCTGGCCTTCGACTACCCCACTCCCGACGAGTTGGCCGCCCATCTGGGCGGGCTGCTGGACGGGTCTGTCGCGCCGGCGCCGGCGGTGCAGTCGCGGCCCGCGGCGGACGAGCCGATCGCGGTGGTGGGCATGGCCTGTCGGTTCCCCGGCGGGGTGGATTCGCCGGCGGCGTTGTGGGACCTGGTGGCCAGTGGCACCGACGCCGTCGGGCGTTTTCCGGCCGACCGCGGCTGGAACCTGGGGGAGTTGTTCGATCCCGATCCCGACGCGGTGGGCAAGACGTACGCGAGCGCCGGCGGATTTTTGGCGGACGCGGCCGGGTTCGACGCGCCGTTCTTCGGCATCTCGGCGCGCGAGGCGCTGAGCATGGATCCCCAGCAGCGGTTGCTGCTGGAGGTGTGCTGGGAAGCGTTGGAGGCCGCGCGGATTGATCCGTCCTCGTTGGCGCGCTCGGAGACCGGGGTGTTCGTCGGGGCGTGGTCACAGTCTTACGGCGCGAGCGGCTCCGACGGGGTGGAGGGCTACGCGCTGACCGGCCTGTCCACCAGCGTGGCCTCGGGGCGCGTCGCCTATGCGTTGGGTTTGCAGGGCCCCGCCATCACCCTCGACACGGCGTGCTCGTCGTCGTTGGTGGCCGCGCATTTGGCCTGTCAGTCGCTGCGCAACGGCGAGTCGTCCCTTGCCCTCGCCGGTGGTGTCACGGTCATGACGACGCCGTCGGTGTTCACCGAGTTCGCGCGGCAGCGCGGGCTGGCCGCCGACGGGCGCTGTAAAGCGTTCTCCGCCAACGCCGATGGCACCGGCTGGGGCGAGGGCGCCGCGGTGCTGGTGCTGGAACGGCTCAGTGAAGCGCGGCGCCACCACCGCCCGGTGCTGGCGGTGATCGCGGGTTCGGCGATCAACCAGGACGGCGCCTCCAACGGGTTGACGGCCCCCAACGGGCCCGCGCAGCAACGGGTCATCACCCAGGCCGCGGCCAAAGCGGGTGTCGGGCTGGATCAGGTCGACGTGGTCGAGGCCCACGGCACCGGCACCAGCCTGGGCGACCCGATCGAGGCGGGCGCCCTGATCGCGACCTATGGTGCGGCGCGCAGCGCCGAGCGCCCGTTGTGGTTGGGGTCGATCAAATCGAACATCGGGCACACCCAGGCCGCCGCCGGCGTGGCGGGCATGATCAAGATGATCGAGGCGCTCAACCACGACACCCTGCCCCCGACGCTGAACGTGGATCGGCCCAGCCCGCAGGTGGATTGGTCGGCGGGCACGGTGCGGCTGCTGACCGAGCCGGTAGCCTGGCCGGTCACCGATCATCCGCGCACGGCGGCGGTGTCGTCGTTCGGGATCAGCGGCACCAACGCGCACGTGATCCTGCAACAGGCGCCGACCCCAGAGCCGGCCGAGCGAACCGACGCGGGTGCCGAGTTCGGGCCGCGGCTGTGGGCGGTGTCGGCGCGCACCCCCGCGGCGTTGAGCGCGCAGGCCGACCGGTTGCACCACCACCTGGTCAGCCATCCCGAGCTAGACCTCACCGACGTGGCCTACAGCCTGGGCGGCACCCGCGCTCATCACCCGTATCGGGCGGTGATCACCGATGCGGCGTCCTCCGCGGATGCGCGGGAAGACCTGCTGGCCGCGTTGGACGCGCTGCGCGACGGCCGGGCCCACCCGCAGCTGATTCAGCATCATTTCTTGGCCCATCTGCGCGGCAAGACCGTCTTCGTCCTGCCCGGGCAGGGGGGCCAGTATCCGGGCATGGGTGCCGAGCTGTATGCACGGCATCGGGTGTTCGCCGACATGGTCGACGCCTGCGACGAGGCGTTGCGCCCGTTCACCGACTGGTCAGTGCGGGACGTCCTGCTTCAGGACCCTGCGGCGCCGTCGCTGGATCGCGTGGATGTGGTTCAGCCCGTGCTGTTTACGATGATGGTCTCGCTGGCCGAGGTGCTCGGCCACTGCGGCATCGTCCCCGACGCAGTGATCGGGCATTCCCAGGGCGAGATCGCCGCCGCGTATCTCGCCGGGGTATTCGGCCTGCCCGAGGCCGCCAAGATTGTGGCGCGGCGCAGCCAGGCGCTGAGCGCGCTGTGTGGCGCCGGCGCGATGGCCTCGGTGCTGCTGGGCGCCGAGCAACTCGAGTCGCTGCTGCGGCCGTGGGGTGCGGCGCTGAGCATCTCGGCGATCAACGGCCCCTCGCACACCATCGTCAGCGGCGACCCCGGCGCGCTGCAGCAGTTCAGCTCGGCGTGTGAGCGTGACGGCATCCAGATCCGCCCGATCGCGGTGGACTACGCCTCGCACTGCGCCCAGGTCGAGGCGGTCCGCGAGCGGTTGCTGGCCGAGCTGGCCGACCTCAGCCCGGCGCCCGGGCGAATCCCCCTGTATTCGACGGTGGGACAAGGGGTTTCGGTCGAACCGCTGGACACCACCACCATGGACGCCGACTACTGGTATCGCAACCTGCGCGAGCCGGTCGGCTTCCACGACCGCGTCCTCGAGCGGCTCGCCGCGGGGGAGTGCACGTTCGTGGAGCTGTCCCCGCACCCGGTATTGGCCCCCGCGCTGGTCGACACCCTCGCCCAGACCCCGGGGCGCGCCCAGTCGGCGGTCGTCATCACCTTGCACCGCGAGCGTCCGGGCCACGAGAGCCTGGCTAAGGCGTTGGCGCAGTTGCACACTCACGGCCACAGCCCGTCCTGGCCGGCGCTGTACCCCCACGCCCACACCGTCGCCCTGCCCACCTACCCCTTCGACCACCGCCGCTACTGGCTGGCCCCCGCCCCGACCGGCGACGCCGCCGAACCCGGCCCGGTCGCCGCCCTGGCCGACCAGGGGCAGGCCACCTCGGCGAGCCCCCGAACGCTGGCCGCGACCTTGGCCGCCCAGAACCCTCAGCAACGGCTTGACACCCTCACCGCGATGGTCACCGCGACGGCCGCCGCCGTGTTGGCCCATCCCGATCCGGCGGCGCTCGATCCCGATGGGCCCTTGAAGGATCTCGGCATCGACTCGCTGACGGCCATGGAGTTGCGCAACACCCTCAACCGGCACACCGGCCTGGCCCTGCCGGCAACGCTGGCCTTCGACCACCCCACCCCGGCCAAGCTCGCCCGCCACCTGGCCGACCTGCTCGACGAACCCGCCGCATCCGCGGTCCCGGCGGCGCCCGTCGGCACGCGCAGCGCCGAGCCGGTGGACAACAGGCTCGCACACGTCGATCAAGCGGTGTTCCTGACCATGCGAGCGGTTCACGGCACCCAGGTTCAGTTCATCTGGGTCTACGACCGTGGCGTCAATCTTGATGGGCTGCGCCGTTTTCAGAGCAATCTGGGCTGCGGGCTGTTGGGGCGCAGGGTCGAACGTTCCCCGATACCGTTCGCGCGTGACCACTGGGTGAGGGCCCCTGGCCCGGACGACATCGACATCGCCGCGACGCCGCGGCGGCGCTCCGACGTGAGCGCCTGGGCCGACGAGCGGGTGCGCCTCCCCGTCGATCCGGAGTGGGGGCCCGGCTGGCACCTCGGGATGCTGCCGCTCGAGGACGGCGGGGCCGCCGTCAGCCTGGTGGTTTCGCACACGATCGTCGACGGGATCGGGTTTGTCGAGGCGATAGCCGATGCCGCCGAGGGCCGGACGCGCGACCTGGGCTATCCGCCGGCGGAGTCGCGCAGCCTCGCGCGGGCGGTCCGTGAGGATCTCCGGCAAACCGCCAGAGAGCTGCCAGACATCGGGCGGGCTCTGGTGGCCACGGCTCGACGGGCCTGGCCCGACCGCAAGCAATTCGCGTCATCGATGAAGGCGGCGCCGCCTTCCCAACGGACGGCCGGCGACGATCAGGCGGTAGAGGTGCCCGCCCTGACCGCATACATCGACCCGGCCGAATGGGATGCCCGCGCGAAAAACCTTGTTGCGAGCAGCAACTCGCTGGTGGCCGGAGTGGCGTGCCGGCTCGCGGCAAGGGTCGGGCGGGTTCGCGACGACGGAAAAGTCACCCTGCGCTTTCCGGTATCGCTGCGGACCGCGGGCGATACCCGCGGCAACGCGCTCACCGTGGTCGACGTCGCGGTCGATCCAACGCTCGCCGCGACGGACCTCAGGGACACGCAGGCCACGATCACGCGGGCAATCCTCGCGGGGATGGAGAACCCCGACGAAGAGTTTTTGGCGACATTCCCACTGGCGGCGATGGTTCCGCGGCGGCTGAACAGGAGACTGGCCGCGATGGCGGCGGGCGGTGCCAGCCTCCCGGTGACCGTCTCCAATTTCGGTGACCTGTCCGCGGCGGTGAACCGGCCCGACGGCAGCGATGCCGACTATGCCTATATGAGGTCCTACGAGCCCGACATCAAGAAGAGCACCCTCGAGCACATCGGTGGGCAACTGTTCGTGGGTTCCGGGCGGGGCAACGGGAAGATCTTTCTCAGAATTTCGGCATACGTTCTCGGCCGGGAAAATACCAAAAATGAGTTGCGGGAGATCATTTCGCGCACCTTGGCCGAATTCGACTTGACCGCGGAGATCGACAGCTGACCGGCGCCGGCGGCAAACGGCACCCGACGCCGGTATGACGATGCCGATGCGGTGATTTCACCAACCTGGCACTCTGTTGAACACGCGTGTGATAATCCTCGCTTGGTGACCTCTCAACAGTCCGACAGCGTCAGCCCGACCGAGGAGACGCCGAGTCGGCCCCCCGCGCAAGCGCGATTTCGCCCCGACATCGAGGGCTTGCGCGCCGTGGCGGTGCTGGCCGTGGTCCTGTTCCACGCGGGGATGCCAGGCATCGGTGGCGGGTTTGTGGGCGTCGACGTGTTCTTCGTCATTTCGGGCTTCCTCATCACGGGGTTGCTGTGGCGCGAGGCGAACGGCAGCGGCAAGGTCCGGCTGGGCCGCTTCTACGGGGCACGGGCCCGCCGACTGCTGCCGGCGTCGGCCACGGTGGGCGTCATCACCGCCGTCGCGGCTTTTCTCCTCCTGCCGCCCTTGCAAGTCGGCAGCGTCCTTCGCGACGGCATCGCCAGCGCGCTGTATGTCAGCAACTACTGGTTCATCAACGGAAGCGTCAACTACTTCGGCGGCCACCTGCCGCCGTCACCGTTCCAGCACTATTGGTCGCTGGGCGTCGAGGAGCAGTTCTACCTGGTGTGGCCGGCGCTGATCATCGGCACGGCGTGGCTCCTCCGACGCGTGGGTCGGCGCACCAGGATCCGTGCCACCGCCTCGCAACGTCCGTACCTGGTCGTGCTCGCGCTGGTCGCGGTGGCGTCGTTCGCGCTGTCGCTGGTGGACACCCTGTGGCTGCCGTCCGTGGCGTTCTATTCGCTGCCGACGCGGGCCTGGCAATTGGCGGTCGGTGGCATGGTCGCCCTCACCGCCGATCAATGGCGCCGGCTGGCGCCGCGAGCCGCCGTGCCGACCGGATGGGCGGGGCTGGCCCTGATCCTGATGGCCTGCACCTGGTTGGGTCCGAGCACGCCGTATCCCGGTATCGCCGCGCTGTTGCCCGCGCTGGGCGCGGCGCTCGTGATCGGCACCGGCTGTGCCGCCGCGTCGCAGGGGTCCGGCCGCGTCCTGGGGACGTCGCCGATGCGGGCGATCGGCCGGATTTCGTACTCGTGGTACCTGTGGCACTGGCCGGTGCTGGTCCTCGCGCCGGCGTTGCTGGGCCACTCCCTGGGGCTGGCGGCCAGGTTGGCGGCGGCGCTGCTCTCCGGCGCGTTGGCGGTGCTCACCCTTCGCTTCATCGAGAACCCCCTGCGATTCGCCGCGCCGATACGCCGGTCCGCCTGGGCCAGCCTCGCGCTGGGCGGTGCCGCCACCGCGGTTGCGGTATGCGTGGGCCTGGTGCTGCTGGAACATGTGCCGACCCCCGTCGGGCGTGGCCCGGCGGCTGCGACGCTGACCGTCACGGCGGCGCCCGTCCCGGCGGGCTCGGGCATCGAGGCCTACGACGCGGCCGTGCGGCAGGCGTTCGGGCAGGTGCAGGCCGCCGTCGCGGCGTCGGCCGACCTCAAATTCGTCCCGTCGAACCTGAGCCCGCCGCTCGCGCGGTCCGGCGACTTGTTGTTCAACGGTTGCCTGCGCAACATCGCCGAAGTCGGACAGCCCGAGTGTGCATCCGGCGATACCGCCTCGACGACGACGATCGCCCTCGCCGGCGACTCGAACGCGGCGATGTGGAACCCTGCGCTGCAGGAGATCGCCGGCCAGCGGCACTGGCGGCTGGAGACGCTGGCCAAGGGGGCCTGCCCGTTGATGGACCTGCCCAGCAGCGTCCCTCTGCACCACCTGGCCGAACGATATTCACACTGCCAGCAATGGCGCGAGCAGATCATGGCCCGGTTGCGTGCCGAGCACCCTCGGCTGGTGGTGCTGAGCATGTGGCGGGGCTACACCGCCGACGGCGAACGGCTATTGGGAGTCGACGCGTACGGCCGGGCCTGGCTCGACAGCCTGACCCGTCTCGTGCAGCAGCTGCGCGGCACCGGCACCAAGGTGCTGGTGCTCGGGCCGATCCCGGATCCGCAGTCCGAGGTGCCGATCTGCCTGTCCGGCCACCTCGATGACGCGACGGCCTGCTCGCCGCCCACGTCGGCGGCGATCAACCAGCCCGGCATCGCGGGCGAGTCGGCCGCCACCAGGGCCGGCGGCGGACAATACGCCGACCTCACGGAGCTGTTCTGCACCAAGGCCCGCTGCCCGGTCATCGTCGGCAACACCCTGGTTTACCGCGACTGGCGACACATCACGTTGGAATACTCGCGGGTGTTGGCGCCGGCGATCGGGGCGCTGACCGACCGCGCGCTGGCCGGCGGCTGACCTCGGACGGTCAGGTGGCGAAGTGCGCCTGGTTGACGTGGGCGGCCACTCGCAGGGCGTTGGCCGCGACCGTCAGGCTGGGGTTCAAACCGGCGCTGGACGGGAAGAACGACGTGTCCACCACGTAGAGGTTGTCCACTTCGTGCGCACGGTTCTGCGGGTCCAGCACGCTGGTCCTGGGATCGTCGCCGAAGCGGCAGGTGCCGCAGACGTGGCCCAGGTTGGTGTTGTCTTTGCCGTTGCCCAGGGTGAGGTGGCGAAACGGCTGCAGGACCTCCTTCAGCCGCCGCACGAACGCCGCGCGGCGCTCGACCTCGCTCGGGTGTAGCCGGTACCGCAGTCGCAGCCGCTGGCGATCGTCCGCGCCGGGCCGATCGCTGGGCAGGACGCGGTTGTCCAGATACGGCAGGTCCTCCATGATTCCGGCCAGCACCAGTCCGCCGGTGACGAACCGCCGATACAACCCGCGTCCCGCGGGGTTCGTCGCGCGCAGCGCCTTCCCCCGCCAGCCGGGGCGGTTGGCCAGCCACTCCAGGGGCGGTATCTCGCCGAACGACTGCACGGTGCCGTATTTCTGCCCCTCGACGAAATAGAAGTCGTTGAGCCCGATCTCCTTGTTGGCGGCCGCGGTCCTGCGTTGGGGGTTTGGCCAGACCTCGATCGGCTCCAGCAGGTGGCGCATCAGGTTGCGGCCCACCCAGTCCGAGCCGTTGGCCAGTCCGCGCGGCCACTGCCCGGACCGGGAGTTGAGCAACAGCACCGGGGTGGCCAGCGCGCCGGCGGCCAGCACCACCACGTTGCCCTGCAACGCCAGCATGTCGGAGCGATACTGGGCGATCACCCGCTGCACCCGGGTCCGGTCCGCCTCCAGATGGACGACCCGGCATTCGGTCAGCAGGCCGGCGCCATGCTCGGCAATGGCGGGCAGCACGCCATTGCGGGCGGCGTCGTTCTTGCACGACCGCTCGCACAGATAGGTCTGGCAGGTGACACACCCCTCGGTGTAATCGCAGGCCATCGGCAGGTGGTAGGGGTGCAGCCCGCGGCCGGTCAGGTAGTTGACCAGCGGCTGGTTGTCGAGTGAAAACGGCGGGGCCGCGGGCAAACCGACGGCGGCGGCCTCGGGGCGCAGCGGATCGGGCGCGCCGCGCACGTTGAGAAGTTTTTCGGCTTCGGCGTACCAGGGACTCAGCTCGTCGTAGGTGATCGGCCAGGCCTCGGGCACGGTGGAGTCACCGGGGTCGCGGAAGTTCTGCCGCGGCGTGAAGTCTCGGGCGAAGAATCGTTCGCAGACCATGCCGTACAGCGCCGACGAGCCGCCGGTGCCGCTGCCGATGAACGGCGTGAACCGCTTGGGGGAGCGCCCGCTGATGTCTTCGATCTCGTCCGTGCAGCGCCCGGCCCGGGCCAGGGCGTCGTAGTAGGCCTCAGCGGAACGGGCGGCCTTCGGTTCGGCCAGTTCGGGGATGGCCGCGCGGATCGTGCCGGCCGTGCCGGGCAGTGTCGAGCGGCCCTTTTCGACGAACAGCACCCGCCGGCCCGAGCGGGCCAGCGAGTAGCCCAGCATCCCGCCGCCCATGCCGGTGCCCACGACGATCGCGTCCCACACCACGCGTTCGGCCTCGCGCGCGCTCAACTCGCGGTCAGCCAATCGAGCTCCTCGGCGGATGGTGTCCAACGCTTTGCCCGGTCGGGGCGAATCGCGATCCTAGCACCGCCTTGCCGCCGTCCGACCCGTTCAAAAATGTTGCGGTGGCCAGCGGCGGCGGCTGTTAGCATCGCCCCCATGTCTGCAGGCGGCGCCCCGGTACGGATCGGCATCCTCGGCGCTTCGCGTTGGGCGCCGACGACGTTTCTCACCCCGGCCAAGGAGAACTCCGAGGTCGTCGTCGCCGCGGTGGCCTCACGCGACGCCTCCCGCGCTCGGGACTTTGCCGCCAAACACGGCATCGCCCGCGCGCACGACAGCTACGAGGCGCTCGTCGCCGATCCGGACCTGGACGCCGTCTACAACCTGCTGCCGACGAGCGTGCACGGCCGGTGGACCCGCGCCACGCTCGACGCGGGGAAGCACGTGCTGTGCGAAAAGCCGTTCACCGCCAATGCCGCCGAGGCCCGCGAGATCGCCGAACTCGCCGACAAGTCCGACCGGGTCGTGATGGAGGCGCTCCAGTACCGCTACCACCCGCTGACCGCGCGGGTCGAGCAGATCATCGCGTCGGGGGAGCTGGGCACGTTGGAGCGGGTGGAGGTCGCCGTCTGCGTGTTGCTGCCGAAGCGCTCCAACGCCAACGTCTACGACTACTCCCTGGCCGGGGGCGCGGTGATGGATGCCGGCGTCTACACGGTCGACATGCTCCGGACGTTCGGCGGTTCGACGCCCGAGGTCGTCTCGGCGAAAGCGAAGCTGGACGGCCCTCAGGTCGACCGGGTCATGACGGCGGAGATGCGGTTCGCCGAGGGGCACACCGGCCGGCTGCACTGCGCGCTGTGGTCGTCGAACCTGTTTTGGGCGAACGCCAAGATCATCGGGGATCGCGGCCAGCTGAGCTACTTCAGCCCGGCGGCGCCGCACCTGTTGCCCCGGCTGTCGATCCGCTCGGCCGATTCCAAGCGGGTGGAGCGCTTCCCCCGGCGCACCACCTACGCGTATCAGCTCGACGCTTTCGCCGGGGCGGTGCTGCGCGGGGAGCCGGTGAAGACGACGTCCGAAGGCGCGATCGAGAACATGACCGTCATCGACGCGATCTACCGGGCGGCCGGCCTCCCGCTGCGCCAGCCGGGCTGAGTCGCCGACCGGCTCCGATCAGCGACGGGCCGACCTCGGCGGCGCGATCTCGGGCGGCAGCGCGCCATCGGTGAACCACGCGTCGACGGTGCGCGCGAACAGGTCCGGGTAGCGCGTGGCCCAATCGTGCGGCATGCCGGTCGCGACCCGGTCGACACCGTTGGGCATCTGCTGTGCGAGGGCCGCGGCCCAGCGGCGCGCGACCGGCAGCTCCTTGCCGCCGGTCAGGAACAACGTGGGTGAATCCGATTGGCCGAGGTTCTCGGGCAGCGTGAACCCCGAGGACGCCATGATGACGTCGGCGAGCTGTCCGCTGGTGATGAGGCGCACGTCCTCGCGATAGTCGTCGACATGGGCGGGGGGAACCTTGCCCTGCCAGGCGGTCCGGTAGCGCCGCACCATCGCGCGGTACATCGAGTTCCGGGCGGGCAGCGACAGCAGGCGCCGCGTCAACGGCACGAACGGCACCCTGTTGATGGCGGCCCCGCACAGCACCGCCCGGTCGACGAGTTTGGGCTCGGTCGCCAGCAACTGCACCCCGACCTGAGCGCCGAGCGACAGGCCCACTACGTGTGCCCGCCCGGTCTCCACCCGGGAGCGAATGAGGTCCGCCACCGCGGCGGCGGCCCGTCCCATCTCGAAGGGGCCGTGTTCAAAGCTCTTGCCGTAGTGGGGCAGATCGGGGACCAGGCAGTGGTATTGCTGCATCCGTTCGACCACCGGCTCCCAGAACCAACCGCTGGTATACGCGCCGTGCAGGAAGACGATCGCGGGTGCCCCGACCGGACCGGATTCGCGCACGAACAGGTCCATGCGGGCGACCCTATCAGCCGTCCTGCGACCTTTCCGGCCTACCGAGCGGTCATCAGCCACGGTGTTCCCAAACTTCTGGTCTATTGCACTGGTGTTGGATAGACTGCCGGACGAGTTAGCCGGGGGCGGGAGGCCCCCACCATTCCACAACGCGCACGGGGGACCGAAGGGCAAGGTTCCGGATGGCTGAAGGTGTGTTCGGGCGCAGCGACGCTGAGACCGATCTACTGGTCCGTGGCATGCGGTCGGGGATCGCGGTGGTGGGCTTCGGCTACATCGGCACGGTGATCGGTGCGGTGCTGGCCGATCGCGGCTGGCCGGTGACCGGAATCGACGTGCGGCAGAACGTCGTCGAGGAGATCAACTCGGGCAAGACCAGCGTTCCCGAACCGGGGCTGGGCGAGATGGTGGCCAACAACGTGCGAGTCGGCCGCCTGCGCGCCACGACCGATTTCGGCGCCCTGGCGCACAACGACTTCGTCATCGTCACCGTCGGCACGCCACTGGGTCCGGATTACGAGCCCATCGTCGATGACATCAAGGCGGCGGCGCGGGCGGTGGGGGAGCACCTGCACCGCGGTCATCTCGTCATCCTCAAGAGCACCGTGCCGCCCGACACCACCGAAAACCTGGTGCTGCCGATCCTGGAGGAGGCCTCGGGGCTGCGGGCCGGGGTGGACTTCGGGTTGGCGTTTTGCCCGGAGCGGCTCGCCGAGGGCCAGGCCATCAGCGAGCTGACGTCCATCCCGGTGGTGGTGGGCGCGGTCGATGAGGTCACCGCGCGGGCCTGCTCGACGCTGTGGCGACACGCCCTGGGTGTGGAATCCATCGTCGTGGACGATCCGCGCACGGCCGAGATGGTCAAGCTCGCCGACAATCTGTGGATCGATCTCAACATCGCGATGGCCAATGAGCTGGCCAAGGTGTGCGACCGGCTGAACATGGACGGGCTGCAGGTCATCGACGCGGCCAACTCGATGCCCAAGGGCACGCACAAGGTGAACATCTTGCGGCCGAGCATGGGCGTGGGAGGGTACTGCCTGACCAAGGATCCCTGGTTCGTCAACCATCTCGGAGAGTCGCTGGGGTTGGAGCTGGGCATCCCGCGCACGTCGCGCACGGTCAACGACACCATGCCCGCCTACACCTATGGGCTGCTCACGCAGCTGCTCGCCGAACAGGACAAGGTCATCGAGTCCAGCAAGATCGCGGTGTTGGGCATCGCGTTTAAGAACAACACCGGTGATTGCCGGCTCACGCCCACCAAGTACGTCGTCGAGTTACTCGAACAGTCCGGCTGCGAGCTGTCCATCCATGACCCCTGGGTGCCCGACGAGGAGGCGCCCACGGTGACAACGATCCCACTGACCCCCGACATCGAGTCCGCGGTCAAGGATGCCGACGCGCTGGTGGTCCTCGCCGGTCACCGAGAATTCCACCAGATTCCGCTGGCCCGGCTCGCGGATCTGACGGCGTCGGGGTGCGTGTTCCTCGACGGTCGCAACAGCTTCGACCCAGCGGCCGTGCGCGCCGCCGGTTTCGTGTACAAGGGCATCGGCCGGTAGCCATACTGCAGGCGAAGGTAAACCCGTACACAGAACTGAAAGAGCGAATATGTCTCATGTCGTCGTAACGGGCGGCTACGGCTTGATCGGGTCGCATTTGGTCTCCGCACTGCTGGGGCGTGGCGACTCGGTGACGGTTTTCGACCAGGCAAAGAACACCCGCGACACCAGCATCGACTTCGACCGGCACCCCAACTTCCGGTTCGTGCAAGGCGACGTCACCGATCTGAGCGCCCTCGAACAGGCCCTCACCCCCGGCGTCGACAAGGTCTTCCACCTGGCCGCGGTTGTCGGCGTCAAGAACTACATGAAGGATCCGCTGCAGGTTCTCGACGTCAACGTGACCGGCACCCGCAACGTCCTGGAGCTGAGCCAGCGGCACGGCACCCGCGTGGTGTTCGCCAGCACGTCCGAGGTGTTCGGCAAGAACCCCAACCCGCCGTGGGCCGAGGACGACGACCGCGTGCTCGGTTCGACCAAAACGGCGCGGTGGAGCTACAGCACCAGCAAGGCCATGGCCGAGCATCTGGTGTTCGCGATGCACACCGCCTACGGACTGCCGGTGACGGTCGTTCGCTACTTCAACGTCTACGGCCCGCGGCAGAACCCGATCTTCGTGATTTCGCAGACCGTGCACCGCATCCTCAACGGGCTGCGGCCGTTGCTCTACGACTCGGGTGACCAAACCCGGTGCTTCACCTACGTCGACGACGCCATCGCCGGCACCCTGCTGGCGGCCGACAGCGACGCGGCGATCGGCGAGGCTTTCAACATCGGCAGCATGACCGAGACGACCATGCGCGACGCCATCGAACTGGCGATCAAGATCGCCAACGTCGATTCGGTGTCCGAGGCCGAAGTCGTCGACACGGCGGAGCGCTACGGGGGTCGCTACGAGGACATCCCTCGCCGCATCCCGGACTCGACGAAGGCGCAACGCGAGCTGGGCTGGCGCCTGAAGGTCGACGTCGAGGAGGGGATTCGCCGCACCATCGATTGGGCGCGAGCCAACCCCTGGTACCTGAAAGGACCCGCGGGGGATTAGGGCGCGCTAGCCGCGGGCGAGCGCGCGGTCGGCGAGCGCTCCCATCGCCGGTGCCAACTGCCGGGAGTAATCGGCCGTGATGTGGTTCCAGTCGAGGTAAACCATGGCGTTGCCGACGATGACGGGGCAGCGGGTCGTGGTGCAGAACAGCTCGGTGAGGTCCGCGTACTGCCCGCCGCTGGCCTTGGTGGCGGCGGTCTCGGCCGCGATGCCGGCGTCGCTGACCGCGGTCGACCGCGGCGGCGCGCAGGCCGTCGCGTCGTCGAGGTGCCCGGACAGGCAGTCCGGTACCGCCGTGGCCGGGTCGGGGACCGGCCCCAGCACCAGCACCGTGGCGCCGGTGCTGCGCAGCTGCTGCACCAAGCGGCTCAGGCTGGCGATCCACGCCGGGTCGTAGGGCGTGTAGCCCGCCTGCCAGCTGCCCTCGCTGCGCTCCCGCGACATGCTCACCATGACGAGCCGCGGGTGCTCGGCGCGGAGCCGGGCCAGGATCAAGGCGCGCCACTCGTCGCAGTGCATGAAGCGCTCGATCAGGCCATCGAGGTGTTTCGCGATGGGCACGTCGAGCAGCGGGCAGCCCGCCTTGGCCATCATCTCCAGCCGCCAGTGCCGTTGCGCGGCGATCTGTTGAAACGCCGGGTTCCACATCGCGGCGTGCGAGTCGCCGACCAGGGCCACCGTCGTGCTCGAGGCGGTATCGCCCGTCGCGCACTCGGGCTGGCCGCCTTGGTTGGCCCCGCGAAAGCAGCCGCTGGACCACATCGCGTTCTGGCCGGCCGTCGCTTCGGCAACCGGCGGCTGCAGGTTCGACGGCACGGCCTTCAGGTCGGCCGACGCCGCGACCGCGGCCTGCGCCTGCGCGAACGCTTGCTGCACCGCCGCGTCGTACGCGTCGATGCCGGCACCCGCGGGGACCGGCGCCACGTTGATCGTCAACGGCGCGCCCGGGGCGCCGCGGCCGACCGGGATCGGGATCCACGCCAGCATCGCCACGCCCACGCCGACGGCGACCGCGGTGGCGGCGGCGCCGACTGCGAAGCTGGCCAGTGGAGACTTGCGCAGGGCGCCGGCGTATCGCAGCGGGCTTTCGACGTAGCGCAGCGTGAGCATCCCGAGGCCGCCGGAGAGGAGGACCGCCACCAGCCTGCCGGCCAGCCCCAGCTGGTGGCCCAGCAGGGGTACCGCGAGGACCAGCACCGGCCAGTGCCACAGATACCACGAATAGGACAGCCGGCCCATCTCGCGCATCGGCTTGACCGCCAGGATGCGGCCCGCCCCCTGCGTCGGCGTGGCGCAGCCGGCGCCGATCACCAGGACGGTGCCCAGCAGCGGCCAGATCGCCGCGGTGCCCGGATACGGCGTGGCCGGGGTCAGCTGGTTGCAGACCAACACGATCAGGGCCAGCCCCGCCCAGCCGGTGATCGCGGCCGCCCGCGCCGGAAGCCGGCGCCACTGGCCGGCCGTCAGCGCCAGCATCCCGCCCACGGCCAAATCCCAGGCCCGGGTGGGCAGCGAAAAGTACGCCGCCGGCGGCACCAGGTAAGTGGTCAGCAGCGATAGCGCGAACGACAGGACCGCGACCAACCCGAAGACGATCAGGAAGGAGCGCTTCGGCGACTTCGCTGAAGTAGTAGTAGTAGTGGCGCCGGTACGCCGGCGGGCACGGCGGATCACCCACCACGTGCCGATGATCAGCAGCGGCCACACCAGGTAGAACTGCTCCTCGACGCCCAGGGTCCAGTAGTGCTGGAAGGGCGACGGTGGCTGGTGGCCGCCGAAGTAGTCGACGTTTTCGTGAATGAACCAGTAGTTGCCGACATACAAGGCGCAGGCGATGCCGTCCTCCGTGACGCTTTTGGCCTGCAGGGGCGACAGCAAGACGGCCGAGGCGATCACGGTCACGCTGCCGATGAGGGCAGCCACCGGCAGCAGGCGGCGGACCCGCGCCGCGTAGAACTTGCGCAGCCCGAGGGTGCCGGTGTTGTTCACCTCGCGCCACAGCTGCCCGGTGATGACGAAACCCGAAATGATGAAGAAGATGTCCGGGCCGACGAACCCACCGCTGGCGCCCGGCACGTCGGCGTGAAAGAGCAGGATCGCCACGAGCGTCACGGCGCGCAGGCCCTCGATGTCCGGGCGGAATTCCTTGTGCGCCGATCCCCGACCTTGCGCTACCCCGGCAGGGCTAACGCTTTCGGCCTGGACCACGGTCACCCACTTGTCTGAGGAGGCGTTTCATCGAATCGAGGCATTATCACACACACGTTCAATGCCGCTCGGCCGAATCGGGTTCAACATCCCCGATGCCCGGTTATGCTGCTGGGCGGCTGAGCCGGGGACGCGAGCTGCCGCTTCCATTCCCCAGAATGCGCACGGGAAGGCTAGGAACTCGCCGATGAAATTTGTGCTGGCGAACTGGGGGACGCGCGGCGAGGTGGAACCCTACGTCACCGTCGGTCGCGAACTGGTGCGCCGCGGGCACGACGTGCACATGGCCGTCGCGCCCGAAATGGTCGGCTTCACCGAGGCGGCCGGGCCCACGGCGGTCGCCTACGGGCCGGAGTTGAAAGCCATCCTGGACCCGCATCGCGATTTCTGGGCGGGTCTGTTCGCCAACCCTTGGAAGATCCGGGAGCTGGGCAGGTTGTCGGGCGAATATTCGGCGCCGCTTTCCCAATGCCGGCCCGAGGTCGCCGGGACGCTGACGTCCCTGGCGGAGGGGTCCGACCTGCTGTTGACCGGCATGAATTTCGAGGACGACGCGCTCAACGTCGCGGAGTATTGCGACATCCCGCTCGCCACCCTGCACATCTTCCCGCTGCGGGCCAACGGTCAGCTGCTGCCGTATCTGCCGGCGCCATTCGCCCGCTCCGCGACACGCGCGCTCGACTGGCTGGCCTGGCGCGGAGGCAAGAAGCTCGAGGACGCGCAGCGCCGCGAATTCGGTCTGCCGGAGGCGACGAACCCCTGGCCGCATCGCATCTCCGAACGCGGATCGCTGGAAATCCAGGCCTACGACGAGGTGTGCTACCCCGGGCTGGCGGCCGAATGGGCGAAATGGGGCGGCCGGCGGCCGTTCGTCGGCGCGCTGACGATGGAGTTGCCGACGGCGGCCGACGAGGAGGTCGCGGCGTGGATCGCGGCGGGCACGCCCCCGATCTGCTTCGGATTCGGCAGCGTGGGCGTCGAATCCGCCGCCGACACGCTCGCGATGATCAGCTCGGCGTGCGCGCAGCTGGGCGAGCGCGCGCTGGTGTGCGCCGCCGGGTCGGACTACAGCGACGTCCCGCACTCCGAACACGTCAAGGTGGTGGGCGTGATGAACTATGCGGCGGCGTTGCCCGCCTGCCGCGCGTTCGTGCACCACGGCGGCTCGGGTACCACCAACGCGGGACTGCGCGCGGGACTGCCGACGTTGATCCTCTGGACGCTGCCCGATCAGGGACTCTGGGGGGCCCGGGTCAAACGGCTCAAAGTCGGTACCGGGCGGCGCTTTTCGGCGACCACCGAGAAATCGTTGGTCGCGGATCTCCGCACCATCCTCGCCCCGGAATGTCTCACCCACGCCCGCGACCTCGCCGCCCGGATGACCAAACCCGCCGAGAGCGTCGCGATCGCCGCGGACCTCGTGGAGAACTTCGCGCGCCTCAAGCGAGTGGGCTGATCGCCTCAATTGTGGGCGAGGGTGCGGTCCGCGAGCGCCGCGATCGCCGGCGCCAACAGCCGGGAGTATTCGAAGGTCAGGTGGCTCTGGTCGAGATAGACCAGGGTGTTGCCGACGATCACCGGGCAGCGGTTGGCGGTGCAGAACAGGTCGGTGAGGTCGGCGTATTGCCCGCCGCCGGCCGCGGTGGCGGCGGATTCGGCGGCGATGCCGGGTTCGTTCACCGCGGTCGATCGGGTCGGCGAGCAGGCCGTGGCGTCATCGAGGTGGCCGGACAGGCAGATCGGTACGTATGACTGTGGGTCCGGGATGGGCCCGAGCACCAGCACCTGGGCGCCGGTGCCGCGCAGCTCCCGCACCAGCCGGAAAAGACTGTTGTTCCACGCCGAGTCGTAGGACGTGAAACCCGACGGCAATCCGTAGCGGGCACCGTATCGGCGCATTACGTCGAGCAGGATCAGCCGCGGGTGTTCGCTGCCCAACCGGTCGACGATCTGCCCGCGCCACCGCGTGCACTCCGTGTAGTCCCGGTGCAGGGTGGGGCTGACGATGCGCAGGTCCAGCAGCGGGCAACCCGCCTTGGAGAGCATCTCCAGCCGCCAGTGCCGCTGGGTGGCGATCTGCCGTAGGGCCGGGTTCCACATCGCGGCGGTGGAGTCGCCGACGAGGGCGACCGTCGTGGTCGAGGCGGTGTCGCCCGCGGCGCACTCGGGCTGTCCGTCTTGGAAGAAATTGCGCATGCAGCCGTCACGGAACAGGACCCCGTGTTGGGCCGCGGCGTCGGCCAGGGAGGGTTCGAGGTTCGACGGTACGGCTTTGAGGTCGGCCGATGCCGCCACCGCGGCGTGCGCCTGCGCGAACGCCTGCTGTACCGCTGCGTCGTAGGCCGCGATGCCGGAGCCCGCGGGCGCAGGCGCCGCGCTGATGCTGAGTGGGGCGGCCGGTCCGCCGTGGCCGACCGGGGTGGGCACCCACGCCAACAGCGCCACGCCCACACAGACCGCTACCGCGGTGGCGGCCCCACCGAGGGCGAGACTGACCCGCGCCGAGCGGCGCACGGGATCGGCGAACCGCAGCGGATTCTCGATGAACCGCAGCGTCAGCACGGCCAGCGCTCCGGAGATGATCGCCGCCGTCAGCCGGGCGACCAGCCCCAACGGGTGACCCAATAGCGCCGGTGCGAGCAGCAGCACCGGCCAGTGCCACAGATACCACGAATAGGAGATCCGGCCGATCGCGCGCATCGGCGCCAAGCCCAACACTCGGCCGCACCCCTGCGACGGTGTCGCACAGCCGGCGCCGATCACCAACATCGCGCCGACCGTCGGCAACAGCGCGGCGCTACCCGGATACAGGGTGGCCGGACTGAGCTGGTTGCTCGCAACAAGGATCGCCACCAACCCGGCCCAGCCGGTCAGCGCGGCGGCTCGTGCCGGCAGCCGCTGCCACTGCCCGGCCGTCAGGGCGACCAGCCCCCCGGCGGCCAATTGCCAGGCCCGGGTGGGCAGCGAAAAGAACGCGATCGGCGGTGCCACCTGGGTGACCTCGAACGACAGCGCGAATGACGCGGCCGCGACCAGCGCCAGCACGACGAGATAGGGGCGTTGCGAGGAGCCGGTCGCGGGCTGGGCGCGCCGGCGTGCACGCCGCACGAGCCACGCCGTCCCGATGATGAGCGGCGGCCAGATCAGGTAGAACTGTTCCTCCACACCGAGCGACCAGTAGTGCTGGAACGGCGACGGCGGCATCATGCCGCCGAAGTAGTCGACGCCTTGCTGAATGAACCAATAGTTGCTGACGTACAGGGCGCTGGCGATGCCGTCGAAGATGACGCTGCGGGCCTGCAGCGGGGGGAGCAGGATGGCCGAGCCGATCAGGGTGATGACGCCGACGGTGGCCGATGCTGGGAGGAGTCGGCGGGCCCGGGCCCCGTAGAAGTTGCCCAGCCGGACGGTGCCGGCGCTGCTCACCTCCCGCCACAGCAGCCCGGTGATCAGGAAGCCGGAGATGACGAAAAATACGTCGACTCCGACGAACCCGCCGTCCATCCCGGGCACGTCGGCGTGAAAGAGCACCACCGCCAGCACCGCGACCGCGCGCAAGCCCTCGATGTCGGGGCGGAACCGCGACTGCGCCGGGCGCCGGGCCCGCGTTTCTTCGGCAGGGCGAACGCTGTCGGACTGGCGCAAGGTCACCTACCTGGAACGAGGACTCGTTCTTCGAACCGAGGAATTATCACACACGCGTTCAACACGCCCGCCCGACTTGGGCACTATTCGAAACCGCGGTGCCGATAAGTGTGCGATGACCGCTGCCGGCGGTGTGAATTTTCGAAGCGGGCCGGACAGTCCCGGCCTCCCGCGGCAAGCAGCGTCCCCATTCGGTGCATCCAGCTAGGAGGGGTTTTCCCGACAATGGCCGGGCTGCGGTCGATGGTGCAGAACAGGGAGCTGAGGTGACTCTCACCAGCCGAGATCTGAGTAGAACAACCTCGACACGTCACTTGTCCGTTCTTTGATGGTGAGAATTTCGCGGTCGCTGAGTCGAGTCTTCCAGTTTAATATGTTCGCTTTGCTGTTGCGTTTAAGGCTAAATTCATCCCCGGTCACCGGCTGGGATGGGTTCTGCTCGCCCGAGCCCTCCTCAATTGCGGTTCGGACGTTCGGTAGGAATTCGAGTCCCAGCTCGGCGTAGACTTTTCGAAAACTTTCCACGGGATCCATAGATAATTCTTCGTGTTTAAGGAAGAGCCACCCTGGATAGCGCATGCGGTACTGATTTATCACCGTGTAGATGCAGTTCCATAAAAGGGCGCCTTGAAGGATGATATCTTGTTCGTTCTCGGCATAATAGCGGATATCCGATGCGAAATCCCGCAATCGAGTTTCTCGCATAAGCTCTGGTTGCCTCACGAAGTTGTTGAAGTCGAACTTCCAGTTCAATACTTTGAGGCTAGAGCAGAACGCGACAGGGTGCCTGATCATCACCACGACATTCATATCGAAGTGGTGGGCCAGCCAGGGGGCGGAAAACACTGCGAGCGGATCTTTCATGACGGCCGTGTGTTTTCGCAACCGGTGTGTGGAAAGATTTGCGAAAGCCAACAAAACGCGCGCCGCTTCTCGTGCACTTTTGGAGTGAACAAGATTTGTTCTCACCGGGTATTTAAATTCAAGCAGATCCTCGAGGTATTTCTCGAACCTGCCAGAATTCTTGTCCGTTATGTACTGAAACTTTACTTTGAGAGGATCGGCGAAGCCGCACAAGTCGCCGTTTTCTGGAGTGAACGGCTCGTGGATGTAACCCATATCGGGTGCAAGGGCAATCATTCGGCCGACCCAGGTCGTGCCCGTTCGGGGCGCACCGGTAACGAGAATCCGCCTTCTGCCTTTAAGCGGATCGACGAGCTCCTGCTTTATGGGCATCTGCGTTTTCCCTTCGCATCGTTCAGTCCGCCTGGCGCAGCCGGCGCCAATTGGCGGCGCCACCCCCTATGTGGGAACCGCTCGGCGGTACCCCGGGAAGGGGCAAGCGGGCCACGGGGGTAGAGACGCGCAGAAGCGTCACCGGATGGGGCCATGAGGAGTAGGGCGCACCGGCCTTGGCGCCCTGGCACGCTTATGGCGGGGGCCCCGCCGTGCCGACGACGCGCCGGCGCCGTGTTCACGTTCAAATGCATTTGTAGCCTTGACCTCCCACGCGAACCTGACCTGGTCGCCGTACGTGCGACTTGTCCGGATTTCCGGCTCATTGACCCCGACATGTCGGGGACCGTAGCATCAAAAAATCCGGTTTTCCGGACAATCAGTTCGAAATCGTGGACTGGACTGAATCCGGAAAACCGGACCAGATGTCCGCCCGGTGGACGTACCATCGGGCCATGGCGACCCGTGACGGCCCGAAGCAACTCGACACCGTGCTGTCGTACCTGGTCGGTAGGCGGCTCTCCACGAAGGAGCTTTGCGAGGCCCTGGAGATGAGTCGCACGACCTATTACGAGCAGCGCCAGGACGCCAGGTTGATCTGCGCGGACAATCTGATCAGGGCCGCACGTAACCTGGGCCTTAACGAGGTTGATCTGCTCGTTCGTTACGGCCTGATCGCCGCGGGCTCGGCGGTCGAGTATGTCGAGGAGATCTCGTCCAGGCCTCTCGTGGGGACGAAGGAAAAGACCCAGACCAGACGCGGGGCCAGCATCGACCTAGATGCGCCGGGCTTATGATCGCTCTCGCTTTCTACCTCGTCGCCTTGGGTGTCGTCGGCTGGGCACAATGGGTGCGCCGCGGCACCTGGCGTATGCAGTGGGAAGCGCCGACAACCGGTGCGAGCCTGATGCTCGCAATCTCGTTAGTGCTCATTGCCCCAGCCGCCGATCCTGTGATTGGCCGAGCACTGTTCCTGGTCACCGGTCGCTACCACGTGGATGACCTACTCGGTCACATCATGGCGCCCGCGGCGCTGGCGTCGAGCACGCTTGCCGGTCTGATGCGCATGCCGTCGATGCGCGACCGGATCATCCCCCTCTTGCACTGGCCTTTCACCCTGGCCGTCGGCGCCATGGTCGCGCTGTTCACCCGTACGAGCGCTTCCCATGACCCCACGCCCGACATGTTCCAGATCCCGCACGACCACCACTGGATCGAGGCGTACTTCGCGGTCGTTTGGTTGCTGCTGCTCTACTTAGGAGCCCTCAACGCCTGGGTCGCGCTCAGGCTGCGACGAGACCCCCGCTCGCGCCCGGTGGCCCGGGCATGGCTGATCGGAGTCGGCTTCGGCGCCGGCGGCATGGTCGGTTGGGCACTCCCATGGCTGCACCTCACCGCCTGGTACGACTGGGGCCGACTCGCCATGTGTGCGGCAACAACCGTATTCGCCATCGCCACAGCCCGCTCATGGCAACGCAAATTGGACCCCTGGCGCGACCTCCTCAAGGCCACACGAGCCCGGATCTGACGCCCAGATCAGGAATTTGTCGGGCGCACGACCGCCGACCTGGTTGGGGATTGCGCGCACCGCAAGCGTTCTAGCCGGTCGGCGATGTCGACACTTTCAAGTGGGTACTTACGCCTGCTCGCCGATCCAGTCGAGCAGCGCGGGCAGCCCGTCCTCGAGGGTCCACTTGGGGCGCCAGTCCAGCTCATTCTTCGCCGGGTCGATGTCACACCGTGCGGCGCGCACGTCACCGTCGCGGAACTTCCCGACGACGTTCGGTTGCGGGGCGCCGCAGATGGCGGCGATCTGGTCGGCCAGCTGGTGGATGGTGGTCGGGATCCCCGACCCGATGTCGAGGCAGCGCGACCCGTTCGCCGGCTTCTCGATCGCGGCGAACAGCGCCTCGACGATGTCGTCGATGTAGACGAAGTCGCGCAGGATCCGTCCGTCCTCGTAGACCTCCAGCGCTTGCCCCTGGCGCGCTAATCGCGCAAATAGAGCGACGATCCCGGTGTACGAATTGGTCAGCGACTGGCCCGGCCCGTAGACGTTCTGCAGCCGCAGCATGCTCAGATTGGTGTCGTGGGCGGCGGTCCAGGCGGCCAGGATGTGCTCCTGGGCGAGTTTGGTCGCGGCGTAGATGTTGGTGGGCCGCGGTTCCGTTCGGGCCGCTGAACTCGCCAGCGGGACCACCGGATCGTCCGTGGGCCCCTGGGGATCCCAAATGCCGGCCAGCAGCTGGGCGTGGCTTCTGGGCTGCGGGTAGAAGATCTGGGAGCCGGATTGCCAGGCGCCCTCGCCGTAGACGGCCCGTGACGACGCCAGCACCAGTTGGTCGGGCGTGTGTCCCGAGCGGCTCAAGGCGTCCAGCAGCTGGGTCGTGCCCACCACGTTCACCGAACCGTGGCGCGTCGCCTCGGACAGCGACTGCGCCGTTCCCGTCTCGGCCGCCAAATGGACGATCTGGGACGGACGGAACAGCCGGAGCACGGCATCGCAGTCGGGGGCGTGGGTGACATCGCCGGTGAAGAACCGCGCCGACGGCGGCAGGTCGATCGCCGCCCGGTCGCCATGCACCTGCGGGTGCAAGACGTCCATGACGGCGACGTCGTAACCGGCGTCGAGGAGACGGCGCGTGAGCGCAGACCCGATGAAGCCCGCCCCGCCGGTGATGAGAACGCGTGTTGACAACGGACGACGCCTCCGGTTACTCGGTGCCGGAAATTCGGTGACCGGCACGCGTTGCCAGGGGTGCGGTCCGGGTGATCATACCGAGACCCCACCTGCTGATCGGCCGTATCGACGGGAAGACAACTGGCTCAACCCCCGGTCGGCGTGTGGTCGGCCAGCGGCCGGGCGCTGGCGAGCGTGCGGTCGGCCAGCGCGCCCATCGCGGGTGCGAGCTCCCGCGCGTACTGGCTCGTCAGGTGATCGTCGAAGTACACCATGGTGTTGCCCACCACGGCCGGGCACCGGTCGGCGGTGCAGAACAGCTCGGCAAGGTTTTCGTAGTGTCCGCCGCCGGCTTTGGTGGCGGCGGACTCGTCCGCGATGCCGGCCCGGTTCAGCGCCTTCGACCGCGGCGAGGAGCAGGCCGTCGCATCGGTAAGGTGGTCGGACAGGCAGATCGGCACCGACTCGTAGGGATTCGGAACCGGCCCCAGCACCAGCACCTGCGTGCCCATCCCGCGCAGCTGCTGCACCAGGCGGGTCAGCCCGTCGGACCATGCGCGGTTGTACGGCTTGGGCAGGTAGTCCAGGCCGCCGTAGCCGCGGGACATGCTGACCACGACCAGCCGGGGGTGCTCGGTGCGCAGCCGGTCCATCATCGCGCCGCGCCACTGCTCGCAGCGTTGAACGTAGTCGACCATGCGCCCGACGAAGCCGTTGACGGGCAAGCTCATCGGCGGGCACGCCCCCTTGGTCAGGGTCTCCAGCCGCCAGTGCCGCTGCTCGGCGACCTGCTGGAACGCCGGGGACCACATCGTGGCATGCGAGTCACCCAGCAGGGCAACGGTCGTCGTCGACGTGGTGTCTCCCATCACGCACCCGGGTTGTCCGACGCCCAACAGGTTGCGCTGGCAGCCGTTGTAGAACTCGGCTCGGTATTCGGCCGCCGCGTCGGCAAGCTGCGGTTCGAGGTTCGACGGCACGGCCTTGAGGTTCGCGGCCGCCATCACCGCGGCGTGCGCCTGCGCAAACGTGTCGCGCACCGCCGCGTCGTAGGCGTCGATGCCCGCGGCCGCCGGGGGAGGCGACGCGATGATGGTCAACCGCGCGGCCGGCGCGCCGCCACCGACCGGGTTGGGCACCCGGTCCACCAGCACCACGCCCACGCAGACCGCGACCGCGGTCGCGGCGGCGCCCAGCGCGAGGCTGGCGAGGGAGGACCGGCGTATCGGGGCGGCGAATCGGAAGGGATCCTCGATAAAACGCAGCGTGAGCACGGCCAGTCCGCCGGAGATGAGGACCGTCGCCAGCCTCTCGGCCAGCCCCAGCCGGTGTCCCAGCAGGGGTGCCGCGAGCAGCAGCACCGGCCAGTGCCACAGGTACAACGAGTAGGAAATCCGTCCGATGCTGCGCAGCGGCGTCGTCGCCAGCAGGCGCCCGCATCCCCCGGCGGGAGTGGCGCAGCCGGCGCCGATCACCAGCACCGCACCCAGCACCGGCAGCAGCGCCGCGGTGCCGGGATAGAGGGTGCCCGGGCCCAGCAGGCTGCAGGCCAGCAGGATCACGGCCAGACCCGCCCACCCCAGGATGGTGGCAGCGCGCGCCGGCAGGCGGCGCAACTGGCCGGCCATGAGGGCTACCAGGCCGCCCGCCGCCAGCTGCCACGCCCGGGTGGGCAGCGAGAAGAACGCCACCGAGGGCGCCACGAAAGTGGCGGCCAGCGACAGCGTGAAGGAGACGGCCGCGACCAGGGCGAGGACCACCAGATACGGGGCTTGCTTGGAAGGGGCTCCGCCCTTGCTGCGCCGGCGCACGAGCCGGATGAGCCACGTCGTGCCGATGATCAACGCCGGCCACACCAGGTAGAACTGCTCCTCTACACCGAGCGACCAATAGTGCTGAAACGGCGACGGCGGTTGCGCCGGGGAGAAGTAGCTCAAGCCCTCGTGCGCGAAGTGGTTGTTGCTGACATACAGCGCGCTGTAGATGCCGTCCTCGAGCACGCCGCGCGCCTGCAGCGGCGGCAACAGCGCGGCGGAGCCGATCGCGGTGATCACGCCCACCACGGCCGAGGCCGGCAGCAGCCTGCGGGCCCGTGCGCCGTAGAAGCGGCTCAACTTCACCGTGCCGGCGGAGCTCACCTCGCGCCAGAGAAGCCCGGTGATCAGGAAGCCCGAGATGACGAAGAACACGTCCACGCCGACGTACCCGCCACCCACGCCGGGCAGGCCGGCATGAAAGAGGACGACAGCCACGACCGCGACGGCGCGCAGGCCTTCGATGTCGGGACGAAAGCCCGAGGCTACTGAGCGCTGACGCAGCGGTCCGTCGACTGGGCTAACGCGGTCGGCGTGGAGCAAGGAAGCAACCTAGAAAGAAGAAGAATGAGGACGTGTTCCCCCGGTCCGGGGAAGTATCACACACGTGTTGAACGCATTCGGTATGTTTGCGAATCATTGTTCATCGTCTTCGGCTCGGGAGCCCCGCGCTCCGTGGGCTGCCAAGAGCTGACGGAAGGCGGCCCGAAGGTTGTCCCGTTTGAGGTCGGAACCCGGAGCGCGCCCGTGAACCTGGAGGTGGACCGGTGAGCGTCGTCCATAGCCCGAAGGTGGAACGTCCACACGTGGACCGGACCAACCTTCATAGCGTATGGAAAGCGGTTCTGGTCGGGGTCGCGCTTCTGCTGGTCGCGGCGTGCTATGCCCAGCCGCTGCTGCTCGTCGCGCTCGCCGTGCTGCTGGTGTTCTTCGCGGTGGCGCGCCTTGTCTACCGGGACCGCGACCGCTACATCCCGAACCTCTATGCGCGGGACACCAGGGTGTATGACGAGGCGTATCGCGCGTTCATCCGCCGCACGCTCGAGGACATGCGGCGGTGCAAGATCGGCGGCCACACGCTGCTGTGGGAGGCCTCGCGCCTGCCGGCGCCAAGCCCGCAGGGCTCCGACGAACTGATGCTCGACCTGGGCGTCTGGCTCGGCTGGTCGACGCGGCTGATGTCCGACGCGTCCGGCCGCCAGGTGTACGGCTTCGACACCTTCGAGGGCCTCGTCGAAGACTGGCAAATCGACGACCAGGCCCTGATCAAGCAGGGAACCTTCTCCCTGTCCGAACCGCTCGCGCAACGTTCCATGCAGGACACCGGCGTGAGCCTGCAGGACGGGGTGCCCGCCGCGCTCGGTCGCAAGGTGCAGTTCGTCAAGGGCAGCACCTACGACACGCTGGCACCGTTCCTGGCGGATCGACCGGGCGCCCCGATCGCGTTGTTCCACATGGACCTGGACACCTACGAGAGTTGCCTCCATGCGCTGGAAACGTGCAAGGAGCGCTTCGTCGAAGGATCCATTCTCGTCTTCGACGAATACCTCGTCACCAACGCCGAAATGCTGGCGTTCTTCGAGTTCCAGAGCAAGTACGAGCTGGAATGGCGCTACCGGGCGTGGGGCCTCGAGATCATGGAGATGAACCTGGAGATGGTCGTCTCCCGGTGGAAGCGCGCGACCTACTACCTGCCCTGGATCGCCGGGTATTGGTTGGTGGGCGACGGCAGCTATGTCTGGAAGTTCTTCCGCAAGCGGTTCTGGCGGTTCTGGCTGGGCGCACCGATCGGCGACATCTTCTTCATGCTCGGCGCCGCCGGACAGCGGAAGTCGGTCAGCCTCGAAATCACCGGTCTCGGCAAGCTGGACCCGAACCGCCGGCGTGACCGAAACAGTAGCTGACCGGCAGTCCCTAGGGCCGCGATGAAGTTTGTGTTGGCAAGCTGGGGAAGTCGCGGTGATGTCGAGCCCAACCTCGCCGTCGGGCGGGAGCTGGCGCTCCGGGGGCACGACGTGTGCATGGCCGTCCCGCCCGATCTGGTCGGCTTCGCGGAGGCGGCCGGGGTCGCGGCGGTCGGCTTCGGACCGGAATCGCGGTCCATCCTGGACTCGCACCGCGAATTCTGGACCTGTTTCTTCAGCCGCCCCTGGCGGATCAGGGATCTGATGCGGGCGCGCGGCGCGATTGGCGGACCGCTACTCCAAGGCTGGCGGGAGATGAGCACCACGCTGAGGTCGCTGGCCGACGGCGCGGACCTGATTTTCACCGGGATCAATTTCGAGGACGCCGCCGCCAACGTCGCGGAGTACTACGACATCCCCCTCGCCACGCTGCACTACTTCCCGCTGCGTCCCAATGGTCAGACCCTGCGCTTCCTGCCGGCGCGGTTGCGCCGTTCGGCGGTGGCGGCGTTCTGGTGGGTGTCGTGGCGCGGGATGAAGAAGGTGGAAGACGCCCAGCGCCTTGACCTCGGCCTGCCGCAGGCGACAGGGTCCGCACCGCGGCGGATCACCGAACGCGGCTCGCTGGAAATCCAGGCCTATGACGAGGCCTGCTTTCCCGGCCTTGCGGCCGAATGGGCGCAATGGGATGCCCAGCGCCCCTTTGTGGGCACGCTGACGCTGGAAATGCCGACGGACGCCGATCACGACGTCGCGTCCTGGATCGCCGCGGGTACGCCGCCGATCTTCTTCGGGTTCGGCAGCATCCCGGTCGAATCGCCGGCGGACACGATCGCCATGATCGCCGCGGCCTGCGCGCACCTGGGCGAGCGGGCATTGGTCGGGGCCGGCGGAACCGATTACAGCGACGTCCCGCCCTTCGACCACGTCAAGGTCGTCGGCACGATGAACTACGCGACCGTGTTCCCCGCCTGTCGCGCGGTCGTCCACCACGGCGGCTCGGGCACCACGCCTGTTGCCATGCGTGCGGGTGTCCCGCAAGTCATCCTTTTCTGGGACCTCGTGCACGCGGTGTACGGGGCGGCCGTGAAACGGCTCGGGGTCGGCACCGCCCGGCGCTTTTCGACCGCCAGCGAGAAAACGTTGACCGAGGATTTGCGCACCATCCTCGCCCCGGAGTACGTCGTCCGCGCCCGCGAGCTCGCCACCCGGATGACCGAACCCGCCAAGAGCGCTGCGGCCGCCGCGGACCTCCTGGAGAATTTCGCCCGCCGCAAGCGTGGTGGTTGATCGGCAATTGCCCGGCAGCCGCCACGGCCAGGAAGTATGGTTTAGCACTTGTTAGACACAAGTAGAAGGGCAAGGAGCTCCATGAAGTTTGTGCTGGCGTGCTGGGGAAGCCGTGGCGATATCGAGCCCGTCGCCGTCGTCGGCCGTGAGCTGGCGCGCCGCGGGCACGACGTGTGCATGGCCGTCCCGCCCGACCAGATCGCCTTCGTCGAGAAGCTCGGGCTTTCGGCGGTCGCCTACGGGGTCGACTGGTCGGAAAGCATGAAGCCGTTGCGCAGCTTCATGAGCCTGTTCTTCCGCGAACCCTGGCGAATCCGCGGCCTGATCAAGTTCTGGCGCGACAGATGGGACGTCTTCACCACGTGCTGGGCCGACATGAGCCGGACGCTCGTGGCGGCGGCGGAGGGCGCCGACCTGCTGCTGACCGGCCAGAGCTGGGAGGAGCAGGCCAGCAGCGTCGCCGAGTACTACGACATCCCGCTGGCCACCCTGCACTACAACCCGATCCGGGCCACCGCCGCCCGGCAGGTCAGGGCGTACGAGTGGGGATATTGGCTGCTGAGCAAGAAGGTCGAGGGCGCTCAGCGCCGTGAACTCGGCCTGCCGAAAGCCACCAAGCCCGCGCCCCAGCGGATCGTCGAGCGCGGCTCGCTGGAGCTGCAGGCCTACGACGCGGCGCTGTTCCCCTGGTTGCCGGCCCAATGGGCGGAATACACCAAGGAACGGCCCAACGTCGGCACGCTGACGTTGGAGTGGCAGACGGATGCCGACGACGAGATCGCGGCGTGGATCGCCGAGGGGGAGCCGCCGATCTCGTTCGGATTCGGCAGCATCCCGGTGGACGACCCGATCGAGATCATGGCCATGATCGGCGCCGCGACCGCGGAGTTGGGCGTGCGGGGGCTGGTGGTCTCCGCCGGCAGCGACTACAGCAACGGCCCGCACTTCGACCACGTCAAGGTGGTGGACACGATGAACTACGCGCGGATCTTCCCCACCGTCCGCGCGATCGTGCATCGCGGGGGTTCGGGCACCACGAACGCCGCCCTGCGCTCGGGCGTGCCCGCGTTGATTCTGTGGAAGCTGCCCGATCAGTTCTTCTGGGGGAACCAGATCAAACGCTTGAAGGTCGGCACCGCCCGGCGCCTTTCGACCGCCACCAAGGACACGCTCGTCAAGGACCTGCGCACCATTCTCGCCCCGGAGTACGCGACCCGGGCGCGCGAAGTCGCCGCCCAGATGAGCGTCGCCTCCAAAGGCACCGTGGCCGCCGGCGACCTGGTCGAAAACTTCGCCCGCTCGCGGGTGGCCGGCTGACGGCTGACCGGGGAGCCGGCGAGCATGGGCGAAAGCGCCGCTCGCCGCCGGTCAGACCGGCCGAATGGGGTGAGCTGCGAGCCGCTTCGCCCGCGCGTCGACGAGCAATCTGCGTGACTGCCGTCTCAGTTACCTATTCGCGTGACAGGCGTCTCACCCAGCAAGTATGGTCTAGAACTTGTTATACCCATGTCGAGTAGACGGTCTGGAGACGCGGTTGAGCATCAATCCCTTCGATGACGGCGGGGGCTGCTTTTTCGTCCTGGTTAACGACGAGAAGCAACAGCAGATGATCGGCGGTAGGAAATGACCGAACTACAGAACGGTCTCGAGACAGCAAAGCCGGTACGTGGATCGCAGGGGACGGGCGACAGCTTCGCGATCGTCGGCTACGCGGTGCGCCTTCCGGGCGCACCCGATGCGGACGCCTTCTGGGACGTGCTGCAGCAGGGGCGCGACGCGTTGTCGGAGGTGCCCGCGGACCGCTGGGACGTCGACCAGTTCTACGACCCGGATCCCGACGCGCCCGGAAAGATCGTCAGCCGCCGGGCCGGCTTCATCGACGACGTAACCGGGTTCGACGCACCGTTCTTCGGGCTGTCGAACCGGGAAACCATGCTGATCGACCCGCAGCACCGCATCCTGCTGGAAACGGCGTGGCAGGCGGTCGAGCATTCGGGAACCGCCCCGTCGGATCTGGCGAACACCAAGACCGGCGTGTTCATGGGTCTGGGCACCCATGACTACCTGGGCTTGATCTCCGAACAACTGAGTTACGAGGAGATCGAGGCCTACGTCGCGATCGGGACGTCGTCCGCCGCGGGTGCGGGCCGGATCAGCTACGGGCTGGGCCTGCAGGGCCCGGCGGTGTCCGTCGACACCGCGTGCAGCTCGTCGCTGGTGGCCGTCCACCAGGCGTGCCAGGCCCTGCGCTTCGGGGAATGCGACCTCGCACTGGCCGGCGGGGTGAACGTCCTACTCAGCGCGAAAACCGCGATGACCTTCTCCCACGCGCACATGCTGGCACCGGACGGCCGGTGCAAGACCTTCGACGCGGCCGCCGACGGCTATGTGCGCGGCGAGGGCTGCGGTGTCGTCGTCGTCAAGCGCCTCGAGGACGCCATCCGCGACGGCGACCGGATCCGGGCCGTGATCCGCGGCAGCGCGGTCAACCAGGACGGCGCGTCGGGCGGATTGACGGTGCCCAACGGGGTCGCCCAACAGCGGGTGATCGCCGAGGCGCTGCAGTGCGCGGGTGTCGCGCCGGGCGACGTGGGATACCTGGAGGCGCACGGGACCGGCACCTCGTTGGGTGACCCGATCGAAGTCCAGGCCGCCGGTGCCGCATTGGGCAAAGGGCGCGACGCCGACCGGCCGCTGCTGATCGGGTCGGTGAAGACGAACATCGGGCACCTGGAAGCGGCCGCGGGAATCGCGGGACTGATCAAGGTCATCCTGTCGCTCGAGCACGAGGTGCTGCCGAAGCACCTGAACTTCAGCAAGCCGTCGCCGCACATCCCGTGGGACCGGCTTCCCGTGAAGGTGGTCGACGAGGCCCAGCCCTGGCCGCGCGACGGCCGGCCGCGGATCGCCGGGATCAGTTCGTTCGGGTTCTCCGGAACCAACTCGCACGTCATCCTCGAGGAAGCGCCGGCGGTGGCGCCGGTCGCCGCGGCACCCGAGGCGCCGGCGGACGACAGGCGGTTCGCCCTGTTGCCGCTTTCGGCGCGCACCCCGGTCGCCCTGGCGGAGCTCGCCAAGGCATACAGCGGTTGGCTCGCCGACCACCCGGACGCGTCGCTGGCCGACCTGTGCTTCACCGCCGGGTCCGGGCGATCGCACTTCGAGCACCGGGCCGCGCTGGTGGTGAATTCGACGGAATCCGCACGCGAGCAACTCGCCGCGCTGGCCGACGATCGCCCGGCGCCGGGCCTGCTGCGCGGTGACTGCACCGATCGGCCGAAGACGGCGTGGTTGTTCACCGGCCAGGGCAGCCAGTACGCCGGCATGGCGCGGGAGCTCTTCGAGACCGAACCGGTGTTCGCCGAGACGATGAGCCGGTGCGCGGCCGCGGTGGCCGACGTGCTCGAAAGACCGCTGCTGGACGTGATTTTCGATCCGGATGGCGACGACGCCCTGCGGCAAACCAGCTACGCCCAGCCCGCCTTGTTCGCGGTGGAGATGGGCCTGGCCCGGCTGTGGCAGTCGTGGGGCTTCGAGGCCGACGTGGTGATCGGCCACAGCGTCGGCCAGTACACGGCGGCCTGCGTGGCGGGCGTGTTCAGCCTCGAGGACGGGATGCTGCTGATGGCCGAGCGCGGCCGCCTGTTCGGCAGCCTGCCCGACGGCGGCCGGATGGTCGCGGTCTTCGCCGCCGCCGAGCGCGTGGAGGGCATCACCGACGAGTTCCCGAGCCTGTCGGTGGCCGCCTACAACGGGGCCAACACCGTGCTGTCGGGGCCCGTCCAGGATCTCGACCAGGCGGTGGCCGGCCTAGAGGACGACGGGGTGCGCTGCGACTGGCTGGACACCAGCCACGCGTTCCACTCGGCCCTGCTGGATCCGGTCCTCGACGAATTCGAGTCGTATGCGAACCGGTTCGAGTTCGGCGCGCCACAAAAGACATTGGTGTGCAACCGCACCGGCGCGGCCCTGGGCAGGAGCGCGAAACTGGACGGCGCCTACTGGCGCCGCCACGCGCGCCAGCCCGTCGAATTCGCCAAGAGCGTCCGCACCCTGGCCGAACTGCACTGCACCATGCTGCTGGAGATCGGCCCCCAGCCGATCCTCACCGCCGCGGCCATGCGGGCGTGGCCGGACCCGGCCACCGCGCCCCGGGCGATCGCATCGATGCGTCGGAACATCGCCGATCACCGCCAGATCACCGAGGCGCTGGCCAACGCCTACATCGTCGGGCACCGACCCGACTTCGCCGCGCTGGCGCCGGCGACCGCGCGCAAGCTCGACCTGCCCACCTATCCGTTCCAGCACCGCCAGTACTGGTTCCGCGAGCAGCGGGTCGCGTCGGCCCCGGCCGCCGGTCAGGTCTCCGCCGCGCGCACCGAGGCCGTCGGGCTCCTGGAGGACGGCCGGATCGAGGAGCTCGCGGCGCTGCTGGGCGGCGGGACCGCCGATCAGCAGGCCATCGATGTGCTCAAACAGCTTGCGGCAGAACACAACCAGCAGCGCAATGCCCAGTCCATCGCGGACTCCCGCTACGAGATCCGCTGGGAGAAATCCGCCGCCAAGGCCTCGGGCACGACGGCCGGCGAGGGCACGGCGTGGCTTCTGGTCAGCGACGACGCCGAGGCGGTCGCGCCGCTGGTCGACGCGCTCACCGCGCGCGGGGACCGGCACCGCATCGTGGGGCTCCCGGTGTCCGACGCCGACGCGGATCGGCTCAAGGAGACGCTGCGCGCCGCGCTCGCGGACGACCCGACGCTGCGCATCCTGCATCTCGCGGCCCTCGGATCCGACACGGCGCCGTCGACGCAATCGCTGCTGCGGATGCAGCACCAAATCCTGAGCGGTACGCGGCGGCTCTTCTGCGCCGCGGTCGCCGCCGACCTGCGGGCACCCATCTGGCTGATAACCCGTGGCGGACAACGGGTCACCGCCGAGGACAAGGTGTCACCGGCGCAGTCCTGCCTGTGGGGGTTCGGTCGCGCCGCCGCGCTGGAACACCCCCGACTGTGGGGCGGCCTGGCGGATCTGGCCGCGGGCGGCGCCGCGGACGGCGGGGTGTGGTCCCGGCTGATCGACCAGCTCGTGGCCGCGCCGGCCGGCGAAGACCAACTCGCGCTTCGGGACCAGGCGGTCTACGTTCCCCGGCTGACCCGACGCGCGGGGCAGCCGGCCGGGACACCGCTGGCGCTCCGCGGCGACGCGACCTATCTGGTGACCGGCGGGCTGGGTGCGATCGGACTGGAAGTCGCGGCGTACCTGGCCGCGCACGGAGCCCGGCATCTGGTGCTGACCAGCAGGCGCGCGCCCAGCGACGCCGCGCAACACAGCATCGACGCGATACGCGAAGAGTCCGGCGCCGAAGTCCGGGTCATCGCCGCCGACGTCTCCAACCCCCACGACGTCGCGCACGTCCTGGCCACCGTGCGGGCCGAACTGCCGCCGCTGGCCGGCGTCGTGCACGCCGCGGGCGAGATCAGCACCACCCCGCTGCAAGCCCTGGACGACACCGAAGTGGATCGGGTGTTCGCCGGGAAGGTTTGGGGCGCTTGGAACCTGAGCGAAGCCACGGTCGACCTGAAGCTGGACTTCTTCCTCAGCACCTCCTCGATCGCCGGGGTGTGGGGCGCCGGCGGTCAGACCGCCTACAGCGCGGCCAACGCCTTCCTCGACGGGTTGGCCTGGCGGCTGCGTGAGCAGGGCGTTCCCGGGATCAGCGTCAACTTCGGCCCGTGGCTGAACGCGGGCATGGCCGACGAGGCCGCCCGCGCGGAACTGGACAAGCGCGGGGTCCGGCCGTTGTCGCCGGCCGATGCGCTGGCGGGGATGGCCGAAATCATGGCGTCTTCGGGCAAGGGCACCTCGCACGGGGTGGTGGCCCGGATCGACTGGGCCAGCTTCCTGCCGCTCTACCAGATGGCGGGCAAGCGATCGTTCTTCACGCAGTTGCAGGCTGAGGTGCCCGAATCGGAACAGGCACCGTCGGAGTCCGGGACCACGCAATTGGTCGACCGGCTCACCGCGGCCCCGGTGCAGCAGCGCAAGAAGCTCGTCGTGGACTACCTGCGCGACGCCGTCGCGGACGTGACCCGCATCGACCCCGCGGAAATCCGCGAGGAGGCCGGGCTTTTCGACCTCGGCATGGATTCGCTGATGGCGGTCGAACTGCGGCGCCGGCTCGAGCGCGCGGTCGGCGCGGAGCTGCCGTCGACCCTGGCGATGGACTACCCGCGTATCACCGACGTGGCGAATTTCCTCATCAACGACGTCCTGCGCCTCGACGCGCCGGCGCCCGCGAGCGCGGCGGCGCAGCCGGCGCCGGTCGCGGCCGCGGTGACGGCGCGCACGGACGAGCCGATCGCGATCGTCGCGGTCGCGTGCCGCTTCCCGGGTGCGCCCGATCCCGAGGCCTACTGGGACCTGCTGTCCGGCGGTGTCGATGCGATCCGGGAGATCCCGGATGACCGCTTCGACGTCGACGAGTATTACGACCCGGATCCCGAGGCGGCGGGCAAGATCTACACCCGCTACGGCGGATACCTGGAAAGCATCGACGGGTTCGACCCGGAGTTCTTCGGCATCTCCCCGCGCGAAGCCGTGTGGATGGATCCGCAGCAGCGGCTGATGCTGGAGATCGCGTGGGAGGGCCTGGAGCGTGCCGGGTACGCGCCGGCGGCGTTGCGCGGCAGTCGAACCGGCGTGTTCGTGGGCGTGGCCGCCAACGAGTATTCCCAGCTGCTGAACGCCAACTCGGTCGAGACCATCGAGGCCCACTTCATCACCGGCAACGCCCTCAATGTCATCGCGGGCCGGGTGGCGTTCGCGCTCGGGCTGGAAGGCCCGGCGATGGCGGTGGACACCGCGTGCAGCGCCTCGCTGGTGGCCGTGCATCAGGCCTGCCAGGCCCTGCACTCCGGTGACTGCGACATGGCGCTGGCCGGTGGGGTGAACGTCTTGGTGAGCCCGGCATCCATCGTCGCCACCGCGCGCGCCAGGATGCTGGCCGCCGACGGCCGGTGCAAGACGTTCGACGCCGCCGCGAACGGCTACGCGCGCAGCGAAGGCTGCGGCATCCTGGTGCTCAAGCGGCTCAGCGACGCCCAGCGCGACAACGACCAGATCTGCGCGGTCATCCGGGGCAGCGCGGTCAACCAGGACGGTGCCTCCAGCGGCCTGACCGTGCCGAACGGCGGTGCGCAGCAACGGCTTATCGCCGCGGCGCTGGCTCGCGCCGGCCTTGTCGGCGGGGACGTCGATTACCTCGAGGCGCACGGCACGGGCACCTCGCTGGGCGACCCGATCGAGGTCCAGGCCGCCGCGGCCGCCTACGGCGCCGGCCGCGAGCCGAACCGGCCGCTGCTGATCGGCTCGGCCAAGACCAACATCGGGCACCTCGAGTCGGCCGCGGGGATCGCCGGTCTGATCAAGGTCGTGTTGTCCTTGCAGCACGAGGTCCTGCCGCGAAACCTGCACTTCGAGAACCCGTCGCCGAACATCCCGTGGGACTCGCTGCCGGTCCGGGTGGTGGACCAGCCGATTCCCTGGCACGCCAACGGCAGGCCGCGCCGCGCCGGGACGAGCTCGTTCGGGTTCTCCGGCACCAACGCGCATGTCCTGATCGAGGAGGCGCCGTCGCCATCCGAAGCGGCCGACGCCACCGCGGCGCCGGAGCCCGTTACCGAAGCCGAATCCATTGGCGTGCTGCCGCTGTCGGCGCGGTCACCGGAGGCGCTGACGGTGTTGGCGCAGCGGTACGGGGCCTGGCTGGAGGAGCACCCGGAGGCCGACGTCGCCGACGTGTGCTACACGGCGGGCGTCGGGCGTTCGCACTTCGAACACCGCGCGGCGTTGGTCGTGGACTCGGTCGCGGGAGCCCGCGAGCTGCTGGCCGGGTTGGCCGAGAACCGGCTGGGGCCTGGCGCCGTGCGTGGCGTGTGCGGCGACCCGCCGAAGACGGCGTGGCTGTTCACCGGTCAGGGCAGCCAGTACCCGGGAATGGCGCGCGAACTGTTCGACACCGAACCGGTGTTCGCCGACACGGTGCGGCGCTGCGCGGAAGCGGTCGATCCGATGCTGCCGCGTCCGCTGCTCGAGGTGCTGTTCGACACCGACGGCGACGCCGGAGAAACCCTGCGGCACACCTCGTTCGCGCAGCCGGCGCTGTTTGCCGTCGAGATGGGCCTGGCCCGGCTGTGGCAGTCGTGGGGCATCGAGCCGGACGTGGTGCTGGGGCACAGCGTGGGCCAGTACGCGGCGGCGTGCGTGGCGGGCGTGTTCAGCCTCGAGGACGGGGCACGCCTGATCGCCGAACGCGGCCGGCTGTTCGGCAGTCTGCCCGAGGGTGGGCGGATGGTCGCGGTCTTCGCGGACGCGCAAAAGGTGGACGGCGTCGCCGAAGAATTCCCGCACATTTCGGTGGCCGCCTACAACGGCCCCAACACGGTGCTGTCGGGCCCCGGCGCGGACCTCGAGGAGATCGTCGCCCGATTGACCGGTGAGGCGGTGCGCTGCACGTGGCTGGACACCAGCCATGCCTTCCATTCCGAGCTGCTGGACCCGGTGCTTGACGAATTCGAATCGTACGCAAACACATTCGAATTCGCCGTCCCGACGCTGCCCCTGGTGTGCAACCGGACCGGCGCGCTCCTCACCGCCGATACCCCGCTGGACGGCCAATATTGGCGGCGGCACTCCCGCCAGCCCGTGCAGTTCGCCGAAAGCGTGCGCACCGTGGCGGCGCTGGGCTGCTCGGTGTTGATGGAGATCGGTCCGCAACCGGTCCTGACCAACGCCGCCGTGCAGGCGTGGCCGGAATCCTCGGCCGCGCCGCGGGCGATCGTGTCACTGCGCAAGGACGCCGACGCGCGGCGCCAGATGGCGGACGCGCTGGCCGCCGCTTACGTCAGCGGCCACCGTCCCGTCTTCGCCGCGCTGCACCAGCGGCCGCGCCGCAAGCTCGAGCTGCCCACCTACGCGTTCCAGCGCCGTCGCTTCTGGCCCAAGAACGCCGACATCCGCGGCATCGACGGGCATGGCGCCACCGGATCCGGAATCCTCGGGAACGCAAAGGATCTCGCCTCCGGCGACTCCGTCTACACCAGCCGGTGGTCGGTCAACACGCAGCCGTGGCTGGCCCATCACGTCATCTACGGCGTCGTGGTCGTTCCGGGCGCGACGTACGCGGCGATGGCCCTCGCCACGGTCGGGGCGCCGGCGCAGGTGCGCGAAGTGTTCTTCTACGAACCGATCATCCTGGGCGACAAGAGCTCCCGGGAGGTGCAGCTGACGGTGCATCCCGTCGATGACGGCTGGACCTTCCAGGTGCACAGCCGCCCGTACGGTGATCGTGACGCCGAGTGGTCGCTGAACGCCGACGGCCGGATCGCCGGCGGTGGCTCTGATGTGCAAGACGAGCCCGCCCTGGAGCCGACGGAATCCATCGACGCGGCCTGCGAGCGGCTGGGCCGCACGCGTCCGCAGCAGCTGTTCGACACCTTCGCGGACATGGAGCTGACCTGGGGTCCCACCTGGTCGACGTCGCTGAAATCGCTGTGGGCCGGCGACGGCGAGGCGATCGGCGACATCGCCATCGGCGAGGAGCTCGCCGAACAACTCGGCAGCGAGCCGATCCACCCGGTGCTGCTCGACCTGTGCACCGGAATCGCCTTCCCGGCTTTGGAGGCCGCGCTCGCGGCGACCGAGGACGGCGGGGGATTGAGCGACCTGTTCTTGCCGCTGCGGTACGGCCGGGTGGTGCTGCACGACGAGATGCCGCGGCGGTTCTACTGCCGGGCGCGGTGGCAGAACGGCGGCCTCGACAGCGAAACGCAGGTGTTCGACCTCGATTTCGTGGATCGCGACGGGCGCCAGCTGGGCGAGATTCGCGACTTCACCGTCAAGCGCGCGCCGCGGGAGGCGTTGCTGCGCGGGCTCGGCGGCGATGCCACCCGCAACCTGTACACCCTCGGCTGGGAGGAAGTGCCGGCACCGGCCTCGGGCGGCGCTGCCGGCAACGGCGAGGGCACCTGGCTGATCGCCGGGTTCGACGAGCTGGCGGCCGGCGTCCCCGGTTGTGTCTCCATCGAGCGCGGCTCGGATCCCGAGCGCTGGAAGCGGGAGTTGGCCGAAGCCCAGGAGCGCGGCGCGCCCGTCTCCGGCGTCGTCTGGCGCAGCCCCGGGCGGCCCGACGCGGAAGAGTCGGGCGCCGAATTCGCCACGCGGCTCGAGACCGAGATCGATGAGCTGCTGACGGTCGTGCGCGCGCTGTTGGCCCAGCAAGACCTGAAGCTCACCGGCGGACTGTGGATCGTCACGGAACGGGCGGTGGCGACCGAGCCCGGCGAGCCGGTGGACTCGGCGCAGTCGGCGCTGTGGGGCCTCGGGCGGACCGTCATCACCGAGCAGCCGAGCCTGCGCTGCCGGCTGGTCGACTCCGACGGGGCCGACGATGCCGTGCGCTCGCTGGCCGGCCTGCTCGGCGCGCCCGCCGACGAACCCGAACTCGCACTGCGACAGGGAAGGTACTTGGTGCCGCGGCTACTGCCGTGGGCGCGCAGCGGGCACCTGCCGGTGCCGCGCGCCGCGGATTACAACCTGGAGCCGACCGAACGCGGCGCGATCGACAACCTTCATCTGGTCGAGACGCACGTGCCGCCGCCCGGCGCGGGCGAGGTGCAGATCCGGGTCGAGGCCGCGGGCCTCAACTTCCGGGACGTGCTGAACGTGCTCGGTCTGTACCCGGGTGACCCGGGGCGGGTCGGCGGTGGCGACCTCGCCGGGGTCGTCACGGAGGTGGGCGCCGGTGTCACCGGATTCGAGGTCGGCCAGCGCGTCTTCGGCTTCATGCCGGGCGGGTTCCCGACCCGGGTCAACGCGCCGGCCCAGTTCCTGGCGCCGGTGCCGGACGGGGTGAGCGCGGTGGGGGCGGCGACGATACCCGCCGGGGCGCTGACCACCCGGCTCGCCTTCGACTGGGCGAAGGTGGGACCCGGTGACCGGGTGCTCATCCACGCCGCCAGCGGTGGCGTCGGTCTGGCCGCGATCCAGATCGCGCAGCAGCGCGGCGCGACGGTCTTCGCCACCGCCAGCACCTACAAGCGGGCGGCGCTGCGCAAGATGGGCGTGGAACACATCTACGACTCGCGCAGCACGGATTTCGCGGACCAGATCCTGGCCGACACCGGTGGCGCCGGCGTGGACGTCGTGCTGAACAGCCTCACCAACGAGGGGTTCATCGCGGCGACGGTGCGCGCGACCGCACAGGGCGGCCGGTTCGCCGAGATCGCCAAGCGCGACATCTGGACTCGCGAGCAGATGGCGGAGGCCCGTCCCGATATCGACTACGAGATCATCGCGCTGGACGCCTGCATCGAGCACGAACCCGAGCGGACGGGGAAGTTGCTGGCCGAGGTGGCGGACAGCATGGCCAAGGGCGAGTTGAAGCCGATCGCCGCCGAGGTCTACCCGGTGACGGAGGCCAAGACCGCGTTCCGGCGGATGCAGCAGGCTCGACACATCGGAAAGATCGTGCTGCAGATGGCGCAACCGCTGCAGCCGCGCGGGGATCGGAGCTACCTGATCACCGGCGGACTCGGGGCGCTCGGCCTGTACACGGCGGCCCACCTGGCGCAACTCGGGGCGGGCGACATCGTCCTGACGAGTCGGCGCCTGCCCGATGCCGAGGCGCAACGGGCAATCGACGACATCACGGAGCGCTACCGGAGCCGCATCCACGTCTTCGCCGCCGACGTCGGCGACGAAGCGCAGATCACGGCGGTGCTGGACCGGATCCGGGCGGAGTTGCCGCCGCTCGCGGGGGTGGCGCACCTGGCCGGCGTCCTCGACGACGCGCTACTGCCCCAGCAGAGCCTCGAAGGCTTCCGGAAGGCGCTGGCGCCGAAGGCCTTCGGCGGCTGCTACCTGGATCGCCTCACGAGGGACGACGATCTTGACTTCTTCATCGTCTACTCGTCGGCCTCCAGCGTGATCGGTTCGCCCGGCCAGGCCAACTACGCGGCCGCCAATGCGCTGCTCGACGGGCTCGTTGCGGAGCGCAGGGCGCAGGGCATGCCCGCGACGGCCATCAACTGGGGGCCGTGGGCAAAGGGCGGCATGGCCACCTCGCACGCCGCGCGCGCCAATCTCAGCGCGCAAGGCCTCATCCCGCTGGAACCCTCGGCCGCGCTCAACGCGCTCGACGAGATCATTGCCCAGGGAACCGGGCAGGCGACCGTCATCAAGGCCAATTGGCAGCGCGCCGCGAAGGGGCTGGGCGCCTCGCGCCCGGCGATGCTCGACCACGTGCTGCCGAGCGCCGTCACCGCGACGCGCGGGGACAGCGAGCTGCTGCGGCAGCTGCACGAGGTGCCCGAGGCGGAGCGCGGCAGCTTCCTCACGGAGTACCTCCGCTACGAGGTCCAGAATTTCCTGAGGCTCGCGCAACCGCCGGCCGCAACCAGCCGGTTCCTGGAGCTGGGCACGGATTCACTGATGGCGGTCGAATTCAGCAACCGGTTGCTTCCGCAGTTCGGTGGCGCCTTCACGATCAGCGCGACCGCGGTGTTCGACTACCCGACGATCGGGTCGCTGGCCGAATACCTGGCCGGTCAGGTGCCGGAGTCGGATAAGGCCGATTCGGTCGGTTTGGCCGAGCCCACCTAAATCCAGGCCACGAAATCGCCGGGCGAGGGTAGCGATCGCGTGCGGTTCAGTTCGGGAAAGGAGGTCGGTCAACCACCGACCCAATCGAGAATCGGGAGCCCGATAGCCGTTCCACTTGAGCCTCGCCAGGCAGCCAAGAAAGCAGACGGGAGTACGCGGACGTGGCCGTAGCACGCGAACCCGTCATGCCACTCGAGGGCAGCAAGCGGATTCTCGTCACCGGCGCACCCCGATCCGGCACCACCTGGACCGGCCGCATGATCGCCCACGCGCCCGGCATGGGTTACGTGCACGAGCCCTTCACCACCGAGAACGGCGACTTGTGCGGCTTCGCGAACCCTATTAAAGAACAGTTTCAATACATCACCGACGCGAATTCTCACCAATTCGACAGGTACCTCGAGGGCCTGGTCAATTTCAGGTATCCGTTGCGGACGAACCTCGTGCACTCCAGGAGTGCCAGGCAAGCATCCCGAAGCCTGTTAGCGTTTGCGAATCTATCCACGCACCGGCTGAAGAAAAAGACGGCTGTCATGAAAGATCCGGTGGCCGTATTTTCCGCCCCCTGGTTGGCCCGCCGATTCGATATGAAGGTCGTGGTCATGATCCGGCACCCCGCCGCGCTCTGTTCCAGCCTGAAAGTATTGAATTGGAAATTCGATTTCAGCCATTTCCTGAGGCAGCCGCAACTAATGCGCGAAACCAGGCTGGCCGATTTCCAATCGGACATCCGCTATTTCGCCGAGCATGAACAGGAAATCATCCCGGTTGGGGCCCTGTTATGGAACTGCATATACGCGGTGGTAAACGAGTACCGCACGCGCTATCCGGGATGGCTGTTCCTCAAACACGAAGAACTATCCATGGATCCCGTGGGAAGTTTCCAGAAAGTCTATGCGGCGCTCGGCCTGGAATTCACGGCCAGCGTCCACACCGCCATCGAAGCGAGCTCGGGCGAGCAGAACCCCTCCGAGCCGATGCGGGGGGATGAATTCAGTATCAAGCGCAACAGCAGGGTGAATGTCTCGAACTGGAAGGGTCGGCTCAGCGACCGCGAGATTGTCACGATCAAAGAGCGGACCAGCGACGTAGCGAGGCTGTTCTATTCGGATCTCGAGTGGTGATGTCGCGGCGACGCTACGCGGCTTCGGCGCGCAACTGAGACCTCAATATCCGGTACTCCAACAAGCCGGCCCGCATCTGTTCGTAGATCGCGGATCCGGGCAGGGAGAGGAAGTTGGCGACACGGGCATTCCTATCGCCATAAACCTCAGCCCAGGTGTCACTTGCTTGATCGCGCGAGGCCAGTACGTTAGCGGTGATATCCCGGTCGCTTTCGGTGACGAAGCCCGATCGCTTGAGACGCATCCTGACCTGGTCCCAGTCCTCGGGGCTTAAAAAGTCCGTGTGTAGGAACCATCCGGCGGGCCGGCAAATCCTGCGGACCTCGCCGAGGAACTTCGGCAAATTGCCGTAGGAGTGCGAGGACTCCACGTTGATGATCGCGTCGCACGACGCATCGGGGAGGGGAATGTTCAATGCATCGCCGACGCGGAAGTCGATGGGTCGCTTGACGTGCGTCTTGCTGCAGAAGGCGATCGCTTCGGAGGACATGTCGATGCCGATCACCTCGGCGTTGAACTTCTCCGCGACCAGTGCGGAGTTGCCGCCGCGGCCACATCCGATTTCCGCGACGGTGCGGTCGTTGAGGTCGACCGATCCGATGACTTCGAACACCAGCCGGACCGAGTTGGCGTTGAAGGTGCCGGGGCGAATGGTGAACGCGGACTCGTCGTTGGTGCCCAGCGAGGCGTACCCGTAATTCAGAAAGAACGACGAATCAGCGACTCCGGCGTCCTCGAGCCGACGGCTCAGCAAATTGTAAAAGCTTTTCCATCCCCCGGCGGTCGTGGAGAGCAGATCGTCGGCCAGGTGCTCCGACATTGCAACGGATGGATTATCCTTCGATTCAACCTGCGTCGAAGGTTCGCTGTGGTTGTCCATTTATGTCGCCCCAACCGGATCTGCTTTGGCCCATGATCGGTCACATGGTGTCTTTATTGTGGATATTTTGATTCGGAATACACCGGTCCAACGTGCCGCCCAATCACGATGCATGCTACACGACCGGCTCCCCTCTGGTAGGGGGTCAACCTTTGCGTTAGGCGTCATAAATTCATGTGGTCCCGATCCCGCAAATTCGGCTCGAGCGGCTCCGCCGGCTCGTCGGCCACGTCGCCTCACGAAAATTGCGCTGTCGACCGGTCCGTCGTCGTCGGCGGCGCGCAGCCTCGACGATCTCCGGCGTGGTTCGCGCCGTCGCAGCTGGGCGGGCGACCGCCGGCGGCGCGCCAGATGGAGCCCACCTAATACATATAGTGCGTCCGCGACTACATATAGTGCGTCCGCGACCGCGATCGAGCCTCCCCGGCTCCTGGCGGCGGCGCCGCGGCATAGCGGCCACCGTCCGCGGTGAAGAGCCACGTCGAGGCGCCGCCGGGCGGGCGGACGGTCCAATATCGTGTCGCGATTCTTTCCGGTGGCGGCCGGTGCGGGGCAACAGCCGCTGCTCAGCAGACTGCGAGTGAGGGATCAGCGGCGAAACCATACCATTAGTTCGTCTAGACAACCTTTCGTGTGCGGCGGTGCCAGGAGAACCGGGGTCACCTCAAATTCCTCGAAGGCTTAGACAAGCTCTGTGGGGCTCCAGTATGGTTTAGAACTTGTTATACCCATGTCCAGTAGACGGTCTGGAGACGCGGTGAGCACTAATCCTTTCGACGACGACGAGGGCACTTTCTTCGTCTTGGTCAACGACGAGGAACAACACAGCCTGTGGCCGGCGTTCGCCGATGTTCCGGCCGGCTGGCAGGTGGTGTACGGCGAAGCGGACCGCGCAGCGTGCCTGGACTACATCGAACAGAACTGGACCGATATACGGCCGAAAACTCTGCGCGAAAGGTTAGCGGCGGGACAGGGGTTTGATAGGTAACCCGGATGGAACTTGATGACCGGACTCTCCCGCTGACGCGGGGACAGCTGGACATTTGGCTCGCGCAGGAAACGGGTCGCTCCGGCACGGAGTGGCAGCTCGGCGTCCTCGTGCGATTCGACGGCGCGGTAGACCGCGAACTGCTGCAGCGCGCGATCCATCACGTGATGCGGGAGGCCGAACCGGCCAGGGCCGCCATTTTCGAGGTGGACGGCCACGTCTTCCAGAAGGCGATCGATTACCCGGACTTCGAGATGGCCTTCCACGACCTGAGCGACACCCGCCATCCGGTGCAGGAAGCCCGTCGCATGGCGCTATCGATCCAACGCACACCGATGCCCGCGTCCGGCCCGCTGTTCAAATTCGCTTTATTCCAGACATGGTCCGACGAATTCTATTTGTTCGGTTGCTTCCACCACATGATTGTGGACGGCTCCGGAATTACGCTGATCGCGAATCGGATTGCAACCGTCTACGCGGCCATTGTTGCGAACGCACCCGTTCCTCCGGCCTTCTTCGGGTCGCTGCAGGACCTGGTTCGATGCGAGTCGGAATACGAAGCGTCCGCCGACTATCTGGACGATCAGGACTACTGGGCCAGAAATCTTCCACCGGAAAGCGGCACCCCTAGCGGGTTCCTTCCGGCCGCGGATGAGGAGGACCAGTCCGCGCCTTCCGCGCCCGTTCGGCTGGACGCTGCCGTCCTCCGGCGCGTTCAGGAATTGTCCGACTCGTGGAAAATGCCCCGGTCGTCGGTCATCACCGCGGCGTGTGCGCTGCTGGTGCGTGGCTGGTGCTCCGAGGGCTCCGATGTGGTGCTCGACTTCCCGGTCAGCAGGCGAGTGCGACCGGAGTCAAAGACGCTGCCCGGCATGCTTTCCGGGGTCGTGCCGCTGGTGTTGGGTGTGTCGCCGGAATCCACGGTCGCCGCTTTCTGTGCGTACGTCGACGCGCGAATACGGGAGGCGCTGGACCATCAGCGGTTCCCCGTGCACGCGCTCGAACGCAAGGGCGACCCGCGCGGCGCGGGACAGCGAGCCGACCGGGTGAGCGTCAATTTCATGCCGTCGAAGATGACGATGGACTTCGCCGGCGTCGCGGCGTCGGCGTCGTTCACCAATCCCGTCCAGGTGGGCGCCTTCGCGCTGATCTTCTCCGGCGGCGGCGACCAGCTCTTCCTCAGCACGGCGGGCGCCGGGGGCCCGCTGGCGAAGCTCGACGTCTCGGAATTGGCGGGACGGCTGGGCCGGGCGCTGGCGGCGATGACCGCCGATCCGGGGCGGCGGCTCTCGTCGATGGATCTTCGCGATGCCGCCGAGCTGGACGGGCTCGACGGCTGGGGCAACCGCGCGGTGCTGAGCCGGCCGGGCGGCGCGTCGCGGTCGATTCCCGCGCTGTTCGCCGAGCAGGCCGCCCGCGCCGCGGATGCGGTGGCGATCACCTTCGGGGATTCATCGTGGACCTACGGCGAGGTTGACCGGACCGCTAACAGGTTGGCGCACCTCCTGGCCGGCCACGGGGTGGGGCCGGGGCAACGGGTGGCGCTGTTGCTGCCGCGGTCGGCCGAGGCGATCGTGGCGATTCTGGCGGTGCTCAAAACCGGAGCGGCGTACGTGCCGATCGACCCGGCGGTGCCGGCCGCCCGGGTCGAGTTCATGCTCGATGACGCCGCGCCGATCGCGGCGATCACCGCCGCCGGCCTGGCCGGCCGGCTGGACGGGCGCGACCTGCTGATCATCGACATCGCCGAGATCGCCGACCGTGCCGTCGGCGAATCCAGCCCGGCGCCGCCGGTGCCGGAGCCGGACAACATCGCCTACCTCATCTACACCTCGGGGACCACCGGGGTCCCCAAAGGGGTGGCCATCACCCACCACAACGTGACCCGGCTGCTGGAGTCCCTGGACGTCGAGCTGTCGCCGGGGCAGGTGTGGTCGCAGTGGCATTCGCTGGCCTTCGACGTCTCGGTGTGCGAGATCTGGGGTGCGCTGCTGTCCGGCGGCCGCCTGGTGGTGGTCCCCGAATCGGTGGCCCGGTCGCCCGAAGAGTTCCATGCGCTGTTGGTCAAAGAACGGGTCGAAGTCCTGAGCCAGACCCCGTCGGCGTTCTATGCGCTGCAGACCGTGGACGCGCTCGCGCCCGAACAAGGACGTCAACTGCAACTTCGGGCAGTCATCTTCGCCGGCGAGGCACTGGAACCGCAGCGGCTGCGGACGTGGCTCGACAATCACCCGGGATCACCGCGGCTGCTCAACTTGTACGGCACGACGGAGACGACCGTGCACGCGTCGTTCCGGGAGATCCTCCCCGATGACGTCGAGCGCTCCGCCAGCCCCATCGGCGTGCCGTTGGGCCAGTACGCGTTCTTCGTGCTCGATAGCTGGATGCAGGCCGTCCCGCCCGGGGTGGTGGGGGAGCTGTATGTGGCCGGCGGCGGCGCGGGATGCGGGTACTGGCGGCGGCCGGGCCTGACGTCGACCCGGTTTGTGGCGTGCCCGTTCGGGGAGCCCGGGACGCGCATGTATCGCACCGGGGACCTGGCGTGGTGGGGCGCCGACGGCGAGCTGCGTTACGTGGGGCGCGCCGATCAGCAGGTCAAGATCCGCGGCTACCGCATCGAGCTCGGTGAAGTCCAAGCCGCCCTCGCCGAACTGGACGGGGTCGAGCAGGCGGTGGTGATCGCGCGCGAGGACCGCCCCGGCGACAAGCGCCTGGTCGGGTACGTGACGGGCACCGCCGAAGCGGCCGCCGCGCGCGCCGCACTGGCCGAGCGGTTGCCGGCGTACATGGTGCCGGCCGCGGTGGTGGTGATCGACGCGGTGCCCCTGACGGTCAACGGCAAACTCGACAAGCGCGCCCTGCCCGCCCCCGAATACCAGGACGTCGATCGGTACCGGGCCCCGGGCAACGCGGTCGAGGAGATCCTGGCCGACATCTACGCGCAGGTGCTGGGGCTGGAGCGGGTCGGGGTCGACGAGTCGTTCTTCGAGCTCGGCGGGGACAGCATCTTGTCGATGCAGGTGGTGGCGCGCGCGCGGGCCGCCGGGGTGGTGTGCCGGCCGCGCGACATCTTCGTCGAGCAGACCGTGGCCCAACTGGCCCGGGTGGCCGACGTCGCCACCGGCGACGCCGACGTGAGCGACGAGGGCCTCGGCCCGGCGGTCGCGACACCGATCATGCGCTGGCTGCGCGAAGTCGAGGGACCGGTCGACCAGTTCAACCAGACGGTGTCCGTGCAGGCCCCCGCCGGGGTGACGGAGACCGACGTGGTCGCGGTGTTGCAGGCCGTGCTGGACCGGCACGCCACGCTGCGGCTGCGCGTCGAGGACGACGGCGCCGGGGGCTGGTCGTTGACGATGCCCGAGCCCGGCTCGGTGGATGCCCGCGGGTGCGTGCGCACGGTGCCGGCGCTGTCCGACGAGGCGGTGATCGAGGCGCGGTCGCGGCTGAATCCGGCGGCCGGGGCCATGCTGAGCGCGCTGTGGGTGGCCGACACCGGGCAGTTGGTGCTGATCGTGCACCACCTGGCCGTCGACGGGGTGTCCTGGCGGATCCTGCTCGAGGACCTCAACATTGCGTGGGCCCAGCACCGCGGTGGGCAGCAGTTGGTGTTGCCGTCGCCCGGAACCTCGTTCGCCCGCTGGGCGTCGCTGCTGGCCGAGCACGCGCGCCGCCCGGAGGTGGTGGCACAGGCCGACGCCTGGCGGCAGATCGCGGCGGCGCCCTTGGCGCTGCCGGCGGTGCGCCCCGACATGGATACCTATGCGAGCGCGGGCACCCTGTCGGCGCAGCTGGACGCCGAGACCACCCGGGCGTTGCTGGACGAGGTGCCGGCGGCCTTTCACGCCGGGGTGCACGACATCCTGTTGATCGCGTTCGCCTTGGCGGTCGCCGAATTCGTCGGCGGCGGCGGCGCGCCGATCGTCATCGACGTGGAGGGTCACGGGCGCCAGGAGGAGCTGGCCCCGCATGTCGACCTGTCCCGCACGGTCGGCTGGTTCACGACCAAGTACCCGGTGTCGCTCGCGGTGGAGGGGCCGGACTGGGCGCGGGTGGTGGCCGGTGACGCGGGGCTGGGGGCAGTCGTCAAAGACGCCAAGGAGCAGCTTCGCGCGCTGCCGGACGGCTTGACCTATGGGGCGTTGCGCTACTTGAACAGCGACGTCGATCTGGCCCCGGCCGACCCGCCGATCGGCTTCAACTACCTGGGCCGGCTGGGCGCGGCGGCCGAGGTGTCGGGCGACGTTTGGCGGCTCAGCCAGGATGGCTGGTCGGTCACCGACGTGGCCGCGGCCATCCCCATGCCGCTGATGCACACCGTGGAGCTCAACGCCAGCACGGTCGACGGCGCTGCCGGCCCGCAGCTGCACGCCCGCTGGACGTGGGCGCCTTCGGCCTTGGATCAGGCGCTGGTCAGCCGGCTGAACCGGTTGTGGTTCGACGCGTTGGCCGGCATCTGCGCGCACGTGCGAGGCGGCGGCGGCGGGTTGACGCCCTCCGACATCGCCGCCGGTCTCAGCCAGCAACAAATCGACGAGCTTCAGCGGCAATATGCGGATAGCTGACGTATTGCCGCTGACCCCCTTGCAGCAGGGGCTGTGGTTCCATGCCATCACCGCTTCGGGCGGTGACGACATCTATGCCGTGCAGCTGGAGATCGCGCTGAGCGGTCCGGTCGATCAGGACCGCCTGCGCAAGGCGGTGCACGCGGTGGTTATCCGCCACCCCAACCTGGCGGCCCGATTCTCCGACAAGTTCGACCAGCCGGTGCAGATCATTCCCGCCGATCCCGTGGTGCCGTGGCGCTATGTCGACCTGAGCGGGGACCGCCCGGACCTCGACGAGCAGATCGAGCAGGTGTGCGCCGCCGAACGCGCCGCGGTCTGCAACCTCACCAACCAGCCCGCATTCCGCGCCGCGCTCATCGGCACCGCCGACGATCAGCACCGACTGGTGCTGACCAATCACCACATCGTGCTGGACGGCTGGTCGCTGCCGATCCTGCTGGCGGAGATATTCGCCAGCTACCACGGGCAATGGCTGCCCGCCGCGGCGAAGTACCGCAGCTTCGTGACCTGGCTGACCGGCCGTGACCTCGATGCCGCGCGCGGCGCCTGGCGTGAGGTGCTGGCGGGGTTCGACACCCCCACCCTGCTGGCCCCGCCGGGCCGGCCGGGCCTCGGGCCGCGAGGCGTTGCGTCGTTTCGGGTGTCCGAGGAGATCACGCGGGCGCTCGGCGAGCTGGCGCGCTCCAGCCACACCACCGTCAGCACCGTGGTGCAGGCCGCCTGGGCGCGGCTGCTGGTGGCGCTGACCGGCCGGCCCGACGTCGCCTTCGGCACCACGGTCTCGGGGAGGCCGCCCGAGCTGTACGGCGCGGACTCGATGGTGGGCCTCTTGATCAACACGGTGCCGGTGCGGGCGAACATCGCGGCGTCGACCACCACGACCGACCTGCTCGACCAGCTGCAAAACGCCTACAACCACACCCTCGAGCACCAGCACCTGGCGCTCAGCGAGATGCACCGCGTCACGGGCCTGGACCAGCTGTTCGACACGTTCTTCGTCTACGAGAACTACCCGCTCGACGCGGCCGCGCTGTCGGGCGCGGACGGGTTGGCCATCACCGACTTCACCCATCGCGAATACAACCACTACCCGCTCGCGGTCCAGGCCATGCCGGGCACGGAAATCGGTCTTCGCGTCGAATTCGACACCGAGGTGTTCGACGCGGCCGACATCGAAACGCTGATCGAGCGGTTCAAGCGGGTGCTGGCGGCGATGACCGCCGACCCGGGGCGGCGGCTGTCGTCGATGGACGTGCTCGACGCCGCCGAGCACGCCCAGCTTCAGCGATGGGGCAATCGCACGGGGTTGACCCAGCCGGTCGGTGTCCCGGTGTCGATCCCGGTGCTGTTCGGCGCGCAGGTGGCGCGGACGCCGGACGCGGTGGCGATCAGCGCGGGCGAGCGTTCGTGGACCTACCGCGAGGTCAAACAGGCGGCCAACCGGTTGGCGCACTTCTTGACCGACCGGGGCGTGGGCCCGGGCCAGCGCGTCGCGCTGTTGCTGCCGCGGTCGGCCGACGCGGTCGTGGCGATGTTGGCGGTGCTCAAGACCGGGGCCGCGTACGTGCCGATCGATCCGACGGTGCCGGCCGCCCGGATGGGATTCGTGCTCGACGACGCCGCGCCCATCGCCGCGATCACGACCGCCGGCCTGACCGATCGGCTGGACGGGCGCGACGTGGCGGTCATCGACATCGACGACCCCGCCATCGACCGCCAGCCCAGCACAGCATTGCCCGCACCGGCCCCGGACGACATCGCCTACCTCATCTACACGTCGGGCACCACCGGAACCCCCAAGGGCGTGGCGATCCCGCATCGCAACGTGACCCGGCTGCTGGAGACGCTGGACGCCGACCTGGAGCTCGCGGGCCAGGTGTGGTCGCAGTGTCACTCGCTGGCCTTCGACTTCTCCGTGTGGGAAATCTGGGGCGCGCTGCTCTACGGTGGCCGGCTGGTCATCGTGCCCGACGCGGTGGTCCGTACGCCGCAGGACCTGCACACGTTGTTGGTGGCCGAACAGGTCACCGTGCTGAGCCAGACGCCGTCGGCGTTTTACGCGTTGCAGACCGCCGATGCGGCACAGCCCGAGCCGGAGCCCCGCCTGAAGCTCGAGGCCGTGGTGTTCGGCGGCGAGGCCCTGGAGCCGCAGCGGCTGCGGAGCTGGCTGGACAACCATCCCGGCCAGCCGCGGCTGATCAACATGTACGGCATCACGGAGACGACCGTGCATGCGTCGTTCCGGGAGATCGTCGTCAGCGACGTCGACAGCGTCGTCAGCCCCATCGGGGTACCGCTGGCCCATCTCGAGTTCTTCGTGCTCGACGGGTGGTTGCGGCCGGTCCCGCCGGGCGTGGTGGGGGAGCTGTACGTGGCCGGCGCCGGGGTGGCGGACGGCTACGTGGGGCGGGCGGCGCTGAGCGCGACGCGGTTCGTGGCCTGCCCGTTCGTCGGCGCGGGGGAGCCCGGGCAACGGATGTATCGCACCGGGGACCTGGTGTGGTGGGGCGCTGACGGGCAGCTGCGGTACGTGGGACGGGCCGACAAGCAGGTCAAGATCCGCGGGTACCGCATCGAACTCGGCGAAATCCAGGCAGCGCTCGCCGCGCTGGACGGCGTCAAGCAGGCGGCGGTGATCGCCCGTGAGGACCGCCCCGGCGACAAGCGCCTGGTCGGCTACGTCACCGGGATCGCGGAACCGGCGGCGTTCGCCGCGTCGGCGCGTGCGGCGCTGGCTGAGCGGCTCCCGGCCTACATGGTGCCGACCGCGGTGGTGGCGATCGAGGCGCTGCCGCTGACCGTCAACGGCAAACTCGACACCCGGGCGCTGCCGGCGCCCGAATACCAGGACGGTGACCACTATCGCGCCCCGACCAACGCGGTCGAGGAGCTGCTGGCCGGCATCTACGCGCAGGTCCTGGGCGTGGAGCCGCCGCGGCTGGTCGGGGTGGACGAGTCGTTCTTCGACCTCGGCGGGGACTCGCTGTCGGCCGTGCGCCTGGTCGCCGCGGTCAACAGCGGCCTGGACGCCGGTCTTTCGGTGCGCACGTTGTTCGAGGCGCCCACGGTTGCCCAGTTGGCGACGCGCATCGGCGGGGAGGAAGCCCGGCTGGAGCCGTTGACGGCCGTGGAGCGGCCCGCGGTGATTCCGCTGTCGTTCGCCCAGAGCCGGTTGTGGTTCATCGACCAGTTCCAGGGTCCCTCGACGATCTACAACATGGCGGTCGCCCTCCGGTTGCGCGGGCGGATGGACGCCGTCGAGGAAGAAGCGCTGGGCGCGGCGCTGGCCGACGTGGTGGCCCGCCAGGAGAGCCTGCGCACGCTGTTTGCCGCGCGCGACGGCATCCCGCGCCAGCTGATCGTTCCTCCCGAGCGGGCCGACTTCGGTTGGGCCGTCGTCGACGCCGTCGGCTGGCCGGAAAGCCGGCTGGCCGAGGCCCTCGACGCCGTCGCGCATCACCCGTTCGACCTGGCGGCCGAGATCCCCCTGCGGGCAAGGCTTTTCCGGGTCGCCGACGACGAACACGTGCTGGTGGCCGTGGTGCACCACATCGCCGCCGACGGCGCGTCGATCACCCCGCTGGTGCGGGACCTCGGGGTGGCCTACGCCAGCCGCCGGGTGGGACAAGCCCCCGACTGGGCCGACCTTCCGGTGCAGTACGCCGACTACACGCTGTGGCAGCGCGCGCAGCTCGGGGACCTCAGCGACAGCGGCAGCCGCATCGCCGCGCAGCTGGCCTACTGGCAAGAGGCCTTGGCCGGGATGCCGGAGCACCTGCAACTGCCCACCGATCGGCCCTACCCGCCGGTCGCCGACTACCGCGGCGCGAGCGTGTCGGTGGACTGGCCGGCCGAGCTGCAGCAGCAGGTGGCCCGGGTGGCCCGCGAACACAACGCCACCAGCTTCATGGTTATGCAGGCTGCCATGGCCGTGCTGCTGGCCAAGCTCAGCGCGAGTTCCGATGTGTCCGTTGGGTTTCCGATCGCCGGGCGCGGCGACCCCGCGCTGGACGAGCTGGTGGGCTTCTTCGTCAACACCCTGGTGTTGCGGGTCGATCTGACCGGTGATCCCAGCGTCGCCGAACTGCTCGCCCAGGTGCGGGCCCGCAGCCTGGCCGCCTACGAGCACCAGGACGTGCCCTTCGAGGTGCTGGTCGAACGGCTCAACCCGACCCGAAGCCTGACCCACCACCCGCTGGTCCAGGTGATGCTGGCCTGGCAGAGCGGGCAGGGGCAGGGCGCGACCGGGCCGGCGGCCGGGTTGGCCCTGGGCGGCCTGCACGCCACGCCGTTGCCGCTCGACACCCGGACGGCCCGCACCGACCTGGCGTTCTCGCTGGGCGAGACGTGGACCGACGGCGGCGAGCCCGCCGGAATCGCCGGGTCGGTGGAATTCCGGACCGACGTGTTCGACGCCGCCGGCATCGAAACGCTGGTCGCGCGGCTCCAGCGGGTGCTGGTCGCCATGACGGCGGATCCGGCGCGGCGGCTGTCGTCGGTGGATCTGCTCGACGAGGCCGAGCACGCCCGCCTCGACGAGGTGGGCAACCGCGCGGTGTTGGCGGAGCCCGGGCCGGTCGCCCTGTCGGTACCGGAGCTGTTCGCCGCGCAGGTGGCCCGCGCCCCGCAGGCGCCCGCGGTGACCTTCGCGGGCCGGTCGATGACCTACCGGGAACTCGACGAGGCAGCTAACCGGTTCGCGCACTTGCTGTCCGGCCACGGTGTGGGCCCGGGCGCGTGTGTGGCGTTGCTGCTGGAGCGGTCGGCGCAGGCCGTCGTGGCGATGCTGGCGGTGCTGAAGACCGGCGCGGCCTACCTGGCGATCGACCCGGCGCTGCCGGCCGCCCGGGTCGGGTTCATGCTGGACGATGCCGCGCCGGTCGCCGCGGTCACCACCGCCGGGCTGGCCGAGCGGCTGGCCGGGCGGGAGCTGACGGTCATCGACGTCGACGACCCCGCCCGCGAGGCGCAGCCCGCCACCGCGCCGCCGGCACCGGCGGCCGACGACATCGCGTACCTGATCTACACCTCGGGGACCACCGGAACGCCCAAGGGTGTGGCCATCGCCCACCGCAACCTGGCCCACCTGGCGCCGTCGACGCCCACATCGCTGCCGGTGAACCAGGTGTGGACGCAATGCCACTCGTACGCGTTCGACTTCTCGGTGTGGGAGATCTGGGCCGCGCTGCTCGGCGGCGGGCGGCTGGTGGTGGTGCCCCCGTCGGTCGTCACCTCCCCGGACGACTTCCACGACCTGCTGGCCCGTGAACGGGTCAACGTGCTCACCCAGACCCCGTCGGCGGTGGCCGCGCTGTCGCCGCAGCGGCTGGAGTCGGAGGCGCTGCTGCTCGGCGGCGAGGCTTGCTCGGCCGAGGTGGTGGACCAGTGGGCGCCGGGGCGGGTGGTGATCAACGCCTATGGCCCCACCGAGGCCACGGTGTACGCCTCGATGAGCGCGCCGCTGCGGCCCGGGTCGGGGGCGGCCCCGATCGGTGCGCCTGTCTCGACGGCGGCGCTGTTCGTCCTGGACGAGTCGTTGCGGCGGGTGCCGGCCGGCGTGGTCGGGGAGTTGTATGTGGCCGGGCGGGGCGTGGGCGTCGGATATGTCGGCCGCACCGCGCTGACCGCCTCACGCTTCGTGGCCTGCCCCTTCGCCGGCGCGGACGCGCCCGGAACCCGCATGTACCGCACCGGCGACCTGGTGCGGTGGCGCGCCGATGGCCAGCTGCAATACCTGGGCCGCGCCGACGAGCAGGTCAAGATCCGCGGCTACCGCATCGAACCGGGCGAAGTCCGGGCCGCCTTGGCCGCGTTGGACGGCGTGGAGCAGGCGGTCGTCGTCGCCCGCGAAGACCGTCCCGGCGATAAGCGTCTGGTGGGATACATCACCGGGACAGCGGACCCGGCCGCGGCGCGATCCGCGCTGGCCGAGCGGCTGCCCGCGTACCTGGTTCCCGCCGCGGTGGTGCGGTTGGCGGCGCTGCCGTTGACGGTTAACGGCAAGCTCGACGCCCGGGCGCTGCCGGCGCCGGAATACGACGCCACCGATCGTTACCGCGCACCGACCAACCCGGCGGAGGAGATCCTGGCCGGCATCTACGCCCAGGTGTTGGGCGTGGAACGGGTCGGGGTGGACGACTCGTTCTTCGACCTGGGCGGCGATTCGCTGTCGGCGATGCGGCTGGTCGCCGCGATCAACAGCGGCCTGGGTGCCGCCGTCGCCGTGCGCGCCGTGTTCGAGGCGCCCACGGTGGCTCAGCTGGCGACGCGCATCCACGGTGGCGAGGGCGGGCTGGAGCCGCTGGTGGCCGGCCCGCGGCCCGAGGTCGTCCCGTTGTCGTTCGCCCAGAACCGGTTGTGGTTCATCGACCAATTGCAGGGTCCGTCACCGGTGTACAACCTGGCGGTGGCGTTGCGACTGCGCGGGCGGCTGGACGCCGACGCGTTCTGCGCGGCGCTGGCCGATGTGGTGGGCCGCCATGAAAGTTTGCGCACGCTGTTCACCGCCCCGGACGGAATACCGCAACAGCTGGTGCTGCCCGCCGAGCGGGCCGACTTCGGCTGGGACGTCGTCGACGCGACCGCGTGGTCCCCGGACCGGCTGCAGGACGCCGTCGAGGAGACCGCGCGGCACAGCTTCGACCTGGCGGCCGAGATCCCTTTGCGGGCAAAGCTTTTCGGCGTCGCCGACGACGAACACGTGCTGGTGGCCGTGGTGCACCACATCGCCGCCGACGGCCTGTCGATCGCCCCGCTGGTGCGTGACATCGCCGTGGCCTACGCCAGCCGATGCGTAGGGCAAGCCCCCGGTTGGACGCCGCTGCCGGTGCAGTACATCGACTACACGCTGTGGCAGCGCGCGCAGTTCGGCGATCTCAGCGACAGCGACAGCCCGATCGCCGCGCAGCTGGAGTACTGGCAGCGGGCCCTCGCCGGGATGCCCGAGCGGCTCGGCCTGCCCACCGACCGGCCCTACCCCCCGGTGGCCGATCAGCGCGGCGCCAGCGTGGCGGTGCGTTGGCCCGTCGAGTTGCAGCAGCAGGTCGTCCGCGTGGCCCGCGAGCACAACGCGACCAATTTCATGGTGATGCAGGCCGCCCTGGCGGTGCTGCTGGCCAAGCTGAGCGCGAGTTCCGATGTGGCCGTGGGCTTCCCGATCGGCGGGCGCCGCGATCCCGCGCTGGACGAGCTGGTCGGTTTCTTCGTCAACACGTTGGTGTTGCGCGTGGATGTGGCGGGCGACCCGAGTGTCGCCGAGCTGCTGGCTCAGGTGCGGGCCCGCAGCCTGGCCGCCTACGAGCACCAGGACGTGCCGTTCGAAGTCGTCGTCGAGCGGCTGAACCCGACCCGATCGCTGACCCACCACCCGCTGGTGCAGGTGATGCTGGCCTGGCGAACGCTGCACAACACCACCGGCGATCCCGCCGCCGGGTTCGCGTCGGGAGAGCTCGAGCTCACCCAGATGCCGGTGGACACCGGCACCGCCCGCATGGACCTGGCGCTCTCCCTGGAAGAGCACCTGGACGCGGACGGCGAGCCGGCCGGCATCGCCGGCGTGGTGGAATTCCGCACCGATGTGTTCGACGCGGCCAGCATCGAAACACTGATCGAGCGTTTGCAGCGGGTGCTGGTCGAGATGACCGCGGACCCGACCCGGCGGCTGTCGTCGATCGCCGTGCTCGACGACGTCGAGCGTGCCCGGTTGGACGACTGGGGCAACCGGGCGGCGCTGACCGGGCCGGCGAGCGCGCCGGTGTCGATTCCGGAGCTGTTCGCCGCCCAGGTGGCGCGCGTGCCCGACGCGGCGGCGCTGACCTTCGAGGGCCGCTCGATGACCTACCGCGAGCTCGATGAGGCTTCGAACCGGTTGGCGCACCGGTTGGCCGGCGGCGGCGTCGGGCCGGGCCGGCGGGTGGCGCTGCTGCTGCCCCGATCGGCCGAGGCGATCGTGGCGATCCTGGCGGCGGTGAAGACCGGCGCGGCGTACGTGCCGATCGATCCGGCGGTGCCGGAGGCCCGGATGCAGTTCGTGCTCGGCGACGCGGCGCCGGTCGCCGCGATCACCACCGCCGAGTACCGCCCCCGGCTGGACGGACGCGATCTGCTGATCATCGACGTCGACGACGCGGGTGACCCCGCCGTCGACGGCCGCGCCGCGCGGTCCGTGGCGTGCCCGGACGACGTCGCGTACATCATCTACACCTCGGGCACGACCGGAACCCCGAAGGGGGTGGCGGTCCCGCATCGCAACGTGACCCGGCTGCTGGAGACGCTGGCCGGCGACATGGAGCTCGCGGGCCGGGTGTGGTCGCAGTGTCACTCGCTGGCGTTCGACTTCTCGGTGTGGGAGATCTGGGGCGCGCTGCTCTACGGCGGGCGCGTCGTGGTGGTGCCCGACCCGGTGGTGCGCTCGCCCGAAGACCTGCACGCGCTGCTGGTCGCCGAGCGGGTCAGCATCTTGAGCCAGACCCCGTCGGCGTTCTACGCCTTGCAGGCCGCTGATGCGTTGCAGCCCGAGCTGGGGTCGCAGTTGCGGCTGGATGCCGTGGTGTTCGGCGGCGAGGCGCTCGAACCGCAGCGGCTGCGCGCGTGGCTGGACAGCCACCCGTCCCGGCCGCGGCTGATCAACATGTACGGCATCACCGAGACGACCGTGCATGCCTCGTTCCGGGAGATCGTCGCGGGCGACGTCGAGACCGCCGTGAGCCCGATCGGCGTGCCGCTGGGACACCTCGGTTTCTTTGTGCTCGACGGGTCGTTGCAGCCCGTGCCCCCCGGTGTGGTCGGCGAGTTGTACGTCGCGGGCGCCGGGCTGGCGCACGGGTACGTCGGCCGCTCGGGTCTGACGGGGACGCGCTTCGTCGCGTGTCCGTTCGGCGGGCCGGGAGCGCGCATGTATCGCACCGGCGACCTGATGTGCTGGGGCGCCGACGGTCAGCTGCGGTACATGGGGCGCGCCGACGAGCAGGTCAAGATCCGCGGCTATCGCATCGAGCTGGGCGAGGTCCAGGCCACGTTGAACGGACTGGACGGCGTGGAGCAGGCGGTGGTGATCGCCCGCGAGGACCGCCCCGGCGACAAACGCCTGGTGGGCTACGTGACCGGAACGGTGGATCCCGCCGAGGCGCGTGCGGCGCTGGCCGAGCGGCTGCCGGCCTACATGGTGCCGGCCGCGGTGGTGGCGTTGGACGCGCTGCCGCTGACGGTCAACGGCAAACTCGACACCCGCGCGCTGCCGGCGCCGGAGTATCAGGACGTCGATCACTACCGCGCCCCGGCCGACGCGGTCGAGGAGATCCTGGCCGGGATCTATGCCCAGGTGCTGGGGCTGGAGCGGGTCGGGGTCCAGGAGTCGTTCTTCGAGCTCGGCGGGGACAGCATCCTGTCGATGCAGGTGGTGGCGCGGGCGCGGGCGGCCGGGGTGGTGTGCCGGCCGCGCGACATCTTCGTCGAGCAGACCGTGGCCAAGCTCGCCCGGGTAGCCGGGGTGGTCGCCGACGACGCCGAGGCGATCGACGAGGGCTTCGGCGCGGTGGTGGCCACCCCGATCATGCGCTGGCTGCAGAGCGTCGACGGCCCGGTGTCGGAGTTCAACCAGACGGTGCTGGTGCAGGCCCCGGTGGGCGTGACATCGTCCGACGTGGTGGCGGTGTTGCAGGCGTTGATCGATCGGCACGCGACGTTGCGGCTGCGCGTCTCAGACGACGGGGCCGACGGCGCCGAGGGCTGGTCGCTGACGGTGCCCGAACCGGGTGCGGTGGACGCGCGCGGATGCCTGCAGACGGTGGACGTGCTCTCCGACGACGCGGTGCTGGCGGCCCGATCGCGGTTGAACCCGGCCGCCGGGGTGATGCTGAGCGCGCTGTGGGCGGCGCCCACCGGCCAGTTGCTCTTGATCGTTCACCATCTGGCGGTCGACGGGGTGTCCTGGCGGATCCTGCTCGAGGACCTCAATCTCGCCTGGGCGCAGCACCGCGGCGGGCAGCAGGTCGTGTTGCCGGCGCCGAGGACGTCGTTCGCCCGGTGGGCGGCGCTGCTGGCCGAGCACGCCCACCGCCCCGCGGTGGTGGAGCAGGCGCCCGCGTGGCGACAGATCGCCGCGCAGCCTTCCCGATTGCCGGCGGTGCAACCGGCGGTGGATACCTATGCGACCGCCGGGAACCTGGCGGTGGAGCTGGACGCCGAGACGACCCGGATGCTGCTCGGTGAGGTGCCGGCCGCGTTCCACGCCGGGATACACGAGATCTTGTTGATCGCGTTCGCTCTGGCGTGCGCCGAGTTCCTGGGCAGCGGCGCCGCGCCCATCGTGATCGACGCGGAGGGGCACGGCCGCCAGGAGGAGCTGGACCACAACGTCGACCTGTCGCGCACGGTGGGGTGGTTCACCACCAAGTATCCGGTGGCGCTCGCGGTCGGCGGGCTGGACTGGGCGCAGGTCCTCGCGGGCGGCGCCGGGCTCGGGGCGGTGATCAAAGACGCCAAGGAGCAGCTTCGCGCCCTGCCCGACGGTTTGACCTACGGGCTGCTGCGCTACCTGAACAGCGACGTCGACCTGGAGGGGTCCGACCCGACGATCGGGTTCAACTACCTCGGGCGGCTGGGCGCCGCGGCGACCGAGGTGTCCGGCGACATCTGGGAGATCCGGCAGGACGGCTGGTCGGTGACCGGCGTCGCCGCGGCGACCCCCATGCCGCTGATGCACACCGTGGAGCTCAACGCCGGCACCCTGGACGCCGACACCGGCCCGCGGCTGCGCGCTGGCTGGACGTGGGCGCCCTCGGCCCTGGATCAGGCGCAGGTCAGCCGGCTGAGCCGGTTGTGGTTCGACGCGCTGGCCGGCATCTGCGCGCATGTGCGAGGCGGTGGCGGCGGGTTGACGCCGTCGGATATCGCGCCCGCGCGGCTGAGCCAGCTGCAGATCGACGAGCTTGCCCGGCAATACCGCATCGCCGACGTGCTGCCGCTGACCCCGCTGCAGCAGGGGCTGCTGTTCCACGCCAGCACCGCCCAGGGTGGCGACGACGTGTATGCGGTGCAGCTCGATGTCACGCTGAGCGGCCGGCTCGACCAGCACCGGTTGCGCGACGCCGTGCACACGGTGGTCGCCCGCCACCCCAACCTGGCGGCCCGCTTCAGCGCGCGGTTCGACCAGCCGGTGCAAATCATCCCGGCCGATCCCGTGGTGCCCTGGCGGTATCTCGACCTCAGCGGGGGCGATGTCGACCCCGATGAGCAGATCCAGCAGATCTGCGCCGCCGAACGCGCCGCGGTCTACGACTTGGCCGACCATCCGGCCCTGCGGGTGGCCCTGATCCGGACCGCGGAGGACCGGCACCGGTTCGTGCTGACCAATCACCACATCGTGCTCGACGGGTGGTCGCTGCCGATTCTGCTCGGCGAACTGTTCGCCAGCTATTACGGGCAGCGCCTGCCCGCGGCGGGGTCGTATCGCCGGTTCGTGTCCTGGCTGGCCGGTCGTGACCTCGAGGGCGCCCGCGCGGTGTGGCGCGACATGTTCGCCGGCTTCGACGCCCCGACGCTGGTCGGGCCCCCGGACTGGTTCGGACTCGGCCGGCGAGGCGTCGCATCGTTCCGTGTGCCCGAACAGACCACCCGGGCGCTCACCGAGCTGGCGCGCTCGCGGCACACCACCGTGAGCACCGTGCTGCAGGCCGCCTGGGCGCAGCTGCTGATGTGGCTGACCGGCCAGCGCGATGTCGCCTTCGGCGCCGTGGTCTCGGGGCGGCCGGCCGAGGTGCCCGGCGCGGACTCGATGGTCGGCCTGTTCATCAACACGGTGCCGGTGCGGGCGAGCATCGGCAGCGGAACCACCGCCGCCGACCTGCTCGATCAACTGCAGGGCGACCACAACCGCACGCTGGACCACCAGCACCTGGCGCTGAGCGAGATCCACCGTGCCACCGGCCACGCCAGGCTCTTCGACACGGTTTTCGTGTACGAGAACTACCCGGCGGACGCCGCCGCGTTGTCGGGGACCGACGGGTTGGCCATCACCGAGATCAGCAACCGCGACTACTACCACTACCCGCTGACGGTCCAGGCGCTGCCCGGCCGCGAGCTGGAGCTGCACGTCCAATTCCGCGCGGACGTCTTCGACCAGGCCGACATCGAGGCGCTGATCGAGCGGTTCCAGGACACGTTGGTCGCCATGACCACCGACCCGGCGCGGCCGCTGTCGTCGGTCGAATGGCACGACGAGGGAAGGCACGCGCGCGCCGACCGGTCGGGCAACCACCTGCCGGCACCCGCGGCGTCGGGACCCGAAAACCACCACAACGGAGACGGCCACCACGCCCCGACCAGCCTGGTTGAGCAGATCCTGACCGGCATCTACACGCAGGTGCTCGGGGTGGACCGCGTCGGTGTCGACGAGTCGTTCTTCGACCTCGGCGGGGATTCCCTGGCCGCGATGCGTGCCACGGCCACGATCAACACGGCCCTCGACGCCAACCTCGAGGTAACCGCCCTATTCGAAACCCCGTCCGTCAGGCGCCTGAGCCAGCGGTTGGGCGGACCGGCCCGCGCGGTCGAAGAAGTTCCCGTCATTCCCGACCTCTAGAACCGCGCCGGCGCGACCGGAGCGGGTCGCTACCACATCGACGGCACGAGGCGATAGCGAACTTTCTGGGTGTACTCGAGGTAGCCGTCCAACTCTTTTTGGAGCAGCTTCTCCTCGTCGCGGATGCGCGAGGCGAGCACCAGCAGGCCGGGAACGACGAAAACCAGTCCCCAGTACGAACCGAGTGCCAGGGGGATGCCGACCATCATGATCACGTTGCCGGTGTACATCGGGTGCCGCACCAGCCCGTACAGGCCGCTGGAGACGACCTTTTGGCCCGCCTGCACCTGAACGGTCGCGGCCGCGTAGCTGTTCTGAATGATGACCAGCGCCACCACGCCCAGTCCGACCGCGACCAGGACGTCCCCGACCACGCAAATCGCCGCCGGCACCGGCGACCAGCCGAAGCGATGGTCAAGGGCGCTCACCACGACCATCGCGGCCAGCGACACATACAGGCCGGCGATGATGACCCGCTGCGCCGTCCGGGCCTCGGCCACCGGACCCCCGCGCATCCGGGCCTCGAGCGCGGCGGGGTTCATCCGTCGCAAGTACACCGCGGGGATCCAGGCAGCGATTCCCACGACGACGAGAAAAACCCATGCCTGCCAGTAATTGAACGTGCCCGCCGGAAAAAACAGCAGCGCGCCGAACGCGACAAACTCGACAACACCGAACAGCAGCATCTTAGGAATGGTGTTCACCCATCCTCCTTCGTCCGTCCGTGGGGCGCCATGAGCAGCCTCCATTGCCGGCGGTCAGACCAGCGGCACAGGATGAAACTACCGTCGCCTACCCGAAGGATGTGCGCGATTCGTCATCGACGTCTTGCGGTCTCGGCGGCATCCGCCGGTGGTGGCCCGAAGGTCACCGACGGCCGGTGGCCCGAGCGGAGCGAGTCGGATCGAAAATGGCTGCGCCACAATCCCTTCGAGCCCGCCGGCCTGCCGGCGGGCACCGGCGCTACAGGAAGGTACGCAGAATCGCCTTCGGTGGAATGACGGGGGAGCATTCCCGGGGATCGTCATGGGATGCTCCGCCGCGCCGCAGCTTCTCGATCGCCGTGAGCACCTGGCGACCTACCGCCATCTGGTACTCACGCAGGTACTGCACGCGGCGAGGGTCATCTTCTGCCAGGTGGTGGGTGAGCGGATGCTGCGTCTTCCACACCGCGTCCTGCGCCGCTTCCCCCACCGCGACCAGAAAGTCGTCCTCGTCCATGCTCCCCCGATCGCACGCTACCCGTCAGTAGCGGTAATTCTTCCCGTGCGATCGGGTTTTCGCAATTGTTCACATCGGCATTTCGCGTATTAAACGCCTGTGCAGTAGAAATTGGACCCAGTAAACTTTTACGCATCGATAACTATCGCCTGTTAATGACCGACCCGGCGGACGTTACGAACTTATCTCCCTGCATAACGGGGCATCTGGTCTCGAGCCGAGGGGACCAAGGGTCGATGGTACGGGTCCTTAGGCCCGGGCAGGGCAAATTCCTTTTGCGGGCCCGAAACTGTCCGTGATGCAAATTATGATTTTCAGTTGGTTTGCCGACGCGAAGAGCGGCAGGGTTGGGAAATTCGACTCCACCTGCCCGAACAACGGGCCAAGAGACGGGCGCGCGGGGGCCGGCGAAATTGCGGGCGAAGTGCGGCTCGGCGGTCCGCGGAAGCGGAACTCCGTCGCCGCCGCGCCGGCCGACCCGCCGGTGACGCCTCGTGTCGCCGCGCGCGGCGACGCCCTCGGCACAAATTCGGGCTTTCCGTCAGGCGCCGAGGAGATACGCAAAGTTGAGAATGCGGCGCGCAATCATGATTTAGGATCGATTAAAGCGAAGTGAGATGAATGACGTTATGTATGCCATCGCCGCCGGGCGGCGGCCGTGCTCGCCGATTCGAGCGAGGTCGGGTGTCCGGCCGGGTCTGCCGCCGCAGGTGCGGAACGCGTCGGACCAAATCTCGGGAAACGTTGTAAGGCACGTGTGCAACGGGATACGTTTTCAGTCGTCAGTGGATGGTGATCGTCGTGTGGAGGCCTGCGAGCCCGAGGCGGTCTTCGGAGGTCAGCGATGTCGTATGTGATCGCAGCGCCCGATGCGCTCGCGGCGGTGGCAGCGAAGGTGGCGAGCATCGGCTCGTCCGTCAGCGCCGCGAATTCGGCGGCGGCGGCCTCTACCACCGGCGTGGTTGCCGCCGCCGGTGACGAGGTGTCCGCGGCGGTCGCGTCGGTGTTCTCCGACGCCGCGAAGGAGTTTCAGGCGTTAAGCGCCCAGGCGGCGGCGTTTCAAAACCAGTTCGTGCAGGCCCTGACCGGGTCAGGCGGCGCGTACGCGGCCGCCGAGGCGACCAATGCGGCCGGAATTTCGCCCTACTCGCCTTTCGCGCCGATCTGGAACGCGGTCGCGGAGGCCTCCGGCCCGGCCCCGCCGCCCAGGACGGACATCTTGGCGACCGTGATGTACGAGTTGAACCAGACCAGCCAGCAGCTGGCCGGGGCCCCCCTGTTTGCCAACGGCGCTGACGGGACGCAGGCCAGCCCGAATGGCCAGAACGGCGGGCTGCTGCTCGGCAGCGGCGGCAAAGGCTGGGATTCCACCGTCGCCGGCGTGAACGGCGGCAACGGCGGCCAGGCCGGCATCTTCGGCAATGGGGGCGCCGGCGGCCAGGGCGGCGCCGGCGCGGCCGGCGGAAATGGCGGGGCCGCCATCTGGGGTGGCAACGGCGGGGCCGGCGGGGCAGGCG
>NZ_LQPM01000048.1 GCF_002101815.1 Mycobacterium paraense | reverse complement strand
TCCGGCGGCAACGTCAAGATGCTGGGCGGGGGCGGCGCCGGGGGCGACGGCGGTCCCAGCGGAATCTTCGGCCGCGGCGGCGACGGCGGTAACGCCGGAACCGGCGCCGCGCCCGCCAGCGGGGGGAACGGTGGCAACGCCGTGCTCATCGGAAACGGCGGGAACGGCGGAAACGGCAGCGACGGCGGGCCCGGCGGTCACGGCGGCTTTGCCGGACCGCTCGGCCACAGCGGCATCACCGGATTGCCCTAGCGCCGGTCGGCCCTGATTGCCCTGGGCCGCAACGGTTGTCGCAAACAGCAGAAAACCCTAATTCCAGGGCCGGCTCATTATTGAGGCTGCTATATCAGTCGACCTCCGACACCATTGTCGTGGCCAGTTCTCGCCCGTCGCTACCCGTTTGTTTGTATGTCTAGATAAGTAACTCTGGCTCAACGGGTAGGGCATGACTGATGACGGCTGAGATATAGATGGCGGACAGCCTCGCCGCGACCGACCCGACCCTGGCCCCGTCCCCGGCGAACGGGCGTCGGCTCCGATGGGACCGCGACCATCCGCACTACAAGTGGGTCGCCCTCTCGAACACGACGCTGGGCATGCTGCTGGCGATGATCAACGCGTCGATCGTGCTGATCTCCTTGCCCGCCATCTTCCGCGGGATCGGCCTGGACCCGCTCGCCCCGGCGAACATCGGCTTTCTGCTGTGGATGCTGATGGGCTACCTCGTCGTCACCGCGGTCCTGGTCGTATTCGTCGGGCGACTCGGCGACATGTTCGGCCGGGTGCGCATCTACAACTTCGGCTTCGCGGTGTTCACCGTCGCGGCGATTGCCCTGTCGTTCGACCCCTTCCACCTCGGCGGCGGCGCGCTGTGGCTGATCGGCTGGCGCGTGATCCAGGGCATCGGCGGCGCGATCCTGATGGCGTTGTCGGCGGCCATCCTCACCGACGCGTTCCCCAGCAATCAGCGCGGCATGGCGCTCGGATTCAACATGGTCGCGGCGGTGGCCGGCTCGTTCCTCGGCCTGATGATCGGGGGGCTGCTGGCGGGGTGGGACTGGCGCGCGATCTTTTGGGTCGGCGTACCGATCGGCTTGCTCGGCACCGTCTGGGGCATGCGCTCGCTACACGAGATCGGCGTGCGCACACCCGGGCCGTTGGACTGGCCCGGCACAGTGACATTCGGCGTCGGCTTGACCGTCATCCTGGTGGGCATCACCTACGGCATTCAGCCGTACGGGAACCACGCAACGGGCTGGACGAACCCGTGGGTGCTGGGCTCGATCGCCGTCGGCGTCTTGTTGTTGATCGCGTTCTGCGTCATCGAGTTGCGGGCCCCGCAGCCGATGGTCGACATCCGGCTCTTTCGCTCGACGGCTTTCGGGATGGGCAACGTGGCCAACCTGATGTCGTCGATGGGCCGCGGCGGCCTGCAGTTCATGCTCATCATCTGGCTGCAGGGCATCTGGCTGCCGCTCCACGGGTACAGCTTCGAGTCGACGCCGCTGTGGTCGGGCATCTACCTGTTGCCCGCGACCGTCGGGTTCCTCATCGCCGCGCCGGTCGCGGGGTGGCTGGCGGACCGCTTCGGCGCGCGCCCGTTCGCCGTCGGCGGGATGCTGCTGATGGCCGCCACGTTCATCGGGCTGCTGATGATCCCGGTGGATTTCGACTACCGGGTTTTCGCGGTGCTGACTTTCCTGAACGCGCTGGGCGGCGGCGTCTTCACCGCGCCCAACACCGCCGCGATCATGTCGAGCGTGCCCGCCGCGCAGCGAGGAGCCGCATCCGGTGTTCGGGCGACGTTCTTCAACGCCGGCTCGGCGCTGTCGATCGGAGTCTTCTTCTCGCTGATGGTCATTGGGCTGGCGCACACACTGCCGCAGGCGCTGAGCAGCGGACTCCAACAGCAGGGCGTACCGGCGGCCGTCGCGCAGGACGTCGCCAATCTGCCGCCGGTGGGCAGCCTGTTCGCGGCGTTTCTGGGTTACAACCCCATCGGCGAGTTGCTCGCACGATCGGGCGCACTGCAGCAACCGGGCGTCAACGCCAACGTGCTCACCGGCAAATCGTTCTTCCCGGACCTGATCTCGGGGCCGTTCCACGCCGGACTGACGGTGGTATTCGTCGCGGCGGCGGTCATGATGCTCACCGGCGCGCTGGCGTCGCTGGTCAATCCCGGACGATACGGGGACGAGGTCGAGCAGGCCCGGCCAGAATGAGCCGCGCGATTTGCGTTGCGCACGGCTACCATTCGCCATGTTCGTGCTAACGGCATCGCCATATAACGAATGGAGCCGCATCAATGTCCTCACCGCGCTGGCTCTCAATGCTCACCGTTCCCGTGCTGGCCGGCGCTGCCCTGGTCAGTAGCTCCGCGGTCGCGACCGCCACCACCCCCGCCGACGAGGCGTACCTCGCTCAACTGCGCGCCGTCGGTCTTAGCTGGCCACCCAACACGGAAGAGGCGCTCATCGGAGAGGCGCATCTGGTCTGCTACGACCTCACGTGGGGTTGGACGCCGCAACAGATCGCCGACGACATTCACGCCCACTTAAATGCGCGGGGCGTGACGTTGTTGGACGTCGGAACCTTGGTCAACGCCGCACACAACACCTACTGCCCGGGCAATGTGTGCGACGCGCCCACGCTGTGCACCTGACGCGCCCACCGATCAGCGTTTCGATGTGGTGCCTCGGCGCCGTGACGTGCCGTGCGCGGCGAGCACGTCGTTGTTGGCCAGCGTTTGCGCCTCAGCGGCCAGCGTCGATGCCCTGTTGGCATACGCGATCGCGTCGGCCTCGTTCGTTGCCTGCGTCCCGCGCGCCGCTGCCAGATGCCGCTTGGCGTCTTCCAATCGGGCCTGGGCTTCGGTCCCGATGCTCCCCCGATGCCTGGCCGCGTAGTCCGAGATCTGGCGGACCCTGGCGTCCGCGGTGGACAACGCCGGCCCCAACGACCGATCGCTTCCCTCGATGCTGACCTGCCCGTCGCCGCGCGCGGCGCGCCGGCGGCGGCGCGCGCGATAGAGCAACAGAGCCAGCACCAGCACCGCGACGACGGCCACCGCCACGATCACGGCAATCGGCACCCAGTTGCGCTTCGACGGGGTGGCCGAGCTTGCCGATTTGTCCAGCCCGTCGGCCGCGGCGACCGCGGCGATGCTCCATTCCTTGGCATTGATCGCCGGATCAATTTGGTTGCTGCGCAAGGTGTTTAACTCGGTTGCCGACAGGCCCGGCACGTCGAAAACGTACGACTTGGTGTTCGTGGCCACGGCCAGCAGCGCGTCGTGGTCGCCCATGCCGCTGGCGCTGCGGGTCTGGTTCGCCCAGTTGTCCGGCTTGAACCTGGAGAAGTTGTCGACGTAGACCACCCACAGTTGGATGTGCCGGTCGCGGTACAGCCGGTCGACGGCCGAGCTGACCGCCGCCCGGCCCGAGTCCGTCAACGCCCCGGTGTTGTCGGTGATGTGATCGGTGATCTTGGACGGCGGTTGCGCGCCGGCCGGGGTTGCCAGCAGTAACCCCGCCGTGAGAATCGCCAGAACCGCACCGAACAGGCGAACAACCCGCATACGGGTAATCTAGCCCGCCGTCGGCGGTGCCGGGCGCAGCATCACCTGCCGTCGGCGACCGGCGCTGGATGCACTACTTTGCCTGGGGTGACGTTCTCAGCTGCTAGTGCAGTCGCGCGGTGGATCGCCCCTCTCCTCGCGGTTGCGGCCGTCGTCGGAACGAGCCCTCTCGTCGACCCGGCGGTGCGTTTGGCCGACAACGCCAATCCGTTGGCCGGCATGCCCTTCTACGTCAATCCCAACTCCGCGGCCATGCGCGCCGCGCAGCACGCCGATCCGCCGAGCCCCGAGCTGACCGCCATCGCCAACACCCCACAGGCCTACTGGGTCGTCCCGGGCGGTTCGGCGGGGACGGTCGCGAAGTACACCGGCGACGCGGCGGCCGCCGGCGCCATCCCGGTGCTGGCGATCTATGGGATCCCGCACCGCGACTGCGGCAGCTTCGCCGCGGGCGGCATGGCGACGGCCGACGACTACCGGGGGTGGATCGACGGCATCGCCTCCAGCGTCGGCGCCACCCGGACGGCGATCATCCTCGAACCCGATGCCCTGGCCATGGCCGACTGCCTGTCGGCCGACCAGCGCCAGGAACGCTACGACCTGATTCGCTACGCCGTCGACACGCTGACGCGCAATCCGGGCACGGCCGTCTACGTCGACGGTGGCCACCTGCGCTGGCATAGCGCCGAGGACATGGCCGCCAGGCTCAACAAGGTCGACATCGCCCGGGCGCGGGGTTTCAGCCTCAACACCGCGAACTTCTACACCACCGGCGACGAAATCGGTTACGGCGAGGCGATTTCCGGGCTCACCAACGGTTCGCACTACGTGATCGACACGTCGCGCAACGGCGCCGGACCGGCGCCCGACTCCGGGCTCAACTGGTGCAACCCCAGCGGCCGGGGGCTGGGCACCCCGCCGACCACCGCCACCTCGGGGGCGCACGCCGACGCCTACCTCTGGATCAAGCGTCCCGGTGAATCCGACGGAACCTGCGACAAAGGTGATCCGCCGGCGGGCACCTTCGTCAATCAGTACGCCATCGATCTGGCTCACGCGGGCGGCTAGTAGCGCGCGTCTGTGGCAAGGACGACGGGCGTCGTCGTAACCTCAAGCGACGGTCACCTCCGGGTGGGTCGATCCACAAAGCCCTAGCCGCACAGGGATTGGAGGCAATGAGGATGTCCGAGGAGCTGACGCCGCATTTCGAGGACGTGCAAGCGCACTACGACCTCTCCGACGACTTCTTCCGCCTCTTCCTCGACCGCACCCAGATGTACACGTGCGCCTACTGGCTCGGCGGCGACGACATGACCCTGGAACAGGCGCAGATCGCCAAAATCGACCTCTCGCTGAGCAAGCTGGGCTTGCAGCCCGGCATGACACTGCTGGACCTCGGCTGCGGCTGGGGCGCGGCCATGATGCGAGCCATCGAGAAGTATGACGTCAACGTCGTCGGCATCACGCTGTCCAAAAACCAGGTCGCGCACGTCGAGCAGCTGTTCGCCGCGTCGGACAGCCCGCGCTCCAAGCGGGTGCTGCTCGAGGGCTGGGAGCGGTTTCACGAGCCGGTGGACCGGATCGTGGCGATCGGCCCGTTCGAGCATGTCGGCTACGACCGCTACGACGCCTTCTTCGAACGAACTTATGAGCTGTTGCCGAGCGGCGGCACGATGCTGTTGCACACCATCACCGTCCTGTCGGAGAAGGAGATCATCGAGTCCGGCTTGCCGCTCACCCCGGCGATCGTCGAATTCAGCGACTTCATGAAAACCGAAATTTTCCCCGGCGGCTTCCTGCCGACCATCGACATGGTCAAGGAGTTCTCTGCGAAGGCCGGCTTCAAGCTCAAGCGCCGCCAATCGCTGCAGCGCCATTACGCCAAGACCCTGGACGTGTGGGCCGCGGGCCTCGAGGCGCACAAAGCCGAAGCCATCGAGATTCAGTCCGAAGAGGTCTACGACATGTACATGAAATACCTGACCGGCTGCGCCAATTTGTTCCGCAAGGGCTACACCGATCTCAACCAATTCACGCTGCGGAAGTAGTCGTCGTGTCGGGCTCAGAATGCTTCACATTCCTGGGTTCCATTCAATAGAGTTAGCGGTCCGAGTCGCCCCGTTGAACCCGATGGGAGTCGCAGATGTCGGCTTTCCTGATCGCAGCACCCGAGGCCTTGGCCGCGGCCTCGGCGGATTTGAGTGGGATCGGGGAGGCGATAAAAGAAGCCTCGGCAACGTGGGCGCCGTCGACCACGGGGATCGCGGCGGCGGCCGCCGATGAGGTGTCGGCCGCGATCGCGCGGTTGTTCGGCAACTATGCGCAGACGTATCAGACGCTGGGCGCCCAGGCCGTCGCGTTTCAGCAGCAGTTCGCGCAGGCGTTGAGTGGCGGCGCGGGTTCATACGGGGCCGCCGAAGCAACCAGCGCAGCGTTTCTGCAACTCCCGAACCTGCAAGCCATCGAGCAGAACCTGCTGGACGCGGCGAATGCCTACAGCGTGGCATTCACCGGGCGCCCGCTGATCGGCAACGGCGCCAACGGGGCCCCCGGCACGGGCGCACCCGGCGGTGCCGGCGGCTGGCTGCTCGGTTCGGGCGGGTCCGGCGGATCCGGGGCGGCCGGTAGCGGTGGCGGGGCCGGCGGGCCCGCGGGGCTGATCGGCATCGGCGGCGCCGGTGGGGCCGGCGGCACCGGCGCGGCCGGCGGCCCGGGCGGACACGGCGGATGGCTGTTGGGCACCGGCGGAGCGGGCGGAACCGGCGGGTCTTCGTCGGCCGGGCCCGGCGGAACCGGTGGACTCGGCGGAGCCGGCGGGTTATTCGGCGCCGGCGGGCCCGGCGGGGTCGGCGGGTTCTCGTCGTCCGGGACCGGCGGTGTCGGCGGGGCCGGCGGGGCCGGTGGGCTGTTCGGCGGACTGCTGGGTGCCGGCGGCGGCACGGGCGGCGTCGGCGGGGCCGGGGACACCGGCGGTGCGGGTGGGGCCGGCGGAGCCGGCGGCATGCTGGTCGGTGCGGGCGGCGCGGGCGGCACCGGCGGGTTGGGCAGTACCGGGGCAGGCGGGGCCGGCGGACCCGGGGGCGCCGGAGCCCTGCTGGTGGGTAACGGCGGTCCCGGCGGTGTCGGCGGCACCAGCTTCAGCGGCGACGGCGGGGCCGGCGGTACCGGCGGCCACTCCGGCTGGCTGCTCGGCTCGGCCGGCTCCGGCGGCGCCGGCGGCAACACCTTCGGCAGCGGCACCGGCGGCCACGGCGGGGCCGGCGGTGACGCCGGCGTGATCGGTTTCGGCGGGATCGGCGGGGCCGGTGGGTTCGCGTCGGCCGGGGCCGGCGGCGCCGGTGGGGCCGGCGGCGCCGGCGCCCTGCTGGCCGGCGACGGCGGTGCGGGTGGCGCGGGCGCACAGGGCGCAACCGGCTTCGCCGGCGGCGCCGGCGGACCCGGCGGCAGGGCCGTGCTGCTCGGCATCGGCGGGTCCGGTGGCATCGGCGGACTCGGCGGGCCGGCCGGCGGCAACGGCGCCGCAGGTGGTAACGGCCTGTTACTGCCGGCGGCGGCTTTGAACGTGATCAACGCGCCCAGCGTCGCCCTGACCGGGCGGCCGCTGATCGGCAACGGCGTCAGCGGCGCCGCGGGCAGCGGGGCCAGCGGGACGGCCGGCGGGTGGCTGCTCGGCGACGGCGGGGCCGGCGGCTCCGGCGCAAACGGCGTGCCGGGCGGGCCCGGCGGCCCGGCCGGGCTGTTGGGCAGCGGTGGCGTCGGCGGGGCCGGTGGGTTCGGGGCCTCCGGTGCCGGCCGGGCCGGCGGCATGGGCGGACACGGCGGATGGATCTTCGGTAACGGCGGTCTCGGCGGGGCCGGCGGCGTCGGCGCCGCCACCGCTGGACCCGACGGCAACGGCGGGGGCGGCGGAGCCGGCGGGGCCGGCGGGTTGTTCGGCTCCGGCGGGGTCGGGGGCCCCGGCGGATTGACCGGTCAGACGACCAGCGGCTTGCGACCCGGCGCGGGCGGGGCCGGCGGAAACGCCGGGCCGCTCGGTGGGCTGTTCGGCGCCGGCGGCGGTACCGGCGGGGTCGGCGGCTCGTCCATCCAGTCCGACGGCGGGGCCGGCGGC
>NZ_LQPM01000047.1 GCF_002101815.1 Mycobacterium paraense | reverse complement strand
ATCGCCAGCGGCCCCACTGGTGGCGCCGACGGCTGTGCTGCCGCCGCCACCGCCGACTCCGCCGTCGCCCCAGAACAGCCCGCCGGCTCCCCCGGCGCCGCCGGCGCCCGCGATCCCGGCGGCCGCAAATCCTCCGGCACCCCCGGCGCCCCCGGTGCCCAGCAGCCCGGCAACCCCTCCCGCACCACCGCTGAGGTTCGCCGCGCCGGACCCGCCGGCTCCCCCGTCGCCCAACAAGAACCCGCCGGCGCCGCCGGGAAGCCCGCTGCCGGCCGGCGCGTTGGCGCCGTTGCCGATCAGCGGCCGTCCGAACAGCGCGTCGGTGGGTGCGTTGATCACCCCGAGTGCCGACTGCGTCACGGCGTGCCAGGGCGAGGGGTTGGCCGGGGCGTTGAACCCGTCGGCCCCGAACACCAGCCCACCGCCGCCACCGGCACCGGTGCCGCCCGCCGTCAGGCCGAGGCCGCCGTTGCCGCCGTTCCCGCCATCGCCCAGCAGCACAGCGTTACCACCCGCACCGCCGTTACCACCGGCGGCGGCCACACCGCCGTTGCCGCCCTCGCCGCCGGCACCGCCGCCACCAAAGAGCAGGCCGGCCTGACCGCCGGTGCCGCCGGCGCCACCGCCGAGCGGGCCGGTTCCGCCCGCGCCGCCGACCCCGCCGTAGCCGAGCACACCGGCGCTGCCGCCGCCGCCACCAGCACCCCCGGCACCGGCCACGCCGTTCCCACCCACACCGCCGGCCCCGGCGCTGCCGAACAACAACGCACCGTTGCCGCCGAGCCCGCCGTTGCCGCCGGTCACGTTGCCGCTGCCGCCCGTACCGCCGGCCCCACCGGCGCCCAGCAGAACGCCCGCGTTGCCGCCGTTACCCCCGACACCGCCAGTCCCGCCGCTAGCGGAGACCGCGGTGCCGCCACCCTGCCCACCGGCGCCACCACTACCCAACAGGAAGCCGCCCGCCCCACCGGCGCCGCCCGCGCCACCGGTCCCGCCGGCCCCGGAGGCGATTGCTCCCCCGCCGGTGCCACCGTTGCCGCCGCCGGCGTCGACGAGCCCACCCAACAGACCGCCGGCCCCACCGGCGCCACCGGCGCCGCCGGCGGTGGTGCCCATCCCGCCGGCCCCGCCATTGCCACCCGGCCCGAACAGCCCACCGGCGCCGCCTACTCCACCGGCCCCGCCGATGCCATTTCCGATTCCGCCGGCACCGCCGGTGCCACCGCTGCGCCACAGGAGCCCGCCGGCCCCACCGGCACCACCGGCGGCGGGCACTTGGCCCCCTCCACCGGTTCCGCCGGCCCCACCGGCGCCGCCGGTGCCGAACCTG
>NZ_LQPM01000046.1 GCF_002101815.1 Mycobacterium paraense | reverse complement strand
CCCCCGCCACCCGGCCCGCCCGCGCCGCCGGGCGCCACCGCCACCGAGCTGGTCCACCCCTTGCCCGACGGGGGCCGCCTCATCCTGATGGCCGACACGACGCAGACCACGCAGGTCACCCGCCAGCTCCGCAAGCTGATGATCGGCGCCGGCGTGGCGACGCTGCTGGTAGCGGCGCTGCTGTCGGTCGCGGTCAGCCGGGTCGCGCTGCGGCCGCTGGATCGGCTGACCGCGCTGGCGACTGACATCGCGACCGGTGATCGTGGCCGCCGACTGCGTCCCAAGCGCACCGATACCGAACTCGGCCGCGCGGCCGGCGCCTTCGACGGAATGCTGGAGGCGCTGGAAGCCTCCGAGCGGCGGGCGCGGGACGCGGCCGACGACGCCCGGCGCGCGGAGGCGGCCACCCGGCGATTTCTGGTCGACGCCGCCCACGAGCTGCGCACCCCGATCGCCGGCATTCAGGTCGCCGCCGAACAACTCGCCAGCAACGCAGGCCGGCATCAACACGACGCCGCGGCCCGCGGCCAGTACCGTCGCGCCACCCTGTTGCTCTCCGACGCCCGCCGCGCCGGACGCCTCGTCGGCGACATGCTGGATCTGAGTCGCATCGACGCCGGGCTGCCGCTGGATGTGCACGACGTCGACCTCGCCGCGGTGGTCGACGCCGAAGCCGACCGGACGACCATGCTGGCGCCCCGCGTCACCGTCGTCCGGACCGGCCTGGCCAAGCTCGAGGTCAAGGCGGACCCGACCCGGCTGGCGCAAATCCTGGGCAACCTGCTCGACAACGCCCGCAGGTACACCCCCGCGGGCGGCGCGATCACCGTCGACCTGCGCGCCGGCGACCACACCGCCGAGGTGACGGTTACCGACACCGGCCCGGGCATTCCCGACGACGAGCGTGACCGCATCTTCGAGCGGCTGGTGCGCCTCGATGCCGGGCGCGCCCGCGACCACGGCGGCGCCGGGCTCGGCCTGCCCATCGCCCGGGCGCTGGCGCGCGCCCACGGGGGCGAGCTGACCTGCCTTCCCCACGAGGGCGGGGCGCAGTTCCGGCTCAGCCTGCCCGTCGGCGCGGCCGGCGCCTCGCCGGACTAGAACCCCGGCGGCGGGGGAGGTCCGCCCGGGTGCGGCCCGAACGGGCCGCCGGGCGCGCCAGGTCCGGGCGGCGGGGGCCCGAACGGCCCGCCCGGTCCCGGCGGCGGTGGGCCCGGTTGCCCGGGCCCCGGGGGCGGTGGCGGGGGATCGGCGCTGGCTACCGCGGTGCCGAAGCCCGTCGCGCCGATCGCGAGGGCGCCCGCGAGCACCGCGCCGGCGATGAGTCGCTTGATCGTCATTGCAGATATCTCCTGTTCGTTCGTCAGCGGGCCGGGGGTGGCGACGACGGCGGTGCCCCAGGTCCGCCGGGCCTGT
>NZ_LQPM01000045.1 GCF_002101815.1 Mycobacterium paraense | reverse complement strand
CAGGAGTTCATCACCCAGTTGGGTCGTAACTTCCAGGTGATCTACGAGCAGGCCAACGCCCACGGCCAGAAGGTGCAGAGCGCCGGCAGCAACATGGCCAGCACCGACAGCGCCGTCGGGTCCAGCTGGGCCTAGCGGAAACCGGCTGACGGCGGCGCGCCGCCGTCACCGTTGAGCAGTGCAACACCGACCCCCGGGCACTGGGTGCCCGGGGGTCGGTTCGTCTCCAGGGATCAGAACCGGCCGCCGCCGCCCATGAGGCCGCCGCCGGAGGAGCCCGACGAGCCGAACGAGGTGGGGCTCCAGCCGCCGAAGCCCCCGCGCATCGCCCCGCCGAGCACGTTGCCGATGATGATCCCGCCGATCATGGCGCCGGTGTCACCGCCGCCGCGGCCCGCGTAGACGCGCTGAGCCTGCTGCACGTCGGCGTTCGCCAGGGCCTGCGCCTGCGCGGCCAGCGTCGACGCCGCGTTGGCGTGCGCGATCGCCTCGGCCGGGTTGGTCGCCCTCTTGTCCTGCGCGGCCCGCAGGTGCCTCGCGGCTTCGGCGAGCCGGGTCCGGGCCTCCGCTCCGATGCTGCCCCGGCGGGTGTCGATGTATTCGGAGACGCCGCGCACCCGCGCCTGGGCGGTGAACAGCGCCTGCTCGAAGGACCGGTTGAGCCGCTCGGCGTTCGCCTGCTCCTCGGCCACGGCGTCCAGGGCCCGATCGAGGTCGGCGCCGGCCTTGGTGAGCCGGGCGAACGCGCCGAGGGGATCGGCGGAACCGCCGGGGCTGCGCGCATAGTCCAGCGCCCCGGTCGCCGCGTCGCGGGCCGCCGTCAGCTCGGCCGCATGGCCCGGCGCCTTCGGCAGAAGCTCGCCGGCGCGCTGGACCGCCGCCCGAATGTCGTCGACGGCGGCCGGCAACGCCGCGACGGCGTGCCCGATGTCCGTCGCCGCATTGTCGATCGCGTCCAGCAGCGCTCGGGCTTGCCCGAGCGCCGATTCGGCGGCGTGGTAGGCATCCACCAATCCCGTCTGCTTGCCCATTTCGGCGCGGCCGGCCAGAGCGCGGGCCGTACTGATGTTGCGGTCGGCGAACGCCAGCCTCTCCCTGGCGCCCGCGACGTTGCCGGACACCGAAGTCAGTGCCGTGGTGTCGAATTCGTTGCGCAACTCGGCCAGCCGCCGTTCCGCGGGGTCGATGCGGCTGGTGAGTTCGACGTATTGCTCGGTCAGCGCGTCCAGCCGCGACGGGGCGTTGAGCACCAGATCCCGCAGCTCTTCGAACGCCTGCGTCTGCGATTCGAGTTCGCGGTCGGCGCGTGCCGCCGAGACGATCACCCGGGTCAGCAGCTCGCGGCGTTGCGCAGGCGTCTCGGGGATGCTGTCGTCGAGCTGATGTCGGACCGTAAAGGCTTGCGACAGCGCCGCTTTGGCGTTGTCGACCGCCTCGGTAAACGGCTGGGTCCGCTCGGTGCCGAACTCGTCGATCGCCAGGCTCAGCTCGTTGGCGCTGGTGCGCACCGCGTTGTCGACGTCGACCACCATCGAGCGCGACAGGTCGTCGAGGGCCTCCAACGGCACGCCGGCCAGCGCGGTGGCGTCGGTCGGGTCGAGGCGCCGCGCCGCGGCCAACGCGGCCGCGCGGCGACGGCGACGGCGATAGCGCATCACCACCAGCAGGGCCGCGACGGCGAGGGCGATGCCAAGCAATGCGATCAGCAGGAAGACGCGGCCCGACGCCGGCGGCGAGGTGTTGAGCCCGTTGGCCGCGGCGATCGCGGCACCGCTCCAGTCCCCGTTGTGCAGGGCGGGTTCAATCCTGGTGCGCCGCAACTGATCAACCTGGCCGGCGTTGACGCTCTTGATGGCGGACGGGACGAAGAACGCGTACGCCCGGCCGGTGGTGGCCACGGCCAGCAGGGCGTCGTAGTCGCCGAGCTCGCTGGCGGCCCTGGTGCGCCGCGCCCAGTCCGCCGCGTTCTGGCCCGAGAAGTCGTCGACGTAGACCACCCACAGCCGGATGTGGCGATCGGCGTACAGCTTGTCGATGGCCGACGTCACCGCCGCGCGGCCGGAATCCGACAGGACCTTCGCGCTGTCGGTGACCTGATCCGGCAGCGGAAACGGCGGCTGCGCGCGGCCCGGCGGCGCCAGCAGCAGCGCCCCGCACAGGCTTGCGAGGACGGCCAGCATCACGCCGAGCGGCCGAGCGGTGCGCATAGGTCAATGTATCCCGCGTTGCCTGGCAGACTGTGCTTCGGTGATTAACAGGTGACCGGGCAGCAGCAAGACCCATACGACGACTTCGACCGCCAGCGGCGGGTGAACGAAGCGCCGAAAACTGCGGGTCTGCCCGGCACGGAAGGCCAGCACCGCACCGACTTCGCCCGCGACCGCGCCCGGGTCCTGCACAGCGCCGCGTTGCGCCGGTTGGCCGACAAGACGCAGGTGGTCGGGCCGAGGGAAGGTGACACCCCGCGCACCCGGTTGACGCACTCCCTGGAGGTCGCCCAGATCGGGCGGGGAATGGCGGTGGGGCTCGGTTGCGACCTCGACCTGGTGGAGCTCGCCGGCCTGGCCCACGACATCGGGCATCCGCCGTACGGGCACAACGGCGAGCGGGCGCTCGACGAGTTCGCGGCCGCCTACGGTGGCTTCGAGGGCAACGCGCAGAACTTTCGGATCCTCACCAGCCTCGAGCCCAAAGTGCTTGATGAGCAAGGAAATAGCGCGGGCCTGAACCTCACCCGGGCGGCCCTGGACGCGGTCACCAAATACCCGTGGACCCGGGGCGAGGGTCCCGCAAACGGGACACGCAAGTTCGGCTTCTACGACGAGGACCGCGAGCCGGCGGCGTGGGTCCGCACCGGCGCGCCGGCCCACCGGACCTGCCTGGAAGCCCAGGTCATGGACTGGGCCGACGACGTCGCGTATTCGGTGCACGACGTCGAGGACGGCGTCGTCTCCCAACGCATCGACCTGCGCGTGCTCGCCGACGACGACGAGGCGGCCGCGCTGGCCAAGCTGGGGGAGAGCGAATTCTCCCGGGTCAGCGCCGACGACTTCATGGCGGCGGCGCGGCGGCTGTCGGGTCTGCCCGTGGTCGCCGCGGTCGGCAAGTACGACGCCACACTGGCCGCGTCGGTCGCGCTCAAGCGACTGACCAGTGAACTGGTGGGCAGGTTCGCCTCGGCCGCCATCGCGACCACGCGCGCGGTCGCCGGGCCCGGCCCGCTGGTGCGCTACCGCGCCGACCTGCAGGTGCCCGACCTGGTCCGCGCCGAGGTCGCCCTGCTGAAAATACTGGCGCTGCAGTTCATCATGTCCGACCCCCGGCATCTGGAAGCCCAGGCCCGGCAGCGCGAACGCGTCCACCGGGTGGCGCACTGGCTGTACGCGGGGGCGCCCGGAACGCTCGACCCGGTGTACGCCGCGGCGTTCACCACCGCCGCCGACGACCGGGCCCGACTGCGGGTCGTCGTCGACCAGATCGCCTCCTACACCGAGGGGCGGCTGGAGCGCATCGATACCAGCCCCGCGAGCGGCTAGCGTTAGGCTCCCGGCATGACCAAACTCGCCGCCGCCGCCGTCTTGCTGTCGCTTCCCGTCGTGGCCGTGACCGCCTGCAGTTCGCCCCAGCACGCGACCAGCCAGACCGGCACCACGCCGCCGGTCCAGAGCGCTTCCCCGGCCACCTCGGCGACATCGACCCCGGCGCCCGCCGCGGGCTCGCTCACCGCCAACTTGAAGACGGCCGACGGGAAGGAAGTCGCCACGGCCACCATCGATTTCAGCAACGGCTACGCCACCGTCACGGTCAAGACCGTCGCCGGCGGGATCCTGACCCCCGGCTTCCACGACATGCACATCCACTCGATCGGCAAATGCGAGCCCAACTCGGTCGCCCCGACCGGGGGCCCACCCGGGAACTTCCTGTCCGCCGGCGGGCACTTCCAGGCGCCCGGGCACACCGGGATGCCCGAAAGCGGTGACCTGTCGACGCTCGAGGTGCGCCAGGACGGCTCGGCGTACCTCGTGACCACCACCGACGCGTTCACCAGGGACCAGCTGCTGGCGGGCGACAAGACCGCGTTGATGATCCACGGCGCCCAAAACACCGAAGGCGCGATGGATCGGATCGCGTGTGGGGTCATCGGGACAAGCTGACGCGGCCGGCGTCCTAGACTGAGCCGATGGCCGGCCGGATCTCAGATCGCGATATCGCCGCCATCCGCGAACGGGCCCGCATCGAGGACGTCGTCGGCGACTACGTGCAGTTGCGCCGCGCCGGCGCCGACTCCATGAAGGGCCTGTGCCCGTTCCACAACGAGAAGTCGCCGTCGTTCCACGTCCGCCCCAACCACGGCCACTTCCACTGCTTCGGCTGCGGCGAGGGCGGCGACGTGTACGCGTTCGTCCAGAAGATCGAGCACGTCAGCTTCGTCGAGGCGGTCGAACTGCTGGCCGACCGGGTCGGCCACACCATCAGCTACACCGGCCCGGCCACCAGCGTGCAGCGCGACCGCGGCAGCCGCAGCAGGCTCGTCGCGGCCAACGCGGCCGCGGCCGAGTTCTACGCGGCGGCGCTGGAGTCCGACGAGGCGGCGCCGGCCCGCCGGTATCTGGAGGAACGGAACTTCGACGCCGCGGCGGCCCGCCATTTCGGCTGCGGATTCGCCCCTTCGGGCTGGGACTCGCTGACCAAACACCTGCAGCGCAAGGGTTTCGAGTTCAAGGAGCTCGAGGCGGCCGGCCTGTCCCGGGAGGGGCGCCGCGGCCCGATGGACCGCTTCCACCGGCGGCTGTTGTGGCCCATCCGCACGTCGGCGGGCGAGGTGATCGGGTTCGGGGCGCGCCGGCTGTTCGACGACGACCCGATGGAAGCCAAGTACATCAACACGCCCGAGACGCTGCTGTACAAGAAGTCGGCGGTGATGTTCGGCATCGACCTGGCCAAGCGCGACATCGCCAAGGGCCACCAGGCCGTCGTCGTCGAGGGCTACACCGACGTGATGGCGATGCACCTGGCCGGGGTCACCACGGCCGTCGCCTCCTGCGGCACCGCATTCGGCGACGAGCACCTGGCGATGCTGCGCCGGCTGATGATGGACGACAGCTTCTTTCGCGGCGAGCTGATCTACGTCTTCGACGGCGACGCGGCCGGCCGGGCCGCCGCGCTCAAGGCGTTCGGCGGCGAGCAGAACCTGGCCGGGCAGTCCTTCGTTGCCGTCGCGCCGGACGGCATGGACCCCTGCGACCTGCGGCTCAAGTCCGGCGACGCCGCGCTGCGCGACCTGGTCGCGCGGCGAACGCCGTTGTTCGAGTTCGCCATTCGCACCACGCTCGCCGACGTGGACCTGGACAGCGCCGAGGGCAGGGTCGCCGCGCTGCGCCAGTGCGTGCCCATGGTGAGCCAGATCAAGGACCCCACGCTGCGTGACGAGTACGCCCGCCAGCTCGCCGGCTGGGTCGGCTGGGACGACGTCGCGCAGGTCATCGAGCGGGTGCGCGGCGAGGCCAAGAAGTCGCGGTCCCCGGCCCGGGGCGGCCCCGGGTCCGAGCCGCCGCGCCGGGCCGAGCGGGAGCCCGCCCCGGCCAGGCGAGCGGAGCCCGCCGCGGCCCGCCCCGACCCGCGCGACCCGATCCTGTGGCCCCAGCGCGAGGCGCTCAAATCGGCGCTGCAGTACCCGGCGCTGGCCGGCCCGGTGTTCGACACGCTGACCGTCGAGAGCTTCACCCACCCCGGCTACGCGGCCGTCCGGGCGGCCATCGAGGCCGCCGGCGGCACCTCCACCGGGGTGACCGGGGCGGAGTGGATCGACGCGGTGCGCCAGCGGACCACGTCGGCCCTGACGGCGGGCCTGATCAGCGAGTTGGGGGTCGAGGCCATCGCGGTCGACGACGAGAAGCTACCGCGCTACATCGCCGGGGTGCTGGCCCGCCTGCAGGAGGTCTGGATGGGCCGGCAGATCGCCGAGGTCAAGTCCAAGCTGCAGCGCATGTCGCCCATCGAGCAGGGCGACGAGTACCACGCGCTGTTCGGCGACCTGGTCGCCATGGAGGCCTACCGGCGCAGCCTGTTGGAGCAGGCTAGCGGGGACGATCTGACGGTGTGAGGGCCGGCTCGGCCGGTCGCTCGACCACGGCCGTCTGCTCGTCGATCTCGGCCAGCGTCACGAAGCCGGTGTCGGGGGAAATGCGATTCGCGACCTTGCGACGCCCCCCTTCGATTACCGACTTGGCCATGGGACTGCTGGTCAGGGCCCGATAGGTGCCGACGATCTGCTCGTATCGGCGACGCCCGGCCTTCGAGCCCAGCACGTAACCCAGCCCCAGCACCACGACATACCGGATCAAAGCGTTCCTCCCGACGATCGATGGCTCCATCCTGCCTCACTCGGCGGGGTGCGTGCGCGGTCGATCCCCGTATCCTGCTAGTTGGGCGCGGTCAAACCAGTACGCTAGAGTCGTCCCGCGGTCGTGTTGATCCCCTGTAGCTCAATTGGCAGAGCGTTCGGCTGTTAACCGATAGGTTCCTGGTTCGAGTCCAGGCGGGGGAGCCAAGCCAGCTGTCGTGTGAATTCTGGGCTTCGCGTGCGCGTCCAGGGCGGGAAAACCGCCCGGATCCAGCCACCAGCACACACGCGAATTCCTGGGTTCACACCCGAAGCGCTACCTGCCTCCTGCCCGCGACCGCACGGCGTCCCCTGGCGCCCGGGGCACCGTGAATTTACTGTGAGCACAACTCAATAGGAGGGTTCATGGAATTCCTCGTCACCATGACCACGCAAGTGCCGCAGGGAACGCCGGCGGACGTCGTCGACGACGTCCGGACCCGCGAGGCCGCCCGTTCCCGCGAGCTGGCCGCGCAGGGCACCCTGTTGCGCCTGTGGCGGCCGCCGCTGCAGCCCGGCGAATGGCGCACTCTCGGCCTGTTTACTGCCGACGACGAGGACCAACTCGAGGAGGTGCTCGCCTCGATGCCACTGCGCGTCTGGCGCACCGACCAGGCGACGGTGCTGACCGCCCACCCGAACGATCCGGCCGGGCGCGCGGAGCAAGGCCCGGGCGGTGCCGTGGAGTACCTGACCACGATCACCATCGGCATCCCGCGCGGCGTCGCGCCCGAGGTGGTCAGCGACGCCGTGTCGAGGGAGGCCGAGCGCGCCCGCGAGCTCGCCGACCACGGGCACCTGGAACGGCTGTGGATGCTGCTGCCCGAGCCCGGGGAGCCCCGCGCGTTGGGGCTGTGGCGCGCGCCGGACGCCGAGGGGATGGCGGCGATCCTGGAATCGCTTCCCTTGCGCCCGTGGATGGGGGTGGAAACCACGCCGCTGAGCGCGCATCCCAACGACCCGGCATCGGTCTAGTGGCGATCGCGAGCGCGGTGTAACCGGGCGATGCGGGTCGCCACCATCGGTCTAGTGGCGATCGCGAGCGCGGTGTAGCCGGGCGATGCGGGTCGCCACCATCGGTCTAGTGGCGATCGCGAGCGCGGTGTAACCGGGCGATGCGGGTCGCCACCATTGACCTAGTCGTACACCGGCCGCCACATGGTGTCGAGGACGGCCTGCCGGACGTCGGGGTGCGTCCTGCCGGCCACCCCGTCGTCGACGGCGGCGTGATAAACCGCCTCGGCGACCGCGGCGGAAATGTCGCGCAGGTTCTGCACATCGGGCAACAGCGAGTCCCCGGGGCTGGTCGGATTGGCTTGGCGCACAATGGCTCTCGCCGCCGCCTGCAGCATACCCGGGGTGACCAGCCTCGCCCGGGCGACGATGATGCCCAGCCCGATCCCGGGGAACACCAGCACGTTGTTCGCCTGGCCGATGGTGTAGGTCGTGCCGTCGTATTCGACCGGGGCGACCGGGGTGCCGGTGGTGATCAGCGCCTTGCCCTCCGACCACCGCAGCACGTCGGCCGGCATCGCCTCCATGCGAGACGTGGGGTTGGACAGCGGGAAGATCATCGGCCGCTCGCAGGATGCGGTCATCGCCTCGATGACCTCCTGGTCGAACGCGCCGAACACGGTCGACGAGCCCAACAGAACGGTGGGTGACGCCAGCTTGATCGCGTCCACCAGGCCGACCCGATCCGCGGCGCCCACCCCCAGCCGCTGGCGGTTCTTGGCGTACGGCACCTGAAAGTCGCGCAGGTCGTCCATGTCGTCGAAGAGCAGCCCCTGTTTGTCGATCGGCCAGATCTGCGCCGCCGCCTGTTCGGCACTCGCGCCGTCGGCCACCATCGCGTCACGGATCTGGTCGGCCACGCCGATGCCCGCGGTCCCGGCGCCGAAGACAATCACCTTCTGGTCGCGCAGCGGGACGCCCGTGACATGGCACCCGCCGTACACCGCCGCCACCACCACCGCGCCGGTGCCCTGGACGTCGTCGTTGAAGACGCAGTAGTGGTCGCCGTAGGTCTGCAGGATCTTGCGCGCGTTGAGCGGCCCGAAGTCCTCGAAATGCAGGATCGCGTGCGGAAACATCTGGTGCGCCGTCTCGATGTAGCGCCTGATGAACTCGTCGTACTCCGCGCCGCGGCGCCGGGCGTGGCGATTGCCGAGATAGAACGGGTCCTGCAGCAGCTGTTCGTTGTCGGTGCCGACATCGAGGGACACCGCGAGGCAACGGCGGGGATCGATGCCGCCGCCGGCGGTGTAGAGCGCCAATTTGCCCACGGCGATTTGGATTCCGCCCACGCCCCAATCGCCGATGCCCAAAATCGCTTCGGCGTCGGTACATACGATCAGGTCGACGTCCTCGGGGCCCAACCCGAAAGTTTCGAAGGCCTCGGCGATCTCGTCCGGCTCGTCGATGCTCAGGAAAAGCCCACGCTGCCCGCGATATTCGTCGGAGAAGCGTTGAATGGCCTCACCGACGGTGGGCGTGTAAACCACCGGCATCAGCTCGGTCAGGTGGTCCTCCAGCACCTTGTAGTACAGCAGCTCGTGCCGGTAGTGCAGCTGCTCGAGGAGCAGGTTGCGGCCCAGATCCGTTGCCAGACTTTGCAATTGATGCCACACACGGTCGGCTTGTTCGTCGAGTGTGAGCACCGCCGACGGCAGCCTGCCGGTGAGTCCCAGCCGTCGCCGCTGCTCGTGCGTGAAGCCCACCCCGCGATTGAGGCTCGGCGCGGCCAGGGCCGCCGGGATCCGCGGCGTGCAGGGATCGCTCATGAGGCCACCGTAGCGCCGATCGCGGTTAACGCACCTTGAAGAACATCCGAAGGCAGGCCACGCGAGTCAGATGGAGAAGTCCTCGCCGTGCCACACCCCGGCCTCGGGGGGACGGATCACGCGGCCATTCTGCTGCCCGTCGTTCTGCGCCTCGAGCTTGGCCACCCTGGTGAGCAGGGACTGCAGGCTGACGCCGACCAGGTCGGGCATCATCGAGTCGTCCGGGGTGCCCCGTCCGGCGCGGCTGATGACCTGCCCGGGGACGCCGACCACCACCGAGCCCGACGGCACCGGCTTGACCACGACGGCGTTGGCGCCGATCCGGCTGTCGTCGCCGATCTTGATCGCGCCGAGGACCTTGGCTCCGGCGCCGATGGTCACCCGGTCGCCGACGGTCGGGTGGCGTTTCCCGGTTTCCGCGCCGCTGCCGCCGAGGGTAACGCCGTGATACATGTGGACGTCCTCGCCCACCTCGGCGGTTTCCCCGATTACCACGCCGGTCGCGTGGTCGATGAACAGGCCCGCGCCGAGCAGGGCGCCCGGGTGGATGTCGACGCCGGTCAGGATGCGGGTGATTTCCGCCAGCGTCCGCGCGGCCACCCGGGCGTTGCGTTGCCACAGCCAGTGGCTGATCCGGTGGGCCCAGACCGCGTGCACGCCCGGGTAGGCGAAGATGACCTCCAGCGTCGTGGGCCTGGCGGGATCCCGTTCCCGGGCCGCCCGGATGTCCCGACGCATGGCTGCGAGCATGCTCAGTCCTTCACGTCGGCGAACAGCGGCGTGCTCAGATACCGCTCGCCGAAGTCGGGCAGGACGACGACGATGAGCTTGCCGGCATTCTCGGGCCGGCGCGCCACCTGCAGCGCCGCCACCGCGGCCGCGCCCGAGGAGATGCCCACCAGCAGGCCCTCCTCCGCGGCCAGCCGCCGCGCCAGGTTGAGCGAATCGTCGTTGCCCACGGTGATGACCTCGTCGACCAGGTCCATATCGAGGATCGGCGGGACGAACCCGGCGCCGAGGCCCTGGATCGGGTGCGGCCCCTTCTGCCCACCGGACAGCACCGGGGACGCGGCCGGTTCCACGGCGATGAACTGCGCCGACGGCTTGCGCTCCTTGATGACCTGGGCGACACCGGTGATGGTGCCGCCCGTGCCGACGCCGGACACGAAGATGTCGACCTTGCCGTCGGTGTCGCGCCAGACCTCCTCGGCCGTCGTCGCGCGGTGGATCGCCGGGTTGGCCAGGTTCTCGAACTGCTGCGGCACGAAATACCGCTGGTCCGTCTTGGCCAGCTCTTCGGTCTTGGCGATGGCGCCCGGCATACCCTCCGCGCCGGGGGTCAGGATCAGTTCGGCGCCGTACGCGCGTAACAGCATGCGCCGCTCGATGCTCATGGTGTCCGGCATGACCAGCACGCAGCGATACCCGCGCGCCGCCGCCACCATCGCCAGCGCGATGCCGGTGTTGCCGCTCGTCGGCTCGAGGATGATCGTGTCGGGCTTGATCAGGCCCGCCTGTTCGGCGGCGTCCAGCATGGCGACCCCGATCCGGTCCTTCACGCTGTTTGCCGGGTTGAAGAACTCCAGCTTGGCGACGACGTCGGCGACGGCGCCTTCGGTGACCCGGCGCAGCCGGACCAGCGGGGTGTTGCCGATCAGCTGAGTGACATCCTCGGCGATGCTCATCAAACTTCCTTAGGCGGTGTCGGTTCGGGTTGGTACGGGGCTCGTCTGCTACCCGGAGATACGAATTCGATGGCCTTTTTCTTCCTGGGCGAACGCGCGATGCCGATCTTCAACGTCAGAAGCCGTCAGGAATCAACAACAACAGCGACAACAAGAATCCACGGCGGGGCGGCGCGTTTGGGCGAGGCGCGGCGATGTGGCCTGTTGCATAGCCCCAACTATAGGACATCCGTGCATTGCGCCGGTTTGCCCGACCCCGCTCCGGACCCCTCTACCGGGGCTTTTCGCCTCGCACGCCCGCGCGAGCACGCCTTCGGCGCCTGCGGCCGCCCGCTCCGGGGCAGGCGGCTCAACACGCGCGGCGCGTCGGCGCGCGCACGTGGCTGGGGCGGTCGGGTTCGCACAGGGGCCCCGCGGCCCCGCGACGGCATCGTCGTTGTCCGCGGGGGCCATCGCGCCGCGGCGATCGCTTTGGTGTTGCGCCGGTTGGGATCTGCCGGTCACGGGAACGAAAGTGGGTTGCGGGTGTTGGCTTATTCGCCAGATTGCCTCTGCTTGATTTCAAACCTACGGCGGCAATCGAATTCTACTTAGGCTTCCCAAGTGTTTTCTACGTGCAGCCAGGCGGTGTGGCCGGATTGCGCGATGAACGCCGCTAATCCTTTGCGGCGACGCTAATCACGACGTTTTTCTTTTCACGTAAGCGGGGGCCGATTGAGGCGTATGGAGGCATGGACGATCCGGGCGATTGAAGAAACCCCATGAACGGCACGGCCGTCGCACGGCCCATGAACGCGCTGGGCCAGTTTTTCATCCTCAGCATCGAGTCGCTGGTTGCTGTGGTGCGAGGGCCGTGGGCCTGGCGTGAGCTGCTCGAGCAGATCTGGTTCGTCGCGCGGGTTTCGATCTTCCCCACGATCATGCTGTCGATTCCCTACACGGTGCTCATCGTGTTCGTCCTCAACATCCTGCTCGTCGAGATCGGCGCCGGGGACCTGTCGGGCGCCGGTGCCGCGCTGGCTTCCGTGACCCAGGTCGGGCCCGTCGTCACCGCCATGGCGGTCGCCGGCGCGGGATCGACGGCCATGTGCGCCGACCTGGGTGCCCGCACCATCCGGGAGGAGATTGACGCGATGAAGGTGATCGGCGTCAATCCGATTAAGGCGCTGGTGGTTCCGCGGATCATCGCGGCGACGTTCGTCGCGTTGTTGCTCTATTCGGTGGTCGCCGTCACCGGGCTGACGGGCAGCTACATCTTCGTCGTCTTCGTTCAACACGTCACGCCGGGCGCGTTCATCGCGGGGATGACGCTGGTCACCGGGCTGCCGCAGGTGGTGATTTCGCTCATCAAGGCGACGCTGTTCGGGTTGTCGGCGGGCCTGATCGCCTGCTACAAGGGCCTGTCGGTGGGCGGTGGCCCCACCGGGGTCGGCAATGCGGTGAACGAGACCGTGGTGTTTTCCTTCATGGCCCTGTTCTTCATCAACATCGTCGTCACCGCGCTCGGCGTCAAGGTGACCGCCAAATGACCGAAGCGGCAAGCGAACCGACGTGGTTCGCCACACTTGGACCCAGGCTGGTGTCCGCCACCCGCAGGCTGGGCGAGCAGACCGAGTTTTACGGGAAATCGTTGGCCGCGACCGCGGATGCGGTGCGGCGCTACCCGGGAGAGGTGCTGCGGCTCATCGCGGAGATGGGCATGGGCTCCGGCGCGCTGGCGGTGATCGGCGGCACCGTGGGCATCATCGGGTTCCTCACCCTGACGACCGGCGCACTGGTGGCGGTGCAGGGCTATGACACGTTGTCCAACATCGGGGTCGAGGCGCTGACAGGCTTCCTGTCGGCGTTTTTCAACGTGCGGATGATCGCGCCGTGCACGGCGGGGGTGGCGCTGGCCGCCACCATCGGCGCCGGCACCACCGCGCAGCTGGGCGCGATGCGCATCAACGAGGAGATCGACGCGCTGGAAGTCATGGGCATCCGCGCGATCACCTACCTGTCCTCGACACGGATCATCGCGGGCATCCTGGTCGTCATTCCGCTGTACGCCGTGGCCGTCCTGATGTCGTTTTTCGCCGCCAAGTTCGGCACCATCTACATCTACGGCCAGTCGCGTGGGGTCTACGAGCATTACTTCTCAACGTTTCTGCGTCCCACCGACCTGTTCTGGTCGTTCCTGGCGGCGCTGACGATGGCGGCGGGCGTGATGGTCGTACACACCTACTACGGCTTCACCGCGACGGGTGGTCCCGCCGGCGTGGGGGAGGCGGTCGGTCGTTCGGTGCGGTCGTCGATGATCGTCACCGCGTTTGTCTGCCTGATGATTTCGCTGTCCATCTACGGTCAGTCCGGCAACTTCAATTTGTCGGGGTGACGGCGTGAGCAATCACAGAGGTCACGGATCGCGCGCCGCAAACCGGGTCCGCAGCGGCAAGATCGACCCGATATGGTGGGCGCCGACGCTGTTCATCGTCGTCGGGAGCCTGATCGCGCTGACCGCCGCGTCATTCTCCGGCAAGTTCCAGGACTTCGTCCCGCTGACGCTGGTGTCCGATCGCGCGGGCCTGGTGATGGAACAGGGCGCCAAGGTCAAGCTGCGCGGGGTGCAGGTCGGTCAGGTCGCCTCCATCGGCACCGACGTGAAAGCGGCTCAGCTGCAGCTGAAGATGGACCCGGGCCCGTTCAAGTACCTGCCCAGCAACCTCGAGGCCGAGATCAAATCGACCACCGCGTTCGGATCCAAGTACGTCGACCTCATCGTGCCGGACCACCCCAGCCGGACACCGTTGCAGTCCGGCGCGGTGCTGCACTCCCGAAATGTCACCGTGGAAGTCAACACGGTGTTCGAGAATTTGCAGGCGGTGGTCGAGGCCCTCGACCCGGCGAAGCTCAACGCGATCCTGTCCGCCTTCTCGGAGTCGGTGCGCGGCAAGGGCGAACGGATCGGGCAGGCGATCACCGAGGCGAACAACCTGCTGTTGACCGTCAACCCGCGCATGGAGACCATCCACCGCGACTGGCGACTGTTCGGCAAGACAACCGCCGCCTATTCGGATGCGGCGCAGGATATTTTGTCGATCCTCGACTCGGCGACCACCACGAGCAAGACGCTCACCGACAACCAGCGGGCGCTGGACTCCTTGCTGCTGTCGGCGGCGGGCTTCAGCCAGACCGGCATCAGCGTCATCGGCAGAAACGTAGCCAACATCGTGCGGTCCCTCGACCTGCTCGATCCGACCACCGCCCTGCTGAACAAGTACTCGCCGACCTACACGTGCCTGTTCCAGGGCGCGCAATGGTACGTGGATCACGGCGGCCGGGACGCGTTGGGCGGCAACGGTTACTCGGTGATCCTCGATGCCGCGCTGCTGTTCGGCGACGATCCGTATCGGTACCCGAGACACCTTCCCAAGGTCAACGCCACGGGAGGTCCGGGCGGCAAGCCCAGCTGTGGATCGCTGCCCGACCCGAGCGCGAACTTCCCGGTCCGCGCGCTTGTCACCGACACCGGCTGGGGCGCCGCCCCCGACGAGATCCGCACCAACGTGGCGGCCGGCAATCCGTGGTGGGCCAACTGGTTCCCGACGACCAAGAACCCACCGGAGCCGCCCCACTACTGGTATCGCGGGGGGCGGCCGCCGTCATGAGAAGACGAAAGATGTCCGCCATCATCCTGCGCGTCGGGATATTCACGGCGGTCTGCCTGGTGTTCACGTTCACGCTCATCGCCGTGTTCGGGCAATTGCGCTTCGAGGATCGCACCGGCTACCAAGCGGTCTTCACGAACATCTCCGGCCTGAAGTCCGGCAACTTCGTGCGCATCGCCGGGGTGGAGGTGGGAAAGGTCGGTGACCTCACCCTGCACCGGGACGGCACGGTCACCGTCGGCTTCGCGGTCGACAAGGGCGTTCGGCTCACCGACGGCACCAAAGCCGTTGTGCGCTACGAAAATCTGATCGGCGACCGGTATCTCGCGCTCGAAGAGGGCCCCGGCGCACCACGCCTGCTGCCCCCGGGTGCGACGATTCCGCTGGCGCGGACGTCACCCGCCCTGGACGTCGACGCCCTGATCGGCGGCTTCCGGCCGCTGTTCCGCGCGCTGGATCCCGATCAGGTCAACGCCCTGTCCGGCGAGCTGCTGCGGATTTTCCAGGGCCAGGGCGGCACACTCGCGTCGGTGCTGGCGCAGACGTCCATGCTGACCTCGACGCTGGCCGGGCGCAGCGAGCTGATCGGTGAGCTGATCGCCAACCTGAACACGGTCCTGCACACCTTCGCCACGCGCGACCGCGAGTTCTCCGACGGCCTGGACAAACTGTCCCAGTTCGTGAATGGCTTGGCGCAGCGCAGGGACGACATCTCCACGGGGCTGGCGTATATCAACGCCGCCTCCGGCTCGGTGGCCGATCTGCTCGTCCAGGCCCGCCAGCCGATCAAGGACGTGGTGCGCGAGACCGACCGCATGTCCGGGCAGGTGCTGTCGGACCGCGACTACGTCGACAACCTGCTCAAGCAGTTGCCCGACATCTACCAGGTGCTGTCCCGGCAGGGCCTGAACGGCGACTACTTCGGCTTCTACTTCTGCGAGGTGTTGCTCAAGCTCAACGGCAAAGGGGGCAACCCGATCTTCGTCAAGCTGTTCGGCCAGCCCAGCGGGCGGTGCACGCCGCAATGAAGTTGCCCCAGATCAAACCGCTCGGGGGGCGGAGCCCGGTGCTGGTCGGCGTGATGGGCACCGCGATCGTCGCCTGCGTCGTCGTCGCCGCCTTCCAGTACGACAAGCTGCCGTTCGTCAAGGACACCAACGACTATTCCGCGTACTTCTCCGAGGCCGGCGGCATCAAGACGGGTAGCACCGTGCGCGTCTCGGGCATGGGAGTCGGCAGGGTCTCGCAGATCCGCCTGGAGGGCACCAAGGTCCGGGTGGCCTTCACCGTCCGCAAATCCGTCGAACTGGGCGACCGCACGGAAGCCGCGATCAAGACCGAGACCGTGTTGGGCAGCAAGATGCTCGAGCTCACCCCGCGCGGTGACGGAAAACTGAGCGGACCCATTCCGCTGGAACGCACCCACTCGCCCTATGACCTTCCCGACGCACTGGGTGACCTGACCACGACGATCAGCGGGCTCGATACGGTCCAATTGTCCTCGGCCCTAACGACCTTGGCCAACACGTTCAAGGAGACGCCGGCCGATCTCAAACCCGCGCTGCAAGGCGTCGCGCGGTTCTCCGAAACCCTCAACCACCGCGACGCCCAGCTGCGCAACCTGCTGGGCAACGCCAACAGGGTCTCGGGGGTGCTCGGCAAGCGCAGCCAGCAGATCGCCACCCTGGTGGCCGATTCCAACGCGCTGCTCGCCGCGCTGCTGGACGAACGGGACTCCCTCGATGCGCTGATGAACAACCTCACGGCGGTGTCGCATCAAATCTCGGGGCTGGTCAACGACAACCGGACCCAGCTCAAGCCCGCCCTCGACAAGCTCAACGGCGTGCTCGAGGTGCTCGACAACCGCAAGGAGGATCTGCAGAAGACCCTGCCGAAGTTCAAACGTTACGCGATGTCGTTCGGCGAATGCCTGGGCTCCGGGCCATTTTTCAAGGCCTACGTGGCTAACCTGATTCCCGGCCAGATCAGCGGTCCCACGATCGACGCGCGAATGTATGACCGGCTGCTGGACCCGAACCAGGGCCTGCCGTCGGAGTCGGTGGACCCGCCGACCGGCACCCCGCCGGTGCCGCCGGAGGACGCACCGCACCCGATCTGGTCCCAGCCGCCCTCGCCGGCTCCCGCGCCCGGCCCACCGCCCGAGCCCGCACCCGCACAGGCGGGCGGACAGTGACCCGGCGGCGCGCCCTGCAGGCGGCGGCCGGCATCAGCCTGGTCGCGACATTGGTCGTGGCTTCCTTCCTCGTCGGCACCAAGCTGTTCCGAGAGGTTCAAAGAACCACCTACACAGCATATTTCGCGGAAGCCAACGGCCTGTTCGTCGGCGACGAGGTTCGGATCCTCGGCGTGGCGGTGGGGGTGGTGGACAGGATCGAGCCGCAGCCCGCCAGCTCCAAAGTGACCTTCTCCGTGGACAAGCAGTATGCCGTCCCCGCCGATGCCCGCGCGGCGATCCTGTCCCCGTCGCTGGTGACGTCCCGGGCGATCCAGCTCGTGCCGGCGTACTCCGGCGGTCCCAAATTGAGCCCCGGCGCGTCGATCCCGCTGAGCCGCACCGCGGTTCCGGTCGAATGGGACGACTTCCGCAGGCAGCTCGAGAAGCTGACCGAGGCGCTGCAGCCCACCGCGCCCGGCGGCGTGAACTCGGTCGGCGAGTTCATCAACTCGGCCGCCGACAATGTGCGGGGCGAGGGTGACACGGCCCGCGACACCGTAATGAAGCTGTCCGAGGCGATTTCGGCGCTGGGCGATCACGCCGACGACATCTTCAGCACCGTGCGCAACCTGCAGCTGCTGGTGTCGGCGCTCTATTCCAGCAGCGACCTGCTGGCCTCGTTCAACCAGAACCTGGCCGGTGTGACGACGGTCCTGTCGAACACGCCCAACGAAGTGGCGAACGCGGTGAAGGGGCTCGATGGGGCGCTGACCGATCTGCGCGACTTTCTTTCCGAGAACCGGGAAGCCGTGGGCGTCACGTTCGACCGGCTGGGGTCCATCACCACCGTGCTCAACGACAGCCGCGCGGACATCAAGCAGATCCTGCACATCGCCCCGACCGTGTTCCAGAATTTCCTGAACATCTACCAGCCGGCGCAGAGCGCCATGACCGGCATCATGGCGTTGAACAACTTCGCCGACATCCCGCAATGGATCTGCAGCTCGATCGAGGCGGCCTCCCGGCTGCGCCTGGACCGGGTGTCCAAGCTCTGCCTGCAGTACATCAACCCGATCATCAAAAACCGCATCTACAACTACCTTCCGTTCGGCCTCAACCCGTTCGTCGGGACCCAGGCCCGGCCGAACGAAATCACCTACAGCGAGGACCGGCTACGGCCCGGCTACACGCCGCCCGACGCCACACCGCCGCCGGATGCGCCGCCGCCGGCGCCCGTCCAGGCGCCGCAGCCCGCAGAGGCGCCGCCACCGCCGAACGGAACGGTCGATTCGACGCAGGTGCTGCGCGACCTGATGCTTCCGACGGGGGCATCGTGAGGCGGGCGATAGCCGCGGCGCTCTGCGGCGCGTTGATCGCCGCCCTGCCGGGCTGCGGATGGAAGGGCCTGAATTCGTTCACCCTGCCCGGCACCGCCGGCGGCGGCCCCGGTTCCTACACGGTCCAGGCGCAGATGCCCGACGTGGTGACCATCCAGGAGAACACCCGGGTTCGGGTCGACGACGTCAACGTCGGCAACGTGACCAAGATCGAGCTGCAGGACTGGCATGCGCTGGTCACCATGCGCATCAACGGCGACGTGCGCCTGCCGGCCAATTCGACCGCCAAGCTCGGCCAGACCAGCCTGCTCGGCTCCATGCACATCGAACTCGGGGCGCCCAAGGACGAGCCGCCCGTCGGCGAACTGAAGAACGGGTCGGTGATCCCGTTGTCGCACGCGAGCATGTACCCGACCACCGAGCAGACCCTGGCCTCGGTGTCGATCCTGCTCAACGGCGGGGGCCTGGGTCAGCTGCAGGAAATCACCCAGGCGCTCGCCAAGGCCTTCGCCGGGCGCGACAACGACATGCGCAGCCTGCTGGGCCAGCTCGACCAGTTCATCGCGGGCACCAACGCCCAGACCGATGACATCATCGCGGCTTCGGAGAATCTCAATTCGTTGGCCGGACAGGTCGCCGCCAAAGATGTCGTCGTCGACAAGGCGTTGACCACGGTGCCGAAAGCCTTTGCGGTGCTTGCCGAGGAGCGCACCAAGATCGCCGACGCGATCGATCAGCTCGGCAAGTTCAGCGCGATCGCGGCCGACACCATCCATCAGAGCAAGGAGTCTCTGGTGAACAACCTGCGCAACATCGCGCCGGTGCTGCGGTCGCTCGCCGATGCCGGACCGTCGCTCACCAGGGGTCTGGACGGCTTGGTGGCGTATCCCTGGCCGGCGTCCACGGCGCGGAACTGGTTCCGGGGCGACTACGCCAACCTGACGCTGATCGTGGACCTGACGCTGAGCCGCATCGACCAGGGGCTGTTCACGGGCTCGCGGTGGGAAGGCAACCTCACCCAGCTCGAACTGCAGTGGGGACGCACGATAGGCATGCAGCCGAGCCCCGTCACGGGCGGCAACCCCCTGACCTATCCGTACCACTTCGGGGGGTACTGAATGCTGCGCCTGAACCGCCGCACGTGGATCCAGTTGTCGGTCCTGGCTCTGGTGACCCTGGTGTCTTGTGGCGCAATGGCTTTCAACTTCATGAAGCTGCCCGCGACGCTGTTCGGGATCGGCGAGTACAACGTCACGGTCGATCTGCCGCAATCGGGTGGCCTCTACCAGACTTCGGTCGTCACCTACCGCGGCACCGATGTGGGCCAGGTCAAGTCGGTCGAGGTCACCGCCACCGGGGTGCGGGCGGTGCTGGCCTTGCGATCCGCGGTCAAGGTGCCCGCCGACGTGCAGGCATCGGTGCACAGCCGCTCGGCGATCGGGGAGCAGTACATCGAACTGACCCCGCAGGCTGGCAAGGATGCCGAACACTCCAGGCAGCTGCGCGCCGGCGATGTCATCCCCGCCGGTCACGTCGACGTGCCCGTCGACATCGGACACCTGCTCGACATGACCAACCGTGCGTTGCAGGCGATTCCGCGGGACAACCTGCACACGGTGATCGACGAATCCAACCGCGCGGTCAGCGGTCTCGGGCCGGAGCTGTCCCGGATCGTCGACGGATCGACCGCGCTTGCCGTTGCCGGAGGCCGGACCGTCGATCCGCTCGCCGCCCTGATCGACCAGTCCCCGGCGGTGCTCAACTCCCAGGTGCAGACGTCGGATGCGATCGCCACGTGGGCCAATCGAACCGCCGCCATCACGGCCCAGTTCAAGGCGCAAGATGCGGCGCTGCGCGATCTGTTGACGCAGGGCACGTCCGGGGTGGAGGAAGGCCGCGCGCTGTTCGACCGGGTGGCGCCCGCGGTGCCCGTCCTGTTCGCCAACCTGGTGAGCCTCGGCGACATCGCCGTCGTCTACCGCCACGACATCGAGCAACTGCTGGTGCTGTTGCCGCAGGGCATCGCGGCCATGGCGGCGATCGTGGTGCCCAGCTCCAACACCAAGCAGGAGTACCGGGGAGCCCAGTTGGACTTCAACCTCAACATCAACCTGCCGCCGCCCTGCACGACCGGGTACCTGCCGCCGACGCAGCGCCGGTCACCGGCCAGCGTCGACGCTCCGGACCGGCCCGCCGCGGACCTGTTCTGCAGAGTGCCACAGGATTCGGAGTTCAATGTCCGTGGGGTGCGCAACATTCCGTGTGAGGCGAAGCCGTGGAAGCGTGCGCCCACGATCGAGCTGTGCGAAAGCGACGAAGAATATGCGCCGCTCAATGACGGCTACAACTGGAAGGGCGACCCCAACGCCACCTACAGCGGGCAGGGCGTTCCGATGTATCCGCCGGGACAAGACCCTCGGCTGCCGCCACCGCGGGGAACCGCGCCGGCGGCCCCGGCCCCGCCACCCCTCGCCGTCGCCACGTACGACCCGGCCACCGGTGACTACATAGGCCCCGATGGGCGCCGCTACACCGAGTCCGACCTGGCGCATCCGCGTGCCAAGGACTGGCAATCACTTCTCGTCCCGCAGCCATAAGCAGTGAAGGAGCAACATGGCCGAAGAATCCCAAGAAGCCGAGACCCCAGATGTCGACGGCGACGCGCCCCAGGAATCCGGGGGGCGGCTCGCGCGCTGGCGGCGCCGGGCCACTCCAAGGCTTTCGCGCGCGGCAACGGCGGTGGTGGTCAGCGCCGCGCTCGTGGTGGCGCTGGCCGGATTGGCCGGCTGGCTGGGTTACCGGGCCTACGAAGACCGTGAGGCGAAGACCAAGCGCGACTTATACGTTCAGGTCGCACGCCAGGGCGCGGTGAACCTCACGACGATCAACTACACCCAGGCGGACGCCGACGTGCAGCGGATCCTCGACTTGTCCACCGGGGCGTTCCGGGACGATTTCGAGCAACGGTCCAAGCCGTTCGTCGAGGTCGTCAAGGCGGCGCAATCGAAGTCGGAGGGCACCGTCACCGACGCGGGACTGGAATCTCAGCGGGGCGATTCGGCGCAGGTGCTCGTCGCGATCGCCGTCAAATCACGAACCGCGGGCGGCGAGGAGGCGCCGCGAGAGTGGCGGATGCGAATCGAGGTCCGGTCGGTCGGGAACGACGCCAAGGTGTCGAACGTGGTGTTCGTACCATGACGACACTCAGAGAGGACACGGAAACCGCCGTCGAGGCTGAGGCGGAAGCTCCGGCCGAGGCGGAAGATGTCACCGCACAACAACAATCGGAGGCCCCGGCCGCCGTGGAGAAGCGGCGCATCGCGTGGACGCGGGTGCTCGCGGTTGGCGTCTTGCCCGCGCTCGCGCTGCTGTTGGCCGTCGCGGCGGGCTACTTCAGGTGGGTCGCCGGCTCGGCCGATGACCTCGCCCGGGCCCGGTCCGAATCGGTGCGGGTCGCCGGCGAAGACACGGTGGCTTTGTTGTCCTACAAGGCGGACTCGGTGGAAAAGGACCTGGGTGCGGCGCGCGAACGGCTGACCGGTGAGTTCAAGGATGCGTACGCCGAGCTGACGCGCCGGGTCGTCGTTCCGGGAGCCAAGGAAAAGCACATCTCGTCGGTGGCCAAAGTCAATGCGGCAGCGTCGGTCTCGGCGACGGCCAATCATGCCGTGGTGGTGTTGTTCGTCGATCAGACCGTGACGATCGGCGAGGGGGCGCCCACGGATACCCAGCCCGTCGTTCGGGTCACGCTGGACAAGGTCAACGGCCGCTGGCTGGTTTCGCGTTTCGACCCGGTGTGATGCGAAGCCTTCTCGCCCGGGCGGTACCCGCCGTAGTGGTCGCCGCGGTGCTGGTCGCTCCCGTCGCGCAGGCCGACAACAAGCGGCTCAACAGCGCCGTCGTCTCCGCCGTCTACACCCTGCAGCACCAGGCGGGCTGCACGAACGATGTCATCAGAAACAATGCGCTGACGCTGGCCGCAGAATGGCACGCGGAGGACATGATCAACAACCGAAACATCAACGATGACATGGGATCCGACGGGTCGACGCCGCAGGACCGCGCCATCGCGGCGGGATTCAACGGCAAGGCCGCCGAGACGGTGGCGACCAATCCGGCCATGGCCATCAGCAGCCTGGAGCTGGTCAACCAGTGGTACTACAACCCCGACGACATGGCGATCATCCGGGACTGCGCCAATACCGCGATCGGCGTGTGGTCGGACAACAGCCTGGACCGCACCGTGGTGGTGGCCGTATATGGCCAGCCGGTTCCGAGGACTCGGTGAGGTAAACCGCCGGCGGTTACTGGTTGGCGCCGGTGAGGTGCTGCCCGTCCTCGGCCGCGGTTTCGCAGACGCAGATCTGGGCGTCGCCGTGCACCCATCGCCAGAGCTGGCTGCCCTGCTTGCGCATCACGTGTTGGACGTAGACCTTGTCGCGCTGCTCCCGCGAGAACGCCATGTCGAGGTTGACCGGCAACCCGGCCCAGTCGACCTGCCCGGCGGCCGACGCCTGGCCTTCGGGATGCCGCCGGCACCGCAGCGGGCAGACGCTTTTCATGACCCGATCGGGCCCATCACACTCCCGAGCGACGCTCACGGCCCCTCCTCGACGCAACCAGCTGAGGCAATGGTGCGGCGGGGATGTTTCGGCGGCGGGTGTGCGATGTTTCCGTCGTATTAAAGGCTCGCGGGCTGGCCTTTAGTAGACGTCGCGGTGGTAGCGCTTGTCGGCGCCCAGGGATTGGACGTAGGCCCGCGCGGCGTCCGGCTCGAGGTTGCCGTGCTCGGCCGCGATGTCGCAGAGCGCGCGGTCGACGTCCTTGGCCATCGGGTCGGCGTTACCGCAGACATACAGCTGCGCGCCGTCCTGCAGCCAGCGCCACAGCTGGGCCCCGCGGTTGCGCATCAGGTGCTGCACGTAGACCTTTTCGCGCTGGTCCCTCGAGAACGCCAGGTCCAGTTCGGTCAGCAGCCCGTCGGCGTGCATCTGCTCGATCTCGTCGCGGTAGTAGTAGTCGGTGGCGGCGTGCTGTTCGCCGAAGAACAACCAGTTGGGGCCGGTGTGCCCGAGGGCGCGCCGCTCCTGCAGGAAGCCGCGGAAGGGCGCGATCCCGGTGCCCGGCCCGATCATGATCATCGGGGTGTCCGGGTCGCTGGGCGGCCGGAAGTTGCTCGACTGCTGCAAAAAGACGGCGACGCGGTCGCCGGGGGAGCGGTCGGCAAGGTAGGTCGAGCACACCCCGCGGCGCGGGACGCCCTGGAAGTTGTAGCGCACCGGCGAGACCGTCAGGTGGACTTCGGCGGGGCAGACTTTGGGGCTCGACGAGATCGAGTACAGCCGCGGCTGAAGGCGTTTGAGGACCCTCAGCCACTCGTGGGCCGATGCGTAGACCGGCAGCTGCGCCAGCAGGTCGATGGACTGGCGCCCCCAGGCCCAATCGCTCAGGGCTGCCCGGTTTTCGGGCTTCAGCAGCTCGGCGAGCTTCGGGTCGCCGGTGCGCTCCTGCACGAACCGCACCAGGTCCCGGCTGATGTGGGCGATCTCGATCCGCTCGGTCAGCGCGGAGCGCAGCGACATCAAGCCGTGCTCGCCGACCTCGACCGGGGTTTGCCCATCCAGCCCCGTGACGGACAGCCATTCGTCGACCAGGCGGTCGCTGTTGCGCGGCCACACCCCGAGCGCGTCACCGGCCTCGTAGCTGATGGTGCCTTCGGGGACACGAAACACCAACTGTCGCACATCCTTTGCCGATTCCGGCTGGCCCAGCTTGATATTGCGGGACATGTCGGTGATCAGGGGGTGCTTCTTGGTGTACCCGGCCGCCGCGGATCCGTTGGCCGGCCGGATCGGCGCGGACGTGGTCGCCGGGGCACCGCCGTCCCGCCCCGCCGGCGCCGGGGTGCGGGCCAGCGCGCTGACGACCCCGCTCAGCCAGGTGGCCGCGGCGTCCTCGTAGTCCGGCTCGCAGTCGACCCGGTCGACGATGCGAGTCGCGCCCAGCTCGGCCAGGCGCTCATCGAGCTTGCGTCCATGGCCGCAGAAGTCGTCGTAGTTCGAATCGCCCAGCGCGAGAACGGCGTACCGGGTGTCGGTGAATCGCGGTGCGCCGTCGGAGGTCAGCGCGCGCCACAGGGCGGCGCCGTTGTCCGGCGGGTCCCCGTCGCCGGTGGTGCTGGTGATCAGCAGCAGCTCACGCGTCGTCGCGAGCTCCGCCGCGGGAAAGTCGTCCATGCCGCGCAACGCGACGGGCACGCTGGACTCGCCCAATCGCGCGGCGACGTCGGCGGCCAGCTCCTCCGCGTTCCCGGTCTGCGACGCCCACAACACCACCACCGGCGCCCGCTTGGGCGCCGAATCGGCCTGGGGCGCCGGGACGGTGGGCGCGCCGTCCTGCACGGCGGTGGGCAACTCCGGCATCGGGCCGGGCCCCTCGGTGCGGGCGAACATCCCCGCGAGAACCCCGTCCACCCAGAACCGGGTGCGGGTGTCGAACGGTGCGCCGACGGGCAGGGTGGGCACGCCGCCCGCCCGACGGCCGGCCTCGGAGCGCAGTCCGGCCAGCATGCCGGCAAGGTAGGAGCGACCCCGCTCGTCGAACGTCGGGGCGGGTTCGTCTGCGACGCCGAACAATTCGGCGAGGGCGTCGACGTGGGACACGCTGCTTTCCTGTCCGGGTTCTGGTGTGTCGGCGCTGACCTCGGGTTCGGGCGCCGACTCGGTTTCGGCGGCGGCGACCTTGGTCAGGGTGACCGCGCAGGCCTTGAATTCGGGTTGGTGCGACACGGGGTCCACCGCATCGTTGGTGACGGCGTTGATCGCGAGGTATTCGCCGAAGGCGTCGTTCCAGTGGAAGGGGGCGAAGCAGTTGCCGGGCCGCACCCGGTCGGTGACCACCGCGGGCAGCACGGCGCGCCCGCGGCGCGACGCCACTTCGACCCGGTCGTTTTCCGAGATCTGCAGTCGGGCGGCGTCGTCGGGGTGGATCTCGACGAACGGTCCCGGGTTGAGCTTGTTGAGTTTGGCAACCTTGCCGGTCTTGGTCATGGTGTGCCATTGGTGCGGCAGGCGCCCGGTGTTCAGCAGGAGGGGGTAGTCGTCGTCGGGCATTTCTTCGGGCAGCAGGTGCGGGCGGGCGAAAAACACTGCGCGCCCGGACGGCGTCGGGAAGGCCAACGGGGGCGCGCTGCCGTCCTCGCGGACCGATCGGGTCTGGCTGATCCCGTCGTTGAGGTAGCGGATCGGGTTGCGGTCGGCGCCGTCCGGCGGGCATGGCCACTGCAGCGGTGTCCGCCGCAACCGGTCGTAGCTGGCGCCGCGCAGGTCGTAGCCCGTCGCGGGGTTCCAGAACTGCTTGATCTCCTCGAAGACCTCCTCGGCCGAGGCGTAGCTGAACGAGTCCGAAAAGCCCATCTCGCAAGCGATCCGGGCGATGATCTGCCAGTCCGGCAGGGCCTGACCCGCCGCCTGTAGGGCCGGCTGGAACAGGGTCAGGTTGCGCTCGGAGTTGACCATCACGCCCTCGGACTCCGTCCACAGCGTGGCGGGCAGCACGATGTCGGCGTACTCGTTGGTCTCGGTGTCCAGGAACGCATCCTGGGTGATCACCAGCTCGGCGCGCTCCAGGCCGGCCAGCACCGTCCTGCGGTTGGCAACGCTGGCAACGGGATTGGTGCAGATGACCCAGCACGCCTTGATGTGGCCGTCGGCCATGCGGGAGAACATGTCGATGGTGCCGGTACCGACGTCGGTGCGCAGCGAGCCGCTGGGAATGCCCCAGACGTCCTCGACGAACTCCCGGTCGGCGGCCGACAGCACCGAGCGCTGCCCCGGCAGACCCGGTCCCATGTAACCCATTTCGCGGCCACCCATGGCGTTGGGCTGCCCGGTGAGCGAGAAGGGGCCGCTGCCGGGTTTGCAGATCGTGCCGGTGGCCAGGTGCAGGTTGCAGATCGCGTTGGTGTTCCAGGTGCCGTGGGTGCTCTGGTTGAGGCCCATCGTCCAGCAGCTCAGGAAGTTTTCGGCCTCGCCGATCCAGCGCGCGGCGGTCCGGATGTCTTCGGTTGGGATGCCGGTGATTTCGCTGACGGTGCCGGGGGTGTACTGCTCGAGGAAGCTCGGCATCACCTCCCAGCCCTCGGTGAACTCGGCGATGAAGTCCGCATCCGTTTGCCCGTTCTCGACGATCAGATGCAGCAGCCCGTTCAGCAGTGCGAGGTCGGATCCAGGCGCGATCTGAAGGAACAGGTCCGCCTTTTCGGCGGTCGCGGTGCGACGCGGGTCCACCACGATCAGCTTCGCGCCGGCCTTGACACGGTCCATCATGCGCAGGAACAGGATCGGGTGGCAGTCGGCCATGTTGGAGCCGATGACCAAGAAGACGTCCGCGCGGTCGAAGTCTTGGTAGGAGCCGGGCGGCCCGTCCGCCCCGAGGGACAGCTTGTAGCCGGAACCCGCGCTGGCCATGCACAGCCGCGAATTCGACTCGATCTGGTTGGTGCGGATGAATCCCTTGGTCAGCTTGTTCGCCAAGTATTGCGCCTCGAGGGACATCTGGCCCGACACGTACATCGCGAAGGCGTCCGGGCCGTGCCGGTCGATGATCGCCCGCAGCCAGTTGGCGCTGCGCGTGATCGCGTCGTCGATGTCGAGCGGTTCTAGGGTCTCCCCGCGCTCGGCTCGCGCGTGCGCGGTATCCAGCCGCCCCGGCGCGGCCAGCAGGTCCGACGTGGTCGCGCCCTTGGTGCACAACCGGCCGAAGTTGGCCGGGTGGCTCGTGTCTCCAACGGATTTCGCAACGTGACGACGGCCGCTGTCCGGGTCGGTTGTGACGTGTAACACCATGCCGCAGCCCACACCGCAGTAGGCGCACATGCTGTTCACGGCGTCGGTGCGGGCGCCGCGAGGCTCGGTAGCCACGCTTACTTCCCTCCTCGAGCGCGCAAGGGCCTATTGCGCTAAATGGTGCGGTAAAGATGTTTCGGCATCGGGCGCCCGATGTTTCCGCCGCTTTACGGCTTCCTCTCACCGGATCCGAGGCGCTGTGTGAAGTGTGGGGAGACCCCGGTGCCGACCGGGTAATCGCAGGTCAACGCCGATCTGCGACGCCGCCCAGATTACCGACGGGCCAGCCGAATTGCGCCCCGGAATAGGGGTTCGGATGAAACAGATGGGACATTCACAGTTTTCGTTAAGCTCACAATGTGCGTCGCCAGATTGTGATTCTGCTGCTTTTGTTGGCCACCGCTTGCGGCGGAAAACCCTCGGCACCGCCGGCGTCGCGCGCCGACACGTGCAAGGACTCCGACGGGCCGTCGGCCGACACGGTGCGCAAGGCCATCGCGTCGGTCCCGGTCGAGGTTCCGGGCTCGAGCTGGGTCGAAATCGCAAGGGGGCATACCAGCAAGTGCCGCCTCTACTGGGTGCAGATCATCCCCACCATCGCCAGCGAGTCGACGCCGCAGCAGCTGTTGTTCTTCGACCACAACACCCCGCTGGGGCCGCCCACGCCGAACCCGAAGCCCTACATCACCGTGCTGGCGCCGAGCGATGACACCGTCACGGTCCAATACCAATGGCAGGTCGGCAAGGATCAGCCCTGCTGTCCCACGGGGATCGGGACGGTGAAGTTCCGCGTCGGACCGGACGGCAAGCTGCAGGCGCTGGGCGCGATCCCGCACCAGTAGCGTTGCCGCGCAACGGCTTCCGGGGGTTCAGGTCGAAAGGTTCTCCGGGTGCAGCATCTCGGCGTAGCGCAGCGGCTCCGGGATGCCGAACCCGTCGACCAGCGTCTCGGCGTACGGGCGCAGCTTGCGGCAGCGATCGTTGATGCCGCGGGTGACCGCCTTGGCCCGCCCCGTCGACAAGTAGCCGTGCTCGATGTACCAGGCCTTGTCCTCCTCGATCACCGACAGCGCATACAAGTCGCAGACCATGTCGAGCAGCTCGCGGGCCTTTTCGTCCTGGCACGAGTCGATCCCGGCGACGAACGCCTCCAACACGATTCGGTCGATGTGCGCGTTCGCCGCGTGCAGCACGTGGTCCTGCACGGCATTGAACGCGTCGAATTCGGACATCTCCTTGGACTTGCCCTGTAACCGGCGGGCGACCGAGGACAGCAGGTAGTCCTCGCGCTCCTCGAACATGTTCACCTGGGTGCCGCGGTTGAAGAGGCTGCCCTCCTCCTCGCTGTCCTGGCGGGCGTCGACGAGCGTCTGCATGATGGCTTCGGCCGCAGTGCGTTTGCGGACCCGCTCGCCGACGGTGTTGGCGGCGAAGCGCACCCATTCGACGGGGCTCATGCTGCGGATGTCGTCGGCGTAGGCCGTCAGCAGCTCCTTGGCCACCAATTGGGTCAGCACGTGGTTGTCGCCCTCGAACGTGGTGAAGACGTCGGTGTCGCCGCGCAGCCCGATCAGCCGGTTCTCGGCCATGTAGCCCGCTCCGCCGCAGGCCTCGCGCGCCTCCTGGATGGCGCGCGACGCATGCCAGGTGTTGGCCGCCTTCAGCCCGGCGGCGCGCGCCTCGAGCTCACGCTGCTCGTCGGCGTCGGGCGCGTCCGCGGTCTGGATGTCGTGGCATCGGCCGACCAGCTCGTTCTGGGCGAACTGCAGGGCATACGACCTGGCGATCAGCGGGAACAGGCGGCGCTGATGGACCAGGTAATCCATGATCAGCACCTCGTTCTCGTCGCCGGGGGCGCAGAACTGCCTGCGCTGCAACGCATATCGGGTGGCGATGTCGAGCGCGACCCGACCGGCGGCGCCCGCGCTGCCGCCGACGGTGATGCGGCCGCGGACCAGCGTGCCCAGCATGGTGAAGAAGCGGCGGTTGGGGTTGTCGATCGGCGAGCTGTAGGTGCCGTCCGCGGCGACGTCGCCGTACTTGTTCAGCAGGTTCACTCGCGGGACGCGGACGTGGTCGAACACGATCCTGCCGTTGTCGACGCCGGGCAGGCCGCCCTTGTATTCGCAGTCGGACGTCGTCACCCCGGGCATGTCGTTGCCGTCGGCGTCGCGGATGGGAACCAACAGGCAGTGCACGCCGTGGTTGACCGGTTTGCCGTCCTCGGTGGTGATCAGCTGCGCGAAAACCGCTGCCATGGTGGCGGTTTGGGCGGCGCCGCCGATGTAGTCCTTGCGGGCGGTCGGGGTGGGGGAGTCGATGATGAACTCTTCGGTCTCGGGGTCGTAGGTCGCGGTCGTCTCCAGCGACTGGACGTCGCTGCCGTGCCCGGTCTCGGTCATCGCGAAGCAGCCGCGCAACTCGAGGCTGATGATCTTCTTCACGTAGGCCTCGTGGTGGCGCTCGGTGCCCAGGTTCTCGACGGCACCGCCGAACAGGCCCCACTGCACACCGGCCTTCACCATCAGCGACAGGTCCGACATCGCCAGCATCTCGATCATCGTGATCGCCGCGCCCACGTCGCCGGTCCCGCCGTGCTCCTTGCGGAAGTTGTCGGCGGCGGCCCCGAACGCGGCCATGATCCGCATCTGCTCGGCCACCTTGGTGCGGGCGATCACCGTGTTGGGGGTGTAATGGGGCCGGAACAGGTCCTCGGTCATCGTGTCCCGCATCCGGTTCTTCACATCGCGCCACCGCCCGTCGAGGGCGTTGCGCAGGTGGTCGGCAGTGCTTTTCGTGTCTGGCGCCATAAAGGCACGGTAACCCGCTGATGGGGCCCCGCAAACAAGCTCGGCACGGCGATGTCGGTGCCATGATCAAGCCATGCCGCGATACCTGGCCGCCCTGACCGTCGTGCTGCTGATCGGCGCCGTCGCCGGGCGGGTCATGCTGCTGCGCCGGGCCGGCACCCAAGCCATGCATTTCGGGAAGCTGGACAAGACGGACTACCTGATCCCGCCGGTGGCGCTGTTCTACTTCTATACGGTGTTCGGCGCGGCCTTCGGTTGGCCCTTGGCCAGCCATCAGCTGTTTTTCCACTCCGCGATCCTGGCGTGGCTGGGCGCGGCGTTGTGCCTGGCCGGGGTCGGGATCCTGGTGGCGAGCCTGGTGTCGTTCGGCGCGAGCTTCCGGGTCGGCATCGACGTCGACGAGCCCGGCCGGCTGGTGACGACGGGCATATTCGCGATGAGCCGCAACCCGATCTACGTCGGCTTTTTCGTGTTCCTCGTCGGCCAGCTGTTGGTGTTTCCCAATTGGGTCCCGCTGATCTACGTGGTCGCCGGGACCGCGCTGTTCCACCGGCAGGTGTTGCGCGAGGAGGAATTCATGCGGCAGCACTACGGCCACGTCTACGCCGACTACTGCCGCCACGTCAGGCGCTATGTCTAGGACTGCGCCGGTCCGCGGGCTCGCGGTCGGCCTCTGCCTGGCCTTGTCCGGGTGCGCCCCGGCGCCGGCGAGCCCGCCGACGCTGACCTACCTCGGCCAGTCGCAGGTCGCCTTCGGCGCCACATTCGACGGCACCGTCATCGGCGGCCTGTCCGGGATCAGTTACGACGCCGGCCGCCAGCAGTACTACGTGATCAGCGACGACCGCTCCGAGAAGAACCCGGCCCGTTTCTACACCGTGCGGCTGTCCTTGTCCGGCAACGGGATTGACGACGTCACGTTCACCGCCACCCGCCCGCTGCTCGACGAGGCCGGTCGGCCGTTTGCGCCCCTGGCCGCGAACGCCACGCCGCCGGTGGTTCCCCCGGACCCGGAGGGCATCGCCTTCGACCCCGGGCGGCAGCGGCTGTACTGGTGCTCCGAGGGGGAGCGGCTCACCGACGGCCCGGTTCTGCTGGACCCGTGGGTGCGGACCGCCGCGCTGGACGGCGCCTACCTCGGTCAGTTCGCCCTGCCGCCCAACCTGGCCATGTCCGCGCAGCGCACCGGGCCGCGCCGCAACAAGGCGCTGGAGGGGGTGACGCTCACGCCCGACGGCCAATCGCTGTTCGCCGCAATGGAAGACCCGGGCTACAACGACGGGCCGAAAAGCGACGACGGCCGACCCGTGTTGACGCGGGTCACCAAGTTCGACGTCGCCACCGGGGCGCCGACGGCCCAGTACGCCTACCCGATGGAACCGCCCCCGCCGCCCGCCGACCTCAACGGCGTCTCGGACCTCGTCGCGCTGTCCGACACCACGTTCCTGGTGCTGGAACGGTCGTCTGCGGTGCCCCCGACCATCCGCATCTACCGCGCCGACATCGGTGCCGCGACGGACGTGCTGCCGCTGCCGTCGATGCAGGGCGCGGCGCTGACCCCGATGACCAAGACGCTGGCGGTCGATCTGTCCGCGACGCCGGGGTTGTCGCCCCTGGACAACGTCGAGGGGATCACGCTCGGGCCCAAGCTGCCCGACGGTCGCCAATCGGTGGTGCTGGTCAGCGACAACAACTTTTCACCCAGCCAGGTCACCCAGTTCCTGCTGTTCGCGATGTAGCGGCGCCCGCTTGGGCGCCCGCAGCCGGTACAGGGCGAAACCGGCCGCGCCCGCGCCGAAGGCCACCAGCATGACCATGTCGAACACCCACCAGCCCGAATAGTGGGTCCACATCTGGGCGTTGGCCGCCAGCGCGTCGACCCTGCGCAGGTCGACCGTCGCCGCCGATGCCGCGAAGCCCCACTGGGCCGGGACGAACCAGGAAATCTGCTGGAAGCCCCACTTGCCTACCAGCTGCACCAGGCTCCCGTTGAACAGCAGCGAGACCAGGATGACCGGCACGAGCAGCGGCAGCACCTCGCGCATCCGGTTGCCCATCGCCGACAGCGCCAGGGCCACGACCGCCGACACCACGGCGGTGACGGCGACGCCCACGTAGAGCTCGGCCGTGGCGTTGCCCAGCAGGACGGCGCCGTGCACCGGGCCGCCCTTCACGACGATCACGATCGCGAAGAAGACGCCCGTCAGGACGAGCGCGGCCAGGCCGAAGACGACGAGCTTGGCGGCCAGGTAGGCCGGCGCCGACAGCCCGACGGCCTGCTCCCGCCGGAAGACGCGGCGCTCCTCGACCACGGTGCGGATGGTCAGCGCGCTGCCCACGATCACCGCGGCGATGTTGAGCGCGGCCAGGAGTTCGATGGCTTCGTGCGCGTTGGGGCTGGTCGGGGCGGGACGTTCCAACCCGGAGTCGCCGGGGATCAGCAGCGTCAGCGCCGCCAACACGAACGGCAGCACCACCAAGAACAAAAAGTAGACGTGGTCGGCGAAGAGCAGCCGCAGCTGGCGACGGGCCAGCAGCCGGATCTGCCGCTTCGCGGGAAGCTCGGCGGGGAGCGGCCAGGGCGCCGCCACCTCGGGCGGCGTGGGCAAGGGCGGCGCCGGTTGGCGGGCCCGGAACGCCCGGTCCGCGCCGTCGGGATCGGCCACCACCTGTTCGAGGACCCTGGTCCAGTCGGCGGTGCCCATGGCGGACTCGACCTGCAGGGGAGGCCCGACGAAGGCCATCGCGCCGCGGCCGGTGAGCACCAGCACCTGATCGCACATGCTGAGGCCGCCCAGCGCCGCCGGCGCCGAGATCGCCACCACCACGACACAGCCGATGTCGGCCTGGCGGCGCAGCATCGCCAGCACGTGGTCTTGCTGACCGGCATCCAGTCCCGCGCCGGGCTCGTCGACCACCAGCAGCGTCGGTCGGGTGATCAGTTCGACCGCAAGGGCCACACACCGGCGCACCTCGGGCGCCAGCTTGCTGATCCGGGTCGCCCGGTGGGGCGTCAGCTCGAGCTCTTCGAGCACCTGGTCCACCACCCGATTGCGGTTGTCGGGCGTGGTGTCCGGCGGCAGGCGCAGTTCGGCCGCGTATCGCACGGCCTGTTCGACGCTGAGCCGCGAGTGCAGGCGCTCCTCGCGCTGCACGATGCCGATCCGGGTGCGCATCGACTCGGGCTCGGCGTGCACGTCGTGGCCGTCCACCGTGACCTGGCCGGACCCGAGTTCCCGGGTGCCGGCGAGCAGCTCGAGCACCGCCGTATTCCGCGCCGCCGACGGCCCCACGACGGCGGTCAACGTGCCCAGACTCGCCGTGAACGAAATGTCGCTGAGCACCCGGCGCCCGTCGACCGCGAGTCCCAGTTGGTGCGCGACGACCCCGCTGGTGCGGGCGCCGGCCTGCAGCGGCAACCGATACGTCGAATTGGGCTCTTGGGTGCGGAACGAGGTGCCGGGGGTCCGCAGCTTTCGGGTGTTCATCTGCTCGATCAGGCCCACGCCCTCGTCGTGCGGGACGGGCGGCGGCGGGGGTGGCGCAGGCGGGGGTGGCACGGGCGGCTG
>NZ_LQPM01000044.1 GCF_002101815.1 Mycobacterium paraense | reverse complement strand
GGGCCGGCGGTCCCGGCGGGGCCGGCGGGGCAGGCGGGTCTCCCGGCCACGTCACGACCATCACCGTCGGCAGCTATCCGTCCGGGGTGGCAGTCAACCCCGGCGGCGACGTCTACGTCACGAACAGTGGCAGCAACACGGTGTCGGTGATCGACCCCGCCACCAACACCGTCACCGGATCACCCATCACCGTCGGCAGCTTTCCGGTCGGGGTGGCGGTCAACCCCGGCGGCGACGTCTACGTCACCAACTATGGCGGCAACACGGTGTCGGTGATCGACCCCGCCACCAACATGGTCACCGGATCACCCATCACCGTCGACAGTCCGTACGGGGTGGCGGTCAACCCCGGCGGCGACGTCTACGTCACCAATACTGCCAGCGGCACGGTGTCGGTGATCGACCCCACCACCAACATGGTCACCGGATCACCCATCACCGTCGGCTACAGTCCGCACGGGGTGGCGGTCAACCCCGGCGGCGACGTCTACGTCACCAACGATTACGGCGACACGGTGTCGGTGATCAACCCCGCCACCAACACCGTCACCGGATCACCCATCACCGTCGGCAACAGTCCGGAAGGGGTGGCGGTCAGCCCCGGCGGCGACGTCTACGTCGCCAACTATGGCAGCGGCACGGTGTCGGTGATCAACCCCGCCACCAACATGGTCACCGGATCACCCATCACCGTCGGCAGCAATCCGGTCGGGGTGGCGGTCAACCCCACCACCGGCTACGTCTACGTCGCCAACGTTTACAACGACACGGTGTCGGTGATCAACCCCGCCACCAACATGGTCACCGGATCACCCATCACCGTCGGCAGCGAACCGACCGGGGTGGCGGTCAACCCCACCACCGGCTACGTCTACGTCACCAACTTCAGCAGCGGCACGGTGTCGGTGATCAGTGGGTAGTGGTGTGCCGCCCGAATCGGGGTTGCGCGGATAACGTGCAGGCTTGCGGGTGTGCGGCCGGCGTCGGGTGGCCGTGGTCTGCTCGCCGTCGACGGCGGGCAGCAACCCGGCCGCGTGGTGCCGGCGCCGACCATGATGACCTCGTGGGCCTGTGGCGTGGTCGCGAAGCGGTGCCCGACAACACCTTGGTGTGCGAGGGCGGAATCAGAACATCGGCTGGCCGTGGTTCGCGCGGAGGCCTCCGCCGCGGTCCCGGCTGCCGGGCAGCAGGTGCAGGCAGCCCAGGCCCAGGCCAGGCAGGCCGATATCGACCGTGAGCAGCAGGTGCGAGCCGGCGGGACGAGGTGCTGGCGGCGCGCGCTCAGGCTACTGCGGCAGAGGCGGCCCGTGAGTCCGCCGAAGTGGCCGCCCAGCGTGAACGGCAGGCCACGGCGGCCCTACGCGCCCAGATCGGGGACCAGCAAAGCCAACTCGATGCCGCACGCAGCGAAACTGCCGAAGCGCGTACCGCAGGCGGCGCCGCAGAGGCTGCGCGCGACGCCGCCCAGCAGGCTGCGGAGCGCCAGCACGAGGCCGCAGTCGAGACGCGCCGCGAGCTTGAGCAAGGCTCGCACTGATGGCCGCGCCGCCCGCCACGCGCTACAGGCCCAACACGCCGAGCAGTTACGCCAGCTCACTGAGGCCGCAGACGCGCGCGGCAGCGCTCAGTTCCGCTCTCGATGTCGCCCGCGACGCGGCGGAGACTTCCGGGCTCAGCTTGCCGCTACTGCCGCCCTATCGCCGCCGACGTCGTCGCCTGGCCGCCGCCCGCACAAACCGTGATCCCGACACCGGGGCGGGGGTTGCCGGCGTAGCCGAGCAGCTGCGCGCTGTTGCCGTGCGGTGGCCATGGGGGTAGCGCCGCCTTAGCGCGGTTTAGGGGTCGCCCTAGCAACCGAACGAATTGTTCTCGTAGGCCCGTACGGGGATCCCCTTACGGGACACCGCCTCGCCGGCATCTAGTTCTCATCGACGAAGAAGAAGCGCTGACCTGTCAGGACACACCACTAGCTCGCGATGACTTCTCCCGCGCCGCCCAACGCGACCATCAGGTGCTTCTCCACCGCCGCGCGCGCATCCTCGGCGGCCTCCACGCAGAACACATCGGCGGCCGTCGAACCGAACGTGTTGACCTTCGCCCACCCGATGTCGACTCCCGCCCGCTCCAGCGCGCGGGCCAGCAGCGCGAGCAGGCCCGGCCGGTCCATGGCGCGCACCTCGACCACCAGGTGGCCCTCAGCGGCGGTGTCGAGCCACACGATCCGGGGCGGGGCGGTCGACCGGGTGACGGGCACCCCGACCTGTACCTCGCCGGCCCGCGCGCTCGCGGCCCCGGCGACGTCGCTGTCGCGCTTCTCCAGTGCGGCGATGACGTCGACAGCGCCGTTGAGCGCGTTGGTGAACTGCTGGCGCAGCTGCCCCGCTTCGGGCGGCGCACCGAACAGCGGCGACACCACGAACACGGTAATCGCCGCGCCCTCGTGAGTGTTGACCGACGCCGAATGGATGCGCAGTGAGTTCAGGGCGAGCACCGCGGCGGCATTCGACACGAGCCCGCGCTGGTCCGGCGCGATCATCACCACGTTGAGGCGCTCGCCACCCGCGGCCTCGATCTCGACGTGCACCCCGTGGTCGGCGGCCAGCGAAAGGTATTGCGGCGCAGTCGGTTGCGCCTGCGGCAGCGGCTCACCGGCCATCACCAGCCGGCAGCGGCGCACCAGGTCCTCGATCAGGGACGCCTTCCAGTCGCTCCACACGCCCGGGCCGGTCGCCTTCGAGTCCGCCTCGGTCAGCGCGGACAGCACGTCGAGCAACAGCGGATCGCCGCCCAGGGCCTCCGACACCCCCTCGATGGTCTTGGGGTCGTTGAGGTCGCTGCGGGTGGCCACCACCGGCAGCAGCAGGTGGTGGCGGACCAGCTTGGACAGCAGCTCGGCGTCTTGGGGCGCCACCCCGAGCCTGGCCGCCATCTCGATGGCCATCTCGGCGCCGAGCACGCTGTGGTCGACTCCCCTGCCCTTGCCGATGTCGTGCAGCAGCGCGCCCAGCGCCAGCAGGTCGGGCCTGGCCACGCGGGTGGCCAGCGGGGCCGCGTTGACGGCGGTCTCGACGACGTGGCGGTCCACCGTCCACTTGTGCGCGACGTCGCGGGGCGGCAGGTCCCGGATCGCGGCCCACTCCGGAAGCAACCGCTCCCACAACCCGGTGCGGTCGAGCGCCTCGACGGTCGCCACCGCGGTGGGTCCGGCGGAGAGCACGACGAGCAGATCGTCCAGCGCCTCGCGCGGCCAGGGCGTGGGCATCTCGGGCGCGGCGGCGGCCAGACGGCTCAGCGTGGCGGCGCCGATGGGCACGCCGGTGTCGGCCGACGCGGCGGCCACCCGCAGCACCAGCCCGGCGTCGGTGTCGGGCGAGGCGTCGCGGGCGAGCACGATCTCCCCGGCGTACTCGACCACGCCCTCGTCCAGGGGTCGCCGCTTGGGCCGCCGGACGAGCGCCGACACGCCCCGCCGCGGCAAGGCGTTTTCGGCGGTCCGCAATCCCGTTTCGGCGTGGTAGGCGATGGTGCGGCCGGCCCCGGAAAGCTTGCGCGCCAAGTCGAATCGGTCCCCGATGTGCAACGCGGCGCTGATCTCGTCGGCGTACTGGGCCAGCAGCTGATCGCGGCCGCGCCCGGACACCCGGTGCAGCTCGGTGCGCACGTCGAGCAGCGTCAGGTAGGCATCGTCGAGCGAACCCCCCGGTGATTCCGGGCGGGCCATGCCGTGGCGGTCGATGAGCTGGGCCACCCCCAGCGCGTCGAGCAGTTGCACGTCGCGAAGGCCGCCGCGGCCCGACTTGAGGTCCGGCTCGGCGCGCTGGGCGATCCGGCCGCAGCGCGCCCAGCGGGCCTGCGTGATCTCGACGAGTTCGTCCATCCGGGAGCGAATTGCGCTGCGCCACTGCCTTCTTGCGCCGGCGATCAATTCCTCGGACAGTCGCGCGTCGCCGGCAATGTGGCGGGCGTCCAGCATGCCCAGCGCGGCGATCATGTCGGCGTTGGCGACGCCGAGCGCCCCGGAGACGGTGCGCACGCTGTGGTCGAGCCGAACGTTGGCGTCCCACAACGGATACCACAGCTTGTCGGCGACGCCCTGCAGCACCTCGGCCGGCTTGTCGTCGTGCAGCAGCATGAGGTCCAGATCGGAATACGGCAGCAGCTCATGGCGGCCCAGTCCGCCGATGCCGACGATCGCGAAGCCGCTGCCGTCGGCGATCCCGATCTCATCGGCCTTGGCGGTCAGCCACGACTCGTGCAGATCCAGCCACGCGTGTCGCAGCTCGGCCGCGTGCAGCGCGGAGCCGTCCGCCAGCAGCTGACGCCGCGCAGCGGCCAAATCGCTTGCCGCGCAGGCGTTTTCTGTTCCAGATGACCCGGACGGGTCGGGTGGGTCCTGTTTCATACCCTCCCGGCCCGTCCGGCCTGGATCAACAATCTGCGGCTGGGGTCAGAGGGCATCGGTTCCGCGTTCACCCGTGCGCACCCGCACAATGGTTTCCACGGGGCTCACCCAGACCTTGCCGTCACCGATCTTGCCGGTGCGGGCGGCCCGGACGATGCTGTCCACGACCTTGTCGACGATGGAGTCGTCGACGACGACCTCGATCCGCACCTTGGGCACGAAGTCGACCGAGTACTCGGCACCGCGGTAAACCTCGGTGTGGCCCTTCTGCCGGCCATAGCCCTGGATTTCGCTGACCGTCATCCCCAGGACACCGGCCTCCTCGAGGGCGGTCTTGACGTCATCGAGGGTGAATGGCTTCACGATCGCCGTGACTAGCTTCATGACTGCTCTGCCTCCACTTTGTCGGCCGTCCGGTCGTCGAGACCGTTACGGTCATCCACGGGAATCCGCGCCGCCGGAAGAACCGACCCCTGTCCGCCGATCACGCCAAAATCGTATCCGCTCTCGGCGTGTTCGGCCTCATCGATGCCCGAGGATTCGGCCTCGGGGTTCAGGCGCAACCCGATCGTGTACTTCAGGATCAAGGCCAAGATCAGCGTGACGATGCCGGAGTAGAACAGCACGGAGAACGCACCGACCGCCTGCCGCTCCAGCTGCGCCCAGCCGCCGCCGTAGAACAGCCCCTTCGACACCCCGGTCACGCCGTTGATCGCCGTGCTCTCCGGCGCGGCGAGCAGGCCGACCAGCAGGGTGCCCGCCAGACCGCCGACCAGGTGCACGCCGACCACGTCGAGCGAGTCGTCGAAGCCGAACCTGAACTTCAGGCCGACCGCCAGCGCGCACACCACGCCGGCCACCGCGCCGACCACGATCGCGCCGAGGATGTTGACCGACGAGCACGACGGCGTGATGGCGACCAGCCCGGCGACGATGCCCGACGCCGCTCCCAGCGTGGTGGGCTTGCCGTCGCGGATGCGCTCGGTCAGCAGCCACGCCAGCATGGCCGTGGCCGTGGCGACCGTGGTGGTCATGAACGTCGACCCGGCGGAGCCGTTGGAGCTCGTCGCCGATCCCGCGTTGAACCCGAACCAGCCGAACCACAGCAGGCCGGCGCCCAGCATCACGAACGGCAGGTTGTGCGGGCGGAACAGGGTCGTCGGCCAACCCTTGCGCTTGCCCAGCACGATCGCCAGCATCAGGCCGGCCACACCGGAGTTGATATGGACCGCCGTTCCACCCGCGAAGTCGATCGCGTGCAGCTTGTTGTTGATCCAGCCGCCGTGCTCGGACGCGAACCCGTCGGCCGCGAAGACCCAGTGCGCGACCGGGAAGTACACCAGGGTCGCCCACAGCCCCGCGAACACCAGCCAGGCGGTGAACTTCAGCCGGTCCGCCACGGCGCCCGAGATCAGCGCGACGGTGATGATCGCGAACATCAGCTGGAAGGCCACGAAGACGGTGGCCGGCATCGTGCCGGCCAACGGGATGTCCACCTGCGCGGTGCCCTTGGACGGATCGGCCTTGACGGCGTTCCCGCCGATGAGCTTCGCCAGGCCCCAGTAGTCGGTCGGGTTGCCGACGACGCCACCTTTGCTGTCACCGAATGACATTGAGTAGCCGTACAGCACCCACAGCACGGTGACGACGCCCATCGCACTGATGCTCATCATGATCATGTTGAGCACGCTTCTGGTCCGGACCATACCGCCGTAGAAGAAGGCAAGACCCGGCGTCATCAACAGCACGAGCGCGGAACTCGCCAACATCCAGGCGGTATCGCCGGTATCGGGTTGGCCCAATTGCGGGAAACTCACTCGCTTTCACCTCCGGTCGGCATGAGCAGGCCCGACAGGCAGCTGCCTGTGGCCTGCGAGAACCATGCTCAATGGTTGTTTCGGCAATGGGGCCGCCATGTTTCGGCGTTATTAACGTCGCGCGCGCCGTGTAAGGGCTTTCAGCCGAGCAGGGCGTCCACGAAAGCGGCGGGTTCGAAGGGCGCGAGATCGTCGGGGCCTTCGCCGAGCCCGACCAGCTTCACTGGCACCCCCAGCTCCTGCTGGACGCGGAAAACGATGCCGCCCTTGGCCGTTCCGTCCAGCTTGGTGAGCACCGCGCCGGTGATGTCGACGACGTCGGCGAACACCCGGGCCTGTGCCAGCCCGTTCTGCCCGATGGTGGCGTCGAGCACCAGCAACACCTCGTCGACGGCCGCGCGCCGGGTTATCACCCGCTTAACCTTGTCGAGCTCGTCCATCAGCCCGACCTTGGTGTGCAGGCGCCCGGCGGTGTCGACGACCACGACGTCGGCGCCGGCGGCGATGCCCTTGTCGACGGCGTCGAACGCCACCGACGCCGGGTCGGCGCCTTCGGCCCCGCGCACCACCTCCGCGCCCACCCGGGAGGCCCAGGTCTGCAGCTGATCGGCGGCCGCGGCCCGGAAGGTGTCGGCCGCGCCGAGCACGACGCGCCGACCGTCGGCCACCAGCACCCGCGCCAGCTTGCCGACGGTGGTGGTTTTCCCGGTGCCGTTCACGCCGACGATCAGCAGCACCGACGGGTGGTCGGCGTGCGGCAGCGCGCGGATCGAGCGGTCCATGTCGGGGTGCAGCTCGTTGATCAGGACGTCGCGCAGCACCGCCTTGGCGTCGGCCTCGGTGCGCACGTTGCCGCTGGCCAGCCTGCTGCGCAGCTGCGAGATCACCGATTCGGTGACCACCGGGCCCAGGTCGGCGACCAGCAGGGTGTCCTCGACGTCCTGCCAGGATTCCTCGTCGAGGTCGCCGCCGCCGATCAGGCCCAGCACGCTGCGCCCGAGAGCGTTCTGCGACCGGGCGAGCCGGCCGCGGAGCCGCTCCAGCCGGCCTTCGGGCGGGGCGATGGCCTCGATCTCGGCGGCCTCGGGCCCGGCCTCCGGCGGGGCCTCGGGCGCGGCCTCCGGCGGGGCCTCGGGCGGCGGCGGCGGCTCGGCCTCGCGCGTCTCGGGTTCCGGCAATGCGACGTCGGAGATGGTGCGCTTGGGGGCGTCGCGGGGAATGGTGGCGTCGTCGCCTACCGCGGGCAGCCCGCCGGTGTCGATCGTCGGTGTGGACTGGCTGAAGGTGATCCCCGACGACGCCGTGTACCCCCCGGAGCGGTCGAGCGCGCCGGGCTCGGGCCGGGCCAGGCTGATCCGCCGGCGGCGGTAGCGCACCAGGCCTGCGACCAGCGCGGCGATGACAAGCAGGGCTGCGACGACCGCGACGGCGATCCAAAGACCTTGTGACACGCTGACAATCCTTCCAGCCGCGGATCACCCAGCGCTCATGGGGCATTGGCCTGTGTCCTTGGCGTCGCGTGTGTCGCCAGGGCTTCGGGTGTGCATCCTCGGCGGAAAAATCGCCGAAATCGCGCCCTCAGTGCACGCTGAAAGCCGCCAGTTCACACTGGAGCGTTGTCGAGCCCTAGTTGGAGCTCGAGACCAGCTGCTCCACCTGCTGGCCGCGCATCCGCTGCGAGATCACCGCGGTGATGCCGTCGCCCTGCATGGTCACGCCGTACAGCGCGTCGGCGACCTCCATGGTCGGCTTCTGGTGGGTGATGATGATGATCTGCGAGCGTGCCCGCAGCAGTTCGAACAGGCTGATCAGGCGGCGCAGGTTCGTGTCGTCGAGGGCGGCCTCCACCTCGTCCATGATGTAGAAGGGCGACGGGCGGGCGCGGAAGATCGCCACCAGCATCGCCACCGCCGTCAGCGCCTTCTCGCCGCCGGACAGCAAAGACAGCCGGGTGATCTTCTTGCCGGGCGGGCGCGCCTCGACCTCGATGCCGGTGGTGAGCATGTCGTTGGGGTCGGTCAGCCGCAGCCGGCCCTCGCCACCCGGGAACAGCACGGTGAAGACTTCCCGGAATTCGCGTTCGACGTCGGTGAAGGCGTCGCTGAACACCTGCAGGATCCGCGCGTCGACGTCGGCGATGACGTCGAGCAGGTCCTTGCGGGCGGCCCTGACGTCCTCGAGCTGGGTGGACAGGAAGTTGTAGCGCTCCTCGAGGGCGGCAAACTCTTCGAGCGCCAGCGGGTTGACCCTGCCCAGCTCGGCCAGCTCGCGCTCGGCGCGCTTGGCCCGACGCTCCTGGGTGGGCCGGTCATAGGGAATCGGGGCGGGCGCGAACACCTGCTCGCCGCGCTCCCGGGCCTGCTCGAACTCGGCCATTTCGAGCTCGGTCGGCGGCAGCGCGACGTCCGGGCCGTACTCGGCGATCAGGTCGGCCGGGGCCATGCCGAACTGCTCGAGCACCATCTGCTCGAGCTGCTCGATGCGCATCGCCGCCTGGGCGTTGGCCACCTCGTCGCGGTGCAGCGAATCGGTCAGCTGCGCCACCCGCGCGCCCAGCGCGTGCACCTCGTCGCGGACCGCCGCCATCGCCGCGGACCGTTCCTGGCGTTCGGCGACCAGCGCGTCGCGGATTCCCGACGCCGCGGCCACCACCCGGTCCAACCGCTCGGCCAGCAGCCGCCCGGCATCGGCCACCGCGGCGGCCACGGCGGCCGCGCGCAGCCGGGCCTCGCGCGCCTGCTGGGCCCGCAGCCGCGCTTCACGCTCGGCGGCCGCCGCCCTGCGCAGCGAATCCGCCCGCCCGCGCACCGCGTTGGCGCGCTCCTCCGCCGTCCGCACCGCCAGCCGGGCCTCCACCTCGACGCCGCGGGCGTGCTCGGCGGCCGCGGCGATCTGGTGCCGGTCGACGGGTTCCGCCGCCTGCACGTGCTGGGTCTCCTGGGCGTTGCGCAGCCGGGTCTCCAGCCCGGTGACTTCTTCGACGGTCTGCGCGCGCCCCGCTTCCAGCTCCGCGCGCTGGCGCAGCAGCCCGCTCCACTCCTCCTCGGCGGCGCGGGCCTCCTGCCCGAGGCGGCCCAGCTGCTCGTACATCGCCGAGATCGCGGTGTCGGACTCGTTGAGGGCGGCCAGCGCCTGCTCGGCGGAATCCTGGCGGGCAATCTGCTCGGTCAGCGCGCCCGACAACGCCGCGGTCAGCTGTGCCACCTGCGCCTCGGCGGCGGCCAGCTCGGCCCCGGCCTTGTCGATTTCCGAGGTGAGCTCCAGCGTGGACAGCTTGCGGTCCGAGCCGCCGCTCACCCAGCCGGCGCCCACCAGGTCGCCGTCGAGCGTCACCGCGCGCAGCTGCGGGCGGGCCGCCACCAGGTCCAGCGCGTCGCCGAGCGCGTTCACCACGGCGACGCCCGACAACATGGCGGTCATCGCCCCGCGCAGCCGCGCGGGCGCCTCGACCAGGTCGAGGGCCCACACGGCCCCGTCGGGCAGGTCGGCCGTGGGCCCGGGTTGCTCGGCGGGCCAGTCGCCCAGCACCAGGGCCGCGCGGCCGGCGTCGGCCTGCTTGAGGGCGGCGACCGCCGAACGAGCCGCGCCGAAGCTTTCCGCGGCCAGCGCGTCGGCAGCCGAGCCGAGCACCGCGGCCAGGGCCGCCTCGTAGCCGGACCGGACCCGCACCAGCTTGGCGATCGGGCCGAAAAGCCCTGTGCCGGAGAGGTTTTCCGTGAGCCACGCCGCGCCGTCCTTGCGCTCCAGCCCCACCGAGAGCGCGTCGATGCGGGCGCGCAGCGAGGCCACCTCCCGTTCGGCGCCGCGCTCGGCGGCCTGCAGTTCGGCGACGCGTTCGTCGGCCAGCCGCAGCGCGGCGACGGTCCGCTCGTGGTGCTCGTCGAGGCCCACCTCGCCCTGGTCGAGCTCGCCGACGCGGGCCTGCACGGTCTCGAATTCGGCCCGGGTCTGCTGGGCGCGGTTGGCGGCCTGTTCGATGCGTTCGGACAGCCGCGCGACGCTGTCGTCGATCGATTCGACGCGCGCCCGCATGGTCTCCACCTGGCCGGCGAGCCGCGCCAGGCCCTCGCGCCGGTCGGCCTCGGCCCGCACCGCCGCCAGGTGGGCCCGGTCGGCCTCGGCGGCCTCGCGCTCGCGCTCGGCAAGTTCGGCGCGCGCGGTGTCCAGGCGGGTTCGCGCGCCGGCCAGCTCGGCCAGCAGCCGCTGCTCGGTCACCTCGACCTGCTGGGCCTCGGCTTCCAGCGCGTCGGGGTCGGTGTCGCCCGTCGCCACCGGCTCGATGTCCAGGTGCTGGGCGCGTTCGCTGGCGATGCGCACCGTGGCGCCGACCCGCTCGGCCAGCGCGGACAGCCCGAACCAGGTGTGCTGGACCGACTCGGCGCGGACCGACAGCTCGGCGAGCGCGGTCTCGTGCGCGGTGAGCTCCTCGGAGGCCACCGCGAGGCGGGCGGCGGCCTCGTCGTGGTCGCGGCGCATGAGGGCCTCGGCCTCGAAGATCGCGTCGCGCTCAGTCTTGCGGCTGACCAGGTCGTCGGCGGCCAGCCGCAACCGGGCGTCGCGCAGGTCGGCCTGGATGGTCTGCGCGCGACGGGCCACCTCGGCCTGGCGGCCCAGCGGCTTGAGCTGGCGGCGCAGCTCGGTGGTCAGGTCGGACAGCCGCGCCAGGTTCGCCTGCATCGCGTCGAGCTTGCGCAGCGCCTTCTCCTTGCGCTTGCGGTGCTTGAGCACGCCCGCGGCCTCTTCGATGAACGCGCGGCGATCCTCGGGCCGCGACTGCAGGATCTCGTCGAGCTTGCCCTGACCGACGATGACGTGCATCTCGCGGCCGATCCCGGAGTCGCTCAGCAGCTCCTGGACGTCCATCAAACGGCAACTGCTGCCGTTGATTTCGTATTCGCTGGCGCCGTCGCGGAACATCCGCCGCGTGATCGAGACCTCGGAGTACTCGATGGGCAGCGCGTTGTCGGAGTTGTCGATGGTGACCGTGACCTCGGCGCGGCCCAGCGGCGCCCGCGACGAGGTGCCGGCGAAGATGACGTCCTCCATCTTCCCGCCGCGCAGCGTCTTGGCGCCCTGCTCCCCCATCACCCAGGCCAGGGCGTCGACGACGTTCGACTTGCCCGAGCCGTTGGGGCCGACGACCGCGGTGATGCCCGGTTCGAAGCGCAGAGTCGTCGGCGAAGCGAAGGACTTGAAGCCCTTCAGCGTCAGACTCTTGAGGTACACGGCGAGCCAGACTACCGCTCAAATTGCCCGCGCCTTGCTCACCGCGGGGTGTCGCGGCCGCCCGAAATTTGCCTTCCGTTCACACTCCGCGCACTGGCCACATTGGCCACAGCAGTCACGTCAGCGCTCGACGAAACCGGCGAACCGCTCGTGCGGTTCCGACCAGTCGGCGACCACCTTGTCGACGCGTCCCGGCCTGGCCGGCCACGCCGCCTCGCCCTGCAGCAGCTGCAGGAGTTTCTCGCCGGCCGCGCGCGGCCCCTGGGCCACCACCAGCACCCGGCCGTCGGCCTGGTTGGCCGCGTACCCGGTGAGGCCGAGCTCCAGCGCCCGCGAGCGGGTCCACCACCGGAAACCGACCCCCTGGACGGCGCCGTGCACCCAGGCGGTCAGCCGGACGTCAGGATCCGACATCGGCGATCTCGAAGTTGACGGTCGTGCCGGACTCGAGCGTGCGCCCGACGGTGCAGACCAGGTCGACGGCCCGGTTGGCGACGACCAGCACGCGCTGCTTCTCCTCGTCGGAGAGCCCGGACAGGTCGAGCTCGAGCGTCTCCTCGAGCAGCGGATAGCGCTCCTGCTCGCGGTCGGCCGGCCCGGACACCCTGATCACCGCCTGGTAGTCGTCGCCCAGCCGGCGGGCCAGCGGCTCGTCGGTGGACATGCCGCTGCACGCGGCCAGCGCGATCTTGAGCAGCTCGCCCGGGGTGAACACGCCCTCGACGTCCTCGGAGCCCACGAGCACCTGCGCCCCGCGCGAGCTGTACCCGGTGTAGCGGCGCGATCCCGTGCGTTCGACCCACAGTTGCGTCATGGCTTCTTTTCTACCGGGCGTGCGATGCGGCCCAGCGGGCATACTGCGTTCCATGTCGACCGTCGTCGCGTTCCACGCCCATCCGGACGACGAGGTGATTCTCACCGGGGGAACGCTCGCGCGGGCGGCCGCGGCCGGGCATCGCGTCGTCCTCGTCACCGCCACCGACGGCCGCGTGAACGACGACGACGGCGATCTCCGCCTCAACGAATTGCGCACGAGCGCAAGCATTCTCGGCGTACATCGGCTCGAATGCCTCGGCTATGCCGACAGCGGCTACGGCCCCGTTTTCTACCCCGATCCGCCGGGCCGCGTCAGATTCGGCCGGGCCGACGTCGACCAGGCGGCCGGGCGGCTCGCGGAGATACTGCGCGAGGAAGCCGCGGACGTGCTGCTCAGCTACGAGCGCAACGGCGGCTACGGCCACCGCGATCACGTCCAGGTACACCACGTCGGCAAGCGGGCCGCCGAGCTGGCGGCGACGCCGCGGGTGCTCGAGGCGACGATGCCGCGCGAATTGCTGGTGCGCATCGGCTCGGTGGCCCGTCGGCTGCGACTGCCGGCGCCCTACGAGCCGGAACTCGCCCGCACCGCCTACGCGCCCACGGCGACCATCACCCACCGGATCAACGTCTTCGGTTTCGCGCGGCACAAGCGCGACGCGATGGCAGCCCACCGCTCGCAGATCGGCAATTCGGCCGCGGCCGCGCGCCTGTTCGGGTTACTGCTTCGGCTGCCACCCCAGGCGTCCGGCGCGCTGTTTCCCTTCGAGTGGTTCGTCGATCCGGCCGCATCGCCGGGCGCGGTGCGCCGCGACATCTTCGACTGACCCGTCGTTGAGTGTGATCCCTGGGCGACGCCGCGCGGCGTGTCGCCGCCCTGGGCTCACACGCAAAAGCCCTCCGCGCACACTCACCGAAGCGGCCGCGGTCGCGGCTGGCAGCGCGGGCAGTAGAACGACGAGCGGTTCATGAACTTCTCCCGGCGCATCACCGCGCCGCAGCGCCGGCAGGGTTGCCCTTCCCGGCCGTAGGCGTCCAGGGACCGGTCGAAGTACCCCGACTCGCCGTTGACGTTGACGTACAGCGAGTCGAACGAGGTCCCGCCCTGCGCCAGCGCGTCGCGCATCACGTCTGCGGCGGCGTCCAGGACGGCGGTCAGCTGGCGCCGGGTCAGCGTGTCGGCGATCCGCGCGCCATTCACCTTGGCCCGCCACAGCGCCTCGTCGGCGTAGATGTTTCCGATCCCGGAGACCACGGTCTGGTCGAGGAGCTGCCGCTTGATCTCCGAATGCTTGCGCCGCAACACGTTTACCACCGCGCCGGGATCGAACTTCGGGTCCAGCGGGTCGCGCGCCAGGTGGGCCACCGGCGCGGGCACCACGCTGCCGTCCACGGTCACCAGGTCGGCCAGCATCCAGCCGCCAAAGGTGCGCTGGTCGGCGAAGCTCAGCACGGTCCCGTCGTCGAGCAGCGCGGAGATGCGGACGTGGTCGGCGCGCGGCACCTCCCCGAGCAGCATCTGCCCGCTCATTCCGAGGTGCACCACCAGCGCCGTGTCCGGGTCGGCCGGACCGTCCAGCAGCAGCCAGAGGTACTTGCCGCGGCGGTCGGTTCCGGCGATCCGCGCGTCGAGCAGCCGGGCGGTGAGATCGGCGGGCCCGGCCTCGTGGCGGCGTACGGCGCGCGGGTGATGCACCCGGACGGCCGTCATGGTCTTGCCCACCACGCGGGCCTGCAGGCCGCGGCGCACCACCTCGACTTCGGGCAGCTCCGGCATCGGCTACGCGGACGTCTTGCCCGCGGTGTCCAGCGTCTCCAGCACTTTCCAGGTCGCCGCCGCGGCCTTCTGCTCGGCCTCCTTCTTGGAGCGGCCGACGCCCGACCCGTATTCGGTTTCCATCACGACGACCACCGCGGTGAATTCCTTGTCGTGGTCGGGTCCGGTGGAGGTCACCAGGTAGGACGGTGCGCCCATGCCGCGCGCCGCGGTCAGCTCCTGCAGGCTGGTCTTCCAGTCCAGCCCGGCCCCCAGCGTGGGTGCGGCGTCGAGCAGCGGGCCGAACAGCCGCAGGATCACCTCGCGCGCGGTGTCGATCCCGTGCTGCAGGTAGATGGCGCCCAGCAGCGACTCCATGCCGTCGGCCAGGATGCTCGACTTGTCCGCCCCGCCGGTGTTCGCCTCGCCGCGGCCCAGCATCATGTGCACGCCGAGGCCCCCGTCGGACAGCTTGCGCGCGACGTCGGCCAGTGCCTGGGTGTTGACGACGCTGGCCCGCAGCTTGGCCAGGTCCCCCTCGGAGCGGTCGGGGTGACGATGGTAGAGCTCGTCGGTAATGGTCAGGCCCAGGACCGCGTCACCGAGAAACTCCAGGCGTTCGTTGGTCGGCAGCCCGCCGTGTTCGTAGGCGTAACTGCGGTGCGTCAGCGCCAGCGTCAGCAGTTCGTCGGGCAGGTCGGCCCCGAGCGCGTCCAGCAGGGCTTGCCGCGACGTCACCGCTCGTCCCGCTTGGTGTCCGGCTGGGGCGGCAACATGTCGGCCAGCTTGGCCCAGCGCGGGTCGATGCGGTCGTGGTGATGGCCGGGCTCGGCCGCGAGGGCGACACCGCAGTCGGGGCACAGCCCCGGGCAGTCCTCGCTGCATACCGGCGAAAACGGCAACTCCAGCCCGACGGCGTCGATGATCGGCTGCTCGAGGTCGATGGTGTCGTCGACGATGTGACCGACCTCGTCCTCCTCGGTGGTCGCCTCGGTGGTGCTGTCCGGATACGCGTAAAGCTCGGTCAACCTGACCTCGACGCGCCCGTGGACCGGCGTCAGGCAACGGGCGCATTCGCCGACGGTCGGCGCGGCGACCGTTCCGGTCACCAGCACGCCCTCGGACACCGACTGGACTTGCAAGTCCATCTCCAACGGGGCGCCCTCGTCGATCGCGATCATCGGCAGCCCGATGCGCGACGGGCTGGGCACGGTGTTACGCAGGGTCACCATCGCACCCGGGCGCCGGCCGAGCCGGGTGATGTCCACCCTCATCGGCGAGGCGGAATGGCGCTGCGCCGTGCTGCTGTGCTGCCGCGTCATAGGAGAAATCCTACGGCGCGGCGCGCGTAAGGAAAGGGCGCGGACCCCGCTAGCGCGTCGCGTAGTCGTGGGTGCCGGCGGCCGTCCGCAGCTGGTGACGGCCGCGGCCGACGGACCGCAGCGTGCCGTTGAGGAATTCCTCGAACTCGGCCAGCTTGTTGTCGACGTAGATGTCGCACTCGCCGCGCAGCCGGTCGGCCTCGGCGTGCGCCGTGTCGATCAGGCGGGTCGCTTCGTTGTTGGCGGCCTGCACCACCTCGTTCTGCGAGACCAGCCGCTGCTGCTCCTTGATGCCCTCTTGCACGGCCTTTTCGTACGAGATGTTGCCGTTCTCGATCAGCCGGTCCGCTTCGGCCTGGGCGCGGCTGACGCTGGCCTCGTACTCGCGTTTCGCCGCCGTGGCGATGCGAATCGACTCCTCGCGGGCCTCCCCGACCATCCGCTCGCTGTGCTGGCGGGCCTCGCTCACCATCCGGTCGGCCTGCGCCTTCGCGTCGGACAACAGCCGGTCGGCCTCGGCGCGGGCGTGGTTGAGCATGGATTCGGACTCCGTGGTCGCCGAGGAGACCATCGACTCGGCGTGCGACTTGGCGTCCTGCAGCATCGAATCGCGCGCGTCGAGCACGTCCTGGGCGTCGTCCAGCTCGCCGGGGATCGCGTCCTTGATGTCGTCGATCAGTTCCAGCACGTCACCGCGGGGCACGACGCAGCCGGCCGTCATCGGCACACCGCGCGCCTCTTCCACGATGGCGCCCAATTCGTCCAGCGCCTCAAAAACTCGGTACACGGCCATGCCCTCCTGGCGTCTTGCAAGAAAAATCCGTTGTTACCAGTGTGCCTGCTGTTACCTCTGTGACAGCGGTGGCGACGCCGGTGTGTCGGAGATTTGCCCGGTAAACCCGCACATCGCGAGTGAAATCCATAGTTTTTGCCGTTCGCGCCATGCCGCGGGCCCAGCCGCCGCGCGGGGTTCGTCAGTCCATATTCTTTTGCCCGGTCCCCGCACCGATTGTGCAGCCATTCTAGGGAAAACGGCGCCTGCAGCCCCGGAAACGACCGTCCGCGCCCTTGACCTATACCCCATGGGGGTATATCTTGGCTGGCGGACGCGGCCCGAGCAATCGAAGCGGAGGACTCAATGAGGGCGCTGGCAGCGGTCGGTCATGCCTTAGGGCTGGCGGGGTCGATGACGTGGGAAATCCTGTGGGCGCTGGTCCTCGGCTTCGCCCTGTCGGCGGTGGTGCAGGCCGTGGTGCGGCGCTCGACGGTCGTCTCCCTGCTGGGCGACGACCGGCCGCGCACGCTGGCCGTGGCGGCCGGGCTGGGTGCGGCCTCGTCGTCGTGCTCCTACGCCGCGGTGGCCCTGGCGCGCTCCCTGTTCCGCAAAGGCGCCAACTTCACCGCCGCGATGGCGTTCGAGATCGGTTCCACCAACCTCGTGGTGGAGTTGGGCATCATCCTGGCGCTGCTGATGGGCTGGCAGTTCACGGCCGCGGAATTCGTCGGCGGACCGCTGATGATCGTGGTGCTCGCCGTCCTGTTCCGGCTGTTCGTGCGGTCCCGGCTCGTCGACGCCGCCCGCGAGCAGGCCGAGCGCGGCATCGCCGGCTCCATGGAAGGCCATGCCGCCATGGACATGTCGATCCAGAAAGAGGGCTCGTTTTGGCGGCGGCTGCTGTCCCCGCAGGGCTTCACCTCGGTCTCGCACGTGTTCGTCATGGAGTGGTTGGCGATCCTGCGGGACCTGGTGTTGGGCCTGCTGATCGCGGGCGCCATCGCGGCGTGGGTGCCCGAAAGCTTTTGGCGGATCTTCTTTTTGACCGATCATCCGGTCTGGTCGGCGGTGTGGGGTCCGCTGGTGGGACCGATCGTCGCGATCGTGTCGTTCGTCTGCTCGATCGGCAACGTGCCGCTGGCCGCGGTGCTCTGGAACGGTGGCATCAGCTTCGGCGGCGTCATCGCCTTCATCTACGCCGACCTGCTGATCCTGCCGATCCTGAACATCTACCGCAAGTACTACGGCACCCGGATGATGCTGACGCTGCTCGGCACCTTCTACGCCGCGATGGTCGCCGCCGGTTACCTCGTCGAATTGATCTTCGGCACAACGAGTCTCATACCAAAACAGCGCAACGCCACGGTGATGGAAGCGTCGATCTCCTGGAACTACACCACCTGGCTCAACATCGCCTTCCTCGTCATCGCGGCGGTCCTGATCGTGCGATTCGTCACCTCGGGCGGAGTCCCGATGCTACGGATGATGGGCGGCTCCCCGGCGCCGGCGGATGGCCCTCACGAGCACAGCCATCACGGCGACTGACTCACCGCGGATCGCGTCGCCACCCACTGGTCGCTGCCGATCGTGTTGCGCCAGTCCGCCGGCAGGGCATCCAGCGCGTCCTCGATGCAATCCCAGATCGACTCCAGGGGGGACGCGCCCGGTGCGGCAGCGGCAATCCGGTCCTCCACAGCGTAATTCGGCTCATGCGGCGCGTCGCTGAACGGGGCGAGCGCGTTGATGGCATCCATGACGCGGCGTCGCCGTTCGGCGTAGGGCCACGCCGCCAGCTCGTCGGGCATGATGGGCCGGCCGAAGATGTAGTCCTGCGCGGCGTGGCGGTACGGAACCTCGAGCTTCCCCTCCAGCGGTTCCTCCGGCAGACCGCCCGCGAAGTACAGCGGCACGATGGGCAATGCCGCGTCGATCGCCAGGTCCAGCAGCGTCGAGGTGAGCTTCTCGACCCGCTGGCTTGAGCACAGGTACCGCGTCCCGTCGGCGTGCACCATGGTCGACACGCCATGGGCGGCGACATCGCGCTTGATCTCGTCGACCAGGCTCAAGAACTGCTCGGGGTTTCGCTGGTCGAAGTATCGATTGCTGGAAGGCTTCCCGTTCGCCGCGGCGTCCGCCAGCCGCGTCAGGGCACCGACCCAACGGGTTTCGTGCTTGGCGTGGGCGATCGTGACCACCTTCGTGTCGGTCAGCCACGACGCGATCGACGTGCCGAGGATCGACTCGACCTGCACCTGGTGGTTGGCCAGCAGCAACACCGGCCTTCCCCGAACCGCCGCCATCGCAACGGGATCCGTGACGATGACGTGCCTGACGTAGCGCGACAGCAAGGCCCAGTGCACCAGATCGGCGAACCCGCCCGGCCGCAGCCCCTGCCGGTCCGTCGACCAGGCGCGCACCGGTTGCCAGTCGGTCCGCAGCGACGCGCTCGCCCGACACGCGCCCTGGGTGTGCTCGACCTCGACCGAGATGCGCTCCAGTGGCAGCGCCGGGCAACTCGCCTGCCCGTCGACGACGCGAACCTGCGCCGGGTGTATCGAGCCGTGGGCGGCATCCGCGACGGCTTCCTTGATCGCGATGTTGGCGATCAGCGCATCGCCACGGCCGTCGGTGCCATACAGCGCCCGCAGGGTGCCCTTGAACCAGTCCTGGGTCGCGGCCCGCGCGGAGTCGAGCCTGACGACCCCGCGGCCCAACCGATCGCTCAACGCCATGCCGGGGACCGCGCGACGCTCGGCCATGAACGCGCGCCGCTCCCGTCCGCTGACGTGGACGAGATGTCCCTTCTCCAAGAGGAATTCGACGACGCGCAGGTAGGCCCACGGCTTGCCCGCGGCGCTGAGCCACAGGTCGACGATCGGCAGGCGGGCCCCGGCGTCGGTGTCGTCGTCGAACCCGACGAACCGGGCTTCGACGTCCACCGTCCCTTCCGTGGGCGGGTCGCTGTAGAACCGCGCCCAGATCACCCGGCGCGGAAAGCCGACCAGCCGATCCGCCGCGTCCGCGTACGACGCGACAGCCGCGTGGTCGGTGGTCCATACGCTCATCGCGGTGTGGGGAACGACGTGAAACGCGCCGTCGAGCAGCCCCGGATGCTGCCGACCCACCGGAACCTTGCACCGTTCGACCGCGAGCGTCCCGGAGGAGCCGTTGCGGCCTATCCGGGCGCCGTCCATCAGGGTGGCGAACGCGGGTCCGTGGAACACCGTGCCGTCGTAGGGATCGGCGTACGGGATCGCGTCGCGCAAGGGCGCAGGGGTTGGCGGCTCGCCCGCGTAGCGGTCCGCGGTGGCGATCACGGCCTGCGCGTGCGTCTCCCAGCGCGACAGCTCGGCACGGGGCGCGTCGCGCCACACCTGAAGGCAGCCCGTAAAGCGGCCCGGCGCAACGGGTTCGACCACCACCCGCACCCGCGTCGGCGAATCGACGACGACCCAGCGAACCAGCTGCAGGTCGGTAATGGCAGCCGCCACCTTGGCCCCGCCGGCCGCCTGGCCGCCCGCCTGCGCGAACAGGTCCAGCACCGACATCATCGGCAGCGAGGGGATGACGTACGTCGGGCAGTGATCGGCGACCCAGGTGTCGCGGGCGGGATCGATGGTGGTCTCCACCGTGGTCGCCGCGGGCTGAATCGGCGTCGGCGCGGCGCGCGTGATGCGCATGCCGAGGTCGCTCGCGCTGTAGATCCGTATCCCGTCGCACCACAGCGAGGCATCGGCCACGGCCAGCGTGCCGCCGGCCTCGCGCGCGATGCGGGTGATCTCCACCTCCCCGGTGATGCGCTTGTTGGTGGGCACGATCTGGCCGCGATACCGCCAGGTGATCGCGTGCTCGAGCGCGACCGGCTCGAAGCGCGCCGATGGCCCGGCCTCTTCACCGAACCCGAGATCGAGCATCGCGAATTGCAGGAGCTGCAGCAGCATTTCGATGCCCAGCGATCCGGGCTGCACCGGATCGCGGTAGAAGTGCGCCTTGAAGTACCACTCGGCGGGGTTGATGTCCTTGACGGCGCGCCACCGGCCCAGGCCGGCGCTGCCGGCGGTGGGCCACCGGCCCGTGACCCGGTCGATCATCAGCAGCATCGGGTCGGCCAGCCGGGCGCCCGGACCAAAGAACTTGTCCGGCCGGGTGCCCAGGTCCACGATCGGAGCGTCGCAGCCGAGCTCCAACTGGGCGCGCTGCTCCGCGCTGACCGGGAGCCCCACTTGCTGCTGCAACGCTTCGAGCCGGAAATATCCGAACACCGTGTCGAACGTGTAGACGATCCCGTCGTCCGCGGCGATCTCGCCGTCGAAGCTGACGATGATGGTTCCGCCGGCCTGCGCGACGCTCTTCAGCACGGCCTTGATTCGCAACGTTCCGGTCGACGGGGTGATCTCCCGGTGCTGCGTCCCCGTTCCGTCGAGGTTGCGGAAGAACAGGTCGACGTCGAAGTCCAGTGGGCAACCGGCGTAGGCGCCCAGCCAGCCGCAGGGCTGCAGCGCGATCTCCATGAGGACCGCGTTGGGCATCGTCTGTTTCCGGTTGGAGCCCTTGTTCTCGGCGAAATACCAGGCGTCGCTGGGAACGTCGTACTCGGCGACCACGTGCGCGCCGGGCTTGGCCACGCCGAGCTCGCCCACCACCTCGGTCACCCGGGACATGAAGTGGTAGGGCGGGCCCGGCAGCCTGGCCACCCTGCGGTCCGTGTCGAACTTCTCGTAGAGGGGGCCGAGCGCCAGCGAGGGCTTGGCGATGGCGCAGGCGAGCATGGCCGTGTAGTCGAACTTGACCCCGTGCCCCTCGGCGACGGGCTTGGATTCGGCGTACCCGTCCAGCTCTTTGACACCCATGTCCATCGGGCAGCCGGGGGAAAGCCGCAGTCCCATCCGGCGGCAGTGGAAGGCCGGCAGCCCGTCGACCGTGCACAACAAGTCCGCGAACACGGTGGGTTCCGGTCCGGCGATGACCTCCCGCACGAACACCTCGTAGACCAGCTCGCGTGACTGCGGCGTCACCTGACCGCGGCACACCAGCTTGTAGGTCTCGAACGGCACGGGTTCAAAACGCCACCCATCGCAATCCAGGGTCATGCCGAGGCCGGTCATGTAGATGGCCATCGTCTGCATGGTCGCCTCGTACATGAGCGTGCCCGGCATGCAGGGGTCGTTCTTGAAATGACCGTGAAAGAACCACGTGTCGGGGTTCACGTGCGCAACCGCGCGCAGATAACCCCTGCCCCACGGGCCGCCGGCGAAATCGAGGTGGGTCACCTCGTCGACGAACAGCATGTCGCCGCCCGCGATGCTCGGCGTGCGGGTGTGGCTGGCGGCGCGCTCGAAGCCGTCGCCGAACGTGTGCCAGATGTCGCCGGCCGCCATCGCCTCGAGATCGGCGCGCCGCAGTGCGGTGCGCGACGTTCGCGCCCGCGTCGATTCCATTGGCCCGCTGACGGTCTCATCCTCGGGGCGCCAGAGGATCCCGCCGGACGCCGCCAGCTCCTCGTCGGAGAAGAACCCGGCCTGGCCGTTGCGCATCGACATCCGCTCGGCGCCGCCGATCGTGCAGTCGTAGTGGAAGAAGAACATGCGGATGTCGCCCTGGCTGGCGTGGCCGTCGACATGGATGTCGAAGCGCAGGGTGTCGCCGATCTCGGGCAGGCCGCCCAGGTAGGTCACCTCGCAGCCCAGCAGGCGATAGACCCGTTCGCCCTTGTTCGCGAAGTCGGCGCCCATCCAGGAGATGAGCATGAGGTCGGCCTGGCCCGCCTCGATCATGATTCCGGCCGGCATCCGGCCCTGATGCAGCCACCACGCGTCGGCGGTGACATCGGTTTCGGTCCACAGGGTTCCGGTGCCGCTGCGGCCCGGCTCGGCGTCGATGCCCAGCAGGCGATCCGCCAGCAACAGCGGAGGTTCGGGCATCCGCACCTGCCGCGCGTAGTCGTCTTGCACCGCGAACGCCGGGCCGTAGATGTCGGAGATCCTGCCCGAGGCGTGCACGCGCAGGCCGTCCTTATCCAGCGCGAGGCCGACCGGCGTGCGCTTGACCGTCGGGATGGGCAGCTGCTTGCCGGCCGGCCGGGCGGGCTGGGTCGCCCGGTAGGCGCCCCCGCCCAGGAGATAGTCAACGTCGTTGCGGCGCTGCGCTTTCAGACCGTTCGGCGGTTGCGCAGCGTGCGCGGCGGCGGAGCCGTTACCGTTGCGGACCTCGAGCGCGCGGCCGATCGTCAGCGGCTCCGGCGGCGCCTGGCCGAGCAGGTCTGCACCCAGCGGAACGCGCGCCAACGCGTCGGTGGTTTTCGGCAGGGCCGGCGGAACGGGCAGGTGGGTCGTCATGGGCTGCTCCAGTCGAGGGGTGTCGCCGTTGGTGGCCGCAGCCGGAGCGCGAATCGGCAGCCGAACGGCGGGCGGGTGAGCCGGAAAGTGCAAGCGTGCGGGTTTCCCCGTGCGAGGCCCGGGGCGCAGCGCGGCGTCGAGCGCACCGGTGTCGCGGCGGGCCGCCGCCGCGGGCGCCAGGACGATCTGCTGTTGCTGGCCACCGAGCGCGGCGAGCGAGACGACGACGGAACGCTTTTCGGCCGCCCACGGCGCGCCGTCGGGGGCGATGCCGAAGAAGCCGTACAGCGCGCCGACTGCGACGTGCAGCAGTCCGGATGCGGCGTGGGCGTGGCCGAGCAGCGGCGTGAGGTTCAACGCGCCGGGTGCGGTGCCGAGGTGCAGGCACTCCCCCCGCGGCTCCGCATCCGCCGGCAGGGTCGCCAGAATCGTGTCGCCGTCACGGCGCGCGTCGGCGGCGCGCTTGAGCACGACGACGACGGCGGCGTCGCCGGGTATCTGCTCGCCCGGTCCGAGCAACGCGCGCGCCGACGCCTCGTGTACCGGTTCGCAGCACAGATCCACCGCACCGACCACGGCGGCGTCGACCTCGCGTCGCCGCAATTGGCGGGCGGCCAGCTCCAGCGCGGTGGTGCCGGACAGCTCTTCCCTGGACACCGTGAAACTTGGCCCCCGCAGGTCGAATTGCCGGTTCAGCCGGTTGGCGACGATGTTCGGCATGGCGCCGACCACGCCGGCGGCCGTCCACGGCGGCGCGACCGCGTCGCGCGCCGCCGCCAGTCGGACGGGGTCATCGATGTCGTCGGCCAACCGCCACCGCAGACCCAGCCGGGTGATCTCGGTGTCGCAGCCCATTCCGACGATGACGCTCGTCCTGTCCGGCGGCAGGGCGCCGATCACCGTTTCGATGTTGACGGCCGCCCCCAGCAGGGCCAGCTGCTGGGGCAAGGTCTGTTTGAGATCGGTTGGCGGAAAGCGTGTTTGCGTGACGTCGAGGCAGATCTCGGTCATCCGCGCCCGGCGGGTGCCGTCGGCGTCGCGGCCCGGGATCGGTTCGCAGCTCGTCAGATGCTTTGCCACCGAGGCGGTGTCGTCGTCACCCACGAGCAGGCTGACCCCCACGATCGCGACGTCGCCCCCGGCGATGCGCCCGGTGGGCGGGAATTTGGGCGGCGTGTGCTGCTCGGCGGCGGGCTCGATCCACTCCTCGAGGATCAGGTGAGCGTTGTTGCCGCCGAACCCGAAGTTGTTGATCGCGGCGCGGCGCGGACCGGCGCACGCCCAGGGTTCGGCCTCGTGGAGCAGGCGGAACGGCGAGTCGGCGAGGAACGGCAACGGATCGTCGGCGTGCAGCGTCGGGGGGCGGATGCCGGCGCGCATCGCCGCGAGCACCTTGATGGCTCCCGCGGCGCCGGATGCCGTGATCGAGTGGCCCAGGTTGGATTTCAGCGACCCGATGGGTATGTCCGCCATCCCGTCGAAGATGCGCGCCATGCTCATCAGCTCGGTCAGGTCGCCGCGCGACGTTCCGGTGGCATGGCACTCGATGAGTGAGATGTCCTGCGGCTCCAGCTCGGCCATCTCGTAAGCGAGCCGCATCGCCCGCTCCTGCCCCTCCTGCGACGGCACCAGCAGGCCCTGCCCGCGGCCGTCGTTGCTGAGGCCGACCGCGCGGATCACGCCCAGGATCCCGTCGCCGTCGGCGACGGCGTCTTCGAGCCTCCTGAGCACCAAAATCGCCGCACCCTCGGCGGGCACCAATCCGTCCGCGCCGCGGTGGAAGGGTCGCGACTGTCCGCTGCGGCTCAAGGCCTGTAGCGCAGTGAAACCGACGTGCAGCAGGAGGTCGCTGGCGCCGTTCACTCCCCCGGCCACCATCACGTCCGCGCTGCCGTCGTGGAGCCGGTCGCACGCCAGCTTGATCGCGTACAGCGAGGAGGCGCACGCGGCGTCCAGTGCGGTGGCACCTGCGGTCAACCCCAGCGCGTCGGCCACGATATGCGCCGGCAGCCCGGACATGAAACGGTTGCGCCAATCGAATCCGTCTTGCGAACCGCGCCAGACGCTTTCGGCCACGTCGGTCATCGATGTCGTCGGGTAGCTCAGGTTGCCGAGCACCACCCCGGCCGCACCGGGGACTTCACCGGGGCGCCAGCCGGCGCTCTCGAGCGCCTGGCGGGCTGCCTCGAGGGCCCACAGGCACAGCGGATCGAGGCCCCGGAACTGATCGGCGCTCAGCAGAAAGCGGCCGGGGTCGAAGATCTCGCCGAAGCCCCGCACGTATCCGCCGCGGTCCGACCAGGCGTGGTCGGGCAACGCGTCGTTCGCCTCGTCGCGGATGACGTGCGCCGCCGACACGCCCCAGTAGCCGGGTTGCGGTGAGCCGAGCACGTCTCGGCCGTGGTGCACGGTCTGCCACAACTCGCCGGGGCTCAGGCCGCCGGGCAGGACGCAGCCCTGGCCCACGATCGCGATGGGCTCAAACGCCATAGGGGTACAACTCGAGTCGCTTGAAGCTGGCGACCACGCGGTTGTCGGCGTCCACCAGGTCCAGGTCGCAAACGGCCCGGTTGCTCGTGGCATCGCCGTTGGTGAGCACGCACCGCAATCCGTCGCCCAGGGCGCCGGATCGATGCCGCACGACCTCGCCCACCCCCAGCGGCAACACGGTGCGGCCGAGCCGTTCGAAGGCCCACACCAAAGCCGCCTGCAGGCAGCCGTCGAGCGCCGCCGGATCCGTCGCCCAGCCGTCGCCGCGCCAGCCCGCCGTCGTCAGGCCGTGCAGGGCCGCCGTCGCGGTCGTCGCCGCGCAGTCCACGCCCTCGAGGACCTGGAACGCCGGGCCGTGGAAGAGCGCGTCACCGTGGTAGCAGGCGTCGCGGTCCAGCCGGCGCCCGCCGGACGGCGCCGTCGGGGCGGCGGGCGCAACCGTTGCGGCCCAACCCATTTCGATGGTCGCGGAGTAGTAGATCGTCGATCCCGAGGGGTCGGACAACGTGCACGCCAGCCGATGCGGATGCCCGTCGGCCCCCGCGCAGCGCACCAGCAGCGCGTCGCCCTGTTGTTCGAAGTCCGGCAGCGTGACGCCGCGAAGCACCTTGAGGTCGACGACCCGATCCACGCGGTGTCCGGGCCGGCAGGATTCGGCCATCCGCACGAACCACTCCAGCACCTGCACGATGGGCAGCACGACCTTGCCCTGGACGCGGTGATCGAGCAGGTAATCCTGGCGGGTCGCGTGCGCCACGACGCGGGCGAGGCGGCCCTCGGCGTGCACCGGATGGGTTGGCAGCCCGGCCAATACGCCGTCGCCGAGGGTGACCTCGGGAGTCGGGGGTCCGGCGTCCAGCACGTCGGAGACGAACGCCTTCGCACCCCGCGCGAGCGGGATCAGCGAGATGCCCCGCGACTCGAACATCGCCTTCAGGCCCGGCGTGACCATCCCGGATTCCCACGGCCCCCAGCCCAGGGCCCGCACCAGGCAGGCCGGGCCGCGGCGGGCCTGCTCGGCCAGGGCCACCTTGTTGAGGACCTCGTTGGCCATGGCGTAGTCGCTTTGGCCGACGTTGCCGCTGCGCGCGGCCACCGACGAGAACAGGCAGATGACCTTGAGCGGATCGGCGGCCGTCGCGTCCAGCAGCGCGCCGAGACCGCCCACCTTGGTCGCGAAGACGCGGTCGAATCCATCCAGGGTCTTCTTGTGCAGGGGCGCATCGGCCAGCACGCCGGCGCCGTGCACCAGTCCGGTGATGGGCCCGAATTCGGTTCGCACGCTGTCGAGTAGGGCGTGCAGCGCGGCCGCGTCGCGGACGTCGGTGGCGGCGTAGCGGGCCCGCGAGCCGGCGGCGGCCAGGGCGGCGAGCGTCGCGCGCACCTCGCGATCGGCGAGGACCCGCTGCACCTGCTGCTCCAGCTGTTTGGGTGTGGGCTTCTGCCCTTGTGCCGCGGCGCCGGCGAGGAGGGCGCGCTTGAGCTCGGCGTCGGTGGTCAGGCCGCGGGCCTCGGGAGGTTCGTCGGACAGTTCGGTGCGCCCGAGCAGGACGAAGCTCGCCTGCGTCTCTTCCGCGAGGGCGATCACCGACGCGGCGGTGACGCCGCGGCCCCCGCCCGACACGACGATGACGTCGCCGCGGTCGACGCGGCGCGTGTGGGTGGTCACCTGCCTCGCGTCCGCGACGACCGTGATCCGGCCGTGCGCGCTACCCAGGCCGACTTCCAATTCGGCTCCGCCCGCCAATATCTCGTGAGCGAGGTGCTCGGCGACGGTGCGCGGCGACTGCCGGTCGACCTCGATGTCGATCGCTTTGACCTGCGCGCGGGGCCACTCCTGCGCGGCGGTCTTGGCGAGTGCGGCGACGCCGCCGGCCCAGGCGCGCGGCCCGGGGTCGGTGAGCAGGCCGAAAGTGCCGCCGGTGTCCTGAACGGTGACGAAGACACCGCCGTGTTCGGCGAATGTCGCGGCGACGCGCTGCGCGTGGGCGAAGGCGGTCCGGTTGGCGGCCAGCGCATCCTCGCGGCCGGCGGTACGGTGCAGGCCGCCGAGGTGGATCACCGCCTGGGCGGTTGCGCTCGGCTCGGACGTGATCGTGGCGTTGATGCCGTGCGCGCGCAGGATTGCCGCGAGGGCGTCGGCCGTGGCGCGCTGGTCGTCGTGCGTTGCGACGATCTCCACCGTGGTGGCGGTGTAGAGACCCGGCATCCCCATCCCACTAGCCGGAGCGGGGATCGCACGCACCGCATAGCGCGCGATCCCAGCTCCGGCCAGGTCAAAAGGGAGGCGATCACCTACCTCGGCCGGGGGGCCGGCGAGGCTATGCAGGTAATCGGTGATCTCCCGCAGCGTGCCCAGGGCCGCCATCGTCGAGGTCTCCACCTCGGGCAGGCTCGGGATCCGCTGCTGCACCGCGGAAAGAATCTCCACCCGCTTGATCGAATCGATCCCCAGGTCGGCCTCCAGCGCCATCGACAGGTCCAGCATCTCCACCGGGTAGCCGGTCTTCTCGGCGACCACCTCCAGCATCTGGGTCACCAACTCACCGCCGGCGGCCGAAACCGCCACCGGCGCAGGCGCCTTGACCGGAGCCGCCGTCACGACCGGCGCCGCGGTCCCGTTATGGGCCGGCGCGGTGCCGTTGTGCGCCGCGGTGCCGGTCAGGCTCTGCAGGTAATCGGTGATCTCCCGCAGCGTGCCCAGGGCCGCCATCGTCGAGGTCTCCACCTCGGGCAGGCTCGGGATCCGCTGCTGCACCGCGGAAAGAATCTCCACCCGCTTGATCGAATCGATCCCCAGGTCGGCCTCCAGCGCCATCGACAGGTCCAGCATCTCCACCGGGTAGCCGGTCTTGTCCGCGACCACCTCCAGCGTCTGGGTCACCAACTCGCTGCCGGCGGGCGAAACGGCCACCGGCGCAACCACGGCGTGCGCCGCGCCGTTATGACTGGGCGCGGCGCCGTTATGACCGGCCGGGGCCGCCGGTGGTGTGGGTAGAGCCGGTTTCCCGTTGGGGACGAACGGCGGTGCGGGGGGCGGTGCGGTCACCGCGGCCCTCGACACGAGACCCTCCAACAGCTCTTGCAAATGGTCGACGGTTTCGCGCAACGTTGCGACCGCCGCGGTCATCTCGGCTATCACGTCGGCACCCACCTCAGACGCGGCGGGGGTTGTCGCGGGGGGCACCGCGGTGACCGGCGTGCCGCCGTGCGCGCCGTTACCATTGAGCGCCGCGGGAGCGACCGGCAGCGGCGCCGGGGCGGGCACGTGGGCGGCGGGCGTGATTGGTTCTGCTGGCGCCAATGTGGGCTCCGATTCTGGCCGGTCGCTTGCGGTGGGCCGTCCGTAGTTGGATCCGTTGATCTTGAGGGTCAGCTTCGGTCGCTGGCGAGTGCGAGGATCGTCGCCGGGGCGGTAATCGGCCCACAGTCGCTCGAAGTTCATCGGGACGCCGGCGGCAGCGAGTTGGGCCAGCCCGTTCCACAGCGCTCGAATCCCGTTCGTGTGCTTGGCATCCAGGGCCACCGCGACGTGCTCCTGGTCCGCGAGGCACTTGCCGACCAGGTTTGTCAGCACGCTGCCGGGGCCCACCTCGACGAAGGTGCGCGCGCCGGCCTGCCACATCGCCTGAATCTGTTCGGCGAACCGCACCGGCTGAGCGATCTGGTTGGCCAGCGTCGTCCGCATCTCCGCAGCGTCGGAGGCGTACGGCCGCGCCGTCGCGTTGGCGTACACCGGCACCTCGGGCGCGCGGAACGGGACGTCAGAAAGGAACGACGCGAAGGGAGCCGCCGCCGGGCTGACGATGTCGGAATGGAAGGCGGTGGCGACGTCGAGGCGCCGCGCGTTGATGCCCGCCTCGTTAAACCGTTGCGCGGCAACGTCGATGGCGGCGCTGTCGCCCGAGAGCACGAACTGGTCGGGGGCGTTGTGGTTGGCGATGGACACCGCGAGCCCGGACTCCGCGATCAGCTTGCGGACCCACTCCAGCGGCGCGGCCACCGCGCACATCGCGCCGTCGCTGTGGGTCGCCGCCTCGGCCATCAGCGCGCCACGTGCCCGCGCGATCAGCAGGGCGACCTCTTCGCTGAAAACGCCAGCGGCACAGAGCGCGCTGACTTCGCCGAAGCTGTGTCCGCCGACGGCAACCGGCGCGATGCCGAGGGCACGGATCACCGACAGCAGGCTCAGGCTGTGGGCGCCGATGCCCGGCTGCGCCCACTCGGTTCTCGTCAATTCGGCCGCCTGCCGCGCGCGCTCGTCGTCGGTGAACGCCGAGCGCGGCCACACGACCTGGTGCAGGTCGCGATCGGCGTTCAGCAGCTGGGCGGAGGCGACTTCCCACGGCGCGAGCGCCGGCTCGTAGAGCTGCGGGAGGTCGGCGCCCATGCCGACGTACTGGCTGCCCTGTCCCGGAAACAACAGCGCGACCGGACCGGGCTGTTGCGCCGAATAGTGGTAACCCCGCGGCGAACTGAATGACACCGCCAAATCGGGCGCCTTCAGCGTCGCCGCGACGTCGTCGAGCTTGGTGCGCAGGTCCGCGACGCCGTCGGCGACGACGGCAAGGCGGTGCGGCTGCGCGGCGTCGTAGGCGGATTGCGTGCTGCGTGCGATGTAGCCGAGCATGTCGTCGGTGTCGACGAGTGACGCTGCGAGACGGGCGGCTTGTTCGGACAGCGCCGCGGCGGAGGGCGCGCCGAGCACGATCAGTTCGGAATCCCAGGACCGGTATCGCCACGCGCGCTTCCCGGTGCCCGTGTACTCCTCGACGGTGACGTGAAAGTTGGTGCCGCCGAAGCCGAACGAGCTGACCGACGCGCGCCTCGGCACGCCGTTGGCGGCCACCCATGGCTTGGCCCGCGTCGGCAGATAGAACGGTGACTGCTCAATGTCGAGGGCGGGGTTGGGCTGATCGACCTTGATGGTGGGCGGCAACGTCTTGTGGTGCAGCGCCAGCACGGTCTTGAACAGGCCGCAGGCACCCGCCGCGCCTTTGGTGTGACCGACCTGTGATTTGACGGAGCCGAGCGCGCACCACTGCCGGTCCGCCCGGCCCGAGGAGTCGAACACCTCTCGCAGCGCGGTGAACTCGGCGACGTCGCCGGCTTTGGTTCCGGTGCCATGCGCCTCCACGAGCCCCACGGTTTCGGGCCCGTAGCCGGCCGCGGCATAGGCGCGGCGCAGGGCTTTGGCCTGGCCGGCCGGACTCGGCGCATAGATGCTCTTGGCGCGGCCGTCCGACGAGGTACCGATGCCGCGGATGACGGCGTAGATGCGGTCACCATCGCGTTCGGCGTCGTCGAGCCGCTTGAGCGCGAGCATCGCCAGCCCTTCACCCAGCATGGTGCCGTCCGATTGGTCGGAGAACGGGCGGCAGTCGCCGGTGGGCGACAGCGCGGTGACTTTGGCGAAGCACATGAACATCAAGATGTCGTTGAAGGCATCGACGCCGCCCGCGATCACCATGTCCGCTTCACCGAGATACAGCTCGTGCAGCCCGACCTCGAGCGCGGCCAGGGAGCTGGCGCAGGCCGCGTCGATGACGCAGTTCGTACCCCCGAGGTCGAACCGGTTGGCGATGCGCCCGGCGATCACGTTGCCGAGAAGACCCGGGAAGGTGTTCTCCTGCCACGGCGTATAGCCGGACGCGACGCTCTCACTGAACGCGGCGACGTCGCGTTCGGACAGACCGGCCGCGCGAAGGCCCCGCTCCCACACCGGCCGGTGCAGGCTGCCGCCCATGTAGTTGGTCATCTCGGTGCCGCCGGATGCGCCCAGAACGACGCTGACGCGCTCACGGTCGATATGAGAGAAATCGCCGCCCGCCATGTCTTCCAAAACCTGTTGCGCGACTCTGAGGCCGAGCAATTGTGCGGTGTCGGTCGCGGGCAGAACATTCGGTGGAATTCCGAAATCCATCGGCGAAAAGTCGATATCGGGCAAGAATCCGCCGCGACGCGCATAAACCTTGTCTTGGGCGCCCGGAGTCGGATCGTAGTAGTCCTCAACGCTCCAATGGGACGCGGGAATGTCGGAGAACAGATCGACGCCTCCGACGATGTTGCGCCAGAAGCGCTCGGCTTCGGGAGACCCCGGAAACAGCGCGCTCACGCCGACCACGGCCACGGGAGGATGCTTGGATACCACCGGTCTCCTTCGCGTCGTCTACACGTACCGCACGGCGTGTCAACCCGGGTCGCGAAGACTGACCGTTAGGTTTTACCGGATTGATCAGCCAAGACGGGTCGAACGCTCGCCGGACGATACCAGAGCATAGGCGGTCGTATTGACGGATTGTCAATAACTGGCAGGTGGTCTTAGGGCGACCTTAAGCGCCCCAGCCGGCAGTCACCGGGCGGTGGGTGAATTGCACGCAAGCGCGACGGCGTGCGGGTGGCAAAAACTACCGACAGGTAATATTTGCCGCGCGGCCGCCATTCTGCATCCCGCAATTCAGGCGGGGCGCGACGCGCGCGGAGTCGGTCGGGACGGTCAGGTCGACCGCGCGCCGTCGGGCGCTATCGACAATGGGCGCGGAATGTAACGGAATGCGCTTACCGGAACGGGAACCCCGCAGGTGCGCGCCTGCTGCGCGCGGCTGATCTGCGCGGCGCCTTCCAGCAAGTTGAGCGCGACCTGGTCGACGTTGCGGTGCTCGCATCGCTCGAGGTAACTACCCGCCACCCAGCTGTTGAAGGCCCCCATCGAGGGGCCGCACCAGATCTGATAGTCCAGCACCCGGTCGGGATCCCCCTCGATCGCCCACCGGCTTGATTTGCCCAGATACCAGCGGAACACCAGCGCCATCTGATACTTCGCGTCCCGGGCCGCGAGGTCGAGCACCGACGGCTCCCGCTGCTCCCAGTACTGCCGGGTTTCGGCCCACACCTCCTCGACGCTCTTGCCGAGGATCTTTTCCAGCTCGCCGCGATGCTCGCCCAGGACGGTCGCCAGGTCCGGGTTGCCGGCGTACCACCCGTAGAGCTTCCTCGCCCGTGGGCCGAACATCGAGCCACGCTTGAGCACCTGAAGATTCACGCCCATCTCGAACATGTCGGAGGCCGGGGCCATCATCACGTCCGCCACCGACGCCTTGGCGAGCATCTCCCGCGCCCGCGCCGACAGCCCGGACTCGACGCACGATTGGTTGACCGAGCCGGTGACGACGTACGCCGCCCCCATCGCGAACGCACCGGCAACAGACTGCGGCGTGCTGATGCCGCCGCCCGCGCCCACCCGCACCCGGGTCTTGAGGCCGTGCCGGTGCGCCAGCTCGTCGCGCAGCAGCACGATCTCCGAGAACAGCGCGGGCAGCGGGCGGTTGTCGGTGTGCCCTCCGCTGTCGGCCTCGACCGTGATGTCCTCCGCCACGGGCACGTGTCGCGAAAGCTCGGCTTCCCGCGCGGTGAGCTTGCCGGCCGCTTCGAGCGCCGAGACCAGCGCCGCCGGCGCGGGCTCCATGAACATGCGTGCGACCTCGGGCCGTGAGACCTTCGCCATCACATGGTTCCTGCGAACGATGGCGCCGGACGGATCGGTCGACAGGCCGGACAACGCGTAGTGGACGACCGCCGGGGTCAGTTTCATGAACGCCGACGCCTCGACGATGCGGATGTCGTGCTCGATGAACAGCTCGGCCACCCGCGCCTCGAGCGCGGGCTCGTGGGGTGAGTGGATCAGGTTCGCGCCCCATGCGAGTCCGGTCCTGCCCGCGAGCCTGGCCCGGATGTCGGCCAGCCCCTGTTCCACGCCGGCGTACGAGAGGCCGCCGGCGCCGAAGAAGCCCAACATGCCGGCCTCGGCGATCGCCACCACCAGCGCCGGCGTCGCGATGCCGTTTGCCATGGCTCCGGTGACGTAAGGAAAGCGGGTCCCGTGCGCCTCGCAGAACTCGCGGTCGCCCAGCCACTCCGGGTAGATCGGCGGCAACGTCGCCACCAGCGATATCTCCGCGGCACCGGCGCCCACCAATTCGCCGCCCATGGCGAGCCCGAGCTGCCCCGTGGCCTCCTCGCGGACGACGTGAACCGGGTGGCGAACGTACTGCAGGACCCGAGCGATGTCCGGCGGTGCGAATGCCGGCGACGCGGTGGTCGGGCGCCATCCACCCAAGACCGGGGTCACATCGGCCTGGGTGCGATGCTCCAATACGACGGCAGGTCGCTCATTCACCGCCAATTCCCTTCCATCGTGTGGCCCCCGAATACGTCAACCGAGAAAAGCCAGCCTGCAGTTTCTCACGGTTGGCCGTGCTGAGCGTCAAAACTGCCTTGTTCGATTTCCGGTGGCATGCGCCATGGCAGAATCCCGGTGCTACGGAAAAGGAAGTCAGACTCACTTGCTCAGCGGCACAGTGGATTTGGCGGTGCGGGCGCCTCAGGAGCGGGCCGACAGCTTTTCCCGCAGCCGGCGGTTCACCGGTTCGGGCAGCAGCTCCGACACGTCGCCGCCCAGCAGCGCGACCTCCTTGGCCAGCGAGGACGACACGAACGAATAGCGCGGCGTGGTGGCGACGAAAAACGTGTCCACCCCGGCGATGTGCTTGTTCATCTGCGCCATCTGCAGCTCGTATTCGAAGTCGGTTCCGGTGCGCAGACCCTTCACGATGGCGGTCATCCCCCGGGCCCTGACGAAGTCGACCACCAGGCCCTGGCCGGACTCCACCCGCAGGTTGGCCAGATGCGTCGTCGACTCCTCGATCATCGCGATCCGCTCGTCGAGGTCGAACATGCCCTTCTTGGCGGGGTTGACCAGGATCGCCACCACCACCTCGTCGAACTGGGCCGAGGCGCGTTCGAAGACGTCGATGTGGCCCAACGTCACCGGGTCAAACGAGCCCGGACAAACCGCGCCGCTCATAAGCGATGACGCTACACGCCGGGCTACTCGTGCTCGGCCAGCTCCAAACGGGTGTCGCCGTACACGCGCTCGGGCCACACCGACCAGCCCGCCGGCCACGTCAGCGGCGCGCCGGCGGCCCGACGCTCCACGGCCGCAACGGTTCCCTCGCGCACCCAGCCGTGCGTGGTCAGGGCGGCCAGCACGCCGCCGAGCTCCGCGGCGTCGACGTCGTAGGGCGGGTCGGCCAGCACCAGGTCCACCGCGGACGGGGTTCCGGCCGCCAGCACCGCGGCCACCGCGCCCCGGCGCAGGGTCGCGCCGGGCAGGCCCAACGTCTCGATGTTGCGCGCGATGACGGCCGCGGCGCGCGGGTCGGACTCCACGAACAGCGCGGAGGCGGCCCCGCGCGACAGCGCCTCCAGCCCCAGCGCGCCCGAGCCGGCGTACAGGTCCAGCACCGCCAGGCCGGCCAGCTCCCGGCGCGCGGTGACGATGTTGAACAGCGATTCGCGCACCCGGTCGGTGGTGGGCCGGGTGCCCCGCGGCGGGACGGTGATGCGCCGGCCCCCGGCGACGCCGCCGATGATCCGGGTCATGCGTTCACAACAGCGTGGACCAGTAGTCCCAGAACCGCGCCATGATCAGCAGGAACACCGCCGTGAACCACAGCGCGGCGATCGACCACCGCCACTGGTACAACAGCTGGAGCGGACCGGTCTGCAGGGCGGGACGAAACGCGATCGACGCGACCACCACCAGCAGCGAGATGGTGACCACCCAGACCACCATGCAGTAGGGGCACAGCGCCCCGATGCGGTACAGGCTCTGGAAGATCAGCCAGTGCACGAACACCGATCCGGCCAACATGCCGGCCGTCAGGCCGACCCAATACCATTGCGGCAGAGAGACTTTCGCCACCGCCAGGACGCCGGTCACGACCACCACGGCGAAGCCCACCAGCCCGAGCAGCGGATTGGGGAAGCCCAGCACCGACGCCTGGGGTGTGATCATCACCGAGCCGCACGACAGGATCGGGTTGATGTTGCACGACGGCACGTACGACGGGTTGAGCAGGATGTCGATCTTCTCCACCGTCAGCGTCATGGAGGCAACCAGGCCGATCACGCCGGCGATCAGCACCCACCACGCGCTGGGCGCGCCCACGGGCGGTCGGTGCGGCGAATCCGGTGTCTCGCCGCCGGCGTCCTCGGCGGGTTGCGCTGACACCGGCGTCGTCATCAGGCCGCGGGCGAGACGGCGGTGTCGATGCCGGGCACGTCGCCCACGATCGACCTGATCTTGCTCACGAACGCGTCGGGCGTCGACGGTTCGTAATCCTGGCCGTTGATCTTGATGGTCGGCGTCGCGTTGATGTGCGCGGCCGCCGCCTCCCCGGCCACCCTGGACAGGTACTTGCCGCTGTTGATGCAGTCGGGAACCTTGCCGACGACGCCGGCCTCGCGGGCGAGTTCGATCAGCCGCGCGTTGTCGGGGAAGCTGGTGCCGCGTTCGTCGGGCTGGATGGAGGTGCTGAACAGCGCGCTGTGGAACCGGCGGAACGCGTCGATGGATTCGTCGGCGACGCACATCGCCGCCGCGCCGGCCCGCGACGAATAGTTCTGGTTCTTCTGGTTGTCGAGAATCGCCACCATGGAGTAATCGGCCGCGATGGCGCCGATGTCGATGAGCTTGGAAACCGTCGGCCCGAAAGTGCGCTCGAAGTTACCGCAGGCCGGGCAGAGGAAATCCTCGTAGAACGTCACGACGGCCTTGGGAGTGTTGGTGCCCGGCTGGTTGACCACCTTGCTCGACGTCACCCGCACCGTGTCGCCCTCCCCCGTGGCGCCGCCCTTCTTGTGGTGCGACGTCACGATGTAGAAGACGAGCGCGACCGCGAAGATCACGATGAAGGCGGTGCCGCCGATCTGGACGAGTCGGCCGGATTTGCCGGTGGCGGACTTGACATCGAATCGCGGGGGACGCTTGGGTTTGTCGGCCACAGGTTCGCTGATCCTTCGGTGCGGGCCCGACCGGCGGTCGGGCGGAGGCGCCTCTAGAGTACCGGCGTTCCGCCCGACGGCTCAGGCGCGGCTCAGGTGCGCGCGCAGGGCCGACACCAGCTCGCTGGTGCCCACCGCGCTGTCGCCGCCCAGCTGAAACAGGTTCGCGAAGCCGTGGGTCAGCGAGCCCATGTAACGCAGGTCCACCGGGGTGCCGGCGGCCTGCAGCGCCGCCGCGTAGGCCTCGCCCTCGTCACGCAACGGATCGAATCCGCCGACCGCGATCAACGCGGGCGCGAGCCCCGCCAGCGACTCGGCGAGCAGCGGCGACACCCGAGGATCGGTCGGGTCGAACGCCTTGAGGTACTGCGCGGTGAACCAGTCCATGTCCCGCCGGGTCAGCAGGAAACCGCGGGCGAACAGGCTCATGGACCGGGTCTGCGCGGTGAAGTCGGTCCGCGGGTAGATCAGCCACTGCAGCACGGGGGCGGGGCCGCCCTCGTCGCGCGCCAGCTGGGCGACCACGGCGGCCAGGTTGCCGCCGGCGCTGTCGCCGCCGACCGCGACCCGCCCGGGGGTCGCGCCGAGCTCGGCGGCGTGCTCGTGCGCCCACCTGAAGGCCGCGTAGGCGTCCTCGACGGCGGCCGGGGCGGGGTTCTCGGGAGCCAGCCGGTAGTCGATCGACAACACGTGGATGCCGGCATCGCGGCAGGTCAGCCGGCACAGCGAGTCGTGGGTGTCCAGGTCGCCGATCACCCAGCCACCGCCGTGGTAGAAGACCAGCAGGGGCGCCGCGGCACCGTCGGCGGGGCGGTAGTGCCGCGCGCGGATCGCGCCGGCCGGTCCGGGCAGCGAGAGGTCCTCCACCTCGACGTGGATCTGCGGCCCGGGCAGGCCGACGAGCGTCTCGCGCATCTGGGCGCGGGATGCGGCGGGCTCGTCGTCGACGACGAGGCCGTCGATGCCGACGGCGCGCAGCCCCGACAGCATCAGCTGCAGCGTGGGATCGAGCGTGTTGCCGTCGATGATGACCGAACGGCCGTGGAACAGCACCCGCTTGGCGGCGGTCGGGATCCACGGGATGACCTTGACGCCGGCGGTGGTGACGACGCCCTGGACCCGGCTGAGCCAGCGCATCGGTGCGCGTTTCGCGCCGAGATCGAGGTCCGGCACCCCCGGCAGGCTTCTGGTCATAGCTGCTCCTGCTCCCCCTGACTGAAAAACCCGGCGACGCCGAGCGACGGGAATTGGATACCCACTCCAGGCGTGCCGCGCGACCAACTTTACGTCGTGGCCCAATGGGCCCCGACCAGGCATTGATTAGGCGCATATCGGCCTGGGTAATATCGTGGTCCCCACGTTGGTGAACCCCACACGGATTGCGAGCAACTTCGACGTGTTCGATCTCGGATCAGCACCGAAATGCGTCGACCTCCCGCTCGACGAGGGAACCCGACCGGGTCGAAGATCTACGAACTTCAATTCACAGGTAGGTGAATGACATTGACTGGCGAGTCGGGCTCCGCCATACCGTCGATCGCTCTTAACGACGAGAACACCATGCCGGTGCTCGGCCTGGGCGTCGCCGACCTCTCGGAGGACGAGGCCGAGCGCGCCGTCGCGGCCGCGCTGGAGATCGGGTGCCGGCTCATCGACACCGCCGCCGCCTACGGCAACGAGGCCGGCGTCGGCCGCGCGATCGCGGCGTCCGGCATCCCGCGCGCGGAGCTGTTCGTCACCACCAAGCTGGCCACCCCGGAGCATGGTTTCAGCAAGGCCCAGCAGGCCTGCAGCGCGAGCCTGGAGCGACTCGGCCTCGACTATGTCGACCTCTACCTCATTCATTGGCCGGCACCGGCGCAGGGTAAATACGTCGACGCGTTCGGCGGCATGATCCAATCCCGCGGGGAAGGCCACGCCCGCTCGATCGGAGTGTCCAACTTCACCGAGGATTACCTCTCCACGGTCATCGACCTGACCTTCGTCACCCCGGCGGTCAACCAGGTCGAGCTGCACCCGCTGCTCAACCAGGCCGACCTGCGCAAAGCGAACGCGGAGCACAACGTCGTCACGCAGTCCTACACGCCGCTGGTGCTCGGCAAGCTGATGGACAACCCGACGCTGAACTCGGTCGCCGCCGAATACGGCAAGACGCCCGCGCAGGTTCTGCTCCGGTGGAACGTGCAATTGGGCAACTCGGTGATTTTCCGCTCGAGCCGGCCCGAGCACATCGCCACCAACGTCGACATCTTCGATTTCGAGTTGGCCGGCGAGCACATGGACGCGATCAACGGTCTCAACGACGGCACCCGGCTGCGCCCGGACCCGAACACGTACGAGGGCCCGTAATCCGTTCCGGTCACCCCGTCGGGCAGGTGGCCGCGGCCTGCCGCAGCACGCCCGCGGAGGCCTGGTCCACCGGTAACTGGTAGCCGCGCAGCACGGCGATGAACTGCATGGCGTACTGACACGCGAACGCGGTGTTCGGCGGCATCCACTGGGCCGGGGGCGAGTCGCCCTTGTCCTGGTTGGCCTGCCCTTCGACGGCCAGCAGGTTGGCCGGGTCGTTGGCGAATCGCAGCCGCTCCGGCGGCGGCCAGGCGTAGGCCCCCATGTCCCAGGCGTAGGCCAGCGGGACGATGTGGTCGATCTGCACCGCCTCGCCGACCTTGGCGCCGCGCGCGAAGGCGATCGTGGTGTTGGTGTACGGGTCGTGCAGGGTGCCGGTGGCCACCGCGTTCGGGCAGCGCTTGATCGACACGTACGTCTTGTCGACGAGGTCACGGTCGAGGATGTCGTCGCGGGTGTCACAACCGTTGTGCCCCAGCGGCGCGTCGTTGTTGTCGTCCCAGGCGTCGCCGAACGCCGGGCGCCGGTAGTCGTAGCGGTGGGCCCGCTCGGGAACCACCGCGACACCACCGAGCACGTCGGTGCCCGGCTGCACGGTGGGCACGTCGGCGCGGGCGGCCACCTCGGCGCGTTTGGCGGCCTCCGATCCCAGCGTCTGATAGGCCACCAGCACCGCCAGCACGGCGAGCGCCGACAACCACAGCAGCAGCTTGCGATTCATGATTTGTCGAGGTATTCGATTCGATCGGTGTCGGTGAAACGCGCGGCGAGCAAGGCCAATCCGGGGTTCGACGGGTCTCGCTCGTACGCCTGGACCGCGAAGTCGCGGGCGGCCTCGATGTAGGCTCCGTGGTCGGCCAGCGACAGCAGCCGCAGGGTGACCGCCCTGCCGGATTGGTTGCGGCCCAACACGTCTCCCTCGCGGCGCTCCTTGAGGTCAAGGTCGGCCAGGGCGAACCCGTCCATCGTCTCGGCGACGGCACGCAGCCGCCGGCCGGCATGCGAATCCGGGGGGACCCAGCTGGCCAGCAGGCACAGGCTGGGATGCTCGCCGCGGCCGATGCGCCCGCGCAGCTGATGCAGCTGGCTGATGCCGAACCGGTCGGCGTCCATCACCAGCATGACCGTGGCATTGGGCACGTCGACGCCGACCTCGATGACGGTGGTGCACACCAGCACATCGATGTCACCGGCGCGGAAGGCGGCCATCGCGGCGTCCTTGTCGTCGGCGGACAGCCGCCCGTGCATGAGCCCCAGCCGAAGGTCCGCCAGCTCCCCGGAGCGCAGCGTGTCGAAGAGTCCCACCGCGGTCGCCGAAGGCCGGCGGACCTCCTCGCTTTTTTCGGTGTCGTCGGACTCGTCGATCCGGGGCGCCACCACGTAGGCCTGGCGGCCGGCCGAGACCTCCTCGATGATGCGGTGCCAGGCACGATCGAGCCAGGCGGGCTTGTCGCCGATGAAGATGACGTTGCTGGCGATCGGCTGGCGCCCGCGCGGAAGTTCGCGCAGCGTCGAGGTCTCCAGGTCGCCGTATACCGTGAGCGCGACGGTGCGCGGTATCGGCGTCGCCGTCATCACCAGCAGGTGCGGTGTGATGCCGGCACGGGCCTTGGCGCGCAATTGGTCTCGCTGTTCGACGCCGAACCGATGCTGTTCGTCGACCACCACCATGCCCAGGTTGTGGAACTCCACCGCGTCCTGCAGCAAGGCGTGGGTGCCGACGACGATGCCGGCCTGGCCGCTCGCGACCTCGTCGCGCACGTGCTTCTTGTGCGCGGCCGTCATGGAGCCGGTGAGCAGCGCCACCCGCGTGGCGTTGTCGGCCCCGCCCAGCTGGCCCGCCATCGCCAACTCGCCGAGGACGTCGCGGATTGACCGGAGATGTTGCGCCGCAAGCACTTCCGTCGGGGCGAGCAACGCGCACTGGTAGCCGGCGTCGACCATCTGCAACATCGCCAGCACGGCGACGATCGTCTTGCCGGAGCCGACCTCACCCTGCAGCAGGCGGTTCATCGGGCGGGTCGCCGCCAGCCCGCCGGACAGCACGTCGAGCACGTCGCGCTGCCCCGCCGTCAGCTCGAAGGGCAGCCGCCGCAACAACTCCGCCTTCAGGCCGTCCGGCCGCGACGGCGCCGGCGGCCCCGATTCGGACAGCTCACCGTGGCGGCGGGCGACCAGCGCCCATTGCAGGCCGACGGCCTCGTCGAACGTCAATCGCTCACGGGCCCTTTGGCGTTCGCGCTCGTCCTCGGAAAGGTGGATCGCGCGCAGCGCCTGGTCCTCGGAGATCAGGCCGAGTTCGGCGCGCAAGTCCTCCGGCAGCGGATCGGGCACCGGATCCAGGACGTCGAGCACCTGGCGCACGCAGGCGAAGATGTCCCAGCTCTGCAATTTCGCGGCGGCGGGATAGATCGCGAAGAAGCGACGTTCGTAAGCATCGATGACCTCTTCGGCGGTGGTGGCTCGTGACGCGCCGGCTATCTTGGCGAGCGACTTGGTGCCGTGGGTCTTTCCGTCCGGCGATTCCAGGATGAGGAAGGCCGGGTGCGTGAACTGCATTGCGCCCTTGTAGTAACCGACTTCGCCGGAGAGCATCACCTTGGTGTTTTTGGTGAGATCCTTGCTGATCCAGCCCGCATTGAAGAATGTGGCCGTCACCTTGTTGCGCCCGCTCCCGACGGTGATGCGGCAGTACTTCTTCTTCGGGTCCCTCATCGGCTTGGTGAACGCATCGGTGATGACGTCGACGATGGTGATGTGCTCACCCTCCTCGGGCCGCTCGTCGCCGAAGCCCCAGAGGCTCGCGCCCTCGGAGTAGCCGCGCGGGTAGTGGCGCAGCAGGTCGTCGACGGTGCGGATGCCGAAGATCTCGTCCAAAAGCGGAACGGCTTTGCCGCCCACCACGAAGGTCAGCCGGTCGGACAGCGATGCCACGGCTACTCGACCCCGATCAGCAGGACGTCGCCGCGGTGGCCGGTGCGGTAGGTCATCAGCTCGGTGCCCGGGTGGTGGTCGTGCACGTGGTCCTGCAGGGTGTCACCCAGGGCGGTGGCGTCGGCCTCGCCCTCGATGCCCGCGCCGATCAGCACGGTCACCAGGTCGCCTCCCGAAGCCAGCAGCAGATCGAGCAGCCCGATCGCGGCCCCGGCCGCGTCGGCGGCGACGATGAGCACCTCGTCGCCGGCGATGCCCAGGCCGTCGCCCGGCCGGCAGGGCCCGGCCCACGTCAGCGCGCTTTCGGTCGCGATGCGCACCGATCCGTGCCGGGACGCGCCGGCCGCGCGGGCCATGGTGAAGCCGTCGTCGACCGCCTGCCGTTCCGCGTCGTGCACGGCCAGGGCGGCCAGGCCCTGCACCATCGACCCGGTCGGGATCGGCACCACGTCGATGCCCCACCCGATGGCCGCGGTGCACCCCGCCACCAGCTCCTCGGCGGCCACATACCCGTTGGGCAGGACCATCACCTGGGCGGCGCCGGTGTCGACGACCGCCCGCACCAGCTGGTGTGCGCTGATGTTCGCGTCCGGATCGGGCCGCAGCACGCAGGCGCCCTCGGCGGCGAACAACTCGGCGGCGCCCTCGCCGTCGACGACGGCCAGCACGGCCCGTTCGCGCGTCCAGCCCCCGGCGGGCAGCCCGGCGGCGCCGGAGCTCAGGGCCGAGATGACGATCCGGCTGAGCCGGCCCACCGCCAGGCCCGCTTCGACGGCGGCGCCGGCGTCGTCGGTGTGCACGTGCACGGAGTAGCTGTCGATCCGGGCGGATTCCTGCGCGGCCGCCTGCGCCAGCGCCACCGATTCCCCGAGCTCCTCGAGCCGATTGCGCAGCCGGTTGACGGCCGTGGCGTCGCAGCCGTCCAGCCGGTACATCACCTCGAACTGCGGCCCCGGGCGCTCGGCGGCGGCCTGCGGCTCCGGGGCGCGCGGCGCGGGCTCGTAGACCGTGCGCGCGGGCGCCTGCCCGCCGATGCTGCAGCGCAGCGCGTCCAGCAGCACCAGCAGGCCGCGGCCGCCGGCGTCCACCGCCCCGGCGTCGGCCAGGACGTCGAGCTGCTCGGGGGTCTTTTCCAGCGCGACCACCGCGGCGTCACCGGCGGCGGTGATCGCCGCGGGCAGCCCCTCGTCGGCGCATTTTTCGACGGCGTCGGCGGCGGCCCGCAACACCGACACGATGGTCCCGGGCACCTCGTCGCCGCCCATCGACGCGATGACCAGCTCGACGCCGCGCTGCAGCCCCGCCCCGAGGAGGGCCGCGTCCATGTGGCGCAGCTCGCCGCCGGCGCCTGCCGCCGCGGCCGCGGTCACATCGGCGATCCCGCGCAGGATCTGCGACAGGATCACCCCGGAATTGCCGCGGGCGCCGTTCAGTGCACCGGAGGACAGGGCCGCGGCCACCCGGGCCACGCAGCCCTCGGCCGCGGCGCCCGCGTTCGCCTCCGCCAACGCCGAACGCATGGTGAACAGCATGTTGGCGCCGGTGTCGGAATCGGCGACCGGAAAGACGTTGAGCCGGTTGATTTCGTCGATGTGGGTGATCAAATCGCTGACCGCGGTGTGGGCCCAGTCCCGCAGGGTCGCGGCGTCCAGCAGCGCCTCTGACGTGCCCAAGCGACCCACCTCCCTCGGAGCCTCCCAGCGCCGGCCCCCGGTGGGCGCCAGCGTAGCCCGGCGACGACGCGCGCGGCGGCCGGCCACGGCGGGCACCCGCTGCCTGAGTGCACCCGCGCATTGAGCCTAGCCAGAGCGGGCGACACTCCCGGGGCTACGCCGCGGACGGGTGTTGATCGTTTTGGTGGTTGCCCATGTCAGTCGGTATCCTGGGCTGGCCCGAGTCATCCCGGGCTGTCCCGGCCACCTGCCGGACCCCCGAACATTTGAGGAGCTAGAACCATGGCCGCTGTGTGCGATATCTGCGGGAAAGGCCCCGGCTTCGGCAAGTCGGTGTCGCACTCCCACCGCCGCACCAGCCGCCGGTGGGACCCCAACGTCCAGACCGTGCACGTCGTGACCCGTCCGGGTGGCAACAGGCAGCGGCTGAACGTCTGCACGTCCTGCATCAAGGCCGGCAAGGTCGTCCGCGGCTGATTCCCGTCACATGACGAGGTGACCGGCGTCGATCGGGATCGACACGCCCGTCACATACCGTGACCGCGGGCCGGCGAGCCACAGCACCGCCTCGGTGACGTCGCGCGTCTCGACCAACGGCACGCCGGGCAGCAGCGTCTGCGAGACGGCCGGGTTGGGATTCTCGATCATCCGGTTCGCCACGAAATCGTTGAGGATCATCGGCGTCGCGACACCGCTGGGGTTCACCGAGTTGACCCGAATGTTGTGCCGCGCATACGCGTTGGCCGCCGATCGCATGAGCCCCACCACGCCGTGCTTGGCGGCGGCGTAGGCGAACATCGCGGCGCTGCCGTCGCCGCCCCGGCCGGTCAGGCCCTGCGCCGAACTGACCAGCACCACCGAACCGCCCCGGCCCTTGCGCACGATTGATGGCACCGCCGCCAGCATCGTGTTCCAGACGCCCTTGAGGTTCGTGTCGACGATGGTGTTGAACACAGGTTCGGAGCGGGGCTCGGGGTCGCCCATGGCGACCACCCCGGCGTTGGCGATGACGACGTCGACCTCGCCCAGCTCGTCGATCCCGGCCTGCACCGCGGCCTCCAGCTGCGCGAGGTCGCGCACGTCGGCGACGACCGGCGCCACCCTGCGGCCCGCGTCGGCGACCAGGCGCGCGGTCTCGTCGAGGTCGGCCTTGGTGCCCAGCGCGTACGGAATCGCGTCGATGTCGGCGCAGATGTCCACGGCGATGATGTCGGCACCCCGTTCGGCGAGCGCGACGGCGTGGCTGCGACCCTGGCCGCGCGCCGCGCCGGTGATGACGGCGACGGTGTTGTCGAGTTCACCCACGGGTGGTCACCTCCAGCTTCGTGCCGGTCTCCTGCTCGGCGAACGCGACGAGGCGCGCGGCGGCGTCGTAGTCGCAGGCGAGCACCGAGCGGCCGATGAGCACGGGACCGCCGCGCAGGCCCATCCTGCCGCTGACGCCGACATAGCTGCCCGGCGGCACCGGCTCGCTGATGCAGTACAGCGTGGGCGCGGCGCCCTCGTCGATGTCATTTGCCAGGCGGTCGGCCACGACCTTGACCGCCTTGTGCGACAACGACATCAGCGGCGAGTCGGACAGGTGCGACAGATTCGAGGCCACCCACCCCGGATGGGTGAGCTGCGTGACGATCGGCGATCCGGCGGCGCGCAGCCGGCGGTCCAGCTCGAGCCCCCACAACATCACCGCGAGCTTCGACTGGCCGTAGGCGCCCAGCCTCGTCCACTTGTGCCGGCGCAGATGCAGGTCGTCGAGGCGCAACGTCGCATGGCGGTGGGCATCGGAGCCGACGTTGATGACCTGCGAACGCACCCGGGGCAACAGCAGGTTGGTCAGTGCGAACGGACCGAGCAGGTTGGTGCCCAACGTCATCTCGAAGCCGTCGACGGTGTCGGTGCGCCGATCGGTGAGGGTGCCGGCGTTGTTGATCAGGATGTCGACCGGCCCGTCGATCAGGGCGGCGAAGGCGCGCACCGAAGACAGGTCGGCGAGGTCGAGCTTGGCCACCGTGGTGGAGCCACCCATCTCGGCCGCCCGCCGCTCGCCGAGTTCCGTGTTGCGCACGGCCAGGATCACGTGGGCGCCCGCTCGGGCCAGCGCCCGTGCCGTGCCCAACCCGACGCCGTTGGTTGCGCCGGTCACGATGACTCGTTTGCCGCTCAGGTCGCCCAGCCGGCTCGGCGTCCACGATGACGTCACGGCGACCAAGAATAGTGGGGGGTTCTATGTAAATGAGCGCGGGTCTGCCAACATGGTCGGCGTGAGTGACAGCGCGACAGAAATCAGCAACCTGATTTACGCCTACGCTGAGCTCCTCGACCGCGGAGACCTGGACAGCGTGGCCCGGCTCTTCGAGCACGGCCGCATCTGCGGGGTGGAGAACGGTCCACCCGAGACGGTGTTCGCCGGATCCGCCAGAGTGCGCGAGATGTACGAGATGGCCACTCGCCTCTACGAGGACGGCACCCCCAAGACCAAACACAACACCACCAACGTGCAGTTGCACATCGACGATGCGCAGGGAACCGCAAGCAGCACCTCGTATTACTGCGTCACCCAGGCCACCCCCGATCTGCCGCTACAGGTGATCGTGACCGGGCATTACAAGGACACCTTCCACCGGATCGACGGCGTCTGGCGCTTCGACAGCCGCACCATGTTCGTCGACCAGGTCGGCGACGTCAGCCATCACCTGAAGTTCTGACCCGGTGGGACATTCCGACCCCTTCGACCCGCTGGCCGTCATGGCCGACGCGCAGCGCAAGGAAGCGCTGGACGACTGGGGCCCCGGGGAGTTCGAACGCCCGCTGCGCGTGTTGCTGGCCGACTACGCGCGCGCCGACCTCAACGCCATCGGAATCCACATCCTGCGGTCAGGGATCGTGCACAGCCTGCGGATGCGGCTGCGGGCGGCCGAGTGGATCCGCCGCCACCCGGAGATCCTCGAGGAGCACATCACCGCGCCGGTCGTCGTCGTCGGAATGATGCGCAGCGGCACCACGCTGCTGCAGCGACTGCTGGCCGCCGACCCGCGCTTCGCGTGCGCCTACGGCTGGGAGGTGGTCGAGGTCGCGCCGCGGCTGGACCACGAATTCGCCGGCGTCGATCCCCGCATCGCGATCAGCGAGGCGCGGGAGGCCAAGTCCCGCGAACTCGCGCCGGAGCTGTTCGCCATCCACCCCATGTACGCGCGCGAGGCCGAGGAGGAGATCGTCTTTCTGGCCGACGCGTTCTTGTCGCACGTGCCCGAGTCCGGGTCCCACCTTCCGCATTACCGGGCCTGGCTCGACGAACAGGACTTCTCGCCGGCCTACGATCACCTGCACCGCATGCTGCAATTCCTGCAGTGGCAGAAGCGGCAACGGTTTTTCGGCGGTGGTCCGCCGCCGCAACGCTGGGTGCTCAAATCCCCTGCGCACCTTGGCTATCTGGACTTGCTGCGGGCGCGGTTTCCCGACGCGCACATCGTCCACATGCATCGCGACCCGCGGGCCACGATCGCGTCGGGGGCCAGCCTGAACGCCACCCTGCACGCGATGCACGCCGACGCCGTCGACAGGCCCCGGGTGGGCGCGCAGTGGCTGGAGCGGATGGGCTGGACCAATGACCGGGCGACGGCGGTGCGCGACGACTGGGCCGACCAGGCTTCCCGGGTCACCGACATCGGGTTCGACGACGCGGTGGCCGACCCGATCGGGCAGGTGGCCCGCGCCTACGACGCCGTCGGCCTGCCGCTCACCGCCCCGGCCGAGGAGGCGATGCGGCGCTGGCTCAAAGAGCGTCCCCGCGAGTTGGCACGCCCGCCCTACGGTCTCGGCGATTTCGGCCTGCGCGAGGAACAGGTCGACGAGCGATTTGCCTTATATAACAAGCGTTTTGAATCGTATATAGGAGAGCCGCATGCCTGACGATGCCGTCGCGACCGCGTCCCAACACGAACAGGAGTTGGCCGCCCTCGACCTGATCGAGCACCCCACCGTCAGGGCGGCCTATAAAACCGTGGCCGAGACGTGGCTGGGCCGCGCCAAGGCGTCCGACGCGATGCGCGAGCGGTTCGACGACGCGTTCGCGGAAGTGATGTTCTCGGCGGCGGTGTGGTCGTCCAACCAGGACAAGCTGCGGCCGAAGGTCAGCTGCATCACCCGGCTGGCGCATCCGGTGGACGGCCGCCGCATTCCCGGATCCCGTTGGGGCATCGACAATCCGGACAGTGTGTACCGGGTGATCCCGATCTCCGGCGACGAACGCTATGAGATCCACGGCCGGGTCGGCGCGAATCGCATGACCGAGAACTACTTCACGCTGTGGGACGCGCACATGGGCACCGTCGACGTGCTCAACGGCCGCACCATGGCGGTCGACTCCGACGGCGCCTTCACCATCACCGTCGACTCCGAGCCCGCCAACGGGCGGCCCAACCACGTGCGGACCACTCCCGAGGCCCACGAGTTCTACATCCGCGACGTGCTGCTGGATTGGGCTCGCGACGACCCCAATTACCTTGAGGTGCAACGCCTCGGCGGCGCGCCGGTGACGCCGGCGCGCACGCGCGACGAGCAGGCCGAGGCGACGGCGGCGATGATGGCCTACTTCGCCGACTTCACCGGCAAGCTCAGCCATGGCGTGTACAAGATGCCGGCCAACCATTTCAACCTGGCCTGGTCGGCGGACAAGGCCGGCGCGATGCGCAACCAGGTCTATGTGATGGGCCGCTTCGACCTCGCCCCGGACGAGGCGTTCGTGGTCGACCTCAACGACGGTGGCGCCGAATACTTCACCGTTCCGCTGAGCAACGTCTGGGGCACCACGCTGGACATCGTCGACCGCACCGGCAGCCTCAACAAGGCGCAGTCGGTCGCCAACGAGGACGGCACGTACACCTACGTGATCTCGCCGGTGGATCCCGGCGTGGCGAACTGGATCGACTCCGACGGGCTGGCCGAGGGCATCCTGACGCTGCGCATGGCGGAATTCGGCGACACCGGTCCGCGCGAAGACCTCGGCGCCCGCGGGCGCGTGGTCAAGCTGGATCGGCTCGACGCCGAGGTGCCTCACCTGCCGCGGGTGGGAGCGCAGGAGCGGGCGGCGCAACTCGCCGACCGGCGAGCCGGGTACCTGCGGCGCCTGCCGGAAGGGACGGCCTGAGATGGCGCGCTGGCTGATCACCGGATGCTCCACCGGCTTCGGCCGCGAAATCGCGCGCGCCGCGCTGGAAGCCGGGCACAGCGTGGTGGTGACCGCGCGCCGGGCGGAAACGGTGCAGGATTTGGCCGACGAATTCGCCGACCGCGCCGTGGCCGTCGCGCTCGACGTGACGGACGCCGCCCAGATCGCGGCCGCGGTCTCGGCGGCCGACGACGCGTTCGGCGGCATCGACGTCCTGGTCAACAACGCCGGCCACGGCTACCTGGCGGCGGTGGAAGAGGGCGAGGACGCCGAGGTTCGAAAGCTGTTCGACGTCAACTATTTCGGCGCAGTCGACATGATCAAGGCCGTGCTGCCGGCCATGCGTGCCCGCGGGTCCGGTCACATCATCAACATGTCATCGATGACCGGTCTGGTGGCCAACCCGCCCAACGCCTACTACTCGTCGACCAAGTTCGCGCTGGAGGCGATCACCGAGGCGCTGGCCACCGAGGTGCGGCCGCTGGGCATCAAGGTGACCGCCATCGAGCCGGGCGCCTTCCGCACCGACTGGGCGACGAGGTCGATGAAGGAGTCGGGCACCCCGATCGCCGACTACTCCGACGTCGCCGCGCGCAAAGACCTGATCAAGCAATTCGCCGATCACCTGCCGGGTGACCCGCGCAAGGTCGCCGAGGCCGTGCTCATGGTCACCAAACTCGACGACCCGCCGCTGCGGCTGCTGCTGGGCCGCGACGTCCTCAAGGCGATGCGCGACAAGATCGCCGCGACGTCGGCGTCGATGGAGGAGTGGAAGGCCGTCACCAAGGACGTCAACTTCCCCGCTTAGTCCCGCACGACGATGACGGTCTTGCCCGGACGCCGGCCGGGCTGCCGGCCGCTTTCGAACGCCTCGCGCCCCCGGTCGAGCGGAAACGTCCGCGCGATTTCCACCTTCAATCGCCCCTGATCGACGCGCGCGGCGAGCTCGGCGAGCTGGTCGCGGTTCGGCGTGACGATGAAGAAGGTGGCCGTCACGCCGTATTCGTCGGCCTTGCCGGCCGGCGGTGGCGCGGACAGAGTGATCAGCCGGCCGCCCGGGCGCAGCACGGCGAACGATCGGTCCAGCGTCTCGCCGCCCACCGTGTCGACGACGACGTCGTAGGCGGGGCCGCCCGCGTCGAACGCCTCGGCGCGCACGTCGATCACGCGCTGCGCGCCGAAGCCGCCGACCAGCTCGTGCGCGTCGCTGCGCACGGTGGCGGTGACCCGCGCGCCGAGCGTCGCGGCCAGCTGGACCGTCAGGGCGCCGACCCCGCCCGCCCCGCCGAGCACCAGCACCTCCTCACCGGGCCGGACCGCGGCGTGGTCGACCAGCGCCTGCCACGCGGTGAGCCCGGCCAGCGGGAGCGCGGCGGCGACAACGTGGGAGGCGGTCGACGGCTTGGCGGCCAGGTCGCCCGCCGGCACCGTGACGAATTCGGCCGCGGCGCCGTCGCGGTCGAATTCGATCAGCCCGTAGACCTCGTCCCCTGGCGCCAAACCCGCTACGCCCAAGCCGATTTCGGAGATCACACCGGACACCTCGTGGGACGGGATCACCGGGGTCCGGCTGGCGCCGTCGCGCGTCCAGGTCTCGTCCCACGTCAGCTCGTCGAAGGTGATGGCGGCCGCGTGTACCTCGATCAGGACCTCGCCCGGCGCGGGGACCGGGACGGGCGCGCGCTCGACGACCAGCACCTCGGGGCCGCCGCGCTGGTGCGCGCGCAGCGCCGTCATCTCGGTCACGGCAGCTTCCAATCGATCGGGTCGGCACCCAGCCCGGCGAGCAGCTCGTTGGCGCGGCTGAACGGCCGCGAGCCGAAGAACCCGCGCGACGCCGACAGCGGCGACGGGTGCGGCGACTCGATGGCCACGCAATTCCCTTCGGCCAGAACCGGTTTGAGCGTTGAAGCGTCGCGGCCCCAGAGGATGGCCACCAGGGGCCGCGCCCGCGCCGCCAGCGCGCGAATCGCGCACTCCGTCACCGCTTCCCAGCCCTTGCCCCGGTGCGACGCCGGATTGTTGGGGCGCACCGTGAGCACCCTGTTCAGCAGCAGCACCCCGCGCTCGGCCCACGGCGTCAGGTCGCCGCACGAGGGCGGCGGATGACCGAGGTCGGCGCAGTACTCGTCGAAGATGTTGGCCAGGCTGCGCGGCAGCGGACGCACGTCGGGGGCCACCGAGAAGCTCAGGCCGACGGCGTGCCCGGGGGTCGGGTAGGGGTCCTGCCCCACGATCAGCACCTTGACGTTGTCGAAGGGGTAGCTGAAGGCGCGCAACACGTTTGGCCCCGCCGGCAGGTACCGGCGCCCGGCGGCGATCTCGGCCCGCAGGAACTGCCCCATCTGGGCGACCTGCTCGGTCACCGGCGCCAGCGCCGCCGCCCAGCCCGGCTCGACGAGCTCGGCCAGCGGGCGCGCGGTCACTGCAGCCCCTGCACGAGCAGCACCACCGTGTCGGCGCCCGCCCGCCGGTCCTTGGCGATGTCCTCGTATTCCGGCGATTGCACGAAGGCGTGGAACGCCGCCTCGTCGGGGAAGGACATCAGCACCACCTTCTCGCGGTCCCACTCCCCCTCGACGACCTTCGGCGATTCGTCGGCGGCCAGCAACGTGCCGGGATGGCCGCGGAAGACGTCCATGAATCTCGCCTGGTACCGGTCGTAGACGGCCCGATCGGTGAATCTCAGCTGGGCGATCGCGTAGACGGTCACCGCGTCACACTAATACGACTGCCACCCCGCGTAGCCGCTCCACTCCGCGCCGTCGACGAGCACGCGGGCCGGCCCGTCGAGCACGGTGCCGACGACACGCCACCCGGCCGGTGGCCGACCGGCGAAGCAGGCCGCCAGGGCGTGGTCCTCGCCGCCGCCCAGCACCCACGCCAGGGGGTCGGCGCCGACGGCGGTCGCGGCCGAGGTCAGGGCGTCGCGGTCGGCGGCCAGCGCCGCGGTGGACACGTCGATGGCCACCCCCGACGCCTCGGCGACGTGCCGCAGGTCGGCGACCAGGCCGTCGGAGACGTCGATCATCGCCTGCGCCCCCGCCGCCGCGGCCGCCGCCCCCTGCCCGTAGGGCGGCTGCGGCACCAGGTGACGGCGTCGCAGGTCGTCAAAGCCGCCAATGCCCTTGTCCCACAGCGCGTATCCCGCGGCGGAGCGGCCCAGCTCGCCGGTGACGGCGAGCACCGATCCGGCCCTGGCCCCCGACCGCAGCACGGGCGCGCGGCCGTCGAGGTCGCCGAGCACCGTCACCGACAGCACCCAGAGGGGGCCGCTGACCAGGTCGCCGCCGGCGATGCCGGCGCCGATCCGCGCCGCCTCGTCCCACATCCCGTCGACCAGCGCGTCCACCCGCGCGGCCGGCGTGTCACCGGGTGCCGCGAATCCGGCCACGAACGCGGTGGGCCGCCCGCCCATCGCCTCGATATCGGCGGCGTTCTGGGCGATCGCCTTGCGGCCGACGTCGTGCGGTGTCGACCAGTCCAGCCGAAAGTGCCGGTCCTGCACCAGCACATCGGTCGAGATCAGGGTGCGGCCGTCGCCCGCGGCCAGCAGCGCCGCGTCGTCGCCGGGCCCCAGTAGGACCGCGCCGGGTTGCCGGCGGCCCCGCACCAATCGATCGATGACCGCGAACTCGCCGAGGCCGGCCAGCGTGGGGGACTCCCCCGAATCGTCGTCGCGCACGCCACCTCCTCCGGCTCCTCGCGGCCGGTAAGTTGGATTCCTGCCCGCGCGAGCGGACCGCGCCAGTCTACGAGATCAGGAGGTGCGCGGGCGGTGGAGACCGATCCCGAGGCCGTCGCCGGCGCCGACGCGGGGCCGCCGCGCGCCGTGCTCATCGCCGCGGTGGCGCTGGCCGTCGTGGCGCTCGGCGTGATCCTGGCCGTCGCGGCGACCCGCCAGGCGCCGCCGCCACCGGTCGTCGTCCCCGCCGCCCCGGCGCCGCACGCGTCCGACGGCGCGTGCCGGTCACTGGCCGCCGCGCTGCCGCAGCGGCTCGGGGACTATCAGCGCGCCACGCTGGCGGAGCCGGCCCCGGAGGGCGCGGCGGCCTGGCGAACCGGGTCCGGCGGCGAGCCGGTGGTGTTGCGCTGCGGGCTGGACCGCCCGGCCGAGTTCGTGGTGGGATCCCCGATCCAGGTCGTCGACCGGGTGCAGTGGTTCGAGGTTTCGGCCGGCCAGCAATCCGCCGGTGACGCCGGCAGGTCCACCTGGTACGCGGTCGACCGGCCCGTGTACGTCGCGCTCACGCTGCCGTCGGGATCGGGGCCGACGCCCATCCAGCAGCTCTCCGAGGTGATCGACCACACCATGGCGGCCGTGCCGATCAACCCCGCGCCCGCTCGTTAGCCAAGACCCATGGCGGCCGCGCCGAGCGTGAAGCTGTTGCGAAAAATCCGCAGAAAACTCGCAGTAGCTTCACGTTCGGCGAAGCGGAGAAGCGTTAGCGAAGCCCGACGCCGCGAGCCAGCGCCGTCTGCACCATGGTCGCCAGCAGGGTGGGATAGTCGACGCCGCTGGCGGCCCACATCCTCGGGTACATCGAGATGGTGGTGAACCCCGGCATCGTGTTGATCTCGTTGATGATCGGGCCGTCCTCGGTCAGGAAGAAGTCCACCCGGGCCAGGCCCTGGCAATCGATGGCCTTGAACGCCCGAATCGCCAACTGGCGCACCGCATCCGCGACGTCGTCGTCGACCTTCGCGGGCACGTCCAGTTCGGCCGCGTCGTCGAGGTATTTCGTCGCGAAGTCGTAGAAGGAGTCCTCGCGCCCGCGCACCCCGACCACCCGGATCTCGCCCACCGTGCTGGCTTCGACTGTGCCGTCCGGCATTTCGAGGACGCCGCACTCCAGCTCGCGTCCGCTGATCGCCGCCTCGACGATCACCTTCGGATCGTGCCGGCGCGCATCGGCCACCGCCGCGGCCAGTTCGTCCCAGCTCGCGACCCGGCTGACGCCGATCGAGGAACCGCCCCGCGCGGGTTTGACGAACACCGGCAAACCGAGCCGCTCGCGCTCCTCGAGGTCCAGCGTCGCCCGCGGGGGCCGCAGCACCGCGTGCGGGCCGACCGGAAGTCCTTCGGCGACAAGGAGCTTCTTGGTGAACTCCTTGTCCATGCCCGCGGCGCTGGCCAGCACGCCGGCACCGACGTACGGCACACCGGCGAGTTCGAGCAGGCCCTGGATGGTGCCGTCCTCGCCGTAGGGGCCGTGCAGCACCGGGAACACCACGTCGACCGACGCCAGGACATCGCTCGCGCCGGGCTGCAGGGACACCAGTTGACCGCTGCGCCGCGGGTCGGCGGGCAGGGCCAGCTCGGTGCCCGATGCGGCGGTCACCTCGGGCAGCCGCCGGTTGCTGATCGCCAGCGCGTCGGGGTCCCCGTCGGTGAGCACCCACGAGCCCTCCGGGGTGATGCCGACCGCGACGACCTCGAAACGCTGCGGGTCGAGGTTGCGCAGGATGCTGCCCGCGGACACGCAGGAGATGGCGTGCTCGTTGCTGCGCCCGCCGAAGACGACGGCGACGCGAACGCGCTCGCTGGGACCCACAACCTTCAGAGGCTACCGGGTGCGGGGCCGCCGGGTCGGATGCCGGGCCGCTAGCTGGGGTTTCGGCGGCCCGGGCGGCTCATTCCGGCTTGGTGCTGCGACCGAGCAGCAGCGCCATCGCCTCGTCCACCGACAACCCCTTGTGGCACACCCGGTGCACGGCGTCGGTGAGCGGCATTTCGACGTCGTAGCTCGACGCCAGCGCGAGCACCGCCTGACACGACGTCACCCCCTCGACGACGTGCCCGTGGCCCGCCTGCGTGGCCGACTCCATGGTCCCGCCGCGGCCCAGCCGTTCGCCGAACGACCGGTTGCGCGAATGCGGCGAGGTGCAGGTGGCGACCAGGTCGCCCACGCCCGCCAGCCCGGCCAGCGTCGCGCCCTTGGCGCCGAGCGCGATCCCGAGCCGCATGATCTCCGCCAATCCGCGGGTGATGATCGCGGCCGCGGTGTTCTCGCCGAGCCCGACGCCGGCCGCCATCCCGCACGCGAGCGCGATCACGTTCTTGCATGCCCCGCCGATCTCGGTGCCGACCACATCGCTGTTGGTATAGGGGCGGAAGTACCCGCTGTTGAGCATGCGCTGCACCGCGACCGCCCGGCCGGAGTCGCTGCACGCGACGACCGTGGCGGTGGGCTGGCATTCGGCGATCTCGCTGGCCAGGTTCGGGCCCGAGATGACGGCGACCTGCGCCGGGTCCACCCCGGTCACCGAAATGATGACCTGGCTCATGCGCATGAGCGTGCCCAGCTCGATGCCCTTGGCGAGGCTGACCAGGGTCGCGCCGTCGGCCACTAGCGGGGCCCACCGCTCGAGGTTGGCGCGCATCGTCTGCGCCGGAACCCCGAGCAGCACCGTCGTCACGCCGGCCAGGGCGTCGGCGGCGTCCGCGGTGGCCCGGATGCCCGGCGGCAACGGGGTGCCGGGCAGGTAGTCGGGGTTGTACCGGGTGGCATTGATCTCGTCGGCGACCTCGGAGCGCCGGGCCCACAGCACGACCTCCTCCCCGGCGTCGGCCAGCACCTTGGCCAGCGCCGTGCCCCAGGCACCGGCGCCCATCACCGCAATGGCGCCCTCTGAACCGGCCATCTGCCATCCCGTCTGTCTGTTCGTCGTCCTGTCGGTGCCGTCACGCTACCGTGGCGCCCGGCCGCCGCGGTCGCGCTGGCAGGATGGCCCCATGAGCGGCACTCGGGCCGACGGTGCGGGCGACGGCGCCGGTGACGTGGCGTTGATCATCGCCGTCAAGCGGTTGGCCGCCGCCAAGACCCGGCTGGCACCGGTGTTCTCGGCGCGGACCCGCGAACGGGTGGTGCTGGCCATGCTGATCGACACGCTGACCGCCGCGTCCGGCGTCGCCGCGCTGGGCTCGATCACCGTCATCACCCCCGACGACGCCGCCGCGGCCGCCGCAGCCGAGCTGGGCGCCGGCGTGCTCGCCGATCCGACGCCGGAGGGCAACAGCGACCCGCTCAACAGCGCGATCGCCACCGCGGAACGGGCGGTGTCCGAATCATTCGCGAATATCGTTGTGCTGCAAGGTGATTTGCCCGCGTTGCAGACCCAGGAGCTGGCCGAGGCGATCGCCGCCGCGCGCCATCACCGGCGCAGCTTCGTCGCCGACCGGTTGGCGACGGGAACCGCCGCGCTGTGCGCGTTCGGCGCCCCGCTGGATCCGCAGTTCGGGCCGGATTCGTGCGCGCGGCACCGCCGTTCGGGCGCGATCGAGCTGACGGGAGCGTGGCCGGGCCTGCGCTGCGACGTCGATACGCCCGCCGACCTGACGGCCGCCCGCCGCCTCGGCGTCGGGTCGGCGACGGCCCGGGCCGTCGCGCAGCACTAACCTGTACGACCGGTGAACTGCGCGCCAACGGCCGATGGATGTCCGTCGGGCGCTAGCAGCACCAGCGGGAATGAGCAATGATCGCAGGGTGACCGAAATCGAAGCCGAGGCGCGCCTCGAAGAATCCGCGTGGCAAACCGACGACTCGACCGTGGGCGCACCTCCTGCCGCCACCCAGGCCGCGATCGATGACGCGCTGCCCGAGGACCGTTACCTCAATCGGGAGCTGAGCTGGCTGGACTTCAACGCGCGCGTGCTCGCGCTGGCGGACGACAACTCGCTGCCGCTGCTGGAGCGCGCGAAGTTCTTGGCGATCTTCGCTTCCAATCTCGACGAGTTCTACATGGTGCGGGTGGCCGGCCTCAAGCGCCGCGACGAGATGGGGCTGTCCGTGCGCTCGGCCGACGGCCTCACGCCGCGCGAGCAACTGGCCCTCATCGGCGAGCACACCCAGCGGATCGCGACCCGGCACGCCCGCGTGTTCCTCGATTCCGTGGAGCCGGCGCTGGCCGCCGAAGGCATCCACATCGTCACGTGGGCCGATCTGGAACCCGAGGAGCGCGAGGAACTGTCGACGTATTTCAACGAGCAGGTCTTCCCGGTCCTGACGCCGTTGGCCGTCGACCCCGCCCACCCCTTCCCGTTCGTCAGCGGGCTGAGTCTGAACCTGGCGGTCATGGTGCGCCAGCCCGAGGACGGCGGCCAGCACTTCGCCCGCGTCAAGGTGCCCAACAACGTCGATCGCTTCGTCGAACTCGAGACCCGCGGCGATGCCGAGGGCGGTGAGGGGCCCACCATAATCCGCTACCTGCCAATGGAAGAGCTGATCGCGGCCTTCCTGCCGGTGCTCTTCCCGGGCATGGAGATCGTGCAGCATCACGCGTTCCGCATCACCCGCAACGCCGACTACGAGGTGGAAGAGGACCGCGACGAAGACCTGCTGCAAGCGCTGGAGCGAGAGCTGGCGCGCCGCCGGTTCGGTTCGCCGGTCCGGCTCGAGGTCGCCGACGACATGACCGAGAGCATGCTGGAGTTGCTGCTGCGCGAGCTCGACGTCAATCCCGGTGATGTCATCGAGGTGCCCGGCCTGCTCGATCTGTCGTCGTTGTGGCAGATCTACGGACTGGACCGGCCGGCGCTGAAAGACCCGGCCTTCGTTCCGTCCACCAGCCCCGCCTTCGTCGACCGCGAAACACCGCGGAGCATCTTCGCGACGCTGCGCGAAGGCGATGTGCTGCTTCATCATCCGTACGAATCGTTCTCCACCAGCGTGCAGCGATTCATCGAGCAGGCCGCCGCCGATCCCAACGTGCTGGCCATCAAGCAGACGCTGTACCGCACCTCCGGTGACTCGCCGATCGTCCGGGCGCTCATCGCCGCCGCCGAGGCCGGAAAGCAAGTGGTGGCAATGGTGGAGATCAAGGCGCGCTTCGACGAGCAGGCCAACATTCGCTGGGCGCGCACATTGGAGCAGGCGGGCGTGCACGTGGTGTACGGGTACGTCGGACTCAAGACGCACTGCAAGACCTGCCTGGTGGTGCGCCGCGAGGGCCCAACGATCCGCCGGTACTGCCACATCGGGACCGGCAACTACAACGGCAAGACGGCCCGGCTGTACGAGGACGTCGGCCTGCTCACGGCCTCACCGGAAATCGGCGCCGACCTGACGGACCTGTTCAATTCGCTCACCGGCTATTCGCGGAAGGTGTCCTACCGCAATTTGTTGGTGGCACCGCACAGCATCCGCACCGGCATCATCGAACGCGTCGAGCGTGAGATCGCCGCGCACCGCGAAAGCGGCGGCGGGCGGATCCGGATGAAGATGAACGCTCTGGTCGACGAGCAGGTCATCGACGCGCTGTACCGCGCCTCCCGCGCCGGCGTGCGGGTGGAGATCGTGGTGCGCGGCATCTGCGCGCTGCGCCCCGGCGCGGAAGGCTTTTCGGAGAACATCTCGGTGCGTTCGATCCTCGGCCGATTCCTGGAGCACTCGCGGATCATGCATTTCAACCGCATCAACGAGTTCTGGATCGGCAGCGCCGACATGATGCACCGCAACCTCGACCGACGCGTCGAGGCGCTGGTTCAGGTCAAGGATCCCCGGCTCACCGCGTACCTGGACGACTTGTTCGAGTCCGCGCTGAACCCGTCCACCCGGTGCTGGGAGCTCGGCGCCGACGGCCAGTGGATCGCGTCGCCGCGGGACGGCCACTCGGTGCGCGACCATCAGGAATCGCTGATGGAGCTGCATCGGAGCGCCTGAGGCGATGTGGTAGCTTTCCTGGTCGCGCCCACGGCCGTGCGTACCTCGCCGAATTGACCTGCAGGAGTTGAGTTGCCAACCCAGAACTCGTCCGCCACTCGGCGCTCGGGGAGTCGGGTCGTGTACGCCGCGGGCGCCGTGCTGTGGCGACCCGCGGATGACGGCAACCCCGGCCTCGAGGTCGCCGTCATCCATCGCCCCCGATACGACGACTGGTCGCTGCCCAAGGGCAAGGTGGATCCCGGCGAGACGGCGCCCGTGGCGGCGGTGCGAGAAGTACTCGAGGAGACCGGTCACGGCGCCATCCTCGGCCGGCGGCTGGACGTGGTGAGCTACCCGATCGAGCAGGGCGTCAAAAAGGTTCACTACTGGACCGCGCGCAGCACCGGCGGCGAATTCACGCCGGGCAACGAGGTCGACGAACTGGTCTGGTTGCCGCTCGCCGAAGCCAAGGACAGACTCACCTACCCGCACGACCGAAAGATGTTGCGCCACTTCGCAAAACAGCCTGCCGACACGCAGACGGTGCTGGTGGTCCGGCACGGCACCGCGGGCAGGAAGTCACGGTTCAAGGGCGACGACACCAAACGACCGCTGGATAAGCGGGGGCGCGCGCAGGCCGAAGCCCTGGTGCCGCAACTGCTCGCCTTCGGCGCCTCCGCCGTGTACGCGGCCGACCGGCTCCGCTGTCACCAGACCGTCGAACCGCTCGCCGAGGAGCTCGGTGTCGCCGTGCACAACGAACCCGCCCTCACCGAGGAGTCCTACGCGAAGAACCCCAAGCGCGCCCGCCACCGGATGCTCGACATCGCCAAGGAGGGCGGCACCCCGGTGATTTGCACGCAGGGCAAGGTGATTCCGGACCTGATCGCCTGGTGGTGCGAACGCGACGGAGTGCGCGCCGATAAATCCCGCAACCACAAGGGCAGTACGTGGGTGCTGTCCCTATCCGGCGGCCGGCTGGTGTCGGCCGACCACATCGGCGGCGCGCTGGCCGCCAACGTGCGGGCCTGACACGCGAATACCCTCCGGGTGGCGTTGCGGCCACCCCGGAGGGTATTCACGTAGCGGAACTTCTTAGCGGCGGCCGCGCCGCGCGGTGGCCTTCTTGGCGGGAGCCTTGCGGGCCGGAGCCTTGCTCGCGGCCTTCTTGGCCGGCGCCCTCTTCACCGCGGCCTTCTTGGCGGGAGCCTTCTTGGCGGCGGTCTTCTTGGCGGGAGCCTTCTTCACCGCGGCCTTCTTGGCGGGAGCCTTCTTCACCGCAGCCTTCTTGGCCGGAGCCTTCTTGGCGGCGGCCTTCTTGGCGGGGGCCTTCTTGGCGGCGGCCTTCTTGGCCGGAGCCTTGCTCGCGGCCTTCTTGGCCGGAGCCTTCTTCGCGGCCTTCTTTACTGCGCCGCCTGCCACAACACCACGCTTCACTGCTGGTCCTTCCGACGGGAGGCGCTGCGCGCCAGACACAACCGCTTTGAATTGGGCACCGGGCCGGAACGCGGGAACCGATGTCGGCTTTACCTTTACCGTCTCGCCGGTACGCGGGTTACGGGCCACGCGCGCCGCGCGCCGCCGCTGCTCGAACACACCGAACCCGGTAATGGTGACGCTGTCGCCCTTGTGCACCGCACGCACAATCGTGTCGACGACATTCTCGACGGCAGCGGTCGCCTGCCGACGGTCCGAGCCCAATTTCTGTGTGAGCACATCTATGAGCTCTGCTTTGTTCATCCAAACCCTCCGAAGCTAGTGGTCCTCGTTTTGGGAACCGACTAGTGGACACGGTAAACCCTCACCCAGCAAATTTCCAAGAGCCACGCGCAATTTCGCCGACCGAACGGCGGAACTTTTCGCAATCTGGTTGCCGCCCTTGACCGGTGGCCCGACCGCGAAATCGGCGGGTTTAGTTAGCCGACCGAGAAGAAAATCCGTCCCGATCGACCGTTCAGGAGGCGGGCGAAGTGTGCGGTTTCCACTGCGGGCGCGCGGCCTCGAAGGCCTCGATGTTGTCGAGTTTCCGCAGCGTAAGGGCTATATCGTCGAGACCCTCGAGCAGTCGGTAGGCCGTGTGGTCGTCAATCTTGAACGGCAGCACCGTCGTTCCGGCGGTGATATTTCGATCTTGAAGATTGGCAGTGATTTCCAAGCCCGGACTGCCCTCGATCAGCTTCCAAAGGAGTTCCACGCCGTCCTGAGAAACTTCTGCGGCCAGCAGGCCCGCCTTGCCGGCGTTGCCCCGAAAAATGTCACCGAATCGAGACGAGATGACGACCCGGAACCCGTAGTCCATGAGCGCCCACACCGCATGCTCGCGCGACGAACCCGTGCCGAAATCGGGCCCGGCGACCAGAACCGAGCCGCGGTCAAAGGGGCTGAGATTGAGCACGAATGAGGGATCCGAACGCCACGTGGCGAACAATCCGTCCTCGAAACCGGTTCGGGTAACGCGCTTCAAAAACGCGGCGGGAATGATCTGATCGGTGTCGACATTCGACCGCCGCAGCGGCACGCCGATACCCGTGTGGGTGCGAAAGGCTTCCATTTTCGTCCTCGATTCGAAGTCAGTTGGAGTGCAAGTCGGCCGGCGCGGACAGCCTGCCCCGCACCGCGGTCGCGGCGGCCACGGCCGGCGACACCAGGTGCGTGCGCCCGCCTTTGCCCTGCCGCCCTTCGAAGTTGCGGTTGGACGTCGCGGCGCACCGCTCCCCCGGCGAAAGCTGATCGGGGTTCATGCCCAGGCACATCGAGCATCCCGCCTGACGCCATTCGGCGCCGGCGGCGGTGAAGATCTCGCCGAGCCCTTCGGCCTCGGCCTGCGCGCGCACCCGCATGGAGCCGGGCACGACCAGCATTCGCACCCCGTCGGCGACCTTGCGACCGCGCAGCACATCGGCCACCGCGCGCAGGTCTTCGATACGACCATTGGTACAAGAACCGACGAACACGGCGTCGACGCCGATATCGCGCATCGGCGTCCCGGGCCGAAGGTCCATGTACGCCAAGGCTTTCTCGGCGGCCTGCCGCTCGCCGTCGTCGCCGATCAGTTCGGGGTCGGGCACGGCCGCGTCCAGGGGCACCCCCTGGCCGGGATTCGTCCCCCACGTGACGAACGGGCTCAGCGCGGCCGCGTCGAGATAGACCTCGGTGTCGAAGACGGCGCCGGGATCGGTGCGCAGCTGCTGCCAGTACTCGACGGCGGCATCCCACTGCGCGCCGGTGGGCGCGTGCGGGCGCCCGCGCAGGAATTCGTACGTGGTCTCGTCCGGCGCCACCATGCCCGCCCGGGCGCCGGCCTCGATGCTCATGTTGCAGACCGTCATCCGGCCCTCCATGGACAGCGATTCGATGGCGCTGCCCCGGTATTCGATGACGTGACCCTGCCCACCGCCGGTGCCGATCTTCGCGATCAGAGCGAGGATGATGTCCTTGGCGGTGACGCCGGCGGGCAGCGTGCCGTCGACGTTGACCGCCATCGTCTTGAAGGGGCGCAACGGCAGGGTCTGGGTGGCCAGCACGTGCTCGACCTCCGAGGTGCCAATCCCCATGGCCAGCGCGCCAAATGCGCCGTGGGTGGACGTGTGACTATCGCCACAGACGATCGTCATGCCCGGCTGGGTGAGGCCCAATTGCGGGCCGACGACGTGCACGATGCCCTGATCGATGTCGCCCATGGGGTAGAGCCGGACGCCGAATTCGGCGCAGTTGCGCCGCAACGTCTCGACCTGCGTGCGCGAGATGGGGTCGGCGATCGGCTTGTCGATGTCGACCGTGGGCACGTTGTGGTCCTCGGTGGCCAGCGTCAGGTCGGGGCGTCGCACCGGCCGGCCGGCCAACCGGAGCCCATCGAAAGCCTGCGGGCTGGTGACCTCGTGCACCAGGTGCAGATCGATGTAGATCAGGTCTGGGGCGTCGGCCTGTTCGGCTTCGCCGCCTCTCACCACAACGTGGTCGTCCCAGACCTTTTCGGCCAGGGTGCGCGGTTTGTCGGGTCCCATCTCGAATTCGCCTCTGTTCGGTCTTTCATCGTTTCTCATAATATGAGACGCTAGTATCTCCCTATGAGACAGCATAGCGGCATCGGCGTCCTGGACAAAGCGGTGGTCGTGCTGCACACCATCGCGGAATCCCCCTGCGGGCTGGCCGAACTGTGCGAGCGCACCGGGCTGCCCAGGGCCACCGCCTACCGGCTGGCCGCCGCCCTCGAGGTCCATCGGCTGCTCGCGCGCGACGACGCGGGGCGCTGGGGGCTGGGTCCGGCGGTAAGCGAACTGGCGGCGCGGGTCAACGACCCGCTGCTGGCCGCCAGCGCGGCGGTGCTGCCCGCGCTGCGCGAGACCACCGGCGAGAGCATCCAGCTGTATCGGCGCGAGGGCACCTCGCGGGTCTGCGTGGCCGCCCTGGAACCGGCTGCGGGTCTTCGCGATACGGTTCCGGTCGGCGCGCGGTTGCCGATGACGGCGGGCTCCGGGGCCAAGGTGCTGCTCGCCTATGCCGACGCCGCCACGCAGAAAGCCGTACTGCCGGCGGCGAAATTCACCGACCGGACGCTGGCCGACGTGCGCCGGCGCGGCTGGGCGCAAAGCGTGGCCGAGCGCGAGCCCGGTGTGGCCAGCGTCTCGGCGCCGGTGCGCGACAACCGCGGTGAGGTCGTCGCGGCGATCTCGGTGTCGGGACCCGTCGACCGGATCGGCCGGCGCCCCGGGGCCCGCTGGGCCGCCGATCTGCTGTCCGCCGCGGAAGCGCTCACCCGCCGGCTTTAGTCGCGCGCCGCGCCGCGTGTGTGTCCAGGGCGCCAACATCGCACTTTCCCCGCCTTCAGCGCACACACAAAAGCCTCCAGTGCACACGCACCGGTTCACGCATCACCGCGGCGGCGAGTGTGTATCCAGGGCGCCGAGTGTGCGTTCAGGGCGCCCTGCACGCACACCGAAAAGCAACCTGACACACTGACCGCCATGGGAACCAATCAGCGCGCGAGCATCGTCATGTCCGAAGACGAGATCGCCGACTTCGTCGTGAAGAGCCGCACCGGCACGCTGGCCACCGTCGGCCCCGACGGGCAGCCGCACCTGACCGCGATGTGGTACGCCGTCGTCGACGGCGAGGTCTGGCTCGAGACCAAGGCCAAGTCGCAGAAGGCGGTCAACCTGACCCGGGATCCCCGGGTGAGCTTCCTGATCGAGGACGGCGACACCTACGACACGCTGCGTGGGGTGTCCTTCGAGGGCGTCGCCGAGATCGTCGACGATCCGGACGTCGCGCACCGGGTGGGGGTCAGCGTTTTCGAGCGTTACACCGGCCCCTACACCGACGACATGAAGCCCTTCGTCGAGCAGATGATGAACAAGCGGGTCTGCGTGCGCATCGTCGCGCGCCGCGCGCGCTCGTGGGATCACCGCAAGCTCGGGTTGCCGCAGATGCCGGTGGGCGGATCGACCGCGCCGGCCGCGCTGCGGACCGGCCAATAGATTTTGTAGCCCCGATGGGATTCGAACCCACGCTACCGCCGTGAGAGGGCGGCGTCCTAGGCCGCTAGACGACGGGGCCAGAACCGATCCGAGCTGCCAGCATAGCTCACCTCAGAAGGGCGACCTAATCGCTGACCGTGCTGCGATTTTGCTGGGGTACCAGGACTCGAACCTAGAATGGCTGAACCAGAATCAGCTGTGTTGCCAATTACACCATACCCCATTGGCGACCTAAAACCGCTGGTCACAACGGTTTTGCGGGGTTTCCCGCAACCGCTGTGGCCAACCGCAGGCGGCCTTTGCAAACCGCAGTGCAGACTACCAAAAACCTAGACCGCGCCGTCGCGCGCCGCCCGCAACCGCGCCATGGTGCGGTCGCGGCCCAGCAGCTCCAGTGATTCGAACAACGGCGGGCTGATCGTCGTTCCCGTCGCGGCGACCCGGATCGGACCGAACGCCTTGCGCGGTTTGAGCCCCAGGCGCTCGACGAGCGCGGCCTTGAGGGCGGCCTCGATCTCCGCCGTGGTCCAGGCCGGCACGCCGTCCAGCGCGGCCAGCGCCGCGTCCAACACCGCGATGCCGTCCGGGCCGAGCTCCTTGGCGGCGGCCTTGGGGTCGATCGCGTACTGCTCGTCGTTGAGGAACTTCAGCAGGTCCCAGGCGTCGCCCAGGACGACGATGCGCGTCTGCACCAGCTCGGCGGCCGTGGCGAATCCGGCATCGTCGAGGCCGGTGTGGTGGCCGTGCGTGTCGAAGTAGTCGCGCAGCCTGCCCGCGAAGTCGCCGGCGTCGAGCATCCGGATGTGCTCGGCGTTCAGCGCGTCGGCCTTCTTCTGGTCGAACCGGGCCGGGTTGGAATTGACGTCCACCACGTCGAACGCGGCCACCATTTCGTCGAGGCTGAACAGGTCGTGGTCGTCGGCGATCGCCCAGCCCAGCAGCGCAAGGTAATTCAGCAGCCCCTCGGGGATGAAGCCCCGGTCGCGGTGGGCGAACAGGTTGGACTGCGGGTCGCGCTTGGACAGCTTCTTGGTGCCCTCCCCCAATACCGTTGGCAGGTGCGCGAATTGCGGGGTGCGTTCGGCCACCCCGATCCGGATCATCGCCTGATACAGCGCGAGCTGGCGCGGGGTCGACGGCAGCAGGTCCTCGCCGCGCAGCACGTGAGTGATCTTCATCAGCGCGTCGTCGACCGGGTTCACCAACGTGTACAACGGATCTCCCGTCGCGCGGGTCAGCGCGAAGTCGGGCACGCTGCCCGCCGCGAACGTGGTCGGTCCGCGCACCAGGTCGTCCCAGCCGAGGTCCTCGTCGGGCATCCGCAGCCGCACCACCGGCTGGCGGCCCTCGGCCAGAAACGCCGCGCGCTGCGAGTCGGTGAGCTGCCGGTCGAAGTTGTCGTAGCCCAGTTTGGGATTGCGGCCGGCGGCGATGTGGCGGGCCTCGACCTCCTCCGGCGTCGAGAAGGCGTAGTAGGCCTCCCCCGCCTCGAGCAGCTTGGCCACCACGTCGCGGTAGATCTCGGTGCGCTGCGACTGCCGGTAGGGGCCGTAGGGACCGCCGACCTCGGGGCCCTCGTCCCAGTCGAGGCCGAGCCAGCGCAGCGCGTCGAGCAGCGCCAGGTAGCTCTCCTCGGTGTCGCGCTGGGCGTCGGTGTCCTCGATGCGAAACACGAAGGTGCCGCCGGTGTGTCGGGCGTAGGCCCAGTTGAACAGCGCGGTGCGGACCATCCCGACGTGCGGGGTGCCGGTCGGCGACGGGCAGAATCGGACTCGTACTGTCACGACTTTCCTTTGCGCACAACGGGATTGACGAGGCTGCCGATGCCCTCGATGCTGACCGAGACTGTGTCGCCGTCCTCGATCGGACCGACGCCCGCGGGTGTTCCGGTGAGGATGAGGTCGCCCGGCAGCAGGGTCATCACCGCCGAGATCCACTCCACGATGGCGCCGACGTCGTGGATCATCAGCGAGGTGCGGCTGTGCTGCTTCACCTCGCCGTTGACCTCGGTGCGCAGTTCGAGGTCCGCCGGATCGACGTCGGTGACGATCCACGGCCCGACCGGGCAGAAGGTGTCATGGCCCTTGGCGCGGGTCCATTGGCCGTCGGCCTGTTGTTGGTCGCGCGCCGACACGTCGTTGCCGACGGTGTAGCCGAGGATGTTGTCGGCGGCCTGGGCGGCGGGCACGTCCTTGCACGGCCGGCCGATCACCACCGCCAGCTCGCCCTCGAAGTGCACGGGTGAGGCGTTGGCGGGCAACCGGATCGGTACGTTCGGCCCGATGATCGCGGTGTTGGGCTTGAGGAAGATGATCGGGTCGGCGGCCGCCGGGCCCGTCGCGAAGCTGCTCATCTCCGCGATGTGATCGGCGTAATTCTTGCCGACGCAGACCACCTTGCCGGCCAGGATCGGCGCCAGCAGCCGCACGTCGGCCAGCGGCCACGACCGGCCGGTGAAGTTCGGTGTGCCGAACGGGTGCTCGGCGATCTCCCGCGCGATCATCCCGGCGGGATCGTCCAGTTCGCCCTCGATGCTGACGAAGGCGACACCGTCGGGGCTGGCGATTCGACCAAGGCGCATTCGTTGCAGCCTAGTGGCGGTCTTCAGAGATACCGCGGCCGGTGTCGGCGCTGTGCAAGCATGGATTGATGCCGAGGGGCGACGCCACGCTCAGCGCGGGAGGGCGCTGGCTGGTCATGGTCGTCTCGCTGTTCGTGACGGCCAGTTCCTTCCTTTTCATCAACGGCATCGCCTTCCTGATTCCGTCGCTCGAGGACCGGCGCGGGATCGCGCTGACCGAGGCCAGCCTGTTGTCGTCGATGCCCAGCTGGGGCATGGTCGTCACGCTGGTGCTCTGGGGCTACGTCCTGGACCGCGTGGGCGAGCGGATCGTGCTGACCGCGGGTTCCGCGCTGACGGCGGCGGCGGCCTACGCGGCGGCGTCGGCGCAGTCGATGGTCTGGGTCGGCGTCTACCTCTTTCTCGGTGGCATGGCCGCGGCGAGCTGCAACGCCGCCGGCGGGCGCCTGGTGGCGGGGTGGTTCCCGCCGCAGCAACGCGGCCTCGCGATGGGCATCCGCCAGACCGCGCAACCGCTGGGGATCGCCGTGGGCGCGTTGGTGATGCCCGAGCTGGCCGAGCGCGGACCGCACTCGGGCCTGATGTTTCCGGCGTTCGTGTGCACCGCCGCGGCGGTGGTGAGCGCGGTCGGCGTCGTCAACCCGCCGCGCAAATCCCGCCGCACGGCCACGGAAACCGAACTGGCCAGCCCCTACCGCGGATCCTCGGTGCTGTGGCGCATCCACGCGGTCGCGGGCCTGCTGATGATGCCGCAGACGGTGACGGTCACCTTCATGTTGGTGTGGCTGATCAACCACCACCACTGGTCGGTCGCCGCGGCCGGCGGGCTGGTCACGCTGTCGCAGCTGCTCGGCGCGGCGGGCCGCATCGCGGTCGGCCGCTGGTCGGATCGCATCGGCTCACGCATGCAACCGGTGGCCGTCATCGCCGCGGCCGCCGCGTTGACCCTGTTCCTGCTGGCCCTTTCGGACCTGGTGGATTCGCGGTTCGACATCGCGCTCATGGTCACGATCTCGGTGATCGCGGTGCTCGACAACGGGCTGGAGGCAACGGCCATCACCGAATTCGCCGGCCCGTTCTGGAGCGGCCGCGCGCTGGGCATCCAGAACACCACCCAGCGGGTGGTGGCGGCCGTGGGTCCCCCGCTGTTCGGCGTGCTGATCAGCGCGGCGAAGTACCCGCCGGCGTGGGCGCTGTGCGGGCTGTTCCCGCTGGCGGCCGTGCCGTTGGTGCCGTTCCGGCTGTTGCCGCCCGGCCTGGAAACTAGAGCGCGGCTGCGATCAGTTCGCCGACTTCGCTGGTGGCGCGCCGTTCGTTCCCACGAGACGCCAGATAGTTCTCGACGGCACGGTCCACCCGGGCCGCGGCATCGTCCTCGCCGAGGTGGTCGAGCAGCAGCGCCACCGACATGATGGCCGCGGTCGGATCCGCGATGCCCTGACCGGCGATGTCGGGCGCACTGCCGTGCACCGGCTCGAACATCGACGGGTTGGTCCGGGTGGCGTCGATGTTTCCACTGGCGGCCAGGCCGATTCCACCGCACACCGCCGCGGACAGGTCGGTGATGATGTCGCCGAACAGGTTGTCCGTGACGATCACGTCGAAGCGGCCGGGGTCGGTCACCATGAAGATGGTGGCCGCGTCGACGTGTTGGTACGCGACCTCGACGTCGGGATACTCCTCGCCGACCTCGGCGACGATCCGCGACCACAGCTTCCCCGCGAACGTCAGCACGTTGTTCTTGTGCACCAGCGTCAAGTGCTTGCGGCGCAACATCGCCCGTTCGAACGCGTACTGCACCACCCGGCGCACCCCGAACGCGGTGTTCAGGCTGACCTCGGTGGCCACCTCGTGCGGCGTTCCGGCGCGAATCGCGCCGCCGTTGCCGGTGTAGGGCCCCTCGGTGCCCTCGCGGACCACGACGAAGTCGATCTCCGGGTTTCCCGCCAGCGGGCTGCCCACGCCGGGATACAGCCGGCCCGGCCGCAGGTTCACGTGGTGATCCAGCTCAAAACGCAGGCGCAGCAACAGACCTCGCTCCAGCACGCCGCTGGGCACCGAGGGATCGCCGACCGCCCCGAGCAGGATCGCGTCGTGCTCGCGCAATTCGGCGAGCACCGAGTCCGGCAGCAACTCGCCGGTGGCGTGGAAACGCCGGGCGCCGAGATCGTAGGCGGTCTTTTCCACGCCCGGCACCACCGCGTCGAGGACTTTGACGGCCTCGGCCACCACCTCGGGCCCGATGCCGTCGCCGCCGATCACCGCGAGCTTCACGACAGGTCAACCACTTCGAGCTTCTTGGCGCTCACCGCGGCCGCGATCGCCGAGCGCACATCCTCCGGCACGTCCTGGTCGACCCGCAGCAGGATCGTCGCGAACGGGCCCTCGGCGTCCTCGGACAGCTGGGCCGCGTGGATGTTCACCCCGGCCCCGCCGAGCAGGGTGCCGATCTTGCCCAGCGCCCCCGGCTGGTCGACGTAGTGGACGATCAGGTTGGTGCCCTCGGCGCGCAGGTCGAAGTGGCGGCCGTTGATCTGCACGATCTTTTGCACCTGCTGCGGCCCGGCCAGCGTGCCGGCGACGTTGACGGCCGTACCGTCGTGGGCCACGCCGCGCACGTCGACCACGCTGCGGTAGTTGGGGCTTTCCGAGGCCGTCGAGATCTCGGCCGAGACGCCGCGTTCGGCGGCCAGCGCCGGGGCGTTGACGAACGTCACCGGGCCCTCGACGACGGCCGAGAACAGCCCGCGCAGCGCCGAAAGCTTCAGCACCTCAACGTCTTCGGCCGCGAGCTCCCCGCGCACCTGCACCGACAACGACACCGGCGGCCCGTCGGACAGCGTGGCGACCAGCACGCCGAGCTTGCGCGCCAGGTCCAGCCACGGCGCAACCTCCTCGTTGACCACGCCGCCGCCGACGTTGACCGCGTCGGGCACGAATTCACCGGCCAAAGCCAGCCGCACGCTTTCCGCGACGTCGGTGCCGGCCCGGTCCTGGGCCTCGGCGGTGGACGCCCCCAGGTGCGGGGTGACCACCACCTGCGGCAGCTCGAAAAGCGGGCTGTCGGTGCAGGGTTCGGTGGAGAACACGTCGAGGCCGGCGGCGCGCACGTGCCCGCTGCTGACGGCTTCGGCCAGCGCCGCCTCGTCCACCAGGCCGCCGCGCGCCGCGTTGACGATGATGACGCCCGGCTTGGTCTTCGCCAGCGCCTCCTTGTCGATCAGGCCCGCCGTCTCCGGCGTCTTCGGCAGGTGCACCGAGATGAAGTCGGCGCGCGCCAGCAGGTCGTCCAGGGACAGCAGCTCGATGCCCAGCTGCGCGGCCCGGGCCGGCGCCACGTACGGGTCGTAGGCGACCACGTGGGTGCCGAAGGCCGCGATCCGTTGCGCGAACAGCTGCCCGATCCGGCCCAGCCCGACGACACCGACCGTCTTGCCGAAAATCTCGGTGCCCGAGAACTTCGACCGCTTCCAGGTGTGCTCGCGCAGCGTGGCATCGGCCGCCGGGATCTCGCGCGCGGCGGACAGCAGCAGCGCCATCGCGTGTTCGGCGGCGCTGTGGATGTTCGACGTGGGGGCGTTGACCACCAGCACCCCGCGCGCCGTGGCGGCGTCCACGTCGACGTTGTCCAGGCCGACGCCGGCGCGGGCCACGATCTTCAGCTTGGGAGCGGCCGCCAGCACCTCGGCGTCGACCGTGGTGGCCGACCGCACCAGCAACGCGTCGGCCTCGGGCACCGCCTCCAGCAGCTTCGGCCGGTCGGGCCCGTCGACCCAGCGCACCTCGACCTGGTCCCCCAGGGCGGCGACGGTTGATTCGGCGAGTTTGTCGGCAATGAGTACAACTGGCAGATTCACGCGGCCAGCCTATCGGCTGTAATTGACCGGTGGACGTCACCGTCGTCGGCAGCGGGCCCAACGGCCTCACGGCTGCCGTCATCTGCGCCCGCGCGGGCCTGAAAGTGCAGGTCATCGAGGCGCAGCCGACGTTCGGCGGCGGCGCCCGCACCGCGGCCGACCCGGATTCTCCGGGAGTCCTGCACGACGTGTGCTCGGCGGTTCACCCGCTGGCGCTGGCGTCGCCGTTCTTCGCGGCGTTCGACCTGCCGGCCCGCGGCGTGCGACTGGCCGTCCCTGAAATTTCCTACGCCAACCCGCTGCCGGGCCGCCCGGCCGCGATCGCCTACCGCGATCTCGAGCGCACCTGCGCGGAGCTGGAGCGCGGCTCGTCGTGGCGGCGGCTGCTGGGCCCGCTGGTCGAGCATTCCGAAGACGTCGTGGGACTGCTGCTGGGCGACAAGCGGTCGGTGCCGCGCTCGTTGCCGTCGGCGCTGCGGCTCGGGTCGCGGATGCTGACGCAAGGGACGCCCGCGTGGGGAATGCTGGCCGGCGAGGATGCCCGCGCGCTGTTCACCGGCGTTGCGGCCCACGTGCTTTCGCGGATGCCGTCGTTGACGGCCGCCGGCGCGGGGCTGATGCTCGCCACGCTCGCGCATTCGGTCGGCTGGCCGATTCCGGTCGGGGGCAGCCAGGCGATCACCGAGGCGCTGATCGCCGACCTGCGCGCGCACGGCGGTGAACTCACGGCCGGCGTCGAGGTCACTGCCCCGCCCGCCGGTGTGGTCGCGTTCGACACCGTGCCGACCGCGCTGCTGAGGATCTACGGCGACGCGCTGCCCGCGGGCTACGCCAAGGCGTTGCGCCGCTACACGTTTGGGCCCGGGGTCGCCAAGGTGGACTTCGTGCTCAGCGAGGACATCCCGTGGTCGGACCCGCGGCTGGCAGCGGCGCCGACCCTGCATCTGGGCGGCACGCGCGAGCAGATGGCGCGGGCCGAGGCCGACATCGCCGCCGGGCGCCACGCGCAGTGGCCGATGGTGCTGGCCGCCTCGCCGCACATCGCGGACCCCGACCGCATCGACATCGTGGGCCGCCGGCCGTTCTGGACCTACGCCCACGTGCCGGCGGGCTCCACCGTCGACGCGACCGAGACCGTCACCGGCGTCGTCGAGCGGTTCGCGCCGGGCTTCCGCGACATCGTGGTCGCGGCCCGGGCCGTTCCCGCCGCCCGGATGGCCGACCACAACGCCAACTACGTCGGCGGCGACATCGGGATGGGCGGGAATTCCGCCTGGCGCGCGATCGCCGGGCCCACGCCGCGCCTGAACCCGTGGAGCACACCGGTTCCCCGGGCCTATCTGTGCTCGGCGGCCACCCCGCCGGGCGGCGGGGTGCACGGCATGTCCGGTTATTACGCCGCGCGGACGCTGCTGCGCCGCGAATTCGGCATCACCGACATGCCTACGCTGGCGCCATGACCAAACTCGCGATCATCTACTACTCGGCCACCGGCCACGGCACCGCGATGGCCCGGCGCGTCGCGGCGACGGCCGAGTCGGCGGGCGCCGAGGTGCGGCTGCGGCACGTCGCCGAAACCCAGGACCCGGCGTCGTTCGCGCACAACCCGGCCTGGACCGCGAACTACGACGCGACCAAGGACCTCCCCGCGGCCACCGGCGACGACATCGTGTGGGCCGACGCGGTGATCTTCGGCTCGCCGACCCGCTTCGGTTCTCCCGCCGCGCAATTGCGCGCCTTCCTCGACTCGCTGGGCGGGCTGTGGGCCCAGGGCAAGCTCGCCGACAAGGTCTATGCGGGCTTCACGTCGTCGAACACCCTGCACGGCGGGCAGGAGACCACCCTGGTGGCGCTGTACATCACGCTGATGCATTTCGGCGGCATCGTCGTGCCGCCGGGATACACCGACCCGGTCAAGTTCGTCGACGGCAACCCGTACGGGGTGAGCCTGGTGTCCACCCACGACAACATCCACGAATTCGACGAGCCCACGCAAAACGCCCTCGACCACCTGGCGCGCCGGGTGGTGGCCGTCGCCGACCGGCTGGGGACGCGTTAGACCGCCGAGTGTGAAACTGTTGCGAGAATTGGCCGAAAATTTCGCAACAGCTTCACGCTCGGCGAAAGGATTTACGCCGTCTCGGTGATCGGCCGGTCCACCCAGCTCATCAGGTCGCGCAGCTTCTTGCCGGTGACCTCGATGGGGTGCTCGGCGTTCTCCTTGCGCAGCTGCTCGAGTTGCTTGTTGCCGCCCTCGACGTTGGCGACCAGCTTCTTGACGAAGTCGCCGTTCTGGATGTCGCGCAGGATCTCCCGCATCCGGTCCTTGGTGCCCTCGTCGATGACGCGAGGCCCCGACAGGTAGCCGCCGAACTCGGCGGTGTCGGACACCGAGTAGTTCATCCGGGCGATGCCGCCCTCGTACATCAGGTCGACGATCAGCTTGAGCTCGTGCAGCACCTCGAAGTACGCCATCTCCGGCGGGTAGCCCGCCTCGACCATGATGTCGAAACCGGCCTTCACCAATTCCTCTGTGCCGCCGCACAACACGGCCTGCTCACCGAACAGGTCGGTTTCGGTCTCGTCCTTGAACGTGGTCTTGATGACGCCCGCGCGGGTGCCGCCGATCGCCTTGGCGTACGACAGCGCCAGCGCCTCGCCCTGCCCGGTCGGGTCCTGGTCGACGGCGATCAGGCAGGGCACGCCCTTGCCGTCGACGAACTGGCGGCGCACCAGGTGGCCGGGCCCCTTCGGGGCGACCATCGCGATGGTCACATCGGCGGGCGGCTTGATCAGGCCGAAGTGAATGTTGAGCCCGTGACCGAAAAACAGCGCGTCGCCGTCCTTCAGGTTCGGCTCGATCTCGTTCTTGAAGATGTCGGCCTGGGCGGTGTCGGGAGCCAGCAGCATGATGACGTCGGCCCACTTGGCGACCTCGGCGGGGGTGTCGACGTCCAGACCCTGCTCCTCCACCTTGGCCCGCGACTTCGAACCCTCCTTGAGGCCGACCCGCACCTGGACCCCGGAGTCACGCAGGCTCAGCGAGTGCGCGTGCCCCTGGCTGCCGTACCCGATGACGCCGACCTTGCGCCCCTGGATGATCGTCAGGTCCGCGTCGTCGTCGTAGAACATCTCCAATGCCTGTGCTGGCACTTCTTTCTCCTTCTCGTCAATCAGCCGAAAACTTATTTGGCGGTGCCCATTCCGCGCGGACCGCGCGAGAGCGACACCATTCCGGATTGGGCGATCTCGCGGATGCCGAACGGCTCCAGCACGCGCAGGAACGCCTCGATCTTGCCGCGGTCGCCGGTGGCCTCGATGGTCAGCGATTCCGGCGACACGTCGATCACCTTGGCGCGGAACAGGTTCACCGCCTCGATCACCTGGCTGCGGGTGCCGGCGTCGGCGCGCACCTTGATCATTGCCAGCTCGCGGGACACCGAGTTGTCCTCGTCCTGCTCGATGATCTTGATCACGTTGATCAGCTTGTTGAGCTGCTTGGTGATCTGCTCGAGCGGGGTCTCCTCGGCGGAGACCACGATCGTCATCCGGGACATGTCCTTCTGCTCGGTCGCGCCGACGGCGAGCGACTCGATGTTGAACCCGCGCCGGGAGAACAGCGCCGCGACCCGCGCGAGCACACCGGGTTTGTCCTCGACCAGCACCGACAGCGTGTGGGTTTGCGGGTTCATCAGGCGTGCCCCTCGGTCTCGTCGTCGAACAGCGGGCGAATGCCGCGGGCCGCCTGGATCTCGTCGTTGCTGGTGCCGGCGGCCACCATCGGCCAGACCTGCGCGTCGGCGCCGACGATGAAGTCGATCACCACCGGGCGGTCATTGATCGCGCGGGCCTGGTTGATCACGTCGACGACGTCTTCGGCACGCTCGCAACGCAATCCGACGCAACCCAGCGCCTCGGCCAGCTTGACGAAGTCGGGGATGCGGTGCGAGTGCGTGGCAAGGTCGGTCTGCGAGTAGCGCTCCTGGTAGAACAGCGTCTGCCACTGGCGCACCATGCCCAGGTTGCCGTTGTTGATCAGCGCCACCTTGATCGGCGCGCCCTCGATCGCGCAGGTGGCCAGCTCCTGGTTGGTCATCTGGAAGCAGCCGTCCCCGTCGATCGCCCACACCTCGGCGTCCGGGCGGGCGATCTTGGCGCCCATGGCCGCCGGAATGGCGAACCCCATGGTGCCCAGCCCGCCGGAATTCAGCCAGGTTCGCGGCTTTTCGTAGGAGATGAACTGCGCGGCCCACATCTGGTGTTGGCCGACGCCGGCGACGTACACGGCGTCGGGCCCGGCGATCTCGCCCAGCTTCTCGATGACGTACTCGGGGCTGAGGCTGCCGTCGCTCTGCGGGCCGTAGCTCAGCGGGTAGGTGGACTGGACGCCGTTCAGGTAGGCCCACCACTCGGTCATCTCGATGTTGCCGGGGACGTCGTGGTGGCGCAGCATCGCGATGAGATCGGTGATGACGGCCTTGACGTCGCCGACGATCGGCACGTCGGCGTGCCGGTTCTTGCCGATCTCGGCCGGGTCGATGTCGGCGTGGATGACCTTGGCCTCCGGGGCGAACGAGTCCAGCTTTCCGGTCACCCGGTCGTCGAACCGGGTGCCCAGCGCGATCAGCAGGTCGCTGCGCTGCAGCGCCGCCACCGCGGCCACCGTGCCGTGCATGCCGGGCATGCCCATGTGCTGGGGGTGGCTGTCCGGGAAGGCGCCGCGCGCCATCAGCGTGGTGACCACCGGGATGCCGGTCAGCTCGGCCAGCTCGCGCAGCTGCTCGGTGGCGTCGCCGCGGATGACCCCGCCGCCGACGTAGAGCACCGGCTTGTGCGCGGCCGCGATCAGCTTGGCGGCCTCGCGGACCTGCCGGTTGTGCGGCTTGGTGTTCGGCTTGTAGCCGGGCAGGTCCATCCGGGGCGGCCAGCTGAACGTGCACTGGCCCTGCAGCACGTCCTTGGGGATGTCGACGAGCACCGCGCCGGGACGGCCCGAGGCGGCGATGTGGAACGCCTCGGCCAGCACCCGGGGGATCTCGTCGCCGGAGCGGACCAGGAAGTTGTGCTTGGTGATCGGCATCGTGATGCCCGAGATGTCGGCCTCCTGGAAGGCATCGGTGCCGATCAGCCCCCGGCCGACCTGCCCGGTGATGGCGACGACGGGGATCGAGTCCATCTGGGCGTCGGCCAGCGGCGTCACCAGGTTGGTGGCGCCGGGACCGGAGGTCGCCATGCAGACCCCGACCTTGCCGGTGGCGTGCGCGTAGCCGCTGGCCGCGTGGCCGGCGCCCTGCTCGTGCCGAACCAGCACGTGGCGCAGCTTTTTCGAATCGAACAGCGGGTCGTAGACCGGCAGCACGGCGCCGCCGGGAATCCCGAAGATCACCTCGACCTCGAGCTCCTCCAGCGACCGGATCACCGATTGGGCGCCGGTAAGTTGTTCGGGCCCAACGCGTTTCGGCTGTGCCGCCGGCGTCTTGGCCGCGGGCTTCACGGCGTCGGTGGCGACGCTGGCCGCGTCAGGCGTCGCCGGCTTGGTGGGTGCGCTCACTGTCGTCCTCGCCCTCTTGTTCACGCTTCGTCGTTTATGTCTCGTTGCCGCGCAAGAAAAAACCCCCGTCAGCTCGGCCGCTGAACGAGGGTTGCGCGTTGGTGCTGGATAGCTTCAAATGCCGAAGAGCCGGTCAGCCACCAACGCGCTGACTAAGTACTACGAGCATTCCGGGCTTTCCGGCGGTATCCATAGCGTCCGACGGTAGCCTTCGCACAGCTCAGGAGTCAAATCCGGCCCCCGTGTGCCCGATGGGCCAGCGGTGAAAGGATGCTCCCGTGGCTACCGATTCCCCCGTGCTGATCAAGGTGTCGCCGATGGCCCACTTCGCCGTCGGCTTCTTCACCCTCGGTCTGCTGATACCGGTGCTGGCCTGGCCGGTGTGCGCGCCGCTGCTGATCATCCCGGTGGTGTTGTCCGCGTTGATCATCCGGCTGCGCACGGTCGCCGACGAGCAGGGCGTGACCGTCCGGACGCTGCTGGGCAGCCGGACGGTGCGCTGGGACGAAATCGAGGGGCTGCGCTTTTCCCGCGGTTCCTGGGCGCGCGCCCGCCTCAAAAGCGGCGCGGAGCTGCGCTTGCCCGCCGTCACCTTCGCGACGCTGCCGCAGCTGACCGAGGCCAGCGCGGGGCGGGTGCCCAACCCCTACCGGTGAGGATCAGGCGATCGGGTTGACCCCGTTGAGCAGGACCCACACCGCGACGCCGGCGGCGATGCCGGCCAGCAGGGCCACGAACGAGCCGATGAAGGGCCGGTGCGCCCAGCCCCGGTTGGCGTCGAGGCCGTAGCGGCCCGGCCCGCACAGGACGACGGCGGCGGCCAGGAAGATCAGGGTGATCTGGTACTCGTGCCCCTGCGGCAGGAAGTACGAGAAGGCGTGCGAACGGGAGCCACCCGACACCGTGGCCAGCAGTTCGTTGATCAGGAACGCCAGGGCGCCCGCCGCGGCGATCGGGGTGAACAGCCCCAGGATCAGCAGCACGGCGGCGACGATCTCTCCGCCCGCGCTGACGTACGCGAGGATGTCGGCGTGGTGGTAGCCCACGTCGGACAGGGAGTTCTTCAGCCCGGTCAGGCCCCCGCCGCCCCACCAGCCGAACAGCTTCTGCAGCCCGTGGGCGCCGAGCACCACGCCCAGGCCGACCCGCAACACCAGCAGGCCCAGGTGCTGGGTGCCGCGCCTGCCGACGTCGCGATGCCGCTCGTCGTCGGGCTCGGCGTCGATCTGGGCCGGCTCGGTGGCCGAGATCGGCGCCGCCTGGGCCACCGAGGCCGGCTGGACGTACGGCAGGGGTTCCTGCTGGTCGAGCAGGTGGTAGCCGCCCGCGCCCGGCCCGGCGTGCTGGTTAGGGTCCTGGTAGGGGATGACCGTGGTGGTTCCGAAATCGCCCGGGTACCCGACCGGCGTCAGGTCATCCTCGGGGTCGACCAGGCGCGCCGAGGCGGGGCGCCCGGGGATCGGCTCCGGGGTTTCGCCCGGCCGCTGCCAAGGTGCGTCATTCGATTGACTGGTCACGGGTGTCAGGGTAAGGGCAAAAGGGCCCGAATCGGGGATTTGAGCGGCGCTTTCGCGCACTTAGTCCGCCAAATCGGCCCGAATCGGTCGAAAATGGCCCTCCCGCGCGCCCGCGACGGCCGGAACCGGCCTGAAATCGGCCCTCACCGGCGGCGCACGGGCACGCGTGTGGCGGCGCCGCCCGCGCAGTCCGTAGCCTGTCGATCATGCGGATACGGCGTTCGGTTCGCGGCGCGCTCGCCGCGTTGTCCGCTGTGGTGCTGGTCGCGAGCGGCTGCGCGCGGTTCAACGACGCCCAGTCCCAGCCGTTCACCACCAACCCCGAACTCAAGCCCCAGCCGAGCTCGACGCCTCCCCCGCCGCCCCCGCTGCCGCCGACGCCCTTCCCCAAGGCCTGCCCGGCCCCCGGGGTCATGCAGGGCTGCCTGGAGAGCACCAGCGGCCTGATCATGGGCCCGGACAGCAAAACCGCGTTGGTCGCCGAGCGCACCACCGGCGCCGTCAAGGACATCTCCGTCAGCGCCGAGCCGAAGGTCAAGACGGTCATCCCGGTCGACCCGTCCGGTGACGGCGGCCTGATGGACATCGTGCTGTCGCCGACGTACCAGCAGGACCGGCTGATGTACGCCTACATCAGCACGCCCACCGACAACCGGGTGATCCGGGTGGCCGACGGGGACATCCCGAAGGACATCCTGACCGGGATCCCCAAGGGCGCCACCGGAAACACCGGGGCGCTGATCTTCACCAGCCCCACCACGCTGGTCGTGATGACCGGCGACGCGGGCAACCCGGCGATGGCCGCCGACCCCAAGTCCCTGGCCGGCAAGGTGCTGCGCATCGAGCAGCCGACCACCATCGGCCAGGCGCCGCCGACGACCGCGCTGTCCGGGGTCGGCTCCGGCGGCGGCATGTGCATCGACCCCGTCGACGGCTCGCTGTACGTCGCCGACCGCACCCCCACCGCGGATCGCCTGCAGCGCATCACCAAGACCTCGGAGGTCTCCACGGTGTGGACGTGGCCGGACAAGCCCGGCGTGGCCGGCTGCGCGGCGATGGACGGCACCGTGCTGGTGAACCTGATCAACACCAAGCTGACGGTCGCGGTGCGCCTGGCGCCGTCGACGGGCGCGGTCACCGGCGAACCCGACGTGGTCCGCAAGGACACCCACGCCCACGCGTGGGCGCTGCGGATGTCGCCGGACGGAAACGTCTGGGGCGCAACGGTCAACAAGACCGCCGGGGACGCCGAGAAACTCGACGACGTGGTGTTCCCGCTGTTCCCGCAGGGCGGCGGCTTCCCGCGGAACAACGACGACAAGACCTAAACGGGCCCGTCGAGGGTGAACCTGATGCCGTATTTGCGCGGCTCGGCGGCCGGCTTGTGCAGGACGAACCGCTCCGGCGCCTCCTGGCCGGGTTCGAGCTCGTCGAGGTCGGACAGGTAGAGCACGTCCTCGTCGGACTCCGGGACCCAGCCGGCGACGGGTTCCACGATGTAGCCCACGTGGTCGCCGATGTCGATCCAGTACGCGGTCTTTCCGACGAACCACGCGATGGCCTCGTCGAGGATCGGCATCCCGTTGGGGCCGACGCGCCACGAGCAGTGCGCGAATTTGCCGGCCTCGTCGTCCGTTTCGCCGTCGAACAGCTCGGCCAGGGCGACCTGGTGCTGCGCCAGCACGTGCACCGCCAGGTGTTCGGACCGGCGGGCCGCGTCGCAGGTGCCGCTGCTGCGCGGGATCACGACCATGAAGCTCGGCGGCCGCACGCTGGTTTGAGTGGCGAAACTGATCAGGCAACCCGACGGCTGGCCTTCGGTCGAGGTGGTCACGACGAACACCGGGCTGTCCAGCATGGCCATCAGGTCGTCGAACACATGACCATCATGGGTCCGCGCGACGTTTTAGAAAACTGTTTTTGCGGGATCGGCCGGCGCCGGAGCCGGTCAGCCCTGACCGCAGGCCGCCAGCACGAGTTCGCGCACCCGCGCCGCGTCGGCCTGTCCCCGGGTGGCCTTCATCACCGCGCCGACGATCGCGCCGGCCGCGGCCACCTTGCCGCCGCGGATCTTTTCGGCGACATCGGGATTGGCGGCCAGGGCCTCGTCGACGGCGGCCTGCGTCACCGAGTCGTCGCGCACCAGGGCCAGACCGCGCGCGGTCATCACCTGGTCGGGTTCGCCCTCCCCCGCGAGCACGCCCTCGACCACCTGGCGGGCCAGCTTGTTCGACAGCTTGCCCTCGTCGACCAGCGCGATGACCGCGGCGACCTGGGCCGGGGTGATGGCCAGCTCGTCCAACTCGACGTTGGCCTCATTGGCCTTCTGCACCAAGAAGTTTCCCCACCAGGCGCGGGCCTGCTCGCTCGACGCGCCGTGCTTGACGGTCTGGATGACCAGATCGACGGCGCCTGCGTTGACGAGGTCGCGCATCACCTCGTCGGAGACGCCCCACTCCTGCTGGATCCGCTTGCGGCTCAACCACGGCAGCTCGGGGATGGTCTGCCGCAACTGCTCGACGAGCTCGCGGCTGGGCGCGACGGGCTCCAGGTCGGGCTCGGGGAAATAGCGGTAGTCCTCGGCCGTCTCCTTGGTGCGGCCCGGGCTGGTGTAGCCGGACTCGTGAAAGTGCCTGGTTTCCTGGGTGATCCGGCCGCCGGAGGCCAGGACGGCGCCCTGGCGCTGCATTTCATAGCGCACCGCGACCTCGACGCTTTTGAGCGAGTTGACGTTCTTGGTCTCGGTCCGGGTGCCGAATTCCGTTGTCCCCGTCGGCATCAGTGACACGTTGGCGTCACAACGCATCGAGCCCTGATCCATCCGGACGTCCGACACGTCCAACGCGCGCAACAGGTCTCGCAGCGCGGTGACGTAGGCCCGGGCGATCTGCGGGGCCCGCGCGCCGGCGCCCACGATCGGCTTGGTGACGATCTCGATCAGCGGGACCCCGGCACGGTTGTAGTCGATCAGCGATGTCGTCGCGCCGTGGATGCGGCCGGTTTCGCTGCCCAGGTGGGTGAGCTTGCCGGTGTCCTCTTCCATGTGCGCCCGCTCGATCTCCACCCGCCAGGTGCTGCCGTCTTCCAGCGGCGCGTCCAGGTAGCCGTTGATGGCGATGGGCTCGTCGTACTGCGAGATCTGGTAGTTCTTCGGCATGTCGGGATAGAAGTAGTTCTTCCGCGCGAAGCGGCACCACGGCACGATCTCGCAATTCAGCGCCAGCCCGATTCGGATCGCCGACTGCACCGCCGCCTCGTTGAGCACCGGCAGCGAGCCCGGCAGCCCGAGGCATACCGGGCAGACCTGCGTGTTGGGTTCGGCGCCGAACGCGGTGGCGCAACCGCAGAACATCTTGGTCACGGTGGACAGCTCGACGTGCACCTCGAGGCCGAGGACCGGGTCAAAGCGCGCGATGACCTCGTCGTACTCCATCAGTTCGGCCGCGGCGGCAATACTCATGCCGTCGATCGTAGTGGTGATCGCGAGGGCGGCGAAGCCGGCCGCTGCGGGTCACCACGCGATGACAACGACGGTCGGCCGCCCGCCGCTCAGCGCCCGTGCGGCGTTCGGCGAGCGCCCAACCGGAGGTTTTGCGGCGCGCCGTGCTCTGCGAACATGTCGGCGATCGCGGCGGCCATCTCCAGGTAGCTGCGCCGGCTGTCCTTGCTCAGCCGATCCAGGCCGATCTCCTTGCCGTCGTGCACGTGCCGGTCGAACGGCAGCACGACGGTCACCCCGACGCGGGCCGACAGTTGCTCGAGCTCCTTGGCCGCCACCACGCCGACCTTGCCGGCCTCGACGTGGTTGATCGCGAGCACCGTCGAGGGCATCAATCGCTGATAGCCGTTGTTGCGCAACAGATCCAGCGTCGTCTTGGTCTTGCGTATCGCGTCGATCGACGTGCTGGTGACCACCACCAGTGCCCGGGCCTCCGGCAGCACGGCGTCCATCACGGCCGAGTTGACCGCCTTGACGCAGTCCACCAACAGCACCGAATAGTGTTTGCGCAGAATCGAAAATGCTTTGACGACGTCGTGGCGCTCCAGCCGCCAGTCGGTGCGTGAGTAGTCCGGCAGCCCCAGCACCTCGAGCCCGAAGCTGTTCTTGTACGTGTGCGCCCGCACGTCGGAATACTGCGTGGGGGCGCCCTCCCGGAGTAGGTCGGCCATGCTCAGCGGGTTGCGGCGGCCGTGGCGCTCGGCCAGGTCGCCGGCGTCGATGTCCACGGCGATCACCCGGTCGTCGCGCACGGCGGCGAAGGTCGAACCGAGCGCCTCGACCACCACGGTCTTGCCGACACCGCCCTTGAGGTTGAGGACGGCGATGGGAAACGCGCCCCCGACGGGTGTGCGGATGCGATTCCGCAGCTCTTGCTCGTACGCCAGGTCCTTGCCCGGGCCGATATTGATCCCGGTCAGCCGGCGGATCAGGTCGCGCCAGTTGAACCCGCCGGAGTCGTCGGGCTCCTGCTGGTCGAGGCCGTCGAGCGCGGTCCCGCCGACCGTCAGCTCGGGGCGGCGGTGTTGCACGCGGCGCGCCGGCGCGGGCGTGGTGGGCGGGGGCTGCGGGACCGTGGGGGAAACCGCGTCGGCGCCGACGCGCCACTCCGGCGGCGGCCGTTGACGGCCCGGCGGGCGCGGGGGCCCCGCCGAAGCAGGCGGTTGGTGAACGATTCCGCGAAGTGAACCGCGGTTGCTCATAGGTCCAGGTATAACCGCTTTGAGCTGGCAGAAAACCACCAAAATGGCGCCCACCTCGGGTGAGCTGCCCAATTCGGCGGCAAATTCAGGCGGGCGTCAGGTGGGGGCCACCGGTTGTTTGCACAGTCGTCGGCTAGCCGAAAAAGGCCGCGGCGTCGTCGTAGCGGCTGTCGGGCACCAGCTTGAGCTGGCGCGTAGCGTCCGCCAGCGGCACCCGCCCGATGTCCTGGCCGCGCAGCGACACCATCTGGCCGTACTCCCCGGCGTGGGCGGCGTCGGCCGCGTTGACGCCGAACCGGGTCGCGAGCACCCGGTCGTAGGCCGTCGGGGTGCCGCCCCGCTGGACGTGGCCCAGCACGGTCACCCGGACCTCCTTGTTGATCCGCGTCTCGACCTCGGCGCCCAGCTGCGCGGCGACCCCGGTGAAGCGCTCATGGCCGAACTCGTCAATCCCGCCTTCCCGCAAGCTGATTGAGCCGGCCACCGGCTTGGCGCCCTCGGCGACGACGCAGATGAAGTGCGAATCCCCGCGCTGGAAGCGACGTTTGACGAGCCGGCAGACCTCCTCGACGTCGAAGGGCTGCTCGGGGATCAACGTCATGTGCGCGCCGGACGCCAGCCCGGCGTTCAGCGCGATCCATCCCGCATGCCGGCCCATCACCTCCACCAGCATCACCCGCTGGTGGGATTCGGCCGTGCTGTGCAACCGATCGATGGCGTCGGTCGCCACGGTCAGCGCGGTGTCGTGGCCGAAAGTCACGTCGGTGCAATCGATGTCGTTGTCGATGGTCTTGGGCACGCCGACCACGGGAACGTTTTCTTCCGACAGCCAATGCGCGGCGGTCAGCGTGCCCTCGCCGCCGATCGGGATCAGCACGTCGATGCCGTTGTCGTCGAGGGTCTGCTTGATCTGGTTCAGCCCGGCGCGCAGCTTGTCGGGATGCACTCGGGCGGTGCCCAGCATCGTTCCGCCCTTGGCGAGCAAGCGGTCGTTGCGGTCGTCGTTCTGCAGCTGGATGCGCCGGTTCTCCAGCAAACCGCGCCAGCCGTCCTGGAACCCGACCACCGACGACCCGTACCGCGAGTCGCAGGTGCGCACCACCGCCCGGATGACGGCGTTGAGCCCCGGGCAGTCGCCGCCGCCGGTGAGAATTCCGATCCGCATCTTTTTATCTTGCCTGGGCGGCCCGGCGATGGCGCGACTAACGCGCGACTAAGCCGTCGGGGGCGCGGGCAGCGGGCCGCGGGCCGCCTCGTACGCGGCGCCCACCCGGTACAGCCGGTCGTCGGCCAGCGCGGGGGCCATGATCTGCAGGCCCACCGGCAGATCGTCGTCCGTGGACAGCCCCGACGGCACCGACATGCCGCAGTGGCCGGCCAGGTTCAGCGGCAGCGTGCACAGGTCGAACAGATACATCGCCAGCGGGTCGTCGACCTTTTCGCCGAGCGGGAACGCGGTGGTCGGCGTCGCGGGCGAGACCAGCACGTCGACGGATTCGTAGGCTCGGTCGAGATCGCGGGCGATCAGGGTGCGGACCTTCTGCGCCTGGTTGTAGTAGGCGTCGTAGTAGCCGGCCGACAGCGCGTAGGTGCCGATCATGATGCGCCGCTTGACCTCCGGCCCGAAGCCGGCGGCGCGGGTCAGCGCCATGACCTCCTCGGCGCTGTGCGTGCCGTCGTCACCGACCCGCAGCCCGTAGCGCATCGCGTCGAAGCGGGCCAGGTTGCTGGACACCTCCGACGGCAGGATCAGGTAGTAGGCGGCCAGCGCGTGGTCGAAGTGCGGGCAGTCGACCTCGCTGACCTCGGCGCCCAGCTCGGTGAGCGTCTTGACGGCCGCCTCGAACGACGTGAGCACCCCCGGCTGGTAGCCCTCGCCGCGCAGCTGGCGCACCACCCCGACGCGCACGCCCCGCAGGTCGCCCTCCGCGCCGGCCTTGGCGGCGGCCACGACGTCGGGGACCTCGGCGTCGACGGACGTCGAATCGCGGCCGTCGTGCCCGGCGATCACCTGGTGCAGCAGCGCGGTGTCCAGCACGGTGCGCGCGCACGGGCCGCCCTGATCCAGCGACGACGCGCACGCCACCAGCCCGTAGCGGGACACCGTCCCGTAGGTGGGCTTGACGCCGACGGTCGCGGTCAGCGCGGCCGGCTGGCGGATGGAGCCGCCGGTGTCGGTGCCGATGGCCAGCGGCGCCTGGAACGCGGCCAGCGCCGCCGCGCTGCCGCCGCCCGAGCCGCCGGGCACCCGGTCGAGGTCCCACGGGTTGCGGGTGGGGCCGTAGGCGGAGTTTTCCGTCGAGCTGCCCATCGCGAACTCGTCCATGTTCGTCTTGCCCAGGATCGGGATACCCGCGGCGCGCAACCGCGCGGTGACGGTCGCGTCGTAGGGGGAACGCCAGCCCTCCAGGATCTTGGAGCCGCAGGTGGTGGGCATGTCGACGGTGGTGAACACGTCCTTGAGCGCCAGCGGGACCCCGGCCAGCGCCGACGGCAGCCGCTCGCCGGCGGCCACCGCCGTGTCGACGGCCGCCGCGGCCGCCAGCGCCTCGTCGGCCGCCACGTGCAAAAACGCGTGGTACCGGTCGTCGGTCGCCACGATGCGGTCCAGGCAGGCCCGGGTGATTTCGGTGGAGGAGAGCTCCTTCGCGGCGACCCGGGCGGCCAGCGTCGCGGCGTCGGAGCGGACGATCTCGGTCACTCGGCGTCCCCCAGGATCTGCGGCACGGCGAAGCGGCCGTCGACGGCTTCGGGCGCCGCGGCCAGCGCCTCGGCCTGCGTCAGGCACGGCGTCGTCTCGTCGGGGCGGGTGACGTTGACGTCCTTGAGGGGGTTGTCGGTCGGTTCGACGCCCGTGACGTCGACGGCCTGGATCTGGCTCACGTGGGTCAGGATGGCGTCGAGTTGGCCGGCGAAGCTGTCCAGCTCGCCATCGGTCAGCGCCAGCCGGGCCAGCCGGGCGAGGTGCGCCACGTCGTCGCGGGAGATCTGAGACACGACAGGAAAGCCTATCCAGATGGTCGCGACCCGCTGCGCCCGGCTTCGCCGCGCTTGCGATCGCTCCTACCGGGCGGTTGCGACCGCCGGGCACGCAGGGCTCGCCGAAATGTCGCGGATACAAAGCTGTGCGACAGTGTTGGCCGTGCCGTCGTATCTCTTGCGCATCGAGCTGGCCGACCGGCCGGGCAGCCTGGGCTCGCTGGCGGTGGCGCTCGGCTCGGCGGGCGCCGACATCCTGTCGCTCGACGTGGTGGAGCGCAGCTCGGGGTATGCGATCGACGACCTGGTCATCGAGCTGCCGCCGGGGGCGATGCCCGACCGGCTGATCACCGCGGCCGAGTCGCTGCCCAACGTCCGCGTGGACAGCGTCCGGCCGCACACCGGGCTGCTGGAGGCCCACCGCGAGCTGGAGCTGCTCGACCACGTCGCGGCCGCCGGCGACAACGCCTCGCGGCTGCAGGTCCTCGCCGACGAGGCGCCCAAGGTGTTGCGGGTCAGCTGGTGCACCGTGCTGCGCAGTTCGGGCGGCGAGCTCGAGCGCCTCGCCGGCAGCCCGGGCGCCCCCGAAACGCGGGCCGATTCGGCCCCCTGGCTGCCGATCGAGCGGGCGTCGGCGCTCGACGGGAGCGCCGAGTGGGTGCCGGCGGCGTGGCGCGACATGAACATGACGATGGTCGCGGCGCCGCTGGGCGATCCGCACACGGCGGTGGTGCTGGGCCGGCCCGGCCCGGAATTCCGGCCCTCGGAGGTGGCCCGGCTGGGCTACCTCGCCGGCATCGTCGCGACGATGCTGCGCTGACGCCTCACTCGGCGGCCGGCTCCTCGGCGGGGCCGTCGGCCAACAGCTTTCGGAAGCCGTCCTCGTCGAGGATCGGCACCCCCAGCTCGACCGCCTTGTCGTATTTGGATCCGGGCGCGTCCCCGGCGACGACGTAATCGGTCTTCTTCGACACCGAGCCCGCGGCCTTACCGCCGCGCGACACGATCGCCTCCTTGGCGTCGTCGCGGGAGAAGCCCGCCAGCGAACCGGTGACCACGATGGTCAGCCCCTCCAGCGTGCGCGGCACGCTCTCGTCGCGTTCGTCGGCCATCCGCACCCCGGCCGCCCGCCACTTGTCGACGATCGCGCGGTGCCAGTCGACGGTGAACCATTCGGTGACCGCCGCGGCGATCGTGGGGCCGACGCCCTCCACCACGGCCAGCCGCTCGGTGGACGCGTCCTCGATCGCCTGCAGGTCGCCGAATTCGGTGGCCAGCGCGCGGGCGGCCGTCGGCCCGACGTGCCGGATCGACAGCGCCACCAGCACCCGCCACAGCGGCTTCGCCTTTGCCGCACCGAGATTGGCCAGCAGCCGCGCGCCGTTGGCCGACAGCCCGCCGGCCTTCGTCCTGAACAGCTCGGTGCGCAGCAGGTCGTCCTCGGTGAGGGTGAACAGGTCGCCCTCGTCGGCGATGACTCCGGCCTGGAGCAGCGCGATGGCGGCCTCGTAACCCAGCCCCTCGATGTCCAGCGCGCCGCGGCCGGCGACGTGGAACACCCGCTCCCGCAATTGCGCCGGGCACGACCGGGCGTTGGGGCAGCGGATGTCGGCGTCGCCCTCCTTCGCCGGGGCGAGCGGGGTGCCGCATTCGGGACACGTTGTGGGCATGACGAATTCGCGTTCGGAGCCGTCGCGCAGGTCGACGATCGGGCCCAGCACCTCGGGGATCACGTCGCCGGCCTTGCGGATCACCACGGTGTCGCCGATCAACACGCCCTTGCGCTTGACCTCGGCGGCGTTGTGCAGGGTGGCCAGGCCCACCGTCGACCCGGCGACCTTGACCGGCGTCATGAACGCGAACGGCGTGACGCGCCCGGTCCGGCCGACGTTGACGCGGATGTCGAGGAGTTCGGTCTGCACCTCCTGGGGCGGGTACTTGTACGCGATCGCCCAGCGCGGCGCCCGCGAGGTGGACCCGAGCCTGCGCTGCAGCGCCACGTCGTCGACTTTGACCACCACGCCGTCGATTTCGTGATCGACGTCGTGGCGGTGCTCGCCCCAGTAGGTGATGCGCTCCAGCGCCCCCGCCACGTTCTCCACCCGGGTGGTGTGCTCGGAGACGGGCAGGCCCCACGCGCCCAGCGCCAGGTAGGCGTCGTGCAGGGTGGCGGGCCGGAAGCCCTCGGTGTGCCCCACCCCGTGGCAGATCATCCGCAGCTTGCGGCGCGCGGTGACCGCGGGGTCCTTCTGCCGCAGCGAACCCGCGGCGCTGTTGCGCGGGTTCGCGAACGGCGTCTTGCCGTCCTCGACCAGCGCGGCGTTGAGCGCCTCGAAGTCGGCGAGGCGGAAGAAGACCTCCCCGCGCACCTCGAGAACCGTGGGCACGGGGTAACCCTTGGCGGGCGTGAGCCGCTCCGGGACGTCGTCGATGGTGCGGGCGTTCAGCGTCACGTCCTCGCCGGTGCGGCCGTCACCGCGGGTCGCCGCCCGCGCCAGCCGGCCGTCGCGATACACCAGCGACAGCGCGACGCCGTCGATCTTGAGCTCGCACAGGTAGGGCACGTCGTCCCCGACCTCGGCGCGCACGCGGGCCGCCCACAGCTCGAATTCCTCGGCGCTGAAGACGTTGTCGAGCGACAGCATCCGCTCCAGGTGCTCGGCCTCGGTGAAATCGGTGGCGAAGCCGGCGCCGCCGACGAGCTGGGTGGGCGAGTCGGGCGTCCGCAGTTCGGGGTGCTGTTCCTCGAGCGCTTCGAGCCGCCGCAGCAGCTGGTCGAACTCCGCGTCGGAGATGATCGGCGCGTCGCGCACGTAGTAGCGGAACTGGTGTTCGCGCACCTCGTCGGCGAGTTCCCGCCATTGGCGCCGGACCTCGGGTGCAACGGGGTCCGCTTCGGCTGAAGTCACCTTCGCAGGCTATCGAAGGGGGGCGACGCCGGCCCGCGACGCCTCCGCCACATCTGCCACACCCGCCTCTGCCGGAGCCGGCACCCTTTGTGCCCGCCTCATAGCGACAATCCGCGGGCGCGCCACCGGCCGAGTCGATTGTCGCTGTGAGGCGGGCACAACGGCACATCCTCCCCGGGCGGGACTGGTGTGGCGGATGAGGCCGGCCGGCTCACTCCTCGACGTACGCCCGCAGCCGGTCGACCGCGGCGTCCCAGCGGCGCGACAACTGCGTGAGGTAGTCGCTCGCCTGGGCCAGCGGCTCGGTCCGCACGGTCCAGACTCGCTCGCGGCCCCGACGGCTGCTGGCGACCAGTCCGGCGGATTCGAGCAGCTGCAGGTGCTTGCTGGCCGCCTGCCGCGTGACCGGAATGACCTCGGTGACTTGCGATGTCGAGCTGGGCCCGACCTCGCAGAGCCGCACGATGATGCGCAACCGGTTCGGGTCTCCAAGGGCGTCGAAGATCGGCGCGGCCTCAACCTTGAGGGCGCTCACACGCGGGTGCTCTCCAGATACCGGCGCACCAGATCGGTCTGGATGGCCCAGCCCTCGGAGTTGGACTCGAAGGCCGACGAGCGGCGCGCCTCGGGGAACGCGTCGAAACCGGATTCGGTGATGGTGAGCAGCACGCCGTCGGGCGTCTCCGACAGCGAAAACTCGACCAGCGTGGCCGGCCCCCCGTCGACGTCCGGGTCGCCCGCGCACGGCTGCCAGCGGTAGGCGAATCGCCGCTGCGGTTCGATCGCGACGATCTCCCACGTGGTCGTCACGCCGGCGTGCGGCTCCTGACGTTTGGCGACCTCCTCGTCGACGGTGGTCGGCGTGATGGTCGCGTTGACGGACTGGCCGGCGACGAACGGTCCGTCGAAGCGGACCCCGAACCATTCGCCGAAGTGCTCGGCATCGGCGATGGCCCGCCACACCCGGTCCAGCGGCGCGCGCAACACGACTTGTTTCTGAATGCGATCGGTACTCATATGCAACCTCCTGGTTGCGTATCAGTAAATCACGTCCCGGCGATAAAGCGCAACCATTTGGTTGCGCACGGTCTGGGACGAAATTGGCTACGTCAGTCCGTCCGAACCGTTCTGTCCGAAGACCCCGGACGGGCCACCGGTGCCGGCGGTGCCGGTGGCCGCCGTGCCGATTCCCGCGTTGCCGCCGTTGCCGCCGTCGCCGATCCCCACGGCGCCGCCGCCGTTACCGCCGGCACCGCCGGTGCCAACGACGCCGCTGCCGGTGAATCCGGCAGTGCCGCCGGCCCCGCCGGCGCCGCCGTCGCCGAGCAGCTGACCGCCTTGGCCGCCGAACCCGCCGTTGCCCGCGACGCCGGTCCTGGCGGGGCCGCCTAACCCACCGGCCCCGCCGAAGCCGATCAGGCCGGCGTCGCCGCCGTTGCCGCCGGCCCCGCCGGTGTTCCCAAACCCACCGTCACCGCCGACACCGGCGCTGGAGAACCACAGTCCGGCGTTACCGCCGGCGCCGCCATTGCCACCGGTGCCCGCGACCGAGGCGAGTCCGCCCGAGCCGCCGGCGCCGCCGCTGCCGAACAGCCATCCGGCATTACCGCCCTGCTGCCGCCGGCCCCGCC
>NZ_LQPM01000043.1 GCF_002101815.1 Mycobacterium paraense | reverse complement strand
CTTCGGCGACGGCGGCGCCGGCGGGGCGGGCGGGCTCTCGACGGTCGGAGCCGGCGGGAACGGTGGCGCCGGCGGGAACGGAGGAATGTTCAGCGTCGCCAGCAACGGCGGGATCGGCGGGCCCACCCAGCCCACCGGCGGCGCGGGAGGAGCGGGCGGCACCGGAGTAACCGCCGGGGGCAATGGCGGGGCCGGCGGGAACGGTGGCCTGCTCGGTGCCGGCGGGGTCGGCGGGGCCGGCGGGACCGGTCTCCACGGAAACGGCGGCACCGGCGGCGACGGCGGGGCCGGGGTGGTGTGGGGGAACGGCGGCGCCGGGGGCGCTGGCGGCACGGGCAGCGCCGGCAACGGCGGCGCCGGCGGTCACGGCGGCGCCGGCGGCATGTTCGAGGGTTCCGCGGGCGCCGGCGGCGACGGCGGCGACGGCTCGGTCAACGGCGGCGCCGGCGGAGCCGGCGGCAACACCAGGGGCATCTCCGGCAACGGCGGCGCCGGCGGCGACGGCGGCGCCGGCATCACGGGACGCGGCGGGGCCGGCGGTCACGGCGGCAACTCCGGTCCCCTCCAGGGCACCGCGGGGCGTGGCGGTAACGGCGGCACCGGAGGCGGCGGCGCCGGCGGCGACGGCGGCGACGGCGGGAACGCCGCCGGGCTGTCCGGCAGCGGCGGCGCTGGAGGGGCCGGCGGGGCGGGCGAGACCACGGGCGGGAACGGCGGCAACGGCGGCAACGCGGCGCTCGTCGGCTATGGCGGGGACGGCGGCCCCGGCGGGCAGGGCATCACGGGGCGCGGCGGCAACGGCGGCAATGGCGGCGGCGCGGTGCTGTTCGGCAACGGCGGCACCGGCGGCAACGCCGGGATCGGCACGCCCGAGGGCGACGCGGGCGCCGGCGGCACCGGCGGGCTGATCGGTTCGCCCGGGAACCCCGGGCTGACCTAGCGGCTGGGCAGATGGCGGCGACCCGCCGCGCCCGGCTACGCCGCCCTTGCGATCGCCGCTGGGGCAGATGGCGGCGACCCGCCGCGCCCGGCTACGCCGCCCTTGCGATCGCCGCTAGGGCCGCGGCGCGCCGAGGCGGAACACCCGCCACCCGGCCCGCTGCCAGCGGGCGAAGTCCAGGCAGTTGCGCCCGTCGACGATGACGCGGGCCCGCACCCGGTCGGCCAGGTCGTCGGGGTCCATGTCGACGAACTGCCGCCACTCGGTGAGCACCAGCACCGCGTCCGCGCGCTCGCAGGCCTCTTCGACCGAGACCGCGTAGTTCAGCGTCGGGAACAACCGCTGCGCGTTGTCCAGCGCCTTGGGGTCGTACACGTTGACCGCCGCGCCGTTGAGCTGCAGCTGCCCGGCGACGTTGAGCGCGGGCGAGTCGCGCACGTCGTCGGATTCGGGTTTGAACGCCGCGCCCAGCACGGCGATGTTGGCGCCCAGCAGCGATCCCCCGCACGCCGCGGTGGCCAGTTCGACCATCCTGGTGCGGCGGCGCATGTTGATGCTGTCGACCTCGCGCAGGAACGTCAGCGCCTGGTCGGCGCCCAGCTCACCCGCACGAGCCATGAACGCGCGGATGTCCTTGGGCAGGCAGCCACCGCCGAAACCCAATCCGGCATTGAGGAATTGGCGACCGATGCGCGGGTCGTAGCCGAGCGCGTCGGCGAGCAGGCTGACGTCGGCGCCGGCGGCCTCGCACACCTCGGAGATGGCGTTGATGAACGAGATCTTGGTCGCCAGAAAGGCGTTGGCGGAAACCTTCACCAACTCCGCGGTCTGCAGGTCGGTCACCAAGAAGGGGACCCCGTCGTCGAGCAGAGGGCCGTACAGCTCGCGGACGGCCGCCTCCGCGCGCGTCGAATGCTGTCGTGTGCCAAGCACGATGCGGTCGGGGTGCAGGGTGTCGTGGACGGCGTAGCCTTCGCGCAAAAACTCTGGGTTCCAGGCGATTTCGACGTCGACCCCGGCCGGCGCCAGCGCGGCGGCGCGTTGGTTCAGCTCGGCCGCGGTGCCGACGGGGACCGTCGACTTGCCGATGAGCACCGACGACCTGGTCAGCCGGGGCACCAGCGCATCGATGACGGCGTGCACGTGGCACAGGTCGGCGCCGTATTCGCCCTTCTTTTGCGGCGTGCCCACCCCGAGGAAATGGACGTCGGCGAAATCGGCCGCCATGTCGTAGTCGGTGGTGAACTGCAGCCGCCCGGCGGCGAGGTTGTCCGTCAACAACTTTCGGAGGCCGGGCTCGTAAAACGGAATGTCTCCGCCGGCCAGCTTGGCGATCTTGCCCGCATCGATATCGACGCCGACGACGTCATGGCCCAGTTCGGCCATCCCCGCCGCGTGGGTGGCACCGAGGTAACCGGTGCCAAAGACGGTGCATCGCATACCACCGGTGTAGGTGGCCGCGATGAGCTAACTGCATCGCGCCGCTGAGCGGGAGGCAAACGGCAGATGACAGGTGCCCGCGAAAGGCCTAGTGCCCGTGGCCTCCGCCGTGACCGCCGCCGAAGCCGCCGCCACCGTGGCCTCCGCCGCCACCGGGGAAGCCGGGGAACCCGCCGCCGCCGTGCGGACCGCCGAACCCGCCGCCAGGGGGGCCGCCGAATCCGCCGCCGGGCGGACCGCCGATGCCCGGGATGGGCAGCGGGATCGGCACCGGGATGGGCGCTATCGGCGGCGGCGCGGGGGCCGGCGCCGGGGCCTCTGGAACCGGAACCGGGGCCGGGGCCTCGGGGATCGGGGC
>NZ_LQPM01000042.1 GCF_002101815.1 Mycobacterium paraense | reverse complement strand
TTCGACAAGTCGTAAAACGATATGACAATACCCGCCTGACATGCCAACTTCGTTAAGTCTAACCGCCAGCGGTCCAGCCGCCCGAGCTGCCCGACCGGGGTTGGCGACGCATCGTGCGGCAGGCCACCTTTGGTTTGATCAAGCTCGGTCCCTCGGCCGCCCAGCGGCAGGACGCTCAGTACGAAGCGGCCATCCGCACCGTCCTGCACGGGAACTACAAGGTCGGGGTGCTGGGTAAGGGCGGCGTCGGGAAGACGTCGGTGGCCGCCAGCGTCGGATCGCTTTTCGCCGAACTGCGTCCGCAGGACCACGTGGTGGCGATCGACGCCGACACCGCGTTCGGCCGGTTGGGCTACCGGATCGACCCCCGGGCGAGCGGATCGTTCTGGGGGTTGACCTCCGACAAAAATCTGGATTCGTACAGCGATGTGGTCGGGCGCCTCGGCCGCAATCCCGCCGGCCTGCACGTCCTCGGCGGCGAGCCGGCGTCCGGCCCACGCCGGGTCCTCGATCCCGCCGTCTACCGGGAGGCCGCGCGCCGGCTGGACCGCCACTTCACCATCTCGATCATCGACTGCGGCTCCACGATGGATTCGCCGGTGACCCAGGAGGTGTTGCGCGACCTGGACGCGCTGATCGTGGTGACCTCGCCGTGGGCCGACGGGGCCAACGCCGCCGCCCGGACCATCGAGTGGCTGTCGGAACAACGGCTGACGACCCTGCTGCACCACACGATCGTGGTGCTCAACGACTCCGACGGCCACGCCGACAAGCGCACGCGGGAGCAGCTGGCCCGCGAGTTCGTCGAGCACGGGCAGCCGGTGATCGAGGTGCCCTACGATCCCCATCTCCGCCCGGGCGGCGTGATCGACGTGGACGGCGAAATGGCCCCGGCGACGCGGCGCAAGTTTCTCCAGATCACTGCGACGATCGCGAGCCATTTCGCGGCCCGGCCGGAGCGGCCGGCGAACCCGCGGCCGCCCGCGCCATAGGGTCGGCGACGGCCTCGATCTTCGTCACGAGGTGACCGCGCACCGTCAGCACGATCGCGGCGAACAGCCGGCGCTCGGCGAAGGCCAGCACCGCGGGTCCCCCGGCGGGACCGCTGACCAGAGTCACTTCGGGCCCCAGGTAGCGCATCAGGTTGGTGGCCACCGCGTCGGGTCCGTGGTTGATCTGTGGCGGCGGGGCCGGGTCGGCCAGGACCGTGCCCACGCCCCAGACCGCCGGATCCAGCACGGCGGTCAAGCCCGCGATGTCGCCGTTGGCGCACGCAGTGATGAACTTCTCGGTGACCAGCTGGTGCTCGGCCGGCGCCACCTCGTTCAATTTGGGTTGCGCCGCAGTGAATTTCGTCCGGGCGCGCCGCGCCAGCTGACGGCAGGTGCCGACGGGGCGGCCCACGGTTTCGGCGATCGTGTCGAACGGGACGCCGAACACGTCGTGCAGCACGAAGGCAACGCGTTCGCCGGGGCTGAGCCGGCGTAACACTTCCAGCAACGCGGAACGGACCTCGTCGTCGAGGGTGACCCGCTCGGCGGGGTCGGAGCGGGGCGTCCCCGGCCGCTCGTCGACCTCCCCGGGCCGCTCGTGGCGGGCGCGCGCCGAGCGCACCTGATCGAGGCACAGGCGGCTCGCCACCACCGTCAGCCAGCCGCGAACGTCGTCGATCTCATTCGGGTCGGTCCGCGACAGGCGCAGAAATGCTTCTTGCGCAACGTCTTCGGCGTCGCCGACGTCGCCGAGCATCTGATACGCGAGGTTGATCAGGTACGGGCGGTGCAGGCGCCAGGCCTGGGCGACGTGGTCGCCGGGTGAGGGCGGTTGGCTCATGAACTCTCGACGAGGAGCGGCGACGAAAAGTTACACCTTTCGGCTGTAACTTTCCCGGCTCCGGCGCCGTCGTATGCGCAGTCAGAAAAAATCACGGAAGGGACCACTCCCATGACAATCGTCGTAACCGGAGCGACCGGCAACGTCGGGCGCCCACTCGTCGCCGAACTTCTCGCCGCGGGCGCCCGGGTGCGCGCGGTCACCCGCGCGCCCGACACCGCGGGGTTCCCCGCTGGGGTCGAGGTGGTCGGATCGGCGGCGGACGCGCTGCCCGGGGCGTCGGCGGTATTCCTCAACTCGCGGGCCCTGGGCGGGCAGCTGGCCGAGACGGTCGCCGGGTGCGGTCGCGCGGGGGTGACCAAGCTCGTCGCCCTGTCGGCGATCAACGCCGACGACGACTTCTCGCGGCAGCCCTCGCGCTTCCGCGGGGACCGCAACAAGGAGGTCGAACAGCTCGCCGTGGACTCCGGCCTGGCCTGGGTGAGCCTGCGGCCGTCGGTCTTCGCCACCAACTTCGCCGGCATGTGGGGCGCGCAGCTGCGCGCCGGTGACGTGGTGGGCGGCCCGTACGCGGCGGCGTCGTCGGCGCCGATCGTCGAGGGCGACATCTCGGCCGTCGCGGCCCGGGCGTTGCTCACCGACGACCTTGTGGGACAACGTATCCCGATGACCGGCCCGCAGGCGTTCACCAACTCGGAGCTGGTCGGGGTCATGGGCGAGGTCCTCGGCCGCCCGCTGCAGTACTTCGAAGCCCCGGCGGAAATGGTGCGGCAACGGTTCATCGGCTTGGGACTGGGCGCCGAGTTCGCCGACGCGTATATCGCCATGCAGGCCGAGACCCTCGACAAGCCGGCGCTGGTCACCCACGACGTGGAGAAGATCCTCGGCCGCCCGGCGACGCCGTTCGCGCACTGGGTGTCCGAGCACCGCGACCTGTTCGCCAGGTCCTGAAGGCCGAGGAGCTGACATGTCCGAACCACGCCCGCCGCGCTACCTCAAGCCGATGAACAAGGTGATGATGGCCGTCCAGCGCCTTGGGATACCGACGGGCCCCGCCATGGTGCTGACCGTGCCCGGCCGCAGGTCGGGCCGCCCGCGCAGCACCCCGATGACGCCGTTCGAGTTCCGCGGTGGCCTCTACGTCGTCGCCGGTTACCCGGGCGCCGACTGGGCGGCGAATGCCCGCGCCGCGGGCAGCGGCACGCTGAGCCGGGGCCGACGGTCCCGCGAGGTGAAGATCGTCGAGCTGGCCGCCAACGAAGCGCGGCCGGTGCTGCGCGCGTTCTCCACCGAAGTGCCGGTCGGTGTCGCGTTCGCGAAGCGTTCGGGGATGGTGCGAGACGGAACGGCCGACGAATTCGAGGCCCTGGCCGGCCGGGTCGCGGTTTTCCGTTTCGAGCCGACGTAGCGGCCCGACCGCGGACACCGGGCCTGTCCCCCGCAACGGGTGAACCAACGTGACGGAACGTCCGTGTTACCGGCAGACCAATCTCTGGCGCGGAGCGGCGTTGCGCCGTTTTGGCGGCACCCTGCGGGCAATCACTGCAGGGTGATCGTCCGTGGTGGGGATGTCGAGCCGGGAGAACGCTGATGTCAGGAGCAGAGTCCGCCGGTCAAAGACCACACCGTGCGGCCATTCGGGTGGCGGTCTGCAGCTCGGGCCCGGCCGATTCGACCGGGTGGGCGGCGCGCGCCCTGTGCCGCACCATCGACCCCGACGGGCTCTTCGTGCGGGGGGCCGCCCAGCGCAAGGCGGCGGCGTTCTGCCGGCGCTGCCCGGTCATGTGGGAGTGCGGGGCGGAAGCGCTGGACAACCGGGTGGAATTCGGTGTCTGGGGAGGCATGACCGAGCGCCAGCGGCGGGCCCTGCTTCAGCGGCATCCGGAGATGGTTTCCTGGTCAAAATTCCTGAGCGAACAACGAAACCGGGGCGCCAGCTAACTGTCGCGGTCGGACGTAATGTAGGGGAATGCGCACCGCCTTTCACGAGCAGCTGGACGCTCTGCATGAGCAGCTCGCTGACATGTGCGGAAGGGCCGGCCTGTCGATGCAGAACGCCACCCAGGCCCTGCTGCACGCCGACCTCGCGCTGGCCGAACAGGTCATCGACGAACAGGGCCGGCTTGCGGAGATGAGCGCCGCCGCCGAGGACGCCGCATTCGTCCTGCTGGCACTGCAGGCGCCGGTGGCCGGCGACCTGCGCGCCGTGGTGTCCGCGATCAGGGTGTGCGCCGACGTGGAACGCATGGGCGGCCTGGCCGTGCACGTCGCCAAGATCGTTCGTCGCCGCCACCCGGAACACGTGCTGCCCGAGGAGGCGAACGGCTACTTCGCCGAAATGGGCCGCGTCGCGGTCGAATTGGGCAACGCGGCCGAAGACGTCCTGCGCACCGGCGACCCTGACAAGGCCCGCATGCTCAACGACGAAGACGACACCATGGACGACCTGCACCGCAAGCTGTTCACCGAGCTGATGGGTCGGCAATGGGAACACGGCGTGGCCGCCGCGGTCGACGTGACCCTGCTGGGCAGGTTCTACGAACGCTTCGCCGACCACGCCGTCGAGATCGGCCGACGCGTCATCTTCCAGGCCACCGGCGCGTTCCCGGGCGGCCCGCCGCCGGCCAGCTAGCTACCAAACGATCGCGGCCATGTCGCGGTTGTCGGCGCACACGCTGCGCACCGCGGCCTCGATGTCGGCGGCGGTGATGATCTGCAGATCCTCGACCGTCACCGGTTGCCCCGAGCGCTTCTGGGCGACCACCCGGGTGTCGCGGAAGCCCTCGGCGCGCTCGATGACGTTGCGGGCGAACCGGCCGTTCTGCATGGCGTCGATGCCGTGCTGCCCACCGGGGGTGGTGTAGTTGCGGATGGTGGTGGCCGCATCCAGAAACGCCTCCCGGGCGCCGTCGTCGAGCAGGCTGGCCCGCGGTGTCGCATAGCGGTGCCCGATCTCGACGATCTCGGCCGGCGAGTAGGACTCGAAACGCAGCTTGCGGTTGAACCGGCCGGCCAAACCCGGGTTGACCGTGAGGAATTCGTCCACTTGATCCTCGTAGCCCGCCCCGATGAAGCAGAAGTCGAACCGATGGGTTTCCAGGGCCACCAGGAGCTGGGTGACGGCCTCCATGCCGATCATGTCCGGCGTGCCGTCCTGGTGGCGTTCGATCAGCGAGTAGAACTCGTCCATGAAAATGATTCGGCCGAGCGACTTTTCGATCAGCTCGTTGGTCTTGGGCCCCGACTCGCCGATGTAGTGGCCGCAGAAATCCGAACGGCGGACCTCGCGGATCTCCGGATGCCGCACGATTCCCATGCCGGCGTAGATCTTGCCCAGCGCCTCGGCGGTGGTCGTCTTGCCGGTGCCGGGCGGCCCCACCAGCAGCATGTGGTTGGTCTGCCCCTCCACGGGCAGCCCGTGCTCGAGGCGCATCACGCGCACCTCGAGCTGGTCTTCCAGCGCTGACACCGCCTGCTTGACCGCCGCCAGCCCGACCTGCTTGGCCAGTAGCTGCCGGCCCTCGGCCAGGAGCTCGGCGCGCCGCCCGGCCGCGTCGTCGTCCTCCAGCTGTTCGCGGCTCTTCGCCGACGAGACGTCCCACTTGTCGGTGCGGCTGGCGATCGTGTGCTCGTCGGTCACGACCAGTTGTAGATTCCGGTCGGCCAGAGCGGCTTTGGCTGCGTCGGTCAGGACCCCGTTGATGGTGGCCTTCGACAACCAGATCTGGGCCCGGTCCTCTTCGTGCAGCTGGCGGTGCACCATCCCCCGCACATAGGCGAGGTCGGCGACGAGCAGCGGGATGTCGGCCGGGCCGATCGAGGCTGTCAGCACCTCCGCGCCGAACCGGCTCGACGACGTGTTCTGGCCGATCACGTCGACGCGGTCCAGCCAGTCCAGCGCCACCCGACCTTGCCCGAGATGAGCGGCGGCGTGCGCGGCCAGCGCGCAGATCGACGCGGTCACCGCCGACATGATGGTCGCCTGCGGCGGCAGCTCCTCCGCGGCGGTCAGCAACAGGTCCGGCCACCGCTGCGTGGCGTACATGAGAAACGCCCGCGCCAGCTGGTGCCACTGGAAGTTGCCCCACGAATCGAGCAGCTCGCGGCTGGCCAGCAGCCGGTCGGCCTCGGCGTATTCGCCGGCGATCGTCAGCGCCGACGACAACGCCAGCCCCACCTGGGATGCGTCGGTGACCGTGATGCCGATGTAGGGGCCCAGCTGCATCTCCGCGGCCAGCGTCCGGCCGATCCGGGTGGTCTCACGGTGCAGCCACTCGCGATGGTGGTTGAGCCGCTTCAGGGAGGTCAGGTCGTTGTCGCCACAGGCGATCCGGCCCAGCCAGGCGTCGGCCATCGACGGATCGGCCTCGGTGGCGGCGACGAACTCGGGCAAGGCCGCGGCGCGCCCCTGCCGGTCCATCGTTGCCATGGCGCGGTCGAAATGCCTACGCGCCGTGAGCAAATCCCCCATCGTCTGCACCATCCTCGACGCTACGTGGCGAACGACATCGTGACAGACTCCAGGTTGACATAGCGGTTCTCCGCGCGGAACAGGTCCATGTCGGCCAGCCAAGTTTGGCCTGCCGCAGTCACTTTCACCGTGGCACCGCTGACCTGCTCGATGGCCACCTCGAAAGCGTGGCCGTGTCCGTCGGGAAGCGGCGTGCCGGCCGGCGCGATCGTGATCACGGTGGCGGGCCGCGGGGCGGGCGATATCGCGGCGTCGCCCCCTCTGGCTTGGGTGGCGTGTTCGACCACGCTCACGCTCGTGCGCGGCGCGGGCCGCGAGGCGTTGACGACGCTGACCAACGGCATCCGCACGCTGGCCCAGCGCTTCAGGTCGCGGGTGTGCACGCTGACCCGCTCGCCGGCGCCCGCGGTGCGGATCACGATTCGTTTGGCGATCGCGTCGTCGGCCGCCACGAACACCCGGGACAGCTCGCCGGCGTCGGTGACCGGGATCATCAGCCGGTCGCCGTTGGCGAGCTTGCCCACCAATACGCCCGATGGGCCGATCTCCACGATCAGGCTGTCCGGCAACGGGCTTGGGCGCAGCCCGCGCAGGAGGGGACGGGGGCCACACATGTTGGCCGCCGCCGCGGCGGCCTGCTCGCCGTTGAGGCGGCGCAGCACGACACTGGGTGGGCTGGGCGCCGGCGTGGGCGTGCGGACGGTGACCGTCGCGGTGCACGCCCCGTCCGGGTAGACCGTGACGTTCTGGATCACCTCGTCGACGCGCAGCGTCCAGGCCTGGGCGAGCACGTGGGCGTTGATCGCCTCCGGCGGGTAGGCGTACGTCGTCATCCACCCGGCCTCCCCGCGGATGGCCTTCCACTTCTGCGTGGCGCCCGACACCGCGTCCCAGCCGAGCCGGCGATCCAGTTCCATCAGGTCGGTGGCGGTGGCTACCTTCGCGCGCAGGCCCTGGCAGCGCAGCTGCCCGGCGATCCGTTGGGCCGCCGAAATCGCCGTCGCCCCAAGGGTGGTGCGCCACCGCAGCGCCCGCGTGTTCTCGATCACCGGCAGCCGCAGTATCAACCAGGTTTCGCGGCGGCCCGCGTACGGCGGGGTGCCGATCTCGGCGTCATACACCCGCGGATAGTCGCCGACGCTGCCGCAGCGGGACCCGAACGACACGACGCTGATCGAGTCGAGTTCGAGGCCCAGCGGGTGCCGCAGCATCGGCACCAGTTCGACGATGTCGACGACGTTCTCGGACTCGACGCTCACCGAGCCGGTCACCGTGGTGGCCCGGTGCGCCCTGCCGAGCAGCTGCACCGCCACCACCGCCACACCGTCCTGGACGCGCACCCCGCCGCCGGATCGGTTGCTGGCCACCGTGATTGGTTCGCTCCAGCTGATCGGGCGCCGGCCCCGCCGCGCCAGCACCGCCCACGACCACGCCGGCTGTCCCCGCCAGCGCACGAACACCACCGCGACGCCCACCACCACGGCCACCGCGGCGCCGATGTAGCCGCCGACCGCCCAGCCCGCTACCGCGAGAAGGAACACCAGCAGGATCCCGACGACCCGCCGATTGCTGGCCGGGCTGAACCCGGTCAGCCGAGACCTCATCGCGCCCTCCGCAGGCGCACGGCTGTGGCCACCACCAGCACACCGGCGATCACAGCGCCCAGGAACCCGATGGCAATGTTGCGGGCCCGGTGATCCGGCGCGGGGGGTGGCGGCGGCGGCGTGATCACCCGGCTTTGCGCACCGGGGGGCATCTTGTCGCCCGGCGGGATGTTGAACGTCAGCGCGGCGACCGGGTCCACGAGGCCATAGCCCACCTTGTTGTCGACGCCCGCCGGTGGGTTGTGCGCCGACTGCACGATCCGGTTGATGATCTGATGTGCCGTCAGCTGAGGGTATTTCGCGCGTACCAGGGCCGCGACGCCGCTGACGTAGGCCGCCGAGAAGCTGGTGCCCCAGAACGGCATGTTCTTCTCGCCCGGCCGCGAGGGTGGGTAGGCGTTGACCGGCCCACCGCCCTGCGGCGAGAGACCCATGATGTGGGTCGCGGGCCCCGCGACGCCCACCCAGGGTCCCGACATGCTCTTGTCGATCGGAGCGCCGCCGGCATCGACGCCGCCCACCGACAAGACGTAGTCCGAGAACCACGAGGGCGAGGAGATGACCCTGACCTGGTGCCAGTCGCGGGGATCTGACGGGTCCAGCGGGTCGTACATCGGATTGTTGTCGCAGCCGCCTTCCCCGTCGTTGCCGGCGGCGGCGACGACCACGGCGTCCTTGACGGTCGCCGCATACCACAGCGCCGCACCCAGCGCCCGCTGATCGGTGGAGGACGCGGCCGGCAGGCAGGAGGTCACCGAGATGTTGATCACCTTCGCGCCCATGTTCGCCGCGTGAACGACGGCCCGCGCCAACGTGTTCAGCGTGCCGGCTTTGACCTTCTCGTCCGAGTTCGGGTCGGCGGGCGGCGGGTTGACCGGCTCGAAGGCACGCGAAGACTGCCGTATCGAGATGACGGTCGCGTGCGGGGCCACACCCACCACCCCGTCCGGGGCCCCGGGCGGGGGCGGCGGGACCGCGGGCTCGTCTTCGGTCTGCGGATCCGGCGGCCCGTTCGAGGGAGCCATCGCGCCGGCCTCCGGGGGCGGAGGCGGGGGCGATGGC
>NZ_LQPM01000041.1 GCF_002101815.1 Mycobacterium paraense | reverse complement strand
CCGAAGATCCCGCCCGCGCCGCCGTTGCCGCCGTTCCCGCCGCTGACACCGAAACCGGTGGAGAACCCGCCGGCGCCGCCCGCGCCGCCGGCGCCGAAGAGCGCACCCGCCCCGCCGTTGCCGCCGTTGCCGGGAGTCAGACCCGACCAGCCGGCGCCGCCCGCGCCGGCCGAGCCGAGCAGCCCCGCCGCCCCGCCGTTGCCGCCGTTGGGGTGGGCGGCGCCTCCCGAACCGCCGGCCCCGCCGTTGCCGAGCAGGATGCCCGCGTCCCCGCCGTTAGCCCCGGTGCCAGGGGCGCCGTTGGCGCCGTTGCCGATCAGCGGGCGCCCGAACAGCGCCTCCGTCGGTGCGTTCATGGCGTCCAGCAGGGTCTGCTGGACGTTGGCGGCCTCGGCGCCGGCGTACGAGGCCCCGCCCGCGCTCAGGGCCTGCACGAACTGGTCATGAAGCGCGGCCGCCCGTGCGCCCAGCGCGTGAAAGTCCAGCGCCTGGCCGGAAAACACCGAGGCGATCGCGGCCGACACCTCGTCGGCGCCCGCGGCCAGCACCCGCGTCGTCGACGCCGCCGCGGCCGCGTGGGCGGCACTCAGCGTGGTACCGATGCCCGCCAGATCCGAGGCCGCCGCCCCCAGCGCCTCGGGTGCAATGATCACAAATGACATTCCCCCGCACCTTTCGTCAGGTCCTAGGACGGACGTTATCGCCCCCGCGGGGTCGGCGCAGTGGATCACCCGGTCCGGGCCGGCGAGTAGCCTGACCGCGTGGACTATGCCGCCGCGTTTCTCGAGGAGAACCGGGCGTTTGCCGAGCTTTTCCGCGACGCCGACGAGTCGACGCCGGTGCCGACGTGCCCGGGCTGGACGCTCACCCAGCTGTTGCGGCACGTCGGCCGCGGCGACCGCTGGGCGGCGCAGATCGTGCGCGACCGGCTCGAGGAATACCTCGACCCGCGAACCGTGGAGGGCGGCAAGCCGCCGCCGGATCCAGCCGACGCGATCTCCTGGCTGCAGGGCGGCGCGCAGCGGCTGGTCGACGCCGTCGAGCTGTCGGGCGTGGAAACGCCGGTGTGGACCTTCCTGGGGACGCGCCCGGCGAACTGGTGGGTCCGCCGGCGGCTGCACGAGACGGCGGTGCACCGGGCCGACGCCGCGCTCGCGCTCGGCACCCAATTCAGCCTCGACGCGGAGATCGCGGCCGACGCGATCACGGAATGGCTTGAGCGGGTGGCGATTCAGGCCGGCGCCGAGGGCGCGCCGCTGCCGCTCGGGGACGGCGAGACTCTGCACCTGCACGCCACCGATCCCGGGCTGGGCGACGCCGGCGAATGGACGATGCGCGTGGACGGCGGCGCCATCACCTGGTCGCACGATCACGGCAAGGGCAGCGCGGCGCTGCGCGGCGGCGCGACCGAGTTGCTGCTGGCGATCCTCCGCCGGGTGCCGGTGGCCGACACCGGTATCCAACTGTTCGGCGACGACGCCGTGTGGCGCAAATGGCTGGACCGTACGCCTTTATAACTCGGGTGGACACGGTACCTTGCTGACCATGACCACATCGGAGATCGCCACCGTTCTGGCGTGGCACGACGCCCTCAACGCCTCCGACATGGCGACGTTGGAGGCGCTTTCCAGCGACGACATCGAAATCGGCGACGCCCACGGGGCCGCCCAGGGTCACGAGGCGCTGCGGCGGTGGGCCGGTTCCCTGCGGGGGACGGCGGAGCTCGGCCGGATGTATGTGCACGACGGCGTCGTGGTCGTCGAGCAGAAGGTCAGCACCCCCGACGGCGGGGTCACCAACGCCGCGTCGGCGTTCCGGGTGGTCCGCGATCACGTCACCGCGGTGTTCCGGCACGAAGATCTGGCCGCCGCGCTGGCGGCCACCGAAGTCACCGAGGCCGACCTCGTCAATTAGCGGCCGAACAGGAGAGGCAGTCATGCGCGGGATCATTTTGGCGGGCGGATCGGGCACCCGCCTGCATCCGATCACCATCGGCATCAGCAAGCAGCTGCTGCCGGTCTACGACAAACCGATGATCTACTACCCGCTGTCCACGCTGATGATGGCCGGCATACGCGACATCCTGGTGATCACGACGCCCCACGACGCGGCCGGCTTCGAACGGCTCCTCGGCGACGGCTCGCAGTTCGGCATCAACCTCAGTTACATCCAACAGGCCCAACCCGAAGGCCTGGCACAGGCTTTCGTGCTCGGCGCCAACCACCTGGGCAACGATTCGGCGGCTTTGGTGCTGGGCGACAACATCTTCTACGGCCCGGGCCTGGGCACCAGCCTGAGCCGCTTCCAATCCATAAGCGGCGGAGCGATTTTCGCTTACTGGGTGGCCAACCCGTCGGCCTACGGTGTCGTCGAGTTCTCCGACGACGGCATGGCGCTGTCGCTGGAGGAGAAGCCGGCCACGCCGAAGTCGCAGTACGCGGTGCCGGGGCTGTACTTCTACGACAACGACGTGATCGAGATCGCCAAGAACCTGAAGAAGTCGGCCCGCGGCGAATACGAGATCACCGAGGTCAACCAGATCTACCTGAACCGGGGCCGGCTGTCCGTCGAGGTGATGGCCCGCGGGACGGCGTGGCTCGACACCGGCACCTTCGACTCGCTGCTCGACGCCAGCGACTACGTCCGCACGCTGGAACGGCGGCAGGGCCTCAAGGTCAGCGTCCCCGAGGAAATCGCCTGGCTGCAGGGCTGGATCAGCGACGAGCAGCTGGCCGACCGGGCCCGGACCCTGGTCAAGTCGGGTTACGGCGACTACTTGCTGGGGCTGCTGGAACAGCGGCGCTGACCGTCGCGGTGACCGAAGCCGGTGCCGGGGCGGGCTTGGCGAGCACCGCGGCGATCCCGGTCGTCAGCGGCACCGACAGCGCCAGCGCGATGCCGCCCACCGCGGAGCGGGCGAGCTCGATGGCGACGTTCTCGCTGGTCAGCACGTCGGTCAGCGACCGGTTGGAGACGCTGAACAGCAGCAGCAACGGCAGCGACGTGCCGGCGTAGGCCAGCACCAGCGTGTAGACCGTGCTGGCGATGTGGTCGCGGCCCACCCGGATGGCGCCCACGAAAACCGCCCGCCGCGAGCCGCCGAGGTGAGCGAGCTCGAACACGGTCGACGCCTGGGTCACGGTCACGTCGTTGAGCACGCCCAGCGACCCGATGATGAACCCGACCAGGAGCAGACCGCTGATCGACACGTTGCCCAGATATGCGGAGACCTGGCCGTTCTGGTCGTCCGACAGCCCGGTCAGGTGCGCGAGATCGACTGCGGCCCAAGATAATCCGGCGGCCAACAGCAGTGACGTCAGGGTGCCCAGCAGCGCGGCGCTGGTGCGCAGGTTGACGCCGTGCGCGAGGTAGATCACCGCGTAGAGGATGGCCGCGGACGCCACCAGCGCCACCGGGACGGCAGGCGCGCCGTCGCGCAGCGCGGGCAGCAGGAACACCACCAGCACGAGGAACGCGACCACGATGCCGACCAGCGCGAGCAGCCCGCGCCAGCGCGCCACCGCGACGACCACCACCGCGAACGCGACCGCGAGGGCAATCAGCTGCCAGCCGCGCTCGAAGTCGTAGAAGGCGTAGCTGGTGGTGCCCTGCTCGTCGACCTGCCGGACGAGCCGCACGCGGTCACCCGGCGCGAAGTGCGGCTGTCCCGGCCCCGGCGAGGACTCCAGCAGCGTCTTGGCGCCGGCGTTCGGCCCGGAGTCGATGGCCATCAGCGTCTGGGTGCACCGCCCGGCGCCCGGGACGGCCGGTTCCGGCGCCGTGGTGAGCACCTGACCCGCCGACGCGCTGCCGCAGTCGGCCAGGGCGCTGGACAGCACATGCCCGCGCTGGGTGCTCACGGCGCCGCCGGCCGCGTTCTGGAAGGGCATCGGGATGTCGACGTGCTGGCGGCTGGGCCAGAGCACCACCGCACCGGCGATCACGGCCACGCCGATGGCGACCAACAGCCCGACGACGATCTTGGCGGGCAGCGGGCCCAGCGGAGACGGTCCCGACGAGAAGCTGTGGGAGTGCGAGTGGGTCACCCGGTCGAGGGTAGAGGGCGCCGCTGCGAGCTTGCTTACTGCCGATAACTGGTCAGGAAGTTGCCCAGCCGCTCGATCGCGGCGGCGAGGTCGCGGGACCACGGCAGCGTCACGATGCGCAGGTGATCGGGCTCGGGCCAGTTGAACCCGGTGCCCTGGGTCACCAGGATCTTCTCGGACAACAGCAGCTCGAGGACCAGCTGCTCGTCGTCGGCGACGTCGTAGACCTCGGGGTCCAACCGGGGAAACGCGTACAGCGCGCCCTCGGGCTTGACGCAGGACACACCCGGGATCTCGTTGAGTTTGGTCCAGGCCACGTCGCGCTGCTCGAGCAGCCGGCCGCCGGGAAGGACCAGGTCCTCGATGCTCTGATGGCCGCCGAGGGCGACCTGGATGGCGTGCTGCGCCGGAACGTTGGGGCACAACCGCATGTTGGCCAGCAGGCTGATGCCCTCGATGAAGCTGCTGGCGTGGTCCTTGGGGCCGGTGATGGCCAGCCAGCCGGCCCGATACCCGGCCACCCGGTACGCCTTCGACAGCCCGTTGAAGGTCAGGCACAGCATGTCCGGCGCGAGCGAGGCCACGTTGATGTGCTTGGCGTCGTCGTAGAGGATCTTGTCGTAGATCTCGTCGGCGAGCAGCAGCAGCTGGTGCTTGCGCGCCAAATCGACCATCTGGGTGAGGATTTCGCGGCTGTAGACCGCGCCGGTCGGGTTGTTGGGGTTGATCACGACCAGCGCCTTGGTGCGCTCGGTGATCTTGGATTCCAGGTCGGCGATGTTGGGCTGCCAGCCCTGGGTCTCGTCGCACAGGTAGTGCACGGGGGTGCCCCCGGCCAGCGACGTCGACGCCGTCCACAGCGGGTAGTCCGGCGCCGGGATCAGCACCTGGTCGCCGTTGTCCAGCAGGGCCTGCAGCGTCATCGTGATCAGCTCGGAGCACCCGTTGCCCAGGAAGACGTCGTCGACGTCGAACCGGGGGAAGCCCTCGACCAACTCGTACCGGGTGACCACCGCGCGGCGGGCCGGCAGGATGCCCTGCGAATCCGAGTAGCCCTGGGCGTACGGCAGGGCCTGGATCATGTCGCGCATGATCACGTCGGGCGCCTCGAAGCCGAACGGCGCCGGGTTGCCGATGTTGAGCTTGAGGATGCGGTGTCCCTCGGCCTCCAGCCGCGCGGCGTGCTGGTGCACCGGGCCGCGGATCTCGTACAGGACGTCCTGAAGCTTGGACGACTGCGCGAAGGTCCGCTGCCGGTGATGACCGACGGCGTGCACGGGCAGCTGGTGAGTAGTCACGTCACCTATGGTGCCATTGTTGTCCAGCGAAATTTGCTGACAGCATCAATTTGTGATCAACGCTTCCCCGGCGGACGAGCGCCGCGCGCGATGCCCAGCCCCTTCACGGGAGCGGCGGGCTTTGCTGCGTCGCCGTCGGACTGCGTGGACGGCTCCGGCGTGGGCTCCGCTTTCGCCTCGGGTTGCTCGGCGGGCGGCGCCTCGGTCGGCTTCGCCTTCTCCGCGGGAGCGGGGGCGGCAGGTGCCGCCTTCTTGGCGCCGGGTCGCTTGGCGCCGGCGGCGATGCCCAGCCCCTTGACCGGCGCGGCCGGTGCCTTCGCTTCCCCGGCCGGCTCGGCCTTTTCCGCCTCCGCGGCCGGGGCCTCGGCGGGCGCTTCGGTCGCCTTCGCGGCAGCCGTGGGCGCCGCCTTCTTGGCGCCGGGTCGCTTGGCGCCGCCCGCGATGCCCAGCCCCTTGACGGGTGCGGCGGGAGCCTTGGCTTCCTCGGCGGCGGGCGCCTTGGCCTCGGCGGCCGGTGCCGCGGGCGCGGCCTTCTTGGCGCCGGGTCGCTTGGCGCCCCCGGCGATGCCCAACCCCTTGGCCGGGGCGGCCTTGGCCGGCTCGGCGGCCTTGGCGGGCTCGGGCTCGGCGGGCTTGGCCGGCGCCTCGGCGGGCGCGGTGGCGGTCGCGGCCTCGGCCTTGGGCGCCGCCTTCGGCTTCTCGGCGGCCCGCTTCTCGGCTTCCTTTGCGGCCGTGCCCTTTTCGGGCAGTGTCGCCTTGTCGTACTCGAGCGAGCCGAGGAGAATCTGCGCCACGTCGAGCACCTCGACGCCGCTGCGGCCGGCTTCCTCCTGACGGTCGTTGACGCCGTCGGTAACCATCACCCGGCAGAACGGGCAGCCGGTGGCGATCGTGGCGGCGTTGGTGGCCAGCGCCTCGTCGACGCGCTCGTGGTTGATCCGCTTGCCGATGTGCTCTTCCATCCACATGCGGGCACCGCCGGCGCCGCAGCAGAAGCTGCGCTCGGCGTGCCGCGGCATCTCGGTGAGGTTGGCCCCCGCGGCGCCGATCAGTTCGCGGGGCGCCTCGTACACCTTGTTGTGCCGGCCCAGGTAGCAGGGGTCGTGATAGGTGATGTCCTGCGACACCGGCGTGACCGGCACCAGCTTCCGGTCGCGCACCAGCCGGTTGAGCAGCTGGGTGTGGTGCAGCACGGTGTAGTTGGAGCCCAGCTGCCGGTATTCCTTGCCGAGAGTGTTGAAGCAGTGCGGGCAGGTCACCACGATCTTGCGGTCGACGGTCTCCACGCCCTCGAAGACGCCGTCCAGTGTCTCGACGGCCTGGGCGGCCAGCTGCTGGAACAGGAACTCGTTGCCGGACCGGCGCGCGGAGTCGCCATTGCAGGACTCGCCCGTGCCCAGCACCAGGTACTTCACGCCGGCGATGGCCAGCAACTCGGCGACGGCCTTGGTGGTCTTCTTCGCCTTGTCGTCGTAGGCGCCCGCGCAGCCCACCCAGAACAGGTACTCGAAGCCGTCGAAGCTGTCGACGTCCTCGCCGTACACCGGGACGTCGAAGTCGACCTCGTCGATCCAGTTGGTCCGGTCGGAGGCGTTCTGCCCCCACGGGTTGCCCTTGGTCTCAAGGTTTTTGAACAGCACCGACAGCTCGGAGGGGAACTCCGACTCCATCATCACCTGGTAGCGGCGCATGTCGACGATGTGGTCGATGTGCTCGATGTCCACCGGGCACTGCTCCACGCAGGCGCCGCAGGTCACACAGGACCACAGCACGTCGGGGTCGATGACGCCGCCCTGTTCCTCGGTGCCGACCAGCGGCCGGGTGGCCTGCGCCGGTCCGGAGCCCATCACGCGGCCGAAGCCCGATTCGGGGACGTGATGCTCCTCGGCGTGCTTCTCGCCGGACAGCTTCTCGCCGATCCCGCCCTCCGGCGTGTTCTCGGCGGGGGTCTCCTTGTCGCCCAGGATGTACGGCGCCTTGGCCATCCAGTGGTCGCGCAAGTCCATGATGACGAGCTTGGGCGACAGCGGCTTTCCGGTGTTCCAGGCTGGACACTGCGACTGGCAGCGCCCGCACTCGGTACAGGTGGCGAAGTCCAGCATCGCCTTCCAGCTGAAGTCCTCGATCTTGCCGCGCCCGAATTCCGCGTCGTCGGGCGGGTTTTCGAAGTCGATCGGCTTGCCGTCGGCCTCGATCGGCAGCAGCGGGCCCAGCCCGTCGGGCAACCGCTTGAAGATGACGTTGATCGGCGCCGAGAAGATGTGCAGGTGCTTGGAGTGCAGGACGATGATCAGGAACGCCAGCATGACGCCGATGTGCAACAGCAGGGCCGTCGTTTCGATGTACTCGTTGGCGGGCTGCCCGAGCGGGCGCAGGATCGCGCCGAACAGCTGCGACAGGAAGGCGCCCCTGCCGTAGGGCAGCGTGCCGTTGTTCACCGCCGACCCGCGGACCAGCACGTAGGTCCAGATGACGTTGAAGATCATGAACAGGATCAGCCACGCGCCGCCGGTGTGGGAACCGTAGAACCGCGACGAGCGGCCGTATTCCTTCGGCTCGGTGCGGAGCCGGATGATGGCGAACGTCGTGATGCCGAGGAACACGGCGGTGGCGAAGAAGTCCTGCAGGAAGCCCAGCGCGTCCCAGCGCCCGATGATCGGGATGTGGAAGTTGTCCTGGAAGAGCAGCCCGTAGGCCTCGATGTAGACGGTGAGCAGGATGAAGAAGCCCCACATCGTGAAGAAGTGGGCCAGGCCGGGAAGCGACCACTTCAGCAGCTTGCGCTGCCCGAAGACCTCGGACAGCTCCGCCCAGACCCGCCCGGGAATGTCATCGGTGTGCCCGGGGGACGGTTTCCCGGAAGTGACGAGCTTGAAGAGCCACAGGACCCGCCGCGCCGCGAAAAGGAGCACGAGCAACGTCATGCCCATGCCCACGACCAGCCTGATGAGCATCTGTGTGGTCACGAAAACTCTCCCCGATGCATAGTTACTTAACCTGCTCTGTTTCCCGATTAGCCCTGCTCATAGTTGCATCTCCGCCGCTAACGGCGCGAGAAAGGCTGCCCTAACTTACCGCCGGGGTCGCCGTGGCCGGTGATGGAATCCGCCCGGTGCTCGGCGCCTCCGCGCGCGTCAGTAGCCCCACGGCGGCGACGTCGTCAGCGGCCACGGGGCCGTCGGCGGATAGGTGTTCAGCGTCCGCGGTTGCGTCGTCTCCGGGTAGGTCGGTCCCGGGTAGGTGGTGGTCGGCGCGGTGGTGCGCGGCGCGGTTGTCGTCGTCCGGGTCGGGGTCGTCGACTGGGCGGTGCTGGTCTCCGGCGGCCGAGTGGTCGCCCACGTCGTCGTCGGCGCCGTGCTCACCGTGGTCACGGTGGTCACCGTCGTCGGCGGTGGCGGCGCCTCGGACGGCGCCGGGCTCGGGAAGCTCGGGGAAGGCAACTCCGAGTTCTCCTGGACCTCCGACGATTCGACCGGCGACGTGACCTTCGCCGGGGCCGGACTCTTGATGGAGGTCAACTTGAACACCGCGGCCACGACCATCGCCACCAGGGCCACGGCGGCGGCGCCGGTCACGGCCACGAGCAGCCCCGGGCGGGTATACCAGCGCCTGCGCTCGCCGGCATAGGCGGGCGGTGCACCCTCTTCGTAGCCCGGGTCGTCGCCCGCGTAGGGGATCGGGTCGGCCTCTCCGTCGGCGTCCTGCGACCACGCCAGGGCACGGTAGGTTGCCGACCGGTCGTCGTCGGCGGCCGATTCACCGGCGGCTTCGCTGGCGGCCTGAATCGCCCATCCGGCCGGCGCGACGTCGGTCGGCTGGCCGCCCGGTGCGTCCAGCGCGGGTCCCGGGGCCGTCGGGACGCTCGGCGTGAACCGCTGGCGGCCCAGCTCCGCGGCGCCGACCGCCGCGCTCAGCGCCGGCTGCGACGTGGTGAAGATCGGCACATCGAGGCGCTCCGACAGCCGCGACGTGATCAGTGGGATGCAGGCGCCGCCGCCCACGGTCGCGGCGGCGGCCAGGTTCGTCCTGGGAATTCCGTTGCGCTGCAAGATGTCCTCGACGGCCGCGACGAACTCGTCCAGCGGCTCGGAGATCATGTCTTCGAACTCGCCGCGGGACAGCCGGACGTCTTGACCGAAACCCGGCATCGGGGCCGGAACGACGGTCACCGTGGCCGCCGACAACCGTTCCTTGGCGCGCCGGCATTCGTCGAATCGACGGCTCAGCGACGCCATCGGGCTGGTGCCCGTGCCGTCCGCGTCCCCGGCCAGGAGGTCGCCCGTCTGCAGGTTGCGCAGCATCAACTGGTCGATCCGGTCGCCGGAGAACTCGCCGTATCGGACCGTGGGGCCGATCTGCTGGAAATTCGAGGCGGCGTCGGTCAGGGTGACGCTGGTTCCGCTCGCGCCGAAGTCGCACAGGGTGACGACGCCGTCGGTCGGGAACCCCGGCTCGGAGTGCAGGGCCGCGAGCGCGGCCGTCGCATCCGGGATGGTGACCGGGGGCGCGCCCCCGGGCGGCGTCAGGGTCGGCTGCGCGAACAATGCCTCACGCAGCGCTGCGGTTTGGTCCGCCGACCAGTACGCGGGAACGGCGACGGTGACGGGCGCGTTGTCGCCGACCGCGCGAGCCATCGCCTCGAGCGCTTCGGCCGTCAGCCGCTCGGCGCTGTGGGGTGTCCCGTCGGCCGCGAGCACGGGAGCGGACTGTCCCACCCGCTCGACGAATCCCCTCATCACCTGGCCCGCGCCGATCGAGTTCGGTTCCGGGTCACCGACTTTGGCGGCGGCGTGTTGAAAAAGTGTCAATACGGATCTGCGGGTCAGCGGCGTGCCACCCGCGCGGACGGCGACCAGGTTGGCAGCCCCGATCGACAGTCCGAGCGAATCGCTCACTCTGCGTAGCCCCCAAAAATCACGCCCAGGGGAGTACCCATGGCCCGGCGGCGAAACCGGAGAATTGCCTGAGAGTCAGGCGTTTAGTGCCGGAACGGCGGTTGGGGAAACAGCGTCGGCGGTCGTTGTGTGGTCGGCGCCGCGGTGGTGGTCGGCGCCGCCGACGTGGTCGTGGCGGCGCTCGTGGTCGTCGGTGCCGCGCTGGTGGTCGTGGGCGCGGCCGTCGTCGTGGTGGGCGCCTGGCTGGTGGTGGTGTCGGACGGCTGCGTCGACGGCTGCGGCGGGGGCGGGAGCACCGTCACGGTGGTGGTGCCGTTCGGCCCCGTGATCGTCTCCGTCTGCGACGTCTGCGGCGGCGCCGGCTCGTTCGGCGGGGTGTTGTTGGCCGGGGCCGGCTTGGGATGGCCGAGGGTCAGCGCCAACACGATCGCGACCAGGACGGCCGCGGCCGCGCCGACGACGCTCAACACCAGCGCCGTGCGTTTGTACCAGGGCAGCGAACCGGCCGCGGCGGCGTAGCGGCCGCTGTCCGCATCGCCGGATCCCGTTGGCTCCCGGCCGTATTGGCCGGTCATGTCGGGTCCCGCGTACGGCACCGGCTCGGCGGCGTCGTCCGCGTCCTGTGACCACGCCAGCGGGCTGGCCCCCTCGGCGACCCGGGCGGTCTGCACCAGTTCGGTCGGGTTCTCGACGACGGGGCCGGCCGCGGTCGCGACGCCCGCCGCGCCCTGCAACGCGCCGAGCGCCGCCGCGCCGATGGCGGCGCTGAACGCCGGCTGTGGCGCGGCGTGGACCGGCGTTTGCAGGCGCTCGGACAGGCGAGCGCCGATCAGCGGAATGGCGGCGCCCCCGCCGACGGTCGCCACGGCCGCCAGGCTGGATCGCTGAATCCCGTTGCGCTGCAAGGTGTCTTCCAGGTTGGCGAGGAATCCGTCCAGCGGTGGCGAGATGAGTTGCTCGAATTCGGCGCGGGAGAGCCGGACCTCGTCGCCGGAACCCGCCGCGACCGTGGCCGCCGTGGTGGTCGACAGCTGTTCCTTGGCGCGGCGGGACGCGGCGAGCAGCCGGGATTGTGAGCCGATCCGCGCGGTGGCGCCCAGGTCGGCGCTGGTCGCGTCGGCGGCACCTCCGCGCACGTAGTCGAGGATGAGCTGATCGAGTGCGTCGCCGGAGAATTCGGTGTAGCGCACCGACGGACCGATCTGCCGGAGGTTGGCTCCCGCGTCGACCAGAGTGACGCTGGTGCCGCTGGCGCCGAAGTCGCACAGGGCGACGACGCCCTGGGCCGGAAACCCCGGCCCGCCGCGCAGCGTCGCCAGCGCGGCCGTGGCGTCGGAAATCAGAGCCGGCGCCACCCCGCCGCGCGTCAGGTCCGGCTGGGCGAAGAATTCCTCGCGCAACGCGGTGGTCTGCGCTTCGGACCAGTAGGCCGGGACCGCGATGGTGACCGGTGTGCCATACCCGACCGTGCGCGCCATGGCTTCGATCGCCTCGACCGTCAGCACCTCACCGAGGTACTTCGTCCCGTCGGCCGCCACCAGCGGCGCCCGGTCGCCGACCCGCTCGACGAACCCGCGCAGCACCAACCCGGATTCGGTCAGGTTCGGGTTTTCTTCCGGCAGGCCGATTTCAGTCGGTCGGTGCTCGAACAGCGTCAACACCGAGCTGCGGACCACCGGCGCGCCGCCCTCGCGGGCCGCCACCAGGTTGGCCGCCCCGATCGACAACCCGAGCGACTCGCTCATATCGCACACCCCATTCCAGCGAGTCTATTGAGCGCGGTCGGACTGGCGGCTATCCGATGCCGGGCGGCAGCGTGATCACCGTCGGCACCTCGGGGATGGTGATCACCGACGGCAGCGACGGCAGATGGTGCCGATGCGTGGGCTGCGGCTGGGTCGGCTGACGCGTCTGCTGCTGGGTGGGCTGCTGGGCCGGCGGCTCGACAGCGGTGCTCGTCGGTGGCGGCGTGGGCGACTCGGTGGTGGTGGGCGGCGCGGACGACTCGGTGGTCGTCGGGCTCGTCGGGGAGGGGCTGCTGGTGGTGCTCGGCGTGTGGCTGGTGCCCTGGGGGCCCTGAATCAGCTCCATGAGCCCGTAGACGATCAGCGCGAGCAGGATCGCGACGGCGATCACCCATGCGATGACTCCCAGCGGCCTCCGATACCAGGGTGTGGGCTCGGGTTCCTGGTCGAACGGATCGAGCGCCTCGGGCTGCTCGGCCGCCTCGGGTTGCTCCGGCGGGGCGTCCGCGGGCGGCGGGGATTCCCCCGGTCTCGGGGGGCCACCCGGGCCGCCGTAGTTCGCGAACTGCGTCCGCTGGTTGTGGAAGTCGTCCGGTGGGCCGTTGCGTGCCACGGCACCGATGGTACTGACACCGCCTTTCCGGGCAGCTCAGCGTCGGCACGGCGTGTTCAGTCGGCGCCGGCGGGAGCGGTCACCGATGCGCGCGTCCCACCGCCGACAGCCGACGTGAGCTTCATCGATCCGCCCATCGCCTCGACGCGAACCGCCAGCGACGCCAGGCCGATGTGCCCTTCGGCGACGCAGCGGTCGAGGATGGCCGGATCGAACCCCACTCCGTCGTCGACGACGCTGAGCGTGATCGCGTCGCCGGCCCGGGCCAGGCGCACCCGCACGGCGCTGGCCTGCGCGTGCTTGTAGGCGTTGGCGAGCAGTTCGCGGGCCGCCCGGTACAACAGGGACTGCGACCGGGGCCGGTCGACCTCTTCGAGATGGGCCTCGACGGCGAAGCCCCCGCGCAGCTCGTAGGACCGCAGCAGCTCGCGCAGCGCGGCGGTCAGACCCACCTCGGTGAGCACCTGGGGATGGAGCGCGGTGACGGTGCTGCGCAGCCGGGTCGCCGTCTCCTGTACCGCCTGGTACGCCGCGTCGAGCCCCGGATCGGTGTGCCGTTCGCGGACTTCGTCGAGCTCGAGCCGCGCCGCCAGCAGATCCTGCAGCGGCCCGTCGTGCAGGTGCTCGGCCAGTGCCCGGGCGTTGCGCTCGTCGGCGCGCATCGCCTCGGACACCAGCGTGCGGCGCATCTCGAGCAGCGCCGCCACGCGCGCCGCGGCCCGCGTCAGGAAATAGCACAGGGCCGTCATCGCGGCCGCCAGCCACAGCAGCAAACCGAAATGCGTGTAGACGACGCTCGGCAGCTCGACGGTGTCGTCGCGCTTGGAGTAGACGATCCACACGCCGAGATACCCGACGGCGGTGCAGATCCCCACGGCTGCGGCCAGCGCCGGGCGGTCCTGGAACGCCACCGAAATCGGCAACAGGAAGAACACCGGCAGCAACGCCACCGTGGCGCCGCCCGACACCACGCACAGCGCCACCACGGTCAGCACGTCAATACCCGTCGACGCCCAGCCGGCCCACGTCGGCACCGGGCCGCGCAGCACCACCACCACCCACACCAGCGCGGCGACGCTGTAGGTCCCGAGGATCACCGCGTAGGCCAACGGCAACCAGTGCTCGACCTCCCACACAGACACCAGCAGGACGATCAGGCCGATCAGCGGCAACCGCAAAAACGCCGACAGGCGGACGGGCTCGGCCGCCACGAAGTCGACCATTCGAGCCAGCGGGCGGCCCATGCTATTCGAGCAGTCCGCGCCGCATCGCGGCCGCGACGGCCGCGGCGCGATCGTTGACACCGAGTTTCTCGTACAACCGCTGCACGTGGGTCTTGACCGTGGACGGCGCCAGGTACAGCTCCGCGGCGATCGCGGGGATGGTGCAACCCTGGGCGATGAGATTCAGGACCTGGCGCTCGCGGGTGCTGAGCGCCGGCGCCGGGGCTTCGCTGCGGCGGCGGATCTCCCCGGCCAGGCCGGCGGCAAGGGCCGGCGAGACCACGTCTCGGCCCTGCGCGCAGTCGAGAACGCCCTGGACGATCTCGCTTTTCGTCGATTCCTTGGGCAGGAAGCCCGCCGCGCCCTCCGCCAGGGCGTGGAAGACGATCTCCGACTCGTCGTGCGCCGACAGCAGCAACACCCGAGTCGGCAGGTCATCCGCCCGGACCGCGGCGGCGACCTTGGCGCCGTCCATTCCGGGCATCCGGTAATCGAGCAGGGCGACGTGCGGCACATGGGTCTTGATCAGCGCCAGGGCGGCGATGCCGTCGTCGGCCTCGGCGACGACGTCGACTTCGCCGCTCGACGTCAGCGCGCGCACCACGCCATCGCGAAACAGCGGGTGATCGTCGCCCACGACGACGCGCACCTTCTCGGTCGTTGCCCGGCCGACCATGCCGCTCAGTGTCACACAGAGGTTGCCACCGTTTCCCCCAATCGGGGGACGCGCGATTCATCCCGCGCTCCGACCGGTCGGCGGACAGACAGCGCCGAGCCGTCCCGGGATAGTCATTGCCCGGGGGTGGAACCCGGCAGAAGGATCGACGTGTCCAACATCAGGGATGTAACCACCGTTTCGATCGTCACGGCGCCCGAGGCCCGCCTGGAGTGGGTGTCCAAGGCGCTCTGTCGCAGCACCGATCCCGAGGAGCTCTTCGTCCGCGGAGCCGCGCAGCGCAAGGCCGCCGCCATCTGCCGGCACTGCCCGGTTATCGCCGAGTGCCTCGCCGACGCGCTCGATAACCAAATGGAGTTCGGCGTGTGGGGCGGCATGACCGAACGCCAGCGGCGTGCGCTGCTCAAGCAGCACCCCGAGGTGGGCTCCTGGTCGGAGTTCTTCGAAGCCCGGCGCAAGCGCCGCCGCCGGACGGGCTAGGCGGTCAGCCCGAGTTCCTGGTCGATCTGCGGCCAGTATTGGGGACCGTCCAGCGTGAGGATGATCCAGTCGTGGATCTGCCCGTTGGCCAACACGAAGTTGAACGGGGCGTGCGCCGCAACCGCCTCCTGCTGGAGGACGAGCACATCGGGCGAGAGCGAATCGAGGTTGCCCGAGTAGACATAGGTCGGCGGCAGCTTGCTGAGAATCGACGACGACGCATACAACGGACTCACCCTGTAGTCGTTCGTCGGAAGGCCGGCCGCCCACTCCTGGCCGATCACCACGCCAGGCCCCACCGGAAGCAGGGGATCCTGGACGAACGCGATGTTCGGGTTGCTGAACGTGACGTCCAGCCAAGGGGACAGCAGGACCATCGACGACGGCACCGCGGCGAGCGGGTTCTGCGTCAGGGTGTATTCCTCGGCCGCCAGGGCGAGGTTGCCGCCCGCCGAGTCGCCGATCACGCTGACGTGCGGCGCCCCGTGCGCGGCGATCTGCGAGTTGATGAAGCCGGCCATGTTGGGCACCACCGTGCCGGCGGTGCCGCCCTGCTGCAGCAGCGGGTAGATCGGCACCTCGATGGTCGCGCCGGTCTGGTAGGCCATCACCGTGTAGTCGAGCCAGTGGAAGATCGACGGCGCGAAGATGAACGCGCCGCCGTGAATGGCGACCACGTAGTTGCCGTTGGGATGAGCCGGCGTGATCTGCACGACGGGCATCCCGTTGTAGGTGGTGTGCTGCACCGTTTCCCCGAGCAGCAACGGCAACAACCGCGGCGGGGTGTTGCTGAGGCCGATCCCCAGCAGCGGGTTGTCGCCGGTAAACAGCTGCAGCAGTGGGGAACTCGGCGATTCGATGTAGTTCTGCAGTCCGGAGAAGGCCAGGAACGGTTTGACCGGGTACAGCGCGGCTTCCTCGAACCTGGTCAGCAGCGAGGGCCCGCCGGTGAAAGTTCCCGTCTGCGTCGCCGGGAAGGGCGGCGCGGCCGGCGCCCCGAAGATCGTGCCGAGGACGGTGTTGGCCAGGTTGTTGAACCCGCCCTCGACGGCTTGGACGAATTCGCCGGGCAGATTTTCCAGCGCCAGTTCCCACTGGCCCAGTTGCGCGACCGTCGCCGACGCGCTGGCGTGATAGCCGCCCATCGCGGCGACGTCCTGCGCCCACATCCGCTCGTATTCCGCCTCGGCGGCCGCGATGGCCGGGGCGTTCTGCCCGAACAGGTTCGAGATCACCAGCGACACCAGCTGGCCGCGGTTGGCGGTGATCGAGCCGGGGTCCACGATCGTCGCCAGCGCGGCCTCGTAGGCGGCGGCCGCCGCCCGCGCTTGGGCCGCCGACTCTTCGGCTTGCGCCGCCGCCCCGCCCAGCCAGTTCACGTACCCGGCGGCCGCGTTGGTCATGGAGGCCGACGACGGGCCCTGCCACGCCTGGCCGGCGAGGTCCGAGGTGACGGAGTTGAAGGCGTTCGCCGCCGCACTCAACTCGCTGCGGATCCCGTCCCAGGCCGCCGCCGCCTCCAACATCGGCCCCGAACCAGGTCCATCAAGCAGCAGCACTGAATTCACCTCAGGCGGCCACACTGCGAAGCTCATTACCGCTCCCCTCGATCAGCGTTGATCGCATTCCCCTTCCAGGAACGTACCGCATCGAGTCGGGAGGTCATCCTGGAAATCTGCGTAAAAATGTCGCGGGCCGACCTCGGCGGCCAATCAGGCTGTGCCGCTTCGATCATGACCGCCAAAACTTGTCGGACCCCGCGGTGATGATGGGGTTATGTACTCGGCGACGACGCCTCGGTTGGGGGTGAACCACAAAGACCGTTTGGCGGTGTTGTTTGAGGAGTTGTCGGAGTTGGCGGGGCAGCGCAACGCCATTGATGGGCGCATCGTGGAGATCGCCGCGGAAATGGAGCGCGACCAGCTGTGCGGGAACACCGGGGCACGCTCGGTGGCGGCATTGCTGGCGTGGAAGTTGGGTTCGTCGTCGGCCAACGCACACACCATCACCACGGTGGCGCGCCGGGTGGAGGAGTTTCCGCGCTGCACCGCCGCCCTGCGGGAAGGCCAGCTGTCGCTGGATCAGGTTGGGGTGATCGCGGCGCGCGCCGCTGACGGTTCGGATGCGCATTACGCGCGGTTGGCGGCGGTGGCCACGGTCAGCCAGTTGCGCACCGCGGTCAGCCTGGAGCCGCGGCCCCCTGCGGCCCGCCCGGCACCGGAACCGTCGATCACCAAGACCGCCACCGAGGAGCTCACGTGTTGGCGGATCAAGCTGGGGCCGCTGGAGGCGGCGAAGTTCGACGCCGCGCTGGCGTCGCACCGCGATGCGCTGATCGCCGAGTGGAAACACGACCACGGCGAGGACGAGAGCGCCTCGGCTGCGCCGCCGCTGCCGGGCACCCTGGAGGCGTTTGTGCGGCTGGTGGAGTCGGGCTGGGACGCCGACGCGGTCCGCCGCCCGCACGGCGCGCACACCACGGTGGTGGCCCATCTCGACGTTGCCGCGCGGGTGGCCGCCCTGCACCTGGGCCCGCTGCTGTCTGACGCCGATCGCCAATACCTGACCTGTGATGCCACCTGTGAAGTGTGGTTCGAACGCGACGGCCAGCCGATCGGCGCCGGGCGCACCACCCGCACCATCAGCCGCCGGCTACGCCGCGCCCTGGAGCGCCGCCAGCGCTGCTGCGCGGTGCCCGGCTGCGGGGCCACCCGCGGCCTGCACGCCCACCACCTTCGGCATTGGGAAGACGGCGGCCCCACGGAGCTGGCCAACCTTGTCCTGCTCTGTCCGTATCACCACCGCGCCCACCACCAAGGCCACCTCACCATCACCGGACCCCCCGACAAGCTGAGCATCACCGACGAGCACGGCCGACCCCTGCACCCCGGATCACTCGCGCGCCCGCCCACCCAG
>NZ_LQPM01000040.1 GCF_002101815.1 Mycobacterium paraense | reverse complement strand
GCCGCGTGGCCGGCATCGGGGCCGGACTCACCCACGGGCGTGCTCAGCCGACGGCCGGCGGGTGAGGCGGAGCCGCGGGGTGCGGGCCGGCGGGCGAAGGACCCGGCGGGCGGATCGCGGGCGCGCCCGGCTGGTCGGGCCGCAGACGATCCCGCAGGAATTCGTCGCGCTCTTTCATGGGCTCCTCGCGTTGACCAGGTACCTACCCAGTATCGGCCACGCGGCCGCGTGCAAACTCGGCCGGGGCCGGCGGCAGGCGGGCGGCGACGCCTTCGGCCGTCGGCTGAGCACGCCCGTGGGTGAGTCCGGCCCCGATGCCGCCCGAAGTGTGCACGATCACAGCAAACTTGTGAAATTAGTGGTTCCGTCAAGCGGTTGGGTAGAATCGACGCTGGGGTCGGGAAAATATCAACAGAAAACACCCATGTCGGCGATGTTGCCGACCGCCCGCTGCAGCGAATTTACGCCGCCGCCCGCTGGCGGTTAGACTTAACGAAGTTGGCATGTCAGGCGGGTATTGTCATATCGTTTTACGACTTGTCGAAACCAGTTCCAGGCCACCGTTCAGCGCTGCACGGACGAATCCTTGACGGATCGTCTCCACCTGGGGCACAGCCGATCGACAAGACCGAAGGGGCTTGAGCCCGCAACCTCCCGGGTGCGGCCCCGTCGGAGCCGCTCGTAACGGCAGCGAAGAACGTTCTGGTTGAAGGGTCAGGTGCATATGACGCCCAAGCGCGTCGGGTTATATAACCCCGCGTTCGAGCACGATTCGTGCGGGGTAGCCATGGTCGTCGATATGCACGGCCGTCGCAGCCGGGACATCGTCGATAAGGCGATCACCGCGCTGCTCAACCTCGAACACCGCGGCGCCCAGGGCGCCGAGCCGCGCAGCGGTGACGGCGCCGGCATCCTGATCCAGGTCCCGGACGCGTTCCTGCGCGAGGTCGTGGATTTCGAACTGCCCCCCGCGGGCAGCTACGCCACCGGTATCGCCTTCTTGCCGCAGTCGTCTAAGGACGCCGCGACCGCGTGCTCCGCGGTGGAGAAGATCGCCGAGTCCGAGGGCCTGGAGGTCATCGGCTGGCGCAACGTGCCCACGGACGACTCGTCGCTGGGTGCGCTGTCGCGTGACGCGATGCCCACCTTCCGGCAGGTGTTCATGGCTGGCGCGTCGGGGATGGCGCTGGAGCGCCGCGCCTACGTGGTCCGCAAGCGCGCCGAGCACGAGCTGGGCACCAAGGGCCCGGGCCAGGACGGGCCCGGTCGCGAGACCGTCTATTTCCCAAGCCTTTCCGGCCAGACCTTTATTTACAAGGGCATGCTGACCACCCCGCAGCTCAAGGCGTTTTACCTTGACCTGCAAGACGATCGGCTGACCAGCGCGCTGGGCATCGTGCACTCGCGGTTCTCCACCAACACGTTCCCGTCCTGGCCGCTGGCCCACCCCTTCCGGCGCATCGCGCACAACGGTGAGATCAACACCGTCACCGGCAACGAGAACTGGATGCGGGCGCGCGAGGCGCTGATCAAGACCGACCTGTTCGGCGACGACGTCGAGAAGCTGTTCCCGATCTGTACCCCGGGGGCCTCCGACACGGCCCGCTTCGACGAGGCGCTCGAACTGCTCCACCTCGGCGGGCGCAGCCTGGCCCACGCGGTGTTGATGATGATCCCGGAGGCGTGGGAACGCCACGAGTCGATGGACCCCGCGCGGCGGGCGTTCTATCAGTACCACGCCTCGCTGATGGAGCCGTGGGACGGCCCGGCGTCGATGACGTTCACCGACGGCACCATCATCGGCGCCGTCTTGGACCGAAATGGCTTGCGCCCCTCGCGGATCTGGGTCACCGACGACGGCCTGGTGGTGATGGCCTCCGAGGCCGGCGTGCTCGACCTGGACCCGTCGACGGTGGTGCGTCGGATGCGGCTGCAGCCCGGCCGGATGTTCCTGGTGGACACCGCGCAGGGCCGGATCGTCTCCGACGAGGAGATCAAGGCCGAGCTGGCCGCCGAGCACCCCTATCAGGAGTGGCTCGACAAGGGCCTGGTTCCGCTGGACGACCTGCCGTCGGGGGAGTACGCCCGGATGCCCCACGAGCGACTCGTCAAGCGGCAGTTGACTTTCGGCTACACCTACGAGGAGCTCAACCTGCTGGTGGCGCCGATGGTGCGCACGGGCGCCGAGCCGATCGGCTCGATGGGCACCGACACCCCGGTGGCCGTGCTGTCGCAGCGTCCGCGGATGCTCTACGACTACTTCCAGCAGCTCTTCGCCCAGGTGACCAACCCGCCGCTGGACGCCATCCGCGAGGAGGTCGTCACCAGCCTGCAGGGCACCACCGGCGGCGAGCGCGACCTGCTCAACCCGGACGAGAACTCCTGTCACCAGATCCAGCTGCAACAGCCGATCCTGCGGAACTACGAGCTGGCCAAGCTGATCCACCTCAACCCCGAAGACAAGATCAACGGGCGTCCACACGGCATGCGGTCCAAGGTGATTCACTGCCTGTACCCGGTTGCCGACGGCGGCTCCGGGCTGGCCGCCGCCCTCGAGGAGGTGCGCGCGCAGGCGTCCGCGGCGATCGCCGACGGCGCCCGGGTCATTATCCTGTCCGACCGCGGATCCGACGAGCGGCTGGCCCCGATCCCGTCGCTGCTCGCGGTGTCGGCGGTGCACCACCACCTGGTGCGCGACCGGACCCGCACCCACGTCGGCCTGGTCGTCGAGACCGGCGATGCGCGCGAGGTGCACCACATGGCCGCGCTGATCGGCTTCGGCGCGGCGGCCATCAACCCGTACCTGGTGTTCGAGTCGATCGAGGACATGCTCGACCGCGGCGACTTCAACGGGATCGACCGCAACAAGGCCCTCAACAACTACGTCAAGGCCGCCGGCAAGGGCGTGCTGAAAGTCATGTCCAAGATGGGCATTTCGACGCTGGCGTCCTACACCGGCGCGCAGCTGTTCCAGGCGGTCGGCATCTCCGAGGACGTGCTCAACGAGTACTTCACCGGGCTGAGCTGCCCGACGTCCGGGATCACCCTGGAAGACATCGCCGCCGATGTCGCCACCCGCCACAAGCTGGCCTACCTCGACCGGCCCGACGAGCGCGCACATCGCGAGCTCGAGGTGGGCGGCGAGTACCAGTGGCGCCGCGAGGGCGAATACCACCTGTTCAACCCGGAGACCGTGTTCAAGCTGCAGCACGCGACCCGCACCGGGCAGTACAAGATCTTCAAGGAATACAGCCGTCTCGTCGACGACCAGAGCGAGCGGCTGGCGTCGCTGCGCGGGCTGCTGAAATTCCGTGGCGACGTCCGGCCCCCCGTCCCGATCGAGGAGGTCGAGCCGGCGAGCGAGATCGTCAAGCGCTTCTCCACGGGCGCGATGAGCTACGGCTCCATCTCCGCCGAGGCGCACGAGACGCTGGCCATCGCGATGAACCGGCTGGGCGGCCGGTCCAACAGCGGCGAGGGCGGGGAAGACGTCAAGCGTTTCGACCGCGACCCCAACGGGGACTGGCGCCGCAGCGCGATCAAGCAGGTCGCCTCGGCCCGCTTCGGGGTGACGTCGCACTACCTGACCAACTGCACCGACATCCAGATCAAGATGGCCCAGGGCGCCAAACCCGGTGAGGGCGGCCAGCTTCCGGGCCACAAGGTGTACCCGTGGGTGGCCGAGGTGCGGCACTCCACGCCCGGCGTGGGGCTGATCTCGCCGCCGCCGCACCACGACATCTACTCCATCGAGGACCTGGCGCAGCTGATCCACGACCTCAAGAACGCCAACCCCGCGGCGCGCGTGCACGTGAAGCTGGTGTCCGAGAACGGCGTCGGCACGGTCGCGGCCGGGGTTTCCAAGGCGCACGCCGACGTGGTGCTGATCTCGGGGCACGACGGCGGCACCGGTGCGACGCCGCTGACATCGCAGAAGCACGCGGGTGCCCCGTGGGAATTGGGGCTGGCCGAGACGCAGCAGACGTTGCTGCTCAACGGGTTACGCGACCGGATCGTGGTCCAGGTCGACGGGCAGCTCAAGACCGGGCGCGACGTGATGATCGCCGCGCTGCTGGGCGCCGAGGAGTTCGGCTTCGCGACCGCCCCGCTGGTGGTGGCCGGCTGCATCATGATGCGGGTGTGCCACCTGGACACCTGCCCGGTCGGCGTCGCCACCCAGAACCCGGTGCTGCGCGAGCGGTTCACCGGCAAGCCCGAGTTCGTCGAGAACTTCTTCCTGTTCATCGCCGAAGAGGTGCGGGAGTACTTGGCGCAGTTGGGCTTCCGGACCCTCAACGAGGCCGTGGGCCAGGTCGGTTCGCTGGACACGACGCTGGCTCGGGCGCACTGGAAGGCCCACAAGCTGGACCTGGCGCCGGTGCTGCACGAGCCGGAGTCGGCGTTCATGAACCAGGATTTGTACTGCAGCTCGCGCCAGGATCACGGCCTGGACAAGGCGCTCGATCAGCAGTTGATCGTCATGAGCCGCGAGGCGCTGGATTCCGGCAAGCCGGTCCGGTTCTCCACCACGATCAGCAACGTCAACCGCACGGTGGGCACCATGCTCGGCCATGAGCTCACGAAAGCCTATGGCGGCCAGGGCCTGCCGGACGGCACGATCGACATCACCTTCGACGGCTCCGCCGGCAACAGCTTCGGCGCGTTCGTGCCCCGGGGCATCACGTTGCGGGTCTACGGCGACGCCAACGACTACGTCGGCAAGGGCCTGTCCGGCGGCCGGATCGTGGTGCGCCCGTCCGACAACGCGCCGCAGGACTACGTCGCCGAGGACAACATCATCGGCGGCAACGTGATCCTGTTCGGCGCCACCAGCGGGGAGGCCTACTTGCGCGGTGTGGTCGGCGAACGGTTCGCGGTCCGCAACTCCGGCGCCCACGCCGTGGTCGAGGGCGTCGGCGATCACGGCTGCGAGTACATGACCGGCGGCAAGGTCGTCGTCCTGGGCCGCACCGGGCGTAACTTCGCGGCCGGCATGTCCGGGGGCGTGGCCTACGTATACGACCCGGACGGCGAACTGCCGAACAACCTCAACGCCGAAATGGTGGAGCTGGAGACGCCCGACGAGGACGACGCCGAGTACCTGCACGGCGCCATCCAGGCACACGTCGACGCCACCGATTCCGCTGTCGGCCAGCGGATCCTGGCCGACTGGCCCAACCAGTGCCGGCACTTCGTGAAGGTGATGCCGCGCGACTACAAGAAGGTGCTGCAGGCGATCGCCGCGGCGGAGCGCGACGGCGTCGATGTGGATAAGGCGATCATGGCGGCCGCGCATGGCTGATCCGAGCGGCTTCCTGAAATACACGCATCGGGAACTGCCGAAGCGCCGGCCTGTCCCGCTGCGACTGCGCGACTGGAACGAGGTCTACGAGGACTTCGACGAGTCGACCCTGCGCGAGCAGGCCACCCGCTGCATGGACTGCGGTATTCCCTTCTGCCACAACGGGTGTCCGTTGGGCAACCTGATCCCGGAGTGGAACGACCTGGTGCGCCGCGGCCGCTGGCGCGACGCCATCGAACGGCTGCACGCCACCAACAACTTTCCGGACTTCACCGGGCGGCTGTGTCCGGCGCCGTGCGAGCCGGCCTGCGTGCTGGGCATCAACCAGGATCCGGTGACGATCAAGCAGATCGAGCTGGAGATCATCGACCGGGCCTTCGAGGAAGGCTTCGTGGTGCCGCTGCCGCCGGACAAGCTGACCGGCAAGAAGGTCGCCGTGGTCGGGTCCGGGCCCGCGGGTCTGGCCGCCGCCCAGCAGCTGACGCGCGCCGGCCACAGCGTGACGGTCTTCGAGCGCGACGACCGCATCGGCGGGCTGCTGCGCTACGGCATCCCCGAATTCAAGATGGAAAAGCGCGTCCTGGACCGGCGGCTGGAGCAGATGCGCGCCGAGGGCACCGAGTTCCGGGCGAACGTCAACGTCGGGGTCGACATCACCGTCGAACAGCTGCGCTCCGACTTCGACGCGGTGGTGCTCGCCGGCGGGGCCACCGCGTGGCGCGATCTGCCCATCCCGGGCCGCGATCTGGACGGCATCCACCAGGCGATGGAATTCCTGCCGTGGGGCAACCGGGTCCAGGAAGGCGACGACGTCCTCGGGGAAGACGGCGAGCCGCCGATCACCGCCAAGGGCAAGAAGGTCATCATCATCGGCGGCGGTGACACCGGCGCCGACTGCCTGGGCACCGTGCACCGGCAGGGCGCCATCGAGGTGCACCAGTTCGAGATCATGCCGCGCCCGCCGGAGACCCGCGCCGAGTCCACGCCGTGGCCGACCTACCCGCTGATGTACCGGGTGTCCTCGGCGCACGAAGAGGGCGGCGAGCGGGTGTTCTCGGTGAACACCGAGGAGTTCGTCGGCAAGGACGGCCACGTGACCGGCCTGAAGGCCCACGAGGTGACCATGCAGGACGGCAAGTTCGTCAAGGTCGAGGGTTCCGACTTCGAACTCGAGGCCGATTTGGTGTTGCTGGCGATGGGATTCGTCGGCCCCGAGCGGGCGGGCCTGCTCACCGAGCTCGACGTGAAGCTCACCGACCGCGGCAACGTCGCGCGCGGCGCCGACTTCGACACCTCGGTCCCCGGCGTTTTCGTTGCCGGTGACATGGGTCGTGGCCAGTCACTGATTGTTTGGGCGATAGCTGAGGGCCGGGCCGCCGCGGCCGGCGTGGACCGTTTCCTGATGGGTTCGACGGCCCTGCCGGCGCCCATCAAGCCGACGGCGGCGCCCCTTACGTAGTCACATCCGTCACACCAGAAACAGAAGAATTCAATTCGGCGTTTCTGCCCACGTTTGCCAGACGGTTGTTGTCTAATGGTTCGTTGTGGGCTCTGTCACAGAGTAGTCACGGGGGAGTCCCGCCAGAACGGACCGATCGCAGGAGTGGTCACTGTGCATGTCAACCCGGTACCTCGGTCGCGGATGGGGCGAATCGCCTGGTCGTGGTTACGTCACCCGGTAAAGAGCCGCGAATTTCCCGCCAAACAAGAACGGCTGATCACCGCCGAAGAGCTGATGCTCTTCGGGGTGTAGCCCCGCCTCCACCCGCGCTGCGCGGGTTTGCTCGGGATTAGCCGTCCCACAACCCTGAATCCCGGATCGCCTCGGCCAATGGCTCCAGCACGGCGGCGTCATGCGGCGGGGGAAGGTAGACGATGCCGAGCTCCAGGCCTTCGGCGCCCAGCGCCGCCGCGTCCTCGATGACCTTCTCGTAGTTGAGGTCCGGCTCCAGCCGAAGGTGGGCCGACATGGTGATCTCCTTGGGGTCCCGCCCGATGTCCGCGCACCGCGCGGCCAGGACGTCGCGCTTCTGCGCGAACAATTCGGGCGGGCCGCCGGCGAAGTTCCAGTGCTGGGCGTAGCGCGCGGTGATCGGCAGCGTGCGCTTCTCGCCGCTGCCGCCGATGCAGATCGGCGGGTGCGGGCGCTGCACGCCCTTGGGCTCGTTGCGGGCGCCCTTGAGTTGGTAGTACTTGCCGGCGAAGTCGGTGGTCTCCTCGCTCAGCAGGCTGATCAGCACCTGGCAGGCTTCCTCGAAGCGGTCGAAGCGTTCCCTGATGGAGCCCAGCTCGATGCCGTAGGCGCCCGACTCCTCCTCGTTCCAGCCGGCGCCGATCCCGAGTTCCAGGCGACCGTTGGAGATGATGTCGAGTGCCGCGGCCATGTTCGCCAGCACCGCGGGGTGGCGGTAGTGGATGCCGGTGACGAGGGTCCCCAGCCGCAGCCGCCGGGTGGCCTGGGCGAGCGCGGTCAGCGTCGTCCAGCCCTCGAGGCAGGGGCCAGTGCTGTCGGAGAAGATCGGATAGAAGTGGTCGAAGGTCCACCCCGAGTCGAAGACCTCGATGTCGTCGGCGGCCTGCCAGACGGCGAGCATGTCGGCCCAGGTGGTGTTTTGGGGTGAGGTTTTGAACGCGAATCGCATTGACCCGACGGTAGTCGGGCTTTATTAAGGGAAACTAAACTCGTTCCGCGATGACGTACACCCTGGGCCTCGACACCAAGATCACCCTGCTGGCGGCCGGGCTGATCTTCCTGCTCGCGCTGGTTCTCGGCGTCTGGAAATACCGGCAGATTATGACCTCCGACGACCACCGCGCGCACCCGTACGTCGACATCGCGCACCGCGCGGCGCTGCTCTACTCGTTCGCGACGCTGCTGCTGGCGGTGTTCGTCGAACTCAGCGCCTGGCCCACGAGGATCAACCTGACCGCGGCGGGCGTCGTCGTCTTCTTTTTCGTCGCCGCCATCCTGGGCTACATCAGCCACGGGGCGCGGCGCGACACCGTCAACCAATTCGAAAACCCCGGCCGCGGCCTCGAGGTGACGATGGTGCTGCTGATCGCCGGTGAGATCGGCGGCTCCGCCGTGCTGCTCGCCGGGTTCGTCGCCGGCCAGTTCTGATCACCGGGCCGGGCACACTGGAGCCATGGACCCGGTAACCGCCTTAAGGCAGATCGCCTATTACAAGGACCGGAGCCGCCACGACCCTCGGCGGGTGATGGCGTACCGGAACGCCGCCGACATCATCGAGGGCCTGGACGACGCGGCGCGCGAGCGGCACGGTCAGGCCAACAGCTGGCAGACGTTGCCCGGCATCGGCCCGAAGACCGCGAAGGTGATCGACCAGGCCTGGTCCGGTCGCGAGCCCGACCTGCTGGTCGAATTGCGTTCCGCGGCCGAGGATCTCGGGGGCGGTGACCTGCGGTCCGCGCTGCGCGGCGACCTGCACCTGCACTCGAACTGGTCGGACGGCTCGGCGCCGATCGACGAGATGATGGCCACCGCGTCGGAGCTGGGTCACGAGTACTGCGCGCTGACCGATCACTCGCCGCGGCTGACCATCGCCAACGGGCTGTCGCCGGAGCGGCTGCGCGCGCAGCTCGACGTGATCGACCGGTTGCGCGACCAGTTCGCGCCGCTGCGCATCCTGACCGGCATTGAGGTCGACATCCTCGAAGACGGCAGCCTGGACCAGGAGCCAGAACTGCTCGAGCGCCTCGACGTCGTCGTGGCCAGCGTGCACTCGAAGCTGTCCATGGACGCGCCGGCGATGACGCGGCGCATGGTACGCGCCGTCTCCAACCCGCACGCCGACATCCTCGGCCATTGCACCGGCCGGCTGGTCTCCGGCGGCCGCGGCATCCGCCCCGAGTCGAAGTTCGACGCCGAGGCGGTGTTCGGGGCGTGCCGCGAGCACGGCACGGCCGTGGAGATCAACTCGCGTCCGGAGCGCCGCGACCCGCCCACCCGGCTGCTGAAGCTCGCGCTGGAGATCGGCTGTGTGTTCAGCATCGACACCGACGCGCACGCGCCGGGTCAGCTGGACTTTCTCGGCTACGGCGCCCAGCGCGCGCTGGACGCGGGCGTGCCGACCGAGCGGATCGTCAACACGTGGCCGGCCGAGAAGCTGCTGGAGTGGACGGCCGCAAACTAGTCGGGTTGATGTCAGGGTTGCCCGTTGCCGCCGTCGTTTTTGAGAGGAATGACGCCGTGCCCGCCGGAGCCGCCGAGGCCAACGGTGCCCGCGTCGCCTCCGCTGTTGGCAAAAGCACCGCCATTGGCGCCGAGGGCGCCCGTCCCTCCGCCGGCACCGCCTGTGCCGGTATTGCCGGCGTAGGAGTTCAGGTTGGCGACAGCGCCACCGCCGCCGCCGCCGCCCGTGCCGGTGCTGCCGGCTCCGTTGGGACCGAAGGTAGCCAAGTTATTGAGGTTGAACGCGGCCCCGCCTATGCCTCCATCTCCGGCGGTGCCGCTGGCGATAGCCGCACCGCCGCCACCGCCCCCGCCTCCGCCCGCGGCGGAGCTCAGTACTGCGGTAGCACCCGCCCCTCCGCCGCCGCCGGCGCCGCCTGACCCGCCGCCGGGGGCACCGGCACCGCCGCCGGCGCCGGCGCCGCCGATCCCCAATGCCTGGGGAAGACCGCCAGCCGTTACCGAGGCGTTGCCGCCGTAGCCGCCGCTCCCGCCGTTACCGCCGGTGCCGCCGTCGCCCCCACCGCCGCCGGTGCCGTTGGCGCCGCCGCTGGAGTTGCCGCCGGCCCCGCCGTTGCCGCCGTGACCGCCCTGGCCGCCTTGGCCGGCAAAACCCTGGAGAAGGGTGCCGTCGGCGGCCCCGCCGGTGCCGCCGATACCCCCAACGCCCCCTGCGCCGCCGTTGCCGCCGGCGCCGGCGCGCCCGAGGAACCCGCCAGCGGCGCCGCCGGCCCCACCAGGACCGGCGTCACCGCCATTGCCACCGACACCGCCGCTTCCCCCCAGATGGGTGGGGAGGTTCGTGGCGCCGTCTGCGCCGGTGCCGCCGTGGCCGCCCAGGCCGCCGTTGCCACCCATGCCGCCCGCCCCGCCCTGCCCGCCGATCAGGGCGTGGTTCGCGCCGCCGGCCCCGCCGTGGCCGCCGGCTCCGCCATTCCCACCGGACGCGCCGGCCCCGACGATGGGGCCGGGAGGCAGCACTCCGCCGTACCCGCCGGCCC
>NZ_LQPM01000039.1 GCF_002101815.1 Mycobacterium paraense | reverse complement strand
CGGCGGCGGCGGGTGGGCCGGGCCGCCGCCGCCCGTCGCTCCCAGCCACCAGACCGCTCAGACCGAGCAGTTGGGCGTCGCGAACCCCAACCCTCCGCGACCCCCGCACGCCCCGCCGCCCATCCCGCCCGCGGGGCCGACGGACAAGCTGGCCACTCCGAACGAAGAGCCGGCACCGGTGAAAAGAAAACGACGCCTCCTACGCGACCCGCTGTCCATCCTGTTGATCTGCATCATCGTGTTCGCGCTGATCATCGCGGGGCTGATCGGGGCCGAGCTGTACGTCCGGCACGTGGCCGACACCAAGGTCGCCCAGGCGGTGGCGTGCGAGGTGAAGGACCAGGCCACCGCCTCCTTCGGCGTGACTCCGCTGATGCTGTGGCAGCAGATGACCAAGCACTACACCAACATCTCGGTGCAGACCGCCGGCAACAACATCCGCGACGCCAAGGGCATGAAGCTCAACCTCAACATCCGCGACGTCCGGCTCCAGTCGAACGCCAACTCGAAGGGCACCATCGGCTCGCTGGACGCCACGTTCAACTGGACCAGTGACGGCATCAAGCAGTCGGTGCAGAACGCGATCCCGGTGCTGGGTCCGTTCGTCACCAACAGCGTGACCACTCACCCGGCCGACGGCACGATCGAGTTGAAGGGCATGCTCGACAACATCACGGCCAAGCCGGTGGTGTCGGGCAGCGGGCTGCAGCTGCAGATCGTCAGCTTCAACGCGCTCGGCTTCACCATGCCGAAGGAGTCGGTGCAGTCGACCCTGGACGACTTCACCGCGCAGTTCACCAAGAACTACCCGCTGGGTATCCACGCCGACAGCGTGCAGGTCACCGATACCGGTGTGCAGGCGCACTTTTCGACGCAGAACGCCACCATCCCGAACGACAACAGCAACGACCCCTGCTTCGCGCACCTCTGACGGTCAGCTGAGCCCGTCGAGCACGGCGCGGGTGCCGGACAGTCCGAGCCGGGTCGCGCCGGCGTCCACCATCGCCAGCGCGTCGGCGGCGGTGCGGATGCCGCCGCTGGCCTTGACGCCCAGCCGCCCGCCGACGGCCTCGGCCATCAGGGCGACGGCCCGCACCGACGCCCCGCCCGCGGGGTGAAACCCGGTCGAGGTCTTGACGAAGTCGGCGCCGGCGTCCTCGGCGGCGCGGCACACGTCGGTGAGCGTGCGCCCGTCGTCCCGGCCGAGCAGCACCGCGGACTCCACGATGACCTTGAGCACGGCGCGCGGCGCCGCGGCCCGCACCGCCTCGATGTCGGATCGCACGGCGAGCAGCTCACCGGTCAGCGCGGCACCAACGTCGATGACCATGTCGACCTCGGCGGCACCGCACGCCACGGCCCGCGCGGCCTCGTGCGCCTTGACCTCCGAGAGGTGCTTGCCCGACGGGAAACCCACCACCGCCGCCACCGGCATCGCGGCGCCGGCGGCCAGCGCGGCGACGGCCTCCAGGGCGGCCGGCACCATCGACGGCGACACGCACACCGCGTACACACCCAGGTCGGCGGCCTCGGCGACCAGCCCCGCGACGTCGGCGCGGGCGGCCTCGGGTTTGAGCAGCGTGTGGTCGACCAGGGCCGCCAGCTGGGCCCGCGTGGGTTGCCCCGCCACTAGAACGCTTCTTCTGGACCGCCGGGGTTGCAGCCGGTGGCCACCATCTCGGCGTCGTCGACCACCGGGCGCCAGGGCTCCAGGTTCCAGCTCGTCTTGCCCGGTTGCGCCAGCTCGGCGAACTGCCAGTGGCAGAGGAACTGCGCGCGCATTCCGGGGGTGTCCGCGTCCGGCGACAGCGCGAGCACCTCGGCCCACGCCTCGTCGGCGTCCGCCGCGACGAACGGCTGGCTGGCCGCGATCCGGCCCGACGGCGTCGGGAACACCCGCAGGCTGGGCAGGCCGCGCCAGTGCGCCCACTGGGTGTGGTCGATGAACGGAGGCGCGGCGATCACGTCGGCGCGAGCGGGGGCCGCCACCGGCGGCGAGCCGAGCAGGGCGACCGCCACCGCCGGCGCGGCCAGCAGGGGTCTCATGCCGCTAGCGCGACTTACCCTGAATCTCAAGGAGTTTGGGGCGGACGTCGACCAGGTACACCCCGGCCGCGCAGGCGGCGATCGCCATTCCGAGCACCCCGAAGACGAAACTCAGCAGCGATGTCAGCAACACGGCCAAGCCGAGGATCACCAACCACACCGGCTTGGTCAGCTTGTCAGCGGCGGTATAAGCGTCGGGCCGCTGCAGCGCTGCGTGCACAAACGCGTATACCGCCGTCAGCGCGACGGCGATCTGCAGGGCGAACATGACGATGGTCACGGCGTGGGTCACGCTCTAAGGGTATGCGGGCGCCGTGCAAAACGTCGACTCCGAGCCGCCCGGGCGGGCAACTCGGAGTCGAGCGTCGTGCGGGGACTACTTCTGGGTGACCTTCTTGGCGGACGCCTTCTTGGCCGGGGCCTTCTTGGCCGCCGCCTTCTTGGCGGGCGCCTTCTTGGCCGGAGCCTTCTTGGCCGGGGCCTTCTTGGGCAGGTCGATGCCGACCAGCTTGGCCGCCCGCTCACCGACCGCGCGGGTCTGCGACGCGACGGTGCCCAGCGCCTCCTGGGTCAGCTCGACGGCCTGGTCCACGTAGCCCTCGGCGCGCGCCGACGCGTCCTCGAAGGGGCGCTGGCTGCGCAGCCGCTCCAGGGCGGTCTCGCCACGCTCGACCAGCTCGTTGTAGCGGCTGGTCGCGGCCTCCAGGTAGCCCTCGGCGGCCTTGCGCAGCTCCTCGGAGGTGAACCGCTCGCGCAGCTCGGTGAACTGCTCGGGCAGGTCCTCCTGCAGCTTCGACAGGCGGGCGCGGCGCTCCTCGACCCGGCTGCGGGTCTCGGTGCGGGTCTCTTCGGCGCGCTCGCGCAGGCTGGCGATCAGGTCGTTGACGGTGGCCAGGGCCAGGTCGGCGGCGCCCAGCGCGGCCAGCAGCGGGGCCCTCAGGTCCTCGACGTTCGAGTTTTCAGCCATGGTGTTTCCTTTCGTGCTTTGTCTTGTTATCGGTGTTACTGGTTCTGATCTTGAAAAAAGGGGCAAGTAGCGGCTCCTCTCGGAGGAGTAGTCAAGACCCGCGGATTGACGTGGCACTCAACTTGCCGGGGGACCTCCTGATTGATCGGGTCGGCTGGTCGAGTCCGCATCGCGGCCGGCGCCACCCGAGGTCCGGCATGAGACCCCTTCCTCTGGGTAACCAAGCGGCCCGGCAGATATACGTCAGCCGGCCACTGGCGCGATGCGAAAGCCCTCAAGCCCGGGCGATCAGCTGTCGGATTCGCTCGGACACTCCTCGGTTATGGATTCGTTCTGCTGGGTGAACGACGCGTAGATCTCCAGCAGGATCTGCTTCTGGCGCTCGGTGATGGCGGTGTCGGTGATGATGGCGTCGCGCACCTGACTCTTGTCGCTGGGCTCGAGGATCCCGGCCCGCACGTAGAGCACCTCGGCCGAAACCCGCAGCGCCTTTGCGATCTGACTCAGGACGTCGGCGGACGGCTTGCGCAATCCACGCTCGACCTGGCTCAGGTAAGGGTTGCTGACACCCGACCGTTCGGCGAGTTGGCGCACCGAAACCTGCGCGTTCTCACGCAGGTCGCGGATGAAGCTGCCGAGGTCGGAGGCCACTTCGGAAGCCGCCGTGGACACCTTGGCGGAGAGCTTCTCCTCCGGCGGCATCGCGCGCTCCTCGGGTCGGGTGGGCCATCCTTACGCGCCCCAGAGTACGGCCAAGTGCTTGCTATTGCAAGCACTTGTTAGCACCCCTAGAAAAGCAGCTGCGCGACGGCGTAGATGATCAGCCCCGCCAGCGACCCGACGACGGTGCCGTTGATCCGGATGAATTGCAGGTCACGCCCCACGTGCAGTTCGATGCGCCGACTGGCCTCCTCGGCGTCCCAGCGCTCGATCGTGTCGGTGATGATCGCGGTGATCTCGACCCCGTACTGGGAGACCAGGTGCTGGGCCGCCCGCACGATCCAGTTGTCCACCTTGTCGCGCAGATCGGCGTCGTCGCGCAGCGACTCCCCGATCCGGACGACGGTGTCGGCGATCCGGGTGCGCAGCGTGCTGGACGGGTCGTCGACGCCCTCGAGCACCAGCCTTTTCAGCGTCCGCCACGCCGTCGCCGCGGCGTCGGCGATCTCGTCGCGCGCCATCAGCTGTTCCTTGACCGCCTCGGCGCGCGCGATGGTCTCCGCGTCGTTCTGCAGGTCGTCGGCGAACTCGAAGAGGAACCGCGTCGCCGACCGGCGCAACTCGTGGTCGGGGTTGCGGCGGACCTTGTCGGTGAAGTCCATCAGCTCGCGATGGATTCGATCCCCGACGAGATGGTCGATGAACCGGGGCGACCAGCTCGGCGAGTCGCGCTCGACGACCCGCTGGATGACCTCCCCGGCGTTCAGCGACCACTGGAACGCGCGGTCGGCGAGGAGCTGGATCAGGGCCTCCTGGCGATTCTCGGCCAGCAGGGTCGACAGCACGCGGCCCACCGGCGGACCCCATTGCGGTTCGGCGATGCGGCGCACGATCATCCGGTCGATCACCTGCTGGACGTCGTCGTCGCGCAGCAGCTCCACGAGGACGCGCAGCACCGTCGCCGCCTCGCTGGCCACCCGCGCGGCGTGCTCGGACTCCGAGAGCCATTTGCCCAGCCGGCTGGGCACCTGGGCGTCCCGCAGCTTCGTCTCGACAACCGGCGGCGACAGGAAGTTCTCCCGCACGAAGGTCCCCAGGCCCTCGCCGAGCTGGTCCTTCTTGCGCTTGATGATCGCGGTGTGCGGAATCGGAATGCCCAGCGGGTGCTTGAACAGCGCGGTCACCGCGAACCAGTCGGCCAGCGCACCCACCATCCCGGCCTCCGCGGCCGCCCCGACGTAACCGACCCAGGCCGCCGTGGTGGCGTGCGCCTGGGCCCACCGGCAGGCGAGGAACAGCCCCGTCGCGCCCACCAGGAAACTCAGGGCGACCAATTTCATTCGGCGCAGGGCCACCCGCCGCTGCGCGTCGGCCTCCGGATCGGCCCCGGCGAAGGATTCGGCCAACGACGGCCGCGCCGCCGAGGCCTCGCCCGGGTGTGAGGCTCTGTGTGCCACCACACCATCATGTATTGCCGCGCGCGGTTAGTGTTACCGCCCTGCTTGTGGACCCTGCGCGTACGCGGCCCGTCCGCCAAAACGGACCCCGCACGCCGTAGTATCGGGAGCGTCTGATGAGTGGGAAGCGGCGATAGTGGCAGAGCGGATCCCGGTTGTGACCGTGAAGACGGATGGTCGCAAGCGGCGCTGGCACCAACACAAGGTGGAGCGCCGCAACGAACTGGTCGACGGCACGATCGTGGCGATCCGCCGGCACGGCCGCTTTCTGAGCATGGACGAGATCGCCGCGGAGATCGGCGTCTCCAAAACCGTGCTGTACCGCTACTTCGTCGACAAGAACGACCTGACGACCGCGGTCCTGATGCGCTTCGCGCAGTCGACGCTGATCCCGAACATGGCCGGCGCGCTGACGTCCAACCTGGACGGCTTCGACCTGACCCGCGAGATCATCCGCGTCTATGTGGAAACCGTCGCGGAGGAACCGGAGCCGTATCGCTTCGTGATGGCCAACAGCTCGCCGACCAAGAGCAAGGTGATCGCCGACTCCGAGCGCATCATCGCCCGGATGCTCGCGATGATGCTGCGCCGCCGCATGCAGGAGGCCGGCATGGATACCGGCGGCGTGGAAACGTGGTCCTACATCATGGTCGGCGGCGTGCAGCTGGCCACCCACTCCTGGATCTCCGACCCGCGGATGAGCGCCGACGAGCTGATCGACTACCTGACCATGCTGAGCTGGAGCGCGATCTGCGGGATCGTCGAGGCGGGCGGGTCGCTGGAGAAGTTCCGTGGGCAGCCGCATCCCTCGCCGATCGTGCCGCCGCGCGAGCCATGAGTCGGTGCCCGGATGCCTGACGTGAGCGTGAGCTCACGGCTCAGGTCGTGGGCCTACGCGCTGCGCACCACCAACCCGCCCCCGGACGGCCCGGTCGACGCCGTCACGCGCTGGCTGGTGGTCACCCGGGCGGCGGTGCTGCCGATGACCCTGGTCTCCGGCCTGGTGGCGGCCCTGCTGGCGATCGGGAAACCCGGGCTGGACTGGCGCTGGCTGGCGCTGGCCGTGCTCGGCATCACGCTCGCGCACACCGCCAACAACCTGATGAACGACCTGTACGACACCCAGGTCGGTACCGACAGCGCCACCTACCCGCGCGCGCTGTACGCGCCCCACCCGGTGCTGTCCGGGCTCGTCAGCCGCCGCACGCTGGGGCTGGCGATCCTGCTCGTCAACGTCGCGGACCTGGCGATCCTGGTCACGCTGACGTGGGCGCGCGGCTGGCCGGTCGCCGGCTTCGCGCTCGCCGGCTTCGCCCTGAGCGTCGCCTACACCGCTCCGCCGCTGCGGCTGAAGAAGCGCGGCCTCGGGGAACCCGACGTCTTCGTCGTGTGGGGTCCGTTGATGGTCTGCGGCACCTACTACTCCGCGGTGGGCTGGGTCGGCTGGGACGTCGTGCTGGCGTCGCTGCCCTACGGCCTGCTGTGCACGACGGTGCTGATGGGCAAGCACATCGACAAGATCCCCTACGACGAACCGCTCGGCATCCGAACGCTGCCCGTGCTGCTCGGCGAGGCGCGCGCACGCGCGGTCACGCTCGGCATGATGGTCGGCTTCTACGTGTTGGTGGCGGTGGCCGTGGCGGCGGGAGCGATGCCCTGGCCGGCGCTCGTCGTGGCGCTGGCGCTGCCCCGGCTGGCGAAGGTGTGGCCGCACTTCCGCCGCCCGCGGCCGGCCGAGCCGCCGCCGAAGTTTCCGGTGTGGCCGCTGTGGTATGCGGCACTCGCCTGGGTGCACGTGCGGCAGGCCGGCGCGCTGCTGGTGGTGGGCCTGGCGGCCGGTGCCGTGTTACGCGCTTTGTGACCGCGATGTGACGTAAAGCCAAGCTTCGGAATACGACTCGGAGCGCCTTAACGGCTAGCATGCAGGGGATGCATCGGGGGTGAACCGGAGCGCCAGGGCGACAGGAAGCCCGGGACCCCGAGATACAGAAAGGCCAAATTTCAATGTCTGTGCAGCTCACGCCGCATTTTGGGAATGTGCAAGCACACTACGACCTTTCGGACGACTTCTTCCGGCTTTTCCTGGACCCCACCCAGACGTACAGCTGCGCCTACTTCGAGCGCGAGGACATGACGCTCGAGGAGGCCCAGTACGCGAAGATCGACTTGTCGCTGGGGAAGCTCGGGCTCGAGCCGGGGATGACGCTGCTCGACGTCGGCTGCGGCTGGGGCGCCACCATGCGCCGCGCCATCGAGAAGTACGACGTCAACGTCGTCGGCCTGACGCTGTCGGAGAACCAGGCCGCCCACGTGCAGAAGATGTTCGACCAACTGGACACGAAGCGCTCGACGCGGGTGCTGCTGGAGGGCTGGGAGAAGTTCCAGGAGCCGGTCGACCGCATCGTCTCCATCGGCGCTTTCGAGCACTTCGGGCGGCAGCGCTGGGGCCGCTTCTTCAAGATGGCCTACGAGGTGCTGCCGGCCGACGGCATCATGATGCTGCACTCCATCACGCGGCCCACCTTCAAACACGCCCGCGCGCAGGGCAAACCGCTGACCCACGAAATCGTCCACTTCACCCAGTTCATCCTGGCCGAGATCTCCCCCGGTGGCTGGCTGCCGACGATCCCGTCGGTCGAGGAGCACGCGGACGCGGCCGGTTTCACGGTGACCAGGATCCAGTCGTTGCAGCTGCACTACGCGCGGACGCTGGACACGTGGGCCGCCGCGCTGGAGGCCAACCGGGACCAGGCGATCGCCATCCAGTCCCAGGAGGTCTACGACCGGTACATGAAGTACCTGACCGGCTGCGCCAAGCTGTTCCGCGAGGGCTACACCGACGTCAACCAGTTCACCTGCGAGAAGTAGCCGCGCTACTTGGCCAGCGTGAACTGGCCGACGTTGCTGATGCCCTTGAGGAAGAAGTTCTCGCACCCGGTCAAATAGTGCATATAGCGCTCATAGACCTCTTCGGACTGGATCGCGATGGCCTTTTCCCGGTTGGCCGCCAAATTGGCCGCCCAAATATTCAGCGTGCGGGCGTAGTGTTCGCGTAGCAATTGCACCTTTTCGAGGGTGAACCCGGCCGCCGGCGCCAACTCCGCAATGTCCTCCTGCGCCGGCAACTGCCCGCCCGGGAAAATCTCGGTATAGATGAATCGGGTGAAACGCACGTCGCTCATGGTCAGCGAGACGCCGAGCTCGTGCAATTGCTTCTGGGAATGCGCGAGAATGGTGTGCAGCAACATCCGGCCGTCGTCGGGCAGAATCTCGTAGGCGCGCTCGAAAAATGCGGGCCAGCGCTCCGCCTTGAACGCCTCGAAGGCGCCGATCGTGACGATCCGATCGACGTCGTCGTCGAACTCCTCCCAGCCCTGCAGCCGGACCTCGACGGTTCGCTCGGTCGGGATGCTCGCCAGCCTGGCCTTGCTGTACTCGAACTGGTTGCGGCTGAGGGTGATTCCGATGACGTTGACGTCGAACTTCTCGACCGCCCGCTGCAGCGCCCCGCCCCAGCCGCAGCCGATGTCGAGCAGCGTCATCCCGGGTTCGAGGTTCAGCTTTCCCAGCGCGAGGTCGAACTTGGCGTTCTGCGCCTCCTCGAGGGTCATATCGTCGCGCTCGAAATAGGCGCACGTGTAGCCCATCGTCGGGTCTAGGAAGAGCGCGAAGAACTCGTCGGAAACGTCATAGATAGATTGCGACTCTTCGTAATACGGCCTCAACGCGGTCATGGATGCCCGATATCCTCTCGTTTGTTGAACGCGAGGATGATATCGGATCGATTCGGGGCCTGCTACCTGACCCTAGAATTCAGTAGGCGTAAAAACCCTGGCCCGATTTTTTGCCCAGCCGGCCCGCCTCTACCATGCGCAGCAGCAACGGCGGCGGCGCGTATTGCGGTTCTTTGAATTCCTCGAACATTTTGTCCGCGATCAGCTTGAGCGTGTCCAGGCCGACGAGGTCGGACAGGCGCAGCGGCCCCATCGGGTGCGACAGCCCGGCGACGACGGCCTTGTCGACGTCTTCGACGCTGGCAAAGCCGGCCTCCACCATCCGGATCGCCGACAGCAGGTAGGGCACCAGCAACGCGTTCACCACGAAACCGGACCGGTCCGAGCAGCGCACCACCTGCTTGCCCAGCACCGCGGAGGCGAACTCCTCGGTGCGCGCGGCGGCGGCCTCGTCGGTGACCAGCGTGCACACCAGCTCGACCAACGGCAGCACCGGCACCGGGTTGAAGAAGTGCAGGCCCAGCACGCGTTGCGGGTTCTTGGTGGCCGCGGCGATCTTCATGATCGGGATGCTCGAGGTGTTGGACGCCAGGACCGCGTCGGGATCGGTGACCACCCGGTCCAGCTCGGCGAACACCTGCGCCTTGACCGCGTCGTCCTCGATGATGGCCTCGATCACCAGCTGTCGGTCGGCCAGGTCCTTCATGTCGGTGGTGAAGGTGAGCTTGCTCAGCGCGGTGTCGCGCTCGCGCTCGGTCACCTTGCCGGCGCTCACGCCGCGCTCCAGCGACTTCACGATGCGGTTGCGCCCGGCCGTGATCAACGGCTCGGTGGTCTCGAACACGGTCACGTCGACGCCGGCGCGGACGGCGACCTCGGCGATGCCGGAGCCCATCTGCCCGGCACCGACTACGCCCACCCGCTGGATCGCTGCCATTGCTCCTCCTTATACGCGCGAGCAGACGCAGAATCGCATCACCTGGGCTGCAGGAGTGCGACTCTGCGTCTGCTCGGCCGGGCAGGGCCCGGCGAACACCGCTGAAGGTTAGTGGAACTGACCCTCTTCGGTCGAACCGGTCAGCGCGGTGGTCGACGAGGTCGGGTCGACCGTGGTGGCGATCCGGTCGAAGTAACCGGCGCCGACCTCGCGCTGGTGCTTGGTCGCGGTGTAGCCGCGCTCCTCGGCGGCGAACTCGCGCTCCTGCAGCTCGACGTAGGCGCTCATCTGGTTGCGGGCGTAGCCGTAGGCCAGGTCGAACATCGAGTAGTTCAGGGCGTGGAAGCCGGCCAGCGTGATGAACTGGAACTTGAATCCCATTGCGGCAAGCTCCTTTTGGAACTTCGCGATGGTCCCGTCGTCCAAGTGCTTCTTCCAGTTGAACGACGGCGAGCAGTTGTACGCCAGCATCTGGTCGGGGAACTCGGCCTTCACCGACTCGGAGAACTTGCGCGCCAGCTCGAGGTCCGGGGTGCCGGTCTCCATCCAGATCAGGTCGGCGAACGGGGCGTAGGCCTTGGCCCGCGCGATGCAGGGCTCGATGCCGTTCTTGGTCCGGTAGAAGCCCTCGCGGGTGCGCTCGCCGGTGATGAACGGCTGGTCGCGCTCGTCGACGTCGGAGGTGATCAGCGTCGCCGCCTCGGCGTCGGTGCGGGCGATCACCACGGTCGGGACGTCGCAGACGTCGGCGGCCAGGCGGGCCGAGGTCAGCGTGCGGATGTGCTGCTGGGTCGGGATCAGCACCTTGCCGCCCAGGTGGCCGCACTTCTTCTCCGAGGCCAGCTGGTCCTCCCAGTGCGAACCCGCGACACCGGCGGCGATCATGGCCTTCTGCAGTTCGAAGACGTTGAGCGCGCCACCGAAGCCGGCCTCGCCGTCGGCGACGATCGGCGCCAGCCAGTTCTCCACGGACCGGTCGCCCTCGACTTTGGCGATCTGGTCGGCGCGTAGCAGCGCGTTGTTGATCCGGCGGACCACCTGCGGCACCGAGTTGGCCGGGTAGAGGCTCTGGTCGGGGTAGGTGTGGCCGGACAGGTTGGCGTCACCGGCGACCTGCCACCCGGACAGGTAGATGGCCTTCAGGCCGGCGCGCACCTGCTGGACGGCCTGGTTGCCGGTCAACGCACCCAGCGCGTTGACCCACTCCAGGTCGTGCAGCTCTTCCCACAACACCTCCGCGCCGCGGCGGGCCAGCGTGTTCTCCTCGACGACGGTGCCTTGCAGCGCGACGACGTCCTCGGCGGTGTAGGTGCGCGTGACGCCCTTCCACCGCGGGTTGGTGTCCCAGTCGTGCTGGATCTGCTCGGCGCTCTTCGGGGTGCCAACGACAGACATTGGGCTTACTCCTTAACGGTTCTTTGCTAATCGCTAAACGTCCACGCCGCCCGCCATCCGGCGGTAGCTAGGGGCTTAACTTCACTGGCGTGCTAACTCGAAGATGGCACAGCTTGTTCCTGCAGGTCCACCCGTTTCATTTGCCAATTTCGGTAACGACTCCGCCCGATTTTGCGAATCTTGCGAAGATGAACGCAAACTTAACCGTTTCAGAAGCTACCCGTCAGTAACCCGATTCACGCAGGTCAGACGGGAAATCGACGGGCCCGGCGTTCGCCTACAGAGCGAAGATCGCGGCGACGGCTTTCGTCTCGTCGCCGACGGCATATGTGAGCGTTGTAACAGGCCGATCGGCCAGGTTGGGACCGAATTGATCGGTCGAGCCGGCCGGGTGGACGTGCGCGATGATCTCCAGCTTGTCGCCCAGCGCGACCGGGGCCTCGTGCTCGATCGTGATGCGCAGCGGCAGCTGCATCAGGTCGGGGTGCGACGCCAGGTAGTCCTCGACCACGCTCCAGTACACCGAGTTGTTCATGTGATCGAACAGGTCGATGTCGGTCACCCGGACCGGGAACTCGTGGATCTCGCTCGCGTCGTCGCGGCTGCCCGGCTTGAGGTAGGACTTCCACCGCAACCGCTGCACGGACGTGGTCTTGTGCAGGCCCGCCAGGAAGTCGTCGGCGATGCGCGACGGCATCTGGGTTTCCCTGTTGATGTTGATCCAGAACGCCTCGGACTCGATCAGCCCGCCCTTGCGCCCGTCGATGCGGACCCGCATCTCACACCACCGGTTCGAGGTGCCCGAACACCAGCGCCGGCACCGCAGCATGTCCTGGAACTCGATCGGGCGGATCAGGTCGACCATGGTGCGCCGGACGATCCACAGCGGATGCGTCTCCTCGAAGCCCATCTCGCGCAGCTGGTCCTGGCCGATGTCCTGGATGTGGCGGCAGCCGGCGTCGAGCCGCAGCCGGCCGGTGCGATCGATGTCGCCCACCCGCAGCGGCCATTCGCGATCGAATACATCGGGATGGCCGTCGGGCACCGGCATCATTATTTTGTCCAGGCTCACGGTTTCGCTCCCCGCTCCCTCGCGCATATCCCAGGGTCGGTATCCCAGGTTAACCCCGGCTCCCGGTGCGAATGATGCCAAATCGCGTCCTGCCAACACCAATCGTGACCGGATCGCGCCGCGGTGCCAACTCTGCGAACCGCGCCTTCGCAGTGCCCGGTACCCTGCTGGGGTGGCCAAAACCTTCGTCGGCTCCCGCGTTCGCCAGCTCCGCAACGAGCGCGGATTCTCCCAGGCGGCGCTGGCCCAGATGCTGGAGATCTCGCCGAGCTACCTCAACCAGATCGAGCACGACGTCCGCCCCCTGACGGTGGCCGTGCTGCTCCGCATCACCGAGGTGTTCGGGGTCGACGCGACCTTCTTCGCGTCCCAGGACGACACCCGCCTGGTCGCCGAGCTGCGCGAGGTGACCATGGACCGCGACCTGGACATCGACGTCGAGCCCACCGAGGTGGCCGAGCTGGTCAGCGCCCATCCCGTCCTGGCCCGCGCCGTGGTCAACCTGCACCGGCGCTACCGGATCACCACCGCGCAGCTGGCCGCCGCCACCGAGGAGCGGTACTCCGACGGCAGCGGCAGCGGGTCGATCACCATGCCCCACGAGGAGGTGCGCGACTACTTCTATCAGCGCCAGAACTACCTGCACGAGCTCGACACAGCCGCCGAGGACCTCACCATCAAGATGCGCCTTCACCACGGCGACCTGGCCCGCGAATTGACCCGCCGGCTCACCGAGGTGCACGGCGTGCACATCACCCGGCGCATCGATCTGGGCGACACCGTCCTGCACCGCTTCGACCCGGCCAGCAAGACGCTGGAGATCAGCAACCACCTCTCCCCGGGTCAGCAGGTGTTCAAGCTGGCGGCCGAACTGGCCTACCTCGAGTTCGGCGACCTGATCGACAGCCTGGTCGACGAGGGCAAGTTCACCAGCGAGGAGTCGCACACGCTGGCCCGCCTCGGCCTGGCGAACTACTTCGCGGCGGCCGCGGTGCTGCCCTACCGCCAGTTCCACGACGTCGCCGAGAACTTCCGCTACGACGTGGAGCGGTTGTCGTCCTTCTACTCGGTCAGTTACGAGACCATCGCGCACCGGCTTTCGACGCTGCAGCGGCCGACGATGCGCGGCGTGCCGTTCTCCTTCGTCCGGGTGGACCGCGCCGGCAACATGTCAAAACGCCAGTCCGCCACCGGTTTTCACTTCTCTTCGAGCGGAGGGACGTGCCCGTTGTGGAACGTCTACGAAACGTTCGCCAACCCGGGAAAGATCCTGGTGCAGATCGCCCAGATGCCCGACGGGCGCAACTACATGTGGGTGGCCCGCACCGTGGAGCGCCGCGCCGCGCGGTATGGTCAGCCCGGTAAGACCTTCGCGATCGGGCTGGGCTGCGAGCTCCGCCACGCGCATCGGCTCGTCTACTCGGAGGGACTCGACTTGTCCGGGGATATCGCCACACCGATCGGCGCCGGCTGCCGCGTCTGCGAACGCGACAACTGCCCGCAGCGGGCGTTCCCGGCCCTGGGGCGCGCGCTGGACCTCGACGAGCACCGCAGCACCGTCTCGCCGTACCTGGTGAAGCAGCCGTGAGCGCCGACGGCAGCCGCATCCCGTCGGGCCGGTTCCGGGAACTGGGCCCGGTCAACTGGGTGATGGCGAAGGCCGCCGCGCGCCGGATGCGGGTTCCGGAGATGCACCTGTTCACCACCCTGGGCCAGCGCCAGGTGCTGTTCTGGACGTGGTCGATGTACAGCGGGCGGCTGCTGCGGGGCCGGCTGCCGGCGATCGACACCGAGCTGGTGATCCTGCGGGTCGCGCACGTGCGCGGGTGCGAATACGAGCTGCAGCACCATCGGGGGATGGCGCGAAACCAGGGCCTGGACGACGATTTGCAGGCCGCGATCTTCGCCTGGCCCGAGACGCTGGAGCGGGTCGAGGCGCGCCTGACCGTGCGGCAGCAGGCGCTGCTGGCGGCCACCGACGAGTTCCTCCTCCAGCGCACCGTCACCGACGACACCTGGCGCCAGCTCGCGACGCACCTGGATCGGCGTCAGCTCATCGAATTCTGCTTGCTGGCAAGCCAATACGACGGCCTGGCCGCGACCATGTCGGCGCTGGCCATCCCCCTGGACAGGCCCGCTCAGGCGTAGACGTCGGCCAGCACGGCCAGCGTGAGCACCACCGGCAGCAGGGGCAGGCCGAAGCCGAACGCCGACCAGGCGTACCTCTTGCGCCGGCGCTGCAGCGACGCCCACAGGGTGGCGCAGACCGCCAGCGCGAGCGACAGCAGCAACACCGTCGGGGCCCAGCGGCCCACCGCCGCGTTGTCGTCGGCGATCGAAAAGGCCACCAGCCACAGGACGTAACCGGTGGCGACGCCGCCGATGACGCCGATGACGGTGTCGCTGCGAATCATCGGCTCAGAAGTTGATCATGTGGCCGGTCAGACCGTGGAAGCATTCCTGCAGCGCCTCCGACATGGTCGGGTGCGTGTGCACGTTGCGGGCCAGCTCGGTGGCCGTCAGGTCCCACTTCTGCGCCAGCGTCAGCTCGGGCAGCAGCTCGGACACGTCGTGGCCGATCAGGTGCCCGCCCAGCAGCTCGCCGTACTTGCCGTCGGCGACCAGCTTGACGAAACCGCTCGGGTCGCCGACGCCGTGCGCCTTGCCGTTGGCGGTGAACGGGAACTTGGCCACCACGACGTCGTAGCCCTCGTCGCGGGCCTGCTCCTCCGTGAGCCCGAAGCTGGCGACCTGCGGCTGGCAGAACGTCGCGCGCGGCAGCATGCGGTAGTCGCCGAGCGCCAAAGTCTCTGCGCCGGCGATGGTTTCGGCCGCCACCACGCCCATGGCCTCGGCAACGTGGGCCAGCATCAGCTTGCCGGTGACGTCGCCGATGGCATAGATGTGGCTGACGTTGGTCTGCATGTAATCGGTGATGCCGATGGCCCTGCGGTCGGTCAGCGCGACCCCGGCCGCCTCCAGGCCGTAGCCCTCGACGTTGGGCGCAAACCCGATGGCCTGCAACACCTTTTCGGCCTTCAGCTCCTCGGAGTTGCCGTCCTTGCTGACCGCCACGCGGACCACGGACCCGTCGTCGTTGATGGCCTCGACCTTGGTTCCGGTCATGATCTTGACGCCCAGCTTCTTGAACTGCCTCTCGAGCTCCTTGGACACCTCGGCGTCCTCGTTGGGCAGCGCGCGCGGCAGGAACTCGACGACCGTGACGTCGACGCCATAGTTCTTGAGCACGTAGGCGAACTCCATGCCGATCGCACCGCAACCGGCGATGATGATCGACTCCGGCAGCTCCCGCGACAGGATCAGTTCCTCGTAGGTCACCACGTTTTCCGACAGCGACGTGCCGGGGACGAGGCGGGTGCTGCTGCCGGTGGCGATGATGGCGTTGTCGAACGTGACCGTATCGGTGCCGCCGTCGTTGAGCTCGACCGACAGGGTGTGCGGGTCGGTGAACCTGCCGTAGCCGTGGATCTCGGTGATCTTGTTCTTCTTCATCAGGAAGTGCACGCCGGCGACGCGGCCGTCGGCCACCTTGCGGCTGCGGTCGAACGCGATGCCGTAGTCGAAGGTCGCCTCGCCGTTGATCCCAAAGGTCTTGGCTTCTTTGGTGAAGATGTGGACGAGCTCGGCGTTGCGCAGCAACGCCTTGGACGGGATGCAGCCGACGTTGAGGCAGACCCCGCCCCAGTACTTCGACTCGACGATTGCGGTGTTCAGGCCCAGCTGCGCGGCGCGGATGGCGGCGACGTATCCGCCGGGGCCGGCGCCGAGCACGACGACGTCATAGTGAGTCACGAGCCCTACCCTAGTGGCCTAGTAGGGGATGACGCCGATCAGGCAGTGGCCCGTGCGCTCGCAGAAGTAGTAGCCGTACAGGGGCGCGGCGGCCGCGAGCGACGCGAACGGCCCCGACATCACCGCGAGCGACAGCGCCGAGAGCAGCGCCCTGCCCTGCGCCATCGCCAGCATCACGCCGCCCACGGCGCACGCCACCACGTAGACCAGCGCCGCGAACGCCGAGGCCGTCTTGTCGATCGAGTGGTACCACCAGTAGAACAGCCCCAGCCCCACCACGGCCGACACCATCCACACGCCGAGCAGGACCAGGACCAGCTGCCACCACTTCAGGAACAGGTAACGACCGGGAACGGTGACCGGCTGCACCGGCACGCCGCCGGCCTGCTCCTCGGCGGTCTCGCCCGCCGGGGCTGCCTCGGGTTCGTCGGGCCGCTCGGGCTTTTCGGCCTCCTTCGCCGCCGGCCTCGAGCCGGTGTCGTCCTCGTCGTCGAAGTCCGGCGCCCACGACTGCGTCCCGGTGTCCTCGTCGTCGAAGTCCGGCACCCACGACTGCGTCCCGGTTTCCTCGTCGTCAGCCACCCGAGGCCACCTGCAGCGCGACGAGGGCGCCGAACCAGCCGGGCGCGAGCGACAGGACGAACGCGCCGACCATGGTGACCCAGCGCCGCCCGGAAAACAGAATCGTCAGCAGCCCGGTCACGGTGGGAATCCCGACCACCAGCGCGATGACGACGTCCGGGCGCACCTTGGCGTGGACCAGCACGGTGAGCGCGACACCGGCCAGCAGCCCGACCGCGCAGCCGATCAGCATGGCGCTGGCCAGCACCCAAGGGCGGGGAAGCGGGATCACGGTGACGAGGTTAGCGCGGTCATCGACCGCCGGGCCCGCACGTTTGGCGCGCGGCCGCATCGTCGAGGGCCACCACCGGGCCGCGCTCCGGCGGGCGCTCGCCGCGCTCGTAGGCGGCCCCTGTGATGACCGACGCGCCCCGCAGCGCGGCGCTCTCGTCGTCGGTGAAGACGCGCCCGCGGGACAGGAACCGCACGCCCTCGGGCGCCTCCAGGCTGAACCCGCCGCCGCGTCCCGGCACGACGTCGATGACCAGCTGGGTGTGCTTCCAGACCTCGTACTGCGGGCCCGAAATCCACACCGGCACCCCGTCCCCGACGTCGAGGACGCCGAGCAGCACGTCGCGGTCGCCGACCAGGAAGTCGCCGCGCGGGTAGCACATCGGCGACGACCCATCGCAGCAGCCGCCGGACTGATGGAACATCACCGGACCGTGGCGCTCCTGCAGCCGCGCCAGCAGCTCGGCGGCGGCCGGCGTGATGACCACCCCTGTTACGGGCCCCGGTGCCATCTAGAAAAACCCCTGCGCCTTCTCCGAGTACGACACCAGCAGGTTTTTGGTCTGCTGATAGTGGTCGAGCATCATCTTGTGGTTCTCGCGGCCGATGCCGGACTGCTTGTAGCCGCCGAACGCGGCGTGCGCGGGGTAGGCGTGGTAGCAGTTGACCCACACCCGGCCCGCCTGGATGTCGCGCCCGGCCCGGTAGGCGGTGTTGCCGTCGCGGCTCCACACCCCCGCGCCCAGGCCGTAGAGGGTGTCGTTGGCGATCGAGATGGCGTCGGCGTAGTCGGAGAACGACGTCACCGCCACCACCGGGCCGAAGATCTCCTCCTGGAAGATCCGCATCTTGTTGTTGCCGGCGAAAATCGTCGGCTGCATGTAGTAGCCGCCGGACAGGTCGCCGCCCAGCTCGGCGCGCTCGCCGCCGGTGATGATCTTGGCGCCCTCACCCTTGCCGATTTCGATGTAGGACAAGATCTTTTCCAGCTGGTCGTTGGACGCCTGGGAGCCCAGCATCGTCTGGATGTCCAGCGGGTCGCCCTGCCGCACCGCCTTGGTGCGGATCGCGGCCAGCTCCAGGAACTCGTCGTAGATGTCGGCCTGGATCAGGCTGCGCGACGGGCAGGTGCACACCTCGCCCTGGTTGAGGGCGAACATGGTGAAGCCCTCCAGCGCCTTGTCCTGGAAGTCGTCGGCGCGGGCCAGCACGTCGGAGAAGAAGACGTTGGGGCTCTTGCCGCCGAGCTCCAGCGTCACCGGGATCAGGTTCTGCGAGGCGTACTGCATGATGAGCCGCCCGGTGGTGGTCTCCCCGGTGAACGCGACCTTGGCGATCCGGTTGCTCGACGCCAGCGGCTTGCCGGCCTCGGCGCCAAAACCGTTGACGACGTTGACAACTCCCGCCGGCACCAGATCCCCGATCAGCGACATCAGGTAGAGCACCGACGCCGGTGTCTGCTCGGCGGGCTTGAGCACCACCGCGTTGCCGGCCGCCAGCGCGGGCGCCATCTTCCAGGCCGCCATCAGGATCGGGAAGTTCCACGGGATGATCTGCCCCACCACCCCGAGCGGCTCGTGGAAGTGGTACGCGACGGTGTCGTCGTCAACCTGCGACAGCGAGCCCTCCTGCGCGCGGATCGCCGCGGCGAAGTACCGGAAATGGTCGGCGGCCAGCGGGATGTCGGCGGCCAGCGCCTCGCGGACCGGCTTGCCGTTGTCCCAGACTTCGGCCACCGCCAGCGCGGCCTTGTTCTCCTCGATGCGGTCGGCGATCTTGTTCAGGATGGCCGCCCGCTCGGCCGGCGCGGTCTTGCCCCACGCCGGGGCCGCCGCGTGCGCGGCGTCGAGCGCCTTGTCGACGTCGGCCTCGTCGGAGCGGGGCACCTCGCAGAACGTCTGACCGGTCACCGGCGTCGGGTTTTCGAAATAGCGGCCGCCCACCGGCGCGACCCACTCGCCGCCGATGAAGTTGCCGTACCGGGATTCGTACGACATCAACGCCCCGGCAGACCCCGGACGTGCGAAAACAGTCATCTACCCCGCCTCCTTATTGCGCTCCCGTGACACAGTTCACAGTACCGCCGTCGGCGGGGCGCGACGCGACGCAGCGGTCCCCTAGAGCTCACCCGCCAGGTAGCGGGCCCGGCACTCGCGGCGCGCGAGCTTCCCGCTGGTGGTGCGGGGTATGCGACCGGCGCTGACCAGCCGGACATCGGCCACCGGCAGCGCGTGCCGGCGCGAGACGGCGGCGCGGATCGCCTCGACGGTCGCGGCCGCGTCGGACTTGCCGGCGCCGACCGCACGCTCGGCGACGATCACCAGCTGCTCGCCGGCGGGTTCGCGGGGCACCGAGAACGCGGTCACGTGGCCGTCGCGCACCGCCGGCGACGCCGCGGACACGGTCGCCTCGACGTCCTGCGGGTAGTGGTTGCGGCCGTCGACGATCACCAAATCCTTGATGCGGCCGACGATGTAGAGCTCCCCGCCGAGATACACGCCGAGGTCACCGGTGCGGAACCAGGTGCCGCCCACCGCCGAACCCTCGGCGTGGCTGCCGGCCTCCAGCCGGGACTGCAGCTTGTTGCGGAACGCCAGCTCGGTCTCCCCGGCCCGGCCCCAGTAGCCGCGGCCGACGTTGTCGCCGTGCAGCCAGATCTCGCCGACCCGGCCGTCGGGCAGCTCCGCCTCGGTGTCGGGGTCGACGATGACCGCCCAGAGGCTGCGCGCGACGCGGCCGCACGACACCTGCGCGACGGCGTTGGCCGCGTCGGGGGCCACCGGCACCGCCCGCCCGGCGCCCAGCTCGTCGCGATCCAGGTGGACCACGCTGGGCCGGGCTTGCGGTTCGATGGTCGAGACGAACAACGTCGCCTCGGCCATCCCGTAGGACGGTTTGACGGCGGTGGCCGGCAGCCCGTAGGGCGCGAAGGCCTCGGTGAACCTCTCGATCGACGCGATGCTGACCGGTTCCGAACCGTTGATGAGCCCCGCGACGTTGCTCAGGTCGAGCTCTTCGCCGGGACCCGGCAGCCCGCGCTGCGCGGCCAGATCGAACGCGAAGTTGGGGGCCGCGGCGAAGGTGCGGCCGTGGCGCGACTGCACGGCCAATTCGCGGATCCACCGGTAGGGCCGCCGCACGAACGCCGTCGGCGACATCAACGTGATGTGCCCGCCGCACAGCGCCGGGAACATGATCATCAGCAGCCCCATGTCGTGGAACAGCGGCAACCAGCTGATGCTTCGGATGTTCCAGTCCAGGCCGACCGAATCGATCATCTGCACGACGTTCGTGACCACGCCGCGGTGGGTGATCTCGACGCCGGCGGGCGTGCGGGTCGAACCCGACGTGTACTGCAGGTAGGCGATGTCGTCGATGCCCGGGTGCGCCGGGACGAAGGTGGCACCCACCGAATCGGGCACGGCGTCGACGGCGATGACCCGCGGCCGGCGGTGGCGCGGCAGGGCGCGCACGAACGACTGCACGGCCTCGGCGGCGCCGGTCGTGGTCAGCACGGCCGACGGGAGGGCGTCGTTCAGCACCGCGTCGAGCCGTTCGGCGTGGCCGGGCAATTCGGGCGCGAACAGGGGCACCGCGATGTTGCCGGCGGCGATGGCCGCGAAGAAGCCGACGACGTAGTCGGTGCCCTGCGGGGCGAGGATCGCCACCCGGTCGCCGGGCGCGGTGACCTGCTGCAGGCGAGCGCCGACCGCGCGCAGCCGCACGCCGAGCCGGGCCCAGCTCAGCTCCACCGGTTCGCCGTCGGCGACGCGGCCGTAATCCAGGTAGCGGTACGACACGGCATCGCCGAGCTCGTCGATATTGCGGTACAGGCCGTAGGTCAGCGTGGCGTCGTCCGGTAGGGCGATGTGTCCCTCGGCGTCCAGATAGTCCGCCAGCCGTAGCCTCTGCCGTCCATCTATGGAAACACTGTGGTCCATAAGGGGATATTAAGAGATTAACTGTGTCTGCAGGTACCACATAGGTCTCGTGTGGATGTGATCCTTATGACAACTTCATAACGCGCTCGAAGACAATGGTGGGCGTGGACGACCCATATCTGTGGCTCGAGGACGTGACCGGCGAAGACGCACTGGACTGGGTGCGGGCCCGCAACGAACCCACGCTGGCGAAATTTCGCGACGCGGAGTTCGAGCGGATGCGCGCCGAGGCGCTCGAGGTGCTCGACACCGACGCCCGGATTCCGTACGTGGTGCGCCGCGGCGAGCACCTCTACAACTTCTGGCGCGACGCCACCAACCCGCGCGGGCTGTGGCGGCGCACCACGCTGGACAGCTACCGCACCGACTCCCCGCAGTGGGATGTGCTGATCGACGTCGACGAGCTGGGCCGCACCGACGACACGAACTGGGTGTGGGCGGGCGCCGGCGTCATCGAACCCGAACGCACGCGCGCCCTGATCCGCCTCTCCCGCGGCGGCTCGGACGCCTCCGTCGTGCGCGAATTCGACATGGCCACCCGCGAATTCGTCCCCGACGGGTTCCAGCTGCCCGAGGCCAAGTCGCAGGTCGCGTGGGCCGACCCGGACACCGTGCTGGTCGGCACCGACTTCGGCGCCGACTCCCTCACCGACTCGGGCTACCCGCGCGTGATCAAGCGGTGGCGCCGGGGCACCCCGTTGACCGACGCCGAACTCGTCTTCGAGGGCGCGCGCTCGGACGTCAGCGTGTCCGCGTCGGCGGACCGCACGCCCGGCTTCGAGCGCACCTTTCTGGGCCGGTCGCTGGACTTCTGGAACGAAGAGTTCTACGAGCTGCGTGGCCCGGAGCTGATCCGCATCGACGCGCCCACCGACGCGACCGCGTCGATTCACCGCGAATGGATCCTCATCGAGCTGCGCACCGATTGGTACACCGGCAGCGCGACCTACACCGCGGGCTCGCTGCTGGCCGCCGACTACGACGAATTCCTCGCCGGCACAGCGGAATTGACGGTGGTGTTCGAGCCCGACGAGCACACGGCCCTGAATCACTACGCCTGGACGAAGGACCGCCTGCTCATCGTCACGCTGGCCGACGTGGCCAGCCGAGTGGAGATCGTTACGCCAGGAAAGTGGCGGCGCGAACCGGTCCCCGGCATCCCGGCCGCGACCAACACCGTCGTCGTCGCCGCCGACGACACCGGCGACGAGTTCTTCCTCGATTCCAGCGGATTCGTCACACCCTCGCGGCTGATGCGCGGTGCCAGCGGCGCGCAGCTCGAGCCGATCAAATCCGCCCCGGCGTTCTTCGACTCCGAAAAGCTCACGGTGGAACAGCATTTCGTCGCGTCGGCGGACGGCACCGCGATCCCCTACTTCGTCGTCCGTGCCGGCTCCGAAGGGGACGCCGACGGCCCCGCGCCCACCCTGTTGAGCGGATACGGCGGGTTCGAAACCGCGAACACGCCGGCCTACAGCGGCGTGCTGGGCCGGCTGTGGCTGGCGCGCGGCGGCACCTACGTGCTGGCCAACATCCGCGGCGGCGGCGAGTACGGACCCGGCTGGCACACGCAGGCGATGCGCGAGAACCGCCACAAGGTCGCCGAGGACTTCGCCGCGGTGGCAACTGATCTGGTGGACCGCGGCATCACGACCGTCGAACAGCTGGGCGCCCGGGGCGGCAGCAACGGCGGGCTGCTGATGGGCATCATGCTCACCCAATACCCGGAAAAGTTCGGTGCGCTGGTCTGCGACGTGCCGCTGCTGGACATGAAGCGCTACCACCTGCTGCTGGCCGGGGCCTCGTGGATGGCCGAGTACGGCGACCCGGACAACCCCGACGACTGGGCGTTCATCTCCGAATACTCGCCGTACCAGAACGTTTCGCCGACTCGCCGCTACCCGCCCGTGCTGATGACCACGTCCACCCGCGACGACCGGGTCCATCCGGGCCACGCCCGCAAGATGACGGCCGCCCTGCAGGCCGCCGGCCACGAGGTCTGGTACTACGAGAACATCGAGGGCGGGCACGCCGGCGCGGCCGACAACGAGCAGGTCGCGTTCAAGTCGGCGCTCAGCTACTCGTTCCTCTGGCGGACGCTCGGCGGAGCAAGCCGTTAAGCTCGATGGCGATGTAGCGATGTGGTCGAGGAGGGCGTGGATCATGAGAGCACCGAGGTTCTTCGGGCTGGCGGCATTGACGGCGATCGCCCCGATCGCGATCCTCCTCGGCAGCGGCCCGGCCCGCGCCGACACCGATCTCGGCAAGCCGTGCGCCCCGGAGGGCGCGAAGGTGTGGGGCAACCCCGGCCCGATCTATTGCGCGCGCCAGGCGGACGGGCAGACGCAGTGGGTGTCCATTCCCGTCGACGCCATGTGCGTGGCGTTCTGCGTCAATCACCCCTAGCGTCGGCGACGGTCGCATCCGCGCGCCGTCTCGGACGGCTGATCGTCCAGGCGATGAGGCACACTCCGATCGCGAGGCCCGAGTAGGCCAGCGCCGAGGGCCACCACGGGTCGGACGGCGGGCCGGGCTCCTTGAGACCGGTCAGCGCCACCAGGATGCTGCCGTTGTCGGTCGGCCCGGCCGCCGGTAGCGACTGGGTTTTGGTGACCTTGATCTGCGTGGCGCTGCTGGGGTCGTTGACCTGACCCCAGGCCAGGGTGGAGTCGTTGAGCAGGAAGGTGTCCTGGCTGCCCGCGGGCTGGCTGTCGTCGTGGCTCACCACCTCCACCTGGCCGACTTCCACCGTCTGGTTGTCGGCGGCGACCAGGGCGGAGACGTGTTCGTAGACGTCCGGGGGCGCCGGCGCGGTGTAGGTCGGCGGCGGCGGGCCGTCCGAGCCCGCCGGCGGTATCGAGGCGCCGCCGTAGAAGCTGCCCGCCGCCACGTGGCTGTAGCCGACCGCGGTGAACGGGACCAGGCCGACGGTGGCGGCGTCGAGCACGATCCGGCCACCGGCCGGCACGAACGCCTCCCGATAGGCGCCGTCGTAGAAGTAGCGGAACGTCATCGCCTCGCTGAGCGGGTTGTACAGAACCGGGCGGTGGTTGTCGTCGTAGTCGACGTAGTCCCAGTGTCGGGGGCGAACCAGTTCCTGGTTGTCGGCCTTGATCAGGTCAACGTTGCCGCGATGGCCGTCGACCACGTTCTGCACCTGCTGCTGGAAGTCGTAGACCCGGCTGGGCGGCTCGAGCGGGCGGGCGGGGTCGATCCGCGTCACCGGTGCGGCCTTGGCATCGGCGATCGCCTGCGGTGGCGCATCGAGCCCCTGCGGCGGCGCCACCACCGCGGCGCTCCCGGGCGACCCGTGCGCCGGGGTGAGCTTCGGGGTCTGCACCGCGATCGTGGTGGGGGGCGGCGGGGTCGGCGGAACGACCAGCGGCGTGTGCACCGGCGGCGGGGGCTCCGGTGGCGCCTCCAGCGTCGGCACCGACACCCTGCTCGGGGA
>NZ_LQPM01000038.1 GCF_002101815.1 Mycobacterium paraense | reverse complement strand
ACACCCCACCCGGGGGTTCTCCTCACATCAAGCCGACACGCCTGCTACCAACGTCCTGACCGAGTACAGCTAGCGCTTCAGAGCCACCAGCGCTCCAGCACCCGGCCGACCCCGTCGTCGGTGTTGGGCGCGGTGACCTCGTCGGCGGCGGCCACGACGTCGGGATGCGCGTTGCCCATCGCCACCCCGAGGCCGGCCCAGCGCAGCAGCGGGATGTCGTTGGGCATGTCGCCGAACGCCACCACGTCGGCGCTGGTGATCCCCTGTGGTTTGGCGATCTCCTCGACGCCGCTGGCCTTGCTGATCCCGAGCGGCACGATCTCCACCAACCCGTTATCGGTGGAATACGTGATATCACCCTCGATGCCAACGTGTTTGGCCAACGCGGCGGCCATGTCCGAGCTGCGGGCGCCGGCCTTGCGGATCAGCAGCTTGATCGCCGGGGCGCTCAGCAGGTCGGCGATCGACACCTCGGTGTTGTCGGGATTGAGCCACGCGTGCTCATAGCCGGGCGAGCTGATGAATTGCGGGGTGGCCGTGTCGTGGGCGCGTTCGCCGATCCGCTCGACGGCCAGTCCCGCGCCGGGGATGACGCGCTGCGCGAGCTCGGCCAATTCGGCCAGGGTGTCGACGGCCAGCGTGCGCGAGGACAGCACCCGGTCGTTGGCGGGGTCGTACAGCACGGCGCCGTTGGCGCACACCGCGACCGGCGCGAAGCCGAGCGCCTCCACGACCGGGCGTATCCAGCGCGGCGGCCGGCCGGTGGCCACGACGAATTGCGCGCCGCCGGCGACCGCGGCACTCACGGCGTCGCGGGTGCGCGGGCTAATGGTTTCGTTTTCGTCGAACAGGGTGCCGTCGACGTCGCAGGCGATCAGCGCCGGCAAGGTCATTGAAGAGGGTCCGCCTTCGCCTCTCAGTGGATTCCGCTTTGGGTCTGGCCCGGTCGCGTCACACCGTCGCTACCGTACCGCTGAATCCGCTCCTGCAATTCGGCCAACCGGATGGCCCGGGAATCGTCCTGAGTCGGCGCGCCGCCACCCAGGCGCCGCGGCACCCAGAACTCGCCCTCCGGGTGTGGGTACTCCTCCTGCACCCGGTACAGCATCGCGTTCATCGCCTGGCGCACGGCGGCGATGAGCTGCTCGGCGTTGCCCTCCGGCGCCAGGGGGCGCCCGGCGGCCACGGTGATCGGAACCTTGTTGCGGAACACCTTCTTTGGGTGATCCTTGGGCCAAATCCGATGCGCACCCCAGACGATCATCGGAATGATCGGCACCCGGGCGTCCAGCGCCATGCGAGCCGCTCCCGACTTGAACTCCCGGAGTTCGAAGCTGCGGCTGATGGTGGCCTCGGGATGCAGCCCGACGAGTTCGCCCTCCCGCAGCTTCTGCACGGCCACCGCGTAGGCGTCCTGCCCCATCCGACGGTCCACGGGAATGAGCTGGCAGTGCTTGATCACGAAGTTGACGGCCTTCACGTCCGCCATCTCGGCCTTGATCATGAAACGCAGCCGTCGCTTGCGCTCGTGGGCGGCCATACAGGCGGGCATCCAGTCCAGGTAGCTGGTGTGGTTGAGGGCGATCAAGGCGCCGCCGCGGCCGGGAATGTTCTCGAGGCCTTCGAATTTCAGCTTTGTTCCGTTCATCGCGACGACCGCTGGAACAACCATCTCTGCGAACCGGAAGAACGGCTCTGCCATGTTCCTCTCCTTCCCCCTACCGCGATCGATGCGGGGTACGGTGGGCGGCCCTCTTGGCCGACCTTGCCGCCGCCTCGTCGGCCTCTATCTGCGCCGCCTCCGCCATGGTCGGCGCCGCGCCGCCCAGCCGCCGCGGCACCCAGTAGGCGCCGGCGGGGTGCGGATACCGCTGCTGCGCCTGGTGCAACAGCGCGGTCATCGATTCTCGCAGAGCGGCCGTGGTGGAGGCGACGTCCCCGGCCGCCCGCACCGGCTCGCCCACCTGCACGGTGACCGGCAGCTTCTTGCGGCCGATCTGGCGGGGATGGTCCTTGGTCCAGATGCGGTGGGCGCCCCAGACGATCACCGGGACGATCGGCACGTCCGCCTCGATGGCCATCCGGGCCGCGCCGGTCTTGAACTCCTTGAGCTCGAAACTGCGGCTGATCGTGGCCTCCGGATACACACCGACCACCTCGCCCTCGCGCAGCCGCTGCACGGCGACCGCGTAGGCGTCCGCCCCGGCGCCGCGATCCACCGGAATGGTCCGAGTGTGCTTGATCAAAAAATTGACCACCTTCACTTGCTGCATCTCGGCTTTGATCATGAATCTAAGCCGACGGCGCCGCCGATGCACAGCTAATGCGGCAGGCAAAAAATCGACGTAGCTGGTGTGGTTGATCGCGATCACCGCGCCGCCCCTGTCGGGGATGTTCTCCTCGCCGCGATAGGTGATGGGTGTGCCGGTGACCAGCACCACGAGCCGGGCCACGATCTCGAGGGCGCGAAAGGTCGGCTCCGCCATCGGCTACTGCTCCGGCGGCCCGGGGGCTCGGGTGCGGCGGGCCGCCCGCGCGGCCGCGTCCTCGGCGTCCATGCGGGCCGCCTCCGCGAGCGACGGTGCGCTGCCGCCGAGCCGGCGAGGTACCCAGAACTCCCCGGCCGGATGGGGCCCATACAGTTCTTGCGCCCGTTCCAGCAAATGCTGCATCCGCGAATGCAGGAGGCCCTTCAACTCCTCGATCGCCAGCGTCGGTTCGATCGGCTCGCCGACCAGGACGACGATCGGCACCTTGGGACGCCACAGCTTCTTGGGGTGGCCCTTGGTCCAGATTCGCTGCGCACCCCAGACGATGTGCGGCACGATCGGCACCCCGGCCTCGACCGCCATCCGGGCGGCCCCGGACTTGAACTCCTTGATTTCGAAGCTGCGGCTGATCGTGGCCTCGGGGTAGACGCCGACCAGCTCGCCGTCCTTGAGGTTTCGGACGGCGGCCTCGTACGACGCCGCCCCGTCCTGCCGGTCCACGGGGATGTGCCGCAGGCTGCGCATGATCGGGCCGGTGATCTTGTCGTCGAACACCTCTTGTTTGGCCATGAACCGGACCTTGCGCCCCAGGCCCTGCTTGTATGCGGGCAGGCCGGCGAAGGTGAAGTCCAGGTAGCCGGTGTGATTGATGGCGATGACGGCGCCGCCGCTTTTCGGTAAGTTCTCGACGCCCGAGACTGTGATCTTCAGACCCTGAATGCGCCAGATCAAGCGGGCAAGCTGAATGATCGTCCCGTATACCGGTTCCACAGCACTTCAGCCTAGTGCTCCCCACTGTGAGCCGCCTGAAGCGCCTGAAGCGCCGAGAGAGGCCGCCTTGTCCGTCCCCGACCCGCCGCCGGCGGTGCCTGCGGTCGTGCGCCGCTTCGCCGCCGGCCGGCCCGTGCGGGCGGTCTGGGTCAATGAGCTGGGCGGCGTCACCTTCCGCGTCGGCCACGGGCCTTCCGGTGCGGAATTCATCAAGGTCGGCGACGCGGAGGTGGACGACTTCGCCGGGGAAGCGGAAAGGTTGCGCTGGGCGGCGCGCTACGTGGCCGTGCCGCGGGTGCTGGCTTGGGGCATCGACGGCCGCCGCGCGTGGCTGCGTACCGCCGCGCTGCCCGGCCGGTCGGCGGTGGACCCGCACTGGCTGGCGGCACCCCAGGTCGCGGCGCGAGCGATCGGTGCCGGCCTGCGGGCGCTGCACGACCGGATGCCGGTGAGTTCCTGCCCCTTCGACTGGTCGGTCGGCGCCCGGCTGGCCAGGCTGAGACCGCCCGCCCGCGCGGCCCTGGCCCAGCCGCCACCGATCGAGCGGCCGGTGGTGTGCCACGGCGACGCGTGCGCGCCCAACACGCTGATCGACGACGACGGCCGCTGCTGCGGACACGTCGACTTCGGCAGACTCGGCGTGGCGGATCGGTGGGCCGACCTCGCGGTGGCGACGCTGTCCCTGGGCTGGAACTACCCCGGCCGCTGGGAGGAGGTGTTCTTCGCCGCCTACGGTGTCGCGCCGGACGCGGAGCGCATCGACTACTACCGGCGGCTGTGGACGGCCGAAGATGCGGCCTCGCGCTAAGCTCGGGGGCTGACACGGCCGTCAACCGTCGGCACGCCCCCCATGTCCCCGAAAGGTATCAGTGCAGGTCACGAGCGTCGGCCACGCCGGATTTCTGATCGAGACCCACGTGGGCACCGTCCTTTGTGACCCCTGGGTCAATCCGGCCTACTTCGCGTCCTGGTTTCCCTTCCCGGACAACAGCGCGCTGGACTGGGACCGGTTGGGCGACTGCGACTACCTGTACGTCTCCCACCTGCACAAGGATCACTTCGACGCGAAGAATCTGCGCGAGCACGTCAACAAGGACGCCGTGGTGCTGCTGCCCGACTTCCCGGTGCCCGACCTGCGAAACGCGTTGCAAACACTCGGGTTTCATCGCTTCTACGAGACCACCGACTCGACCAAGCACCGGGTCGGCGGCCCCAAGGGCGACCTCGACATCATGATCATCGCCCTGCGCGCCCCGGCCGACGGCCCGATCGGCGACTCGGCGCTGGTGGTTTCCGACGGCACCACAACGGTTTTCAACATGAACGATGCCCGGCCGTTGGACCTGGACGCGCTGGACACCGAGTTCGGCGGAGTGGACGTTCACCTGCTGCAGTACTCCGGGGCGATCTGGTACCCGATGGTGTACGACATGCCGGCCCGCGCCAAGGAGTCGTTCGGCAGCCAGAAGAGGCAGCGCGGGATGGACCGCGCCCGCCAGTACATCGCGCAGGTCGGGGCGACGTGGGTGGTGCCGTCGGCGGGGCCGCCCTGCTTTCTTGACCCCGAGTTGCGCCACCTCAACGACGACCGCGGCGACCCGGCCAACATCTTCCCCGACCAGGTCGTCTTCCTGGAGCAGATGCGCACGCACGGGCAGGAGGGTGGCCTGCTGATGATCCCCGGATCGACGGCGGACTTCACCGGCGCGACGCTGAACTCGCTGCAACACCCGCTGCCGGCCGATGAGGTGGAGGCCATCTTCACCACCGGCAAGGCGGCCTACATCGCCGACTACGCCGAGCGGATGGCGCCCGTGCTGGCCGCGGAGCGCGCCGGTTGGGCGCCGGCCACCGGCGAGCCGCTGCTGGACCAGCTGCGCGCGCTGTTCGAGCCGATCATGCTGCAAAGCGACGAGGTCTGCGACGGCGTCGGCTACCCCGTCGAGCTCGTCATCGGTCCCGAGACGGTGATTCTCGACTTCCCGAAAAGAACGGTGCGCGAACGCATTCCGGACGAGAAGGTCCGGTACGGTTTCGCCATCGCGCCGGAGCTGGTGCGCACCGTGCTGCGCGACCGCGAACCCGACTGGGTCAACACCATCTTCTTGTCCACGCGTTTCAAGGCGTGGCGCGTCGGCGGCTACAACGAATACCTGTACACGTTCTTCAAGTGCCTGACCGACGAGCGGATCGCCTACGCCGACGGGTGGTTTGCCGAGACCCACGACGACTCTGCATCGATCACCCTGGACGGCTGGGAGATTCAGCGCCGCTGTCCCCATCTCAAGGCCGACCTGTCGAGATTCGGTGTGGTAGAAGGCAACACGTTGACCTGTAACCTGCACGGCTGGCAGTGGCGGCTGGACGACGGCCACTGCCTGACCGCCCGGGGCCACCAACTGCGGAGCGCCAAGAAATGAACGCCAGTTACGACGACGGCCTGGTCCAGCTGGACCGCGCGGCGATCACGTTGCGCCGCTACCACTTTCCTTCCGGAACGTCCAAGGTGATCGCGCTGGACAGCATCCGCGGGTACAAGACCGAGGCGTTGGGCATGTTCATGCAGCGGTTCCGCATTTGGGGGAGCTCCGACTTTCGCCGCTGGCTGCCCCTGGACATACAGCGGCCGTTCAAGTCGACGCTGATCACCCTCGACGTGCCGGGGACCTGGCCCAGCCCGGCGTTGACGCCGGACCGCCCGGAAGAGTTCACCGCGCTGCTGGACGAGCTGCTGAGCGAGCGCGGCTAGCGCCCCAGATCCTCCAGCGCCGCGCGGCCGGCGTTGTAGCCCGGAATGAAGGTGATGCCCGGCCCGCCGTGGCACCCGGCGCCGCCGAGGTACAGCCCCTTGATCGGAATCGGCTGGCCAAGAAAGCCTTTGGGCCCGGGCCGATTCGGCCCTATCTGGTCCGAGCTCAGCAGCCCGTGGCAGTAGTCGCCGCCGGGGGCGCCGAACATCACCCCCATGTGCCTGGGCGTGAAGGTGGTGTGCCGGATGATGCTGCCCTCGAAGTTCGGCGCCAACCGGGTGATCTTGTCGATCACCCGCTGGCCCATCTCGACCTTCGTCTGGCCATAGTCCGCGCCGCCTTCGATCGGGAACCACAGCGCGAACGCCGACGCCGCGTGCTTGCCCTCGGGCGCCAGGTCCGGGTCGTTCTGCGACGGGATCTGCAGGACGACCGTCGGGTCGGCGGGCACGATCCCGCGGCGGGCGTCCTCCCACTGCTGCTGGACTTCCTCCGGCGTGCAGAACAGGCCGATGGACGCCTGCATGGCCGGCTCGTTGAGCGCCTCGTACGGCGCGGCGAACTTCGGGGCCTCTTCCAGCGCGAAGTGCATCTGCAGGTAGCTGCCGCGGTGGTCGATCCCCGCGTACCGCTGGCGGATGTCGGCGGGCAGCGCGGCGGCGTCGATCATCTCGTTGAGCGTGACGTCGGGCGCCAGGTTGGAGACGACGATCGGCGCGGCCAGCGTCTCCCCCGCCTCGGTGCGCACCCCGGTGACCTTGCCGTCGGCGACCAGGATGTCGGTGACCTTGGTGCGCAGCCGCACTTCCCCGCCGAGGCTTTCCAGCAGCTTGGCCAGGTGGGCGGTCAGCGCGCCGATGCCGCCGCGCAGCTTCTTCATCTGCATGGTGTCCCCGTCGGGCACGCCCAGCCCGAAGGCCAGCGCCGCCGCGCTGCCCGGCGTGGCCGGCCCGCGGTAGAGGGTGTTGACGGCCAGCACGGTCATCGAGCCGCGCAGCGCGCCGTGTTTCTCGCGGTCCGGCAGGTAGCGGTCCAGCACGTCGGTGACGGATCCGAACAGCATGTCGTCGATGGCCGAGCGTTCGAATTCGTTGGTGGCGCAGGCATACATCTCGTCGAAGGTTTTGGGCGGGGTGCCCGCCTCGAACCGGCCCAGCGCCCGGGTGGGCGCCTGGCTCCAGGCCATCAGCCCCGCCATCCCGTTGACGGCGTCCGCCCCGTGCACCTCGTTGAGGTGGGTGAACAGCTTCACCGGGTCGCTGTACTGGATCAGCGGATCGTCGCCGACGCCGCGCACCGCGACCGACATCACCTCCAGGTCGAGGGTCTCGAGGGTGTCGAGGCCTAATTCCTCGACCACCACCGCGGCGGTGGGGAACTGCACCGAGCCGGCGATCTCGAAGTGGTACCCGTCGAAAAGCTCGACCGTGGAAGCCATCCCGCCGGCATAGAGCTTGGAGTCCAGGCACAACGTCCGCAGCCCGGCCTTTTGTAGCAGCACCGCCGCGGCCAACCCGTTGTGGCCCGCGCCGATGACGATCGCGTCGTATTCAGTCATGTCCCTGCCCTCCGGAAAGGAGGCTGGCACGGCCGCCAAGTTTTGTCAATTGTGACGAAACTTCTCTCAGGCCCCGGCCGCCCAGGCGTCGGTGATCCCGGCCCGCAGTTCCTCCAGCGCGACGTGGGACACCCGCGCCAGCTCGCCCAGCGACCGGTCCTCGCCGAGCATCCAGAATTCCATCGCGCCGAAAACCGCCGCGGCGATGCAGCGCGCGGTGACAGCGGCGCGTAGTCGGGCATCCGGCGTCGCGGCCGCGGCGCAGCTACGCCGGTGCAGTTGCTCTTGGATAGCGTTGGCGAAGTCGGCCTGCACTTCCTGGATGTGTCGGACGATGCGGCCGGGATCGATCTCGCCGCCACGCAGCGCCGCGATCTTCGTCACGGCCTCAACGTCATACGGGAACGAGAAGACTGCCGACTGCACCGAGTCGATGATCGGCTCGTCGGCCGGCCGGGCGTCCAGCGCGGCGCGAAACCAGTTCAATCCGGTGTAGTCGGCAAACAGCAGGTCGTGCTTCGAGCGGAAGTGGCGATAGAAGGTGCGCAGCGACACCCCGGCGTCCGAGGCGATCTGCTCGGCCGAGGTTTCCTCGACGCCCTGCGCCAAGAAGCGCACCAGGGCGGCCTGGATCAGCGCGTCGCGGGTGCGTTCGCTGCGCGCCGTCTGCGCGGGCCGGACCATGCTCAGTAAGGTACCCCCTTCGCTGCACCACCCATCCGCGCGTTGTGTCAATATTGACAAAACTTCGGAGCAAGAGCGACACTTCGGCCATGATCTGGCTTTACATCCACGCAATCCTCGGGATCGCCGTCATCGGTTGGATAATCGCATCGAACCCGAAGATCTACGCCAAACCGGCCGACGGGCCGTGGTTCTCACCGCTGGAGCTCGTGTACTACGCGGCCGGTATCGCCTCGATCGTGCTGGGCTGGTACTTCAACATCCACTTCGTGCTCGCCGCGCATGGCGAGGGCAGCATCGTCTCGGGGCCGGCCAGCTACCCGCACTTCCTGGCCCAGCAGTTCGGCAATCCGGCCGCCGGCTCGGGCAGCCAGGACTACATCATCTCGAATGTCATTCTGCTGCCGGTGTTTACGATCGTCGACGGCTACCGGCGCGGCGTCCGGCGCCCGTGGCTGTTCTTTCTGGCCAGCTTCTTCACCAGCTTTTCCTTCCCACTGGCCTGGTACTTCGCCACGATGGAGCGGATGCGCCGGCACGCGAAATCCTCGCCGGCACCCGCGACCGTCGACGCGTAGGCCTCAGACCGGTTTGGTGGCGCGCCACCGCTGACGGCCGCCCGACACGTCGATCCGCACGTCGGCGAACCCGGCGTCGGCCAGCCGCCTGCCCAAATCCTTCGGCGGCACCGGGTTGTAGGTGTCATTGATGTGGAGCAGCCGGAACGTCAGCGACGGCACGCCGTCGCTGCCGGCGAAGACGCCGCCGGGCCGCAGCACCCGGAAGGCCTCGCCGAACAGCCGGTCCTGCAGCCGCGCGTCGGGGACGTGATGCAGCATCGTGAAGCACACCACCGAGCTGAAGTGGTCGTCGGGCAGCCGGGTGTCGGTGCCGTCGCCGTGAATGATGCGTGCCCGGTCGCCGTAGCGCCGATTCAGCCGATCGGCCATCGCCGCATCGACCTCGACGGCGGTCAGCGATTCGGCCCGCTCCAGCAGAGCGCACGTCGTCGCGCCGTACCCCGGGCCGATTTCCAGTGTCCGAGAACCTAATTCGACGTCACCCAGCACCCAGGGCAGCAGCCGGTCTTTGACCGCCTCCTGCCAGCCCGTCGAGCTGCAACGCCACCGGTGCACAAGATTCATCGCCATATCGGCAACGCTAAGCGTTCCCCCGGTTGCGGGCTTCCGATATTCTGCCGTGATATGTCGGAAATCGGCCAGCCCGGGCTGGTGACGTCATCCCTGTCGCTGCCGCCGGGCGCGCGGATCCAGCGCCACCGACACCACCTGCACCAGATCGTCTACCCCTCCTCCGGGGCGGTCTCGGTGACCACCCCCGCGGGCACGTGGATCACCCCGACGAACCGCGCCATCTGGATACCGGCGGGCGTGTGGCACGAGCACGAGTTTCACGGCCACACCCGATTTCACGGCGTCGCACTCGACCCGCTGCGCCACCGTCGAGGCCCCGCGACACCTGCCGTGCTCGCCGTCAATCCCTTGATGCGAGAACTGATCATCGCGTGCTCGCAATCCGATGCGATCGACGCCGACGAACACCAGCGCATGCTGGCGGTGCTGCACGACCAGTTGCAGACGACGAGTGTCCGTGAGCCCCTTTGGATTCCGACGCCCAACGACAGCCGCCTGCGGCGGGTGTGCGCGCTGATCACCGAGGACCTGGCGAACCCGTCGACGTTGCGGCAACTCAGCAGCCGGGTCGGCGTCAGCCAGCGCACCCTGAGCCGCTTGTTCGCTGACGAGCTGGGCATGACCTACCCGCAGTGGCGCACCCAGGTCCGCCTGCAGCAGGCGCTGATGCTGCTCGCCGAGAACCGGGGCGTCACCGCGGTGGCGCTGGCCTGCGGCTGGGCCACGCCCAGCGCCTTCATCGACACCTATCGGCGCGCCTTCGGCCACACCCCGGGCGGCCGGCGTCCCTAGCCTGCCGGCTCCAGCAGCTCGGTACCGACGAACGGCACCAGCGCAGCGGGCACCCGTACGCTGCCGTCGGGCTGCTGGTGGTTCTCCAGGATCGCCACCAGCCAGCGGGTGGTACCCAGCGTGCCGTTGAGCGTGGCGGCCACCTGGGGCTTGCCATTCGCGTCGCGGTAGCGGGTGGCCAGCCGGCGCGCTTGAAAGGTGGTGCAGTTCGACGTCGACGTCAGCTCGCGGTAGGCGCCCTGCGTGGGAACCCATGCCTCGCAATCGAATTTGCGCGCGGCCGACGAACCGAGATCGCCCGCGGCGACGTCGATCACGCGGTACGGCACCTCGATGCGGGCCAGCATCTCGCGCTGCCAGCCCAGCAGCCGCTGGTGTTCGGCCTCGGCGTCGGCGGGCGCGCAGTAGACGAAGCCCTCCACCTTGTCGAACTGGTGCACCCGGATGATGCCGCGGGTGTCCTTGCCGTAGCTGCCGGCCTCGCGCCGGAAGCACGACGACCAGCCCGCGTAGCGCCGCGGGCCGCCGGACAGGTCGAGGATCTCGTCGGCGTGGTAGCCGGCCAGCGGCACCTCGGACGTTCCCACCAGGTACAGGTCGTCGGCCTCCACCCGGTACACCTCGTCGGCGTGGGCGCCCAGAAATCCGGTGCCGGCCATCACCTCCGGTCGCACCAGCACGGGCGGAATCATCGGGGTGAAGCCGTTGTCCACAGCCAGCCGCAGGGCCAGCTGCAGCAGGCCCAGCTGCAACAGCGCGCCCCGGCCGGTCAAGAAGTAGAACCGCGACCCGGACACCTTGGCGCCGCGCTGCATGTCGATCAGCCCCAGCGACTCGCCCAATTCCAGGTGGTCCCTGGGGTTTTCGATCGCCGCGGGCTCGCCGACGACGTCGAGGACGGCGTAGTCGTCCTCCCCGCCGGCGGGCACCCCGTCGATGATGACGTTCGAGATCGCCATGTGCGCCGCGGTGAACGCCGCCTCGGCTTCGGCCTGGGCGGCTTCGGCCGCCTTCACCTGCTCGGCGAGCTCCTTGGCACGCGCCAGCCTGGCCGGGCGTTCGTCGGGCGACGCCGACCCGACGCTCTTGCTGGCGGCCTTCTGTTCGGCGCGCAGGTCGTCGGCGGCCGAAATCGCCGAGCGGCGGTTGCCGTCGGCGGTCAGCAACGCGTCCACCAGCGTTGGGTCCTCGCCCCGGCTGACTTGGGAGCGGCGCACGGCGTCGGGGTCTTCCCGGAGCAGCTTCAGGTCGATCACGCGCCTGAGACTACTTTCGCCGCGCCGCGCCGACGCCAGAGCACCCCACCAGGCCAATCCCAGGAGTTGACATCCGCAACTTTTGTCACGCCACTTAGTCGGCCCTGTCAGAATGGAGCCGATGTCGCAAGCGCCCGAAAAGGAAGCCTCGGAAGCCGGGACCACCGCCGGCTCTCCCGGCGACCCCGCGGAACGGCCGGCCGGCTTCGCCTGGCCGCGCGGCTTGCAGGCGACCGCCACCCGGCGCGCGCTGTTGCTCACCGCCCTGGGCGGGCTGTTGATCGCGGGACTGGTCACCGCGATCCCGATCGGCAACGGGCCGGGACGGCTGGCCGGCTACATCAACAGCGAGCCGGTGCCCAGCACCGGAACCAAGAGCGACGCCGCCCTCAACCGCGCCAAGGGCGGCGATTGCCTGACCTGGCCGGACGCCACCCCGGAGTCGGCCTCCATCGTCAGCTGCAGCGACAATCACAAGTTCGAGGTCGCCGAGTCGGTCGACATGCGGACCTTTCCGGGCGCCGAGTACGGGCCGGGCGCCTCTCCCCCGTCGCCGGCGCGGATCCAGCAGATGACGCAGGAGCAGTGCGAGCCCGCGGTCCACAACTACCTGGGGCCCAAGTTCGACCCGGCCAGCAAGTTCATGGTCAGCCTGCTGTGGGCCGGTGACCGCGCCTGGCGCCAGTCCGGCGACCGCCGCATGCTGTGCGGCCTGCAGCTGCCAGGGCCGAACAACCAGCAGGAGGTCTTCAAGGGCAAGGTCGCCGACGTCGACCAGTCGAAGGTCTGGCCCGCCGGCACCTGCCTGGGCATCGACACGGCGACGAACCAGCCGACCGACGTCCCGGTCGACTGCGCCACGCCGCACGCGATGGAGGTCACCGGCACGGTGAACCTGGCCGAGAAGTTCCCGGGTGCCATGCCCGCCGAGCCCGACCAGGACGGCTTCATCAAGGATTCGTGCACCAAGATGACGGACGCCTACCTGGCGCCGACCAAGCTGCGCACCACCACCCTGACGCTGATCTACCCGACCGTGTCGCTGCCCAGTTGGTCGGCGGGCAGCCGCCAGGTCGCGTGCAGCATCGGCGCGACGCTGGGCAACGGGGGCTGGGCCACGCTGGTCAACAGCGCCAAGGGACAGCTGCTCATCAACGGGCAGGCGCCGGTTCCGCCGCCCGACATCCCCGAGGAGCGGCTGACGATGCCGCCGATCCCGGTTCAGGCGCCCAGCCAGCCCACCCAGGCCAGCACCGCGCCCGACGCCATCCCGCCGAACAACCAGCACCTGCCCGGGCAGCAGCCGGCCGTGACGCAACCGCAGGCGCCCGCCACTCAAGCGCCGGCACCCCAGGCGCCGGCCCCGCCCAACCCCCAAGAC
>NZ_LQPM01000037.1 GCF_002101815.1 Mycobacterium paraense | reverse complement strand
GCGGGGGTGGCGGCGGCGACGCCACCTCCATCGGCGGCCAGGGCGGCGACGGCGGGCAAGCGCAGAGCCCGAGTGTCACGCACGCGGGCGGCTTCGGCGGCGGTGGAAGCCCGGCGGGCATCGGTGGGGGCGGGGGCGGCGGCGCGATCGCGGGCACCCCCGTCTCGGACGGCGACGGCGGTCGCGGTGGCGACGGTTTCGCCGGCGGGGCGGGCGGCCCGGGCGCCAGCGGCAACGTCGGCCATAACAGCGGCGGCTCCGGTGGCCCCGCCACCGGCGGTGGTGGCGGCGGCCTGGGCGACAACGGCACCCTGGGCAATGGCCTGTCCGGGCAGAGTTCGTAGCGCGCTTCCCTGGGTTGTCGCCTTCAAATACTCGCGTTTGGTGCGCGGGAGACGGCGTATTGAGCGCCGTCCCGCGCTACATTCGATTAGGAGCGTCTTAAGAGGTCTCTGAAAGAACCGAAAGGAACGGGTGATGGCGGACCGAGGAGAGGTGTTTCGCCGCGCGTTCTCCTGGCTGCCCGCACAGTTCGCCTCCCAGAGCGATGCGCCGGTCGGCGCGCCGCGCCGGTTCCGTTCCACCGAACACCTGTCCATCGAGGCGATCGCGGCGTTCGTCGACGGTGAGCTGCGGATGAACGCCCACCTGCGCGCCGCCCACCACCTCTCGCTCTGCCCCGAATGCGCCGCCGAGGTCGAGGATCAGTGCCGGGCGCGTGCCGCGCTGCGCGATTCCAACCCGATCCGCATCCCCAGCAACCTGCTGGGCTTGCTGTCCGAGATCCCGCACCACCCGTCGGACGACGACACAGCCGAGCGCGATACGCGCGACCAGCGTAAGCGCCGATAATCGCCGCACCCGTGGATACTAGGGTGGACAAGCACAAAGCCGCCGTGGTGCAACGCGCCCGGTAAGCGGCCTGTCTCGAACGCTCAAGAAGAGGATCCAAAGGCGACGTGACCTCCGACGGCAACAACACGGGCAACGACAGCGGCAACGCCGGCAACAACGGCGGAGACCGCCTGGCGCCGCGCCCCATCTCCCGGCCACCGGTGGATCCCGCAGCGCGCCAGGCGTTCGGCCGTCCCACCGGATTGCGCGGCTCCTTCGTCGCCGAGCGGGTGCGCCCGCCCAAGTACCGCGAGCAGTCCGAATTCCGGCCGCACGATCCGCCCGCCGACCCCGTCCTCGAGGAGGCGTTCAGCCGGCCCGTCGGGACCGTGGACACGCTGCAGCGCCACCCGATCGACGCCGGCGCGCTGGCCGCCGAGCAGGACGGCGCCGAGCCCGACGGCGCAGAAGACCCCTGGCGCGACCCCGGCGCCGCCGCGGCGCTGGGGACCCCGGCCGTCGCGCCGGCGGGACCGCAGGCCGTGCCGGGCTACGGCGGCAAGCTCGGGGTGCGCGACGTGCTGTTCGGGCGCAGGGTGTCGTATTTGGCGCTGGCCGTGCTGCTGCTGATCGCGCTGGTGATCGGCCTGATCGGCGGCGTGATCGGCCGCAAGACGGCCGAGGTCATCGAGGCGTTCACCACCTCGAAGGTCACGCTGTCGACGCCCGGCAATTCCGAGCTGCCGGCGGGCCGGTTCGCCAAGGTGGCCGCCGCGACCGCCGGCGCCGTCGTCACCATCGAGTCGAAGAGCGACCAGGAGGGCATGCAGGGCTCCGGGGTGGTCATCGACGGCCGCGGCTACATCGTCACCAACAACCACGTCATCTCCGAGGCGGCCAACAACCCCAGCCAGTTCAAGACGACCGTCGTCTTCAACGACGGCAAGGAGGTGCCGGCCAACCTGGTGGGCCGCGACCCCAAGACCGACCTGGCGGTGCTCAAGGTCGACAACGTCGACAACCTGAGCGTGGCCCAGCTGGGTGACTCCGACAAGGTGCGCGTCGGCGACGAGGTGCTGGCCGCCGGTGCGCCGCTGGGCCTGCGCAGCACGGTGACCCACGGCATCATCAGCGCGCTGCACCGCCCCGTCCCGCTGTCGGGCGAGGGCTCCGACACCGACACCGTCATCGACGCGGTCCAGACCGACGCGTCGATCAACCACGGCAACTCCGGCGGCCCGCTGATCAACATGGACTCCCAGGTGATCGGCATCGACACGGCCGGTAAGTCGTTGTCCGACAGCGCAAGTGGGCTCGGCTTCGCGATCCCGATCAACGAGGTCAAGTCGGTGGCCCAGGCCCTGATCAAGGACGGCAAGATCGTGCACCCGACGCTGGGCGTCAGCACCCGGTCGGTGAGCAACGCGATCGCCTCCGGCGCGCAGGTGGCCAACGTCAAGGCGGGCAGCCCGGCGCAGAAGGGCGGGATCCTGGAGAACGACGTGATCGTCAAGGTCGGCAGCCGCAAGGTCGCCGACGCCGACGAGTTCGTCGTCGCGGTGCGACAGCTGACCATCGGGCAGGACTCCCCGGTGGAGGTCGTGCGCGACGGCCGCCACGTCACGCTGACGGTGAAACCCGACCCGGATAACAGCTAGTGTTCGGCAATTTGAGCTGGGAGCACATCCTCGTCCTCGTGGTGGTCGGGCTGGTGATCCTCGGGCCCGAGCGGCTCCCCGGCGCCATCCGCTGGACGTCGAACACGCTGCGGCAGGCGCGCGACTACCTCAGCGGCATGACGACCCAGCTGCGCCAGGACCTCGGACCCGAGTTCGACGACCTGCGCGAGCCGCTCAGCGAGCTGCAGCGCCTGCGCGGCATGAGCCCGCGCGCCGCGCTGACCAAGCACCTGCTGGACGGCGACGACTCCTTTTTGACCGGAAACTTCGACCGCCCGGTCAACGGGGCCCCGCCCAAGCCGGCCGAGCCCGCCCAACCGGTGCCGCTGCCCTCGCAGCCCGAGCCGCACACCGGCGGCCCCGCGCCGTTCGACGCCGACGCCACCTGAGGTGAGCTGACGGCGTTGGGTGTGAGCTGACGGCGTTGCGTGTGAGCCCGGGATGGGATCCGGGGCCGAAATCCCGCCGTAGTTGCACAGCCAAAACCCTGAGTGCACACCAAGCGGTATAGCGCTGCTCAGCGGCGCGTCGGGTCCAGCCCCAGCGACACGCCCGCCAGCCCGCGCTTGCGCGACGACAGGCTGTCCGCCACGCCGCGCAGTTCCTTGCCGACGGGGGAGTCCGGGGCGCTCAGCACGATCGGCACGCCGGCGTCGCCGGCCGCGACCAGCGCGGGGTCCAGCGGGATCTGGCCCAGCAGCGGCACGTCGGCGCCGACCGCGCGGGACAGCCGCTCGGCGACCTGCTGCCCGCCGCCCTCGCCGAACACCTGCATCGTGGTCCCGTCGGGCAGCACCAGCCCGGACATGTTCTCGACGACGCCGACGACGCGCTGGCGGGTTTGCAGCGCGATGCTGCCGGCCCGTTCGGCGACCTCGGCCGCGGCCAGCTGCGGCGTGGTCACCACCAGGATCTCGGCGTTGGGCAGCAGCTGCGCCAAGGAGATGGCGACGTCGCCGGTGCCCGGCGGCAGATCGAGCAGCAGCACGTCCAGGTCGCCCCAGTAGACGTCGGCCAGGAACTGCTGCAACGCGCGGTGCAGCATCGGCCCGCGCCACACCACCGGGGTGTTGCCCTGGGTGAACTGCGCGATCGAGATGACCTTCACCTCGTGGGCGATGGGCGGCAGGATCATTGACTCGACCTGGGTGGGCCGGTCGGTGGTGCCCATCATCCGGGGGATGGAATGGCCGTGAATGTCGGCGTCGAGCACGCCGACGGACAACCCGCGCGCGGCCATCGCCGCGGCCAGGTTCACCGTGACCGTCGACTTTCCGACGCCGCCTTTGCCGGAGGCGACGGCGTACACCCGGGTCAGCGAGCTGGGCTGGGCGAACGGGATGACGGGCTCCCGGGCGTCGCCGCGCAGCTGCTTGCGCAGCTCGGTGCGCTGTTCGTCGTTCATCACGTCCAGGCTGACCTTGACGGCGCCGGTGCCGGGGACGTCGGCAACGGCGCTGGTGACCCGCTCGCTGATTTCGGTCTTCTTCGGGCACGCGGCGGTAGTCAGGTAGATCGCGACGTGCACGCCGCCGTCGGCCTCGACGTCGACGCTCTTGACCATCCCGAGTTCGGTGATGGGACGGCGCAATTCGGGGTCGATCACCTTCCCCAGCGCGGTGCGGATTTCCGCGACGAGGTCGGCGGTATCAGGATTGGACATCACCGCCGAGTCTAGGCGGCTTCGATCGGACGCTGGTCAGCTGGCCGGACCGGGCGCCCTGGGCGCGCCGGCTGCCGGACCGGGGGCCGCCTGGCCGGGGGCCGCCGGGCCGGAAGGCGGGGCGGCGGGCATCGCGGGCGGGGGCGCTCCGAACGGCGGGGGCGGGGGCGCTCCGAACGGCGGCGGCGCGGGCGCGCCGAACGCCGGTTGTCCGAACGGGGCCGGCGGCGCCGGGTTTTGCGGGCCGATGCAGATCACGGTGCAGCCGGGCTGTTGCGTCGGCGCCTGCTGCGGCGTGGGTTGCATCCAGGGGAACATCGGCTGCTGGCTGGTGGGCGGCGTCCCGCTCAGGTCGATCAGCGGTGTGCGCGAGAAGAAGTCGTCCGACGGCAGGCCGATGACGTTCATCGGCAGGTTCGGACCGAGCCCCTCCGGATGATCGTCGTGCGCGTTGCCCAGCGGCGGCGGCGGGCCGGTCATCGGCGGCAGGTCGACGGGGACCACGCCGGTGGCGTACGCGGCGGCCCAGCCCAGGACGTTCTGCGCGTAGGGCACCGAGTTGTTGTAACGCAGGATCGCCGACATCACCTGCATGGGGTCGCGCAGGTTGAGCCCGCCGCTGCACAGGTACCGGGCGGCGGCCAGCGCGGAGTCGAACAGGTTCTGCGGGTCGGCCGTCCCGTCGCCCTTGCCGTCGGCGGCGTAGCGCGCCCAGGTGCCGGGCAGGAACTGCATCGGCCCCATCGCGCGGGCGTAGGTGGGGCGATTGCCGACGGTGCTCTGCAGGATGACCTCGTTGCCGGGCAGGGTGCCGTCCAGCGACGGGCCGTAGATCGGGACGACCGCGGTGCCGCGCGCATCGACGGCCCCACCACCGGCGTGGCCCGACTCGATGCGCCCGATCCCGGCGAGCAGGTTCCAGCTGACGCCGCAGCCGGGGGCGGCGACGGCCATCTTCTGTTCGGCGCTGCGGTAGGCCGCCAGGGCGATCGACGGAATGCCCAGCGCGCCAGGCGCATTCACGATCATCGGGGGAGGCGGCGCGGACGGGGCGGCCTCGGCGATGTGGAAGGCGGTGGGGGTGTGGTCGGCGGCGATGACGACCGGCCCGGAGGTGTCGGGGACGCTCGGCGAAACGGCGGCGACGGGGTAGATGGCGGCGCGCACCGGCGCGCCCTGGCCGTGGCCGGGGGCAACCTTCGCGTGAACTTCGGGCCCCGAGCCGCCGACGGCGCCGGCGAAGACGAGCGGGGCGATCACGGCGACGCCGAACGCCGGGGTCTTTGTCACGCGAACTTTGGTCAAGCGAACCGCTCGCTGTCGCACGGCCGCGACGGCCGGGCGTGGACTCCAGCGTCCCCCAATGCGCACTCGACCGTCCTAAAAGGTCGGGAAACTACTGCTTAGCTTCGTGAACCAGATCACAATACATAACCCCCGTGACGGGAGTGGCGCAATGGCGGAATTGATAATTAGCGGGATTTCTTAGCGACCCGCTCCCAATCCTGACCCGCCGCTGCGGACCTCCCCGTCCGCGTCCTCCGGCAGTAACTGGGTCAGCATAGAGCGCAGGTCCTCCAGCTCGTGGCGCAGGTACTCGCGCGTCACGACCTCGCCCACGGCCAGCCGCAGCGCCGCCAGTTCGCGGGCCAGGTACTCGGTGTCGGCCTTGGTCTGCGCGGCGCGACGGCGGTCCTCGTCGAGCGCGACCCGGTCCCGGTTCTCCTGGCGGTTCTGGGCCAGCAGGATCAGCGGCGCCGCGTACGCGGCCTGCGTGGAGAACGCCAGATTGAGCAGGATGAACGGGTACGGGTCCCAGCGCAGCGCGGCCGCGAACACGTTCACCAAAATCCAGGCCACCACGATGATCGTCTGGATCAGCAGGTAGCGGCCGGTGCCGAAGAAACGAGCGATGGACTCGGTGAGCTGCCCGACGGCCTCGGGGTCGACGCGCGGGGAGTACCTGCGGGAGGTCCGCGGGGTGTAGAGCCGTCGTGTCGCGGTGGATCTGCTCACCCGGATTCCCCCAGTCGTCGTTCGATCCGGCCGGTGGTGTCCAGCTGCTGCACATCCACGCGCCAGTCGTGCGGCAGCAGGTGGTCGAGTAGGTCGTCCACGGTTACCGCCCCCAACAGATGGTTCTGGTCGTCGAGCACCGGCCCGCACACCAGGTTGTACGCGGCGAGGTAGCGGGTCACCGCGCCCAGCGGCGTCTCCGGCGTCAGGGTGAGCAGGTCGCTGTCGACGATCCCGCCGACCAGCTCGGCCGGCGCCTCGCGGAGCAGCCGCTGCAACGGGATGCAGCCCAGGTAGCGCCCGGTGGGGGTGGCCGTCGGCGGACGCGCCACGAACACCATCGAAGCCAGCGCGGCGGTGAGGTCGGGATCGCGAACCCGGGCCAGCGCCTCGGCGACCGACGTGTCCGGCGTCAGCACCACCGGGTCGGAGGTCATCAAGCCGCCCGCGGTGTCGGGGGAGTGGGTCAGCAGCCGGCGCACCGGCTCGGACTCGTCCGGGTCCATCCGGGTCAGCAGCATCTCGGCGTCGGTCGGGTTGAGCACCCCCAGCAGGTCGGCGGCGTCGTCGGGATCCATCTCCTCGAGCACGTCGGCCGATCGGTCGGTGCCCAGCTGCGAGAGCACGTCCGCCTGATCCAACTCGGGCAGCTCCTGCAAGACGTCGGCCAGCCGGTCGTCGTCGAGCGCCTTGAGCACCTCGTAGCGACGCTTGGGCGGCAGCCCGTGGATGACGTCGGCGACGTCGACCGCCCGGCGCCCCTCGAACTGGGCGAGCAGCTGGGCCACGCCCTGGTCCGGCAGCGCCAGGGCCGACGGGGTGAGGCCCTGCACGTTCTGCCAGTCCACCACGTGGACGGGGCCGCGCCGCCCCAGCCGTCGCTGGCTGCGCACGGCGACCCGGGTGACCAGCCAGTCCCTGGTTCGGGTCTGTTCGATGCCCAGGTCGGTGATCACCACGTCGAGGCCGGCCAGCTCGGGCAGCTCGGGGTCGTTGACCTTGACCGGGGTGTCGAGTATCTGGCCCATGGCCAGCACCTCGCCGGGGCGCTGCTGAAAGTGGCGCAGGGACACGCTGCCGGTGTTGAGCGTCACCGCGTTGGGCTCGATCGAGGCGACGCGCAACATCGGAATGAAAATGCTGCGGCGCGTGGCCAAGTCGACGATCAGTCCCAGCACGCGGGGCTGCTGGCGGACGATGCTGATGCTGATCACGACATCGCGGACGCGCCCGAAGTTTTCGCCGAGCGGACCGAGTACCAGCATCCGCGGCAGCCGCGCGACGTACACCCTGTTGACCGGTCCCATGCAGGAGAGCCTATTCAGCCGCCGCGGGGACGGCGGGCTTGCCATGGCGCGAGTCGCGCTAATGGGAATGGATGCTGAACATCGCGATGATCAGAAACACCACCAGGGTGCCGACGCCGATCACGATGCCGGTGACCGCCAGGCCGTAGCCCTCCTGGCGGGTCTGCTTGATCTGGTTCAGCGCGACCACGCCCAGCACGATCGCCACCACCGAGCCGATGACACAGCAGAAGAAACCGGCGAACGACGCGATGAGCGAGCCGATCGCCATGCCGTTGGTGCCGGCCGAAACCCGGTAGTCCGGCCCCCCGTAGGAGCCGCCGGGATACCCCGGGTAGGCGGGCGGGCCGTAGCCGGGCGGCGGTGGCCCGTAGCCGGGCGGCGGCGGGCCGTAGCCGGGGGGCGGGGGCCCGTAGCCGGGCGGCGGCGGATAGCCGGCCGGGTAGCCCGGCGGTGAATACGGGTCGGGCGGATAGTCGGCCGCCGGCGGTTCCCAGGGCGGTTGCCAAGCGGGCTGCTCGGGGCGGCCGCCGGGCGGCGGACCAGCCTCGTCGCCGCGGCCACCGCCGGGAGCTGCCATGGCGTTCAACCTAGCCCATGGGCGGCCACAAGCCCGGGATGAAAGGATGGCCGAGGCGGAGGAGAATGAGAGCCGATGACTAGTCCTTTCCAGCCCGGGCAGGTTCCCGGCGGCACGCCCGGCGGCGCGGCGGCCGCTCGGCGCGGCGTGCCCTCGCTCCCGACCCCGCCCAAGGGCTGGCCGGTCGGGTCCTACCCGACGTACGCCGAGGCGCAGCGCGCCGTCGACTATCTGTCCGACCAGCAGTTCCCGGTGCAGCAGGTCACCATCGTCGGGGTCGACCTCATGCAGGTCGAACGGGTCACCGGCCGGCTGTCGTGGCCGAAAGTGCTCGGTGGCGGCGTCATCAGCGGGGCATGGCTCGGCCTGTTCATCGGCTTGGTGCTCGGCTTCTTCAGCCCCAACCCCTGGGCCGCCCTGGTCACCGGCCTGGTCGCCGGGGTGTTCTTCGGTTTGATCACCTCCGCGGTCCCCTACGCAATGGCCCGTGGCACAAGGGATTTCAGCTCCACCATGCAGTTGGTGGCCGGCCGCTACGACGTTCTCTGCGATCCGCAAAACGCAGAAAAGGCCCGGGATCTGCTGGCGCGCCTGGCGATCTGAATTGGTGGCCAGCCGTCGTGGGCGCGCACGCCGAATAGGCGCTTTCGCCCTGGCGACGCTCGCGGTCGCGTCGCTGCTGTCCGCCTGCGGCCCGCCCGGCGGCGGGCTGGTACTCAGCTTTTACACGCCGGCCACCGACGCGGCCACCTTCACCGCCGTCGCGCAGGAGTGCACCCGGCAGCTCGGGGGCCGGTTCGCGATCCGGCACGTCAGCCTGCCCCGGGGGCCCGGGGAGCAGCGGGTGCAGCTGGCGCGCCGGCTGAGCGCCCACGACCGCGGGCTGGACGTGATGGCGCTGGACGTGGTCTGGACCGCGGAGTTCGCCGAGGCCGGTTGGGCGTTGCCGTTGTCCGATGACCCGGCGGGGCGGGCCGAGACGGACGCCACCGTCGACACCCTGCCGGGCCCGCTCGCGACGGCCCGCTGGAAGAACGACCTGTATGGCGCACCCGTGACGACCAACACCCAATTGCTTTGGTACCGCCCCGATTTGGTGAACCCCGCGCCGATGACGTGGGACGCCATGGTGGCCGAGGCCGCCCGGCTGCACGCCGCGGGCCTACCCGCCTGGATCGCCGTGCAGGCCAACGAGGGCGAGGGCCTGGTGGTGTGGTTCAACACGCTGCTGGTCAGCGCGGGCGGCCAGGTGCTCTCCGACGACGGCACGCGGGTCACGCTGACGGACACGCCCGCGCACCGGGCCGCCACCGTCGCCGCGCTGCGGGTCCTCAAGTCGGTGGCCACCGCACCCGGGGCCGACCCGTCGATCAGCCGGAGCGACGAGGGCACCGCGCGGTTGGCGGTGGAACAGGGCAAGGCCGCGCTCGAGGTCAACTGGCCCTACGTGCTGGCGTCGCTGCTCGAGAACGCGGTGAAGGGCGGCGTGCCTTTCCTGCCGCTGAACCGGGACCCGGCGTTGGCCGGCAGCGTCAACGACGTCGGCACCTTCGTGCCCAACGACGAGCAATTCCGCATCGCGTACGAGGCCAGCCAAAAGGTGTTCGGTTTCGCGCCGTATCCCCGGGTGGCGGCTGGCCGGCCGGCCAAGGTGACGATCGGCGGGCTGAATTTGGCCGTGTCCAGCACCACCCGCCACCGCGCCGAGGCGTTCGAGGCCGTGCGCTGCCTGCGCAGCCTGCAGAGCCAGAGGTACGTGTCGATCGAGGGCGGCCTGCCCGCCGTGCGCGCGTCGCTGTATTCCGATGCGCAGTTTCAGGCGAAGTATCCGATGTACACCGTGATCCGCCAGCAGCTCACCGACGCCGCCGTGCGGCCCGCGACGCCCGCATACCAGGCGCTGTCGCTGCGGCTGTCGACGGCGCTGAGCCCGATCGCCGCGATCGACCCGGAGCGCACGGCGGACGAGCTCGCCGCGCAGGCGCAGCGGGCGATCGACGGGAAGGGCCTGTTGCCGTGAGCGCCTCCGAACGGCGACTCGGCCTGATGCTGGTCGCGCCGGCGGCGACCCTGATGCTGGCGGTGACGGCCTACCCGATCGGTTACGCCGTGTGGCTCAGCCTGCAGCGCAACAGCCTCGCCACCCCCCACGACACCGCATTCATCGGATTGGGCAACTACCAAACGATTTTGACCGACCGGTATTGGTGGACCGCGCTGGCGGTGACGCTGGGCATCACGGTGGTGTCGGTGGCGATCGAGTTCGCGCTGGGCCTGGCGCTGGCGCTGGTGATGCACCGCACGCTCGTCGGGAGGGGACTGGTGCGCACGGCGGTGCTCATCCCGTACGGCATCGTCACCGTCGTCGCGTCGTACAGCTGGTACTACGCGTGGACGCCGGGCACCGGCTACCTGGCCAACCTGTTGCCGCACGGCAGCGCGCCACTGACGCAACAGATCCCGTCGCTGGGCATCGTCGTGCTGGCCGAGGTCTGGAAGACCACGCCGTTCATGTCGCTGCTGCTGCTGGCCGGGCTGGCGCTGGTGCCCGAGGACCTGCTGAAGGCCGCGCAGGTCGACGGGGCCGGCGCCTGGCGGCGGCTGACCCGGGTCATCCTGCCGATCATCAAGCCGGCGGTGGTGGTCGCGCTGCTGTTCCGGACGCTGGACGCCTTCCGCATCTTCGACAACATCTACGTGCTGACCGACGGCGCCAACAACACCGACTCGGTGTCAATCCTGGGCTACGACAACCTGTTCAAGGGCTTCAACGTGGGGCTTGGCTCGGCGATCAGCGTGCTGATCTTCTGTTGCGTGGGCATCATCGCGCTGGTCTACATCAAGGTGTTCGGCGCGGCCGCGCCCGGGGGTGACGCCGATGGGCGGTGAACGCGTGGGCGCCCGGCGCGCCGCCGGGTGGGCCGTGATCGACGCGCTGGTCGTGCTGTACGCCCTCGTTCCGGTGCTATGGATCCTGTCGCTGTCGCTCAAGCCGTCGTCAACGGTCAAGGACGGCAAGCTGATTCCGTCGTCGGTGACGCTGGACAACTATCGCGGCATCTTCCGCGGCGAATTCTTCGCCTCCGCGCTGATCAACTCCATCGGAATCGGGGTGATCACCACCGCGATCGCCGTGGTGCTCGGCGCGATGGCGGCCTACGCGATCGCCCGGCTGAACTTCCCCGGCAAGCGGCTGCTGATCGGGGCGACGTTGCTGATCACCATGTTCCCGGCCATCTCACTGGTCACCCCGCTGTTCAACATCGAACGCGCCCTCGGGCTGTTCGACACCTGGCCCGGGTTGATCCTGCCCTACATCACTTTCGCTCTACCCCTTGCCATTTACACGCTGTCGGCGTTCTTCCGGGAGATCCCGTGGGATCTGGAGAAGGCGGCGAAGATGGACGGCGCCACGCCGGGCCAGGCCTTCCGCAAGGTGATCGTGCCGTTGGCGGCGCCGGGCCTGGTGACCGCGGCGATCCTGGTGTTCATCTTCGCCTGGAACGACCTGCTGCTGGCGCTGTCGCTGACCGCGACCGAGGCGGCGATCACCGCCCCGGTGGCGATCGCGAACTTCAGCGGCAGTTCGCAGTTCGAGGAGCCGACCGGATCGATCGCGGCGGGCGCCGTCGTGATTACCGTCCCGATCATCGTATTTGTTCTAATTTTTCAACGACGGATTGTCGCCGGGTTGACCTCTGGCGCCGTGAAGGGATAGCGCGATGGCCGAGATCGTGTTGGAGCACGTCAACAAGAGCTACGCCGACGGCGCCGCGGCGGTGCGCGACCTGAGCATCACCATCGCCGACGGCGAGTTTTTGATCCTGGTCGGCCCGTCCGGCTGCGGCAAGACGACGACGCTGAACATGATTGCCGGGCTTGAGGACATCTCGTCGGGCGAGCTGCGCATCGACGGCGTCCGGATGAACGAGAAGGCGCCCAAGGACCGCGACATCGCCATGGTGTTCCAGTCCTACGCGCTCTACCCGCACATGACCGTGCGGCAGAACATCGCCTTTCCGCTGACCCTGACGAAGATGAAGAAGGCCGAGATCGCGCAGAAGGTCGAGGAGACCGCCAAAACCCTTGACCTGACCGAGCTTTTGGACCGCAAGCCGTCCCAGCTGTCGGGTGGGCAACGGCAGCGGGTGGCGATGGGCCGCGCGATCGTGCGCCATCCCAAGGCGTTTTTGATGGACGAGCCGCTGTCAAACCTGGACGCCAAGCTGCGGGTGCAGATGCGCGGCGAGATCGCCCGCCTGCAGCGCAGATTGGGCACCACCACTGTCTACGTCACCCACGACCAGACCGAGGCCATGACGCTCGGCGACCGCGTGGTGGTGATGCACGGCGGGGTGGCGCAGCAGATCGGCACGCCCGACGAGCTGTACGAGCGGCCCGCGAACCTGTTCGTGGCGGGGTTCATCGGATCGCCGGCGATGAACTTCTTCCCGGCGGAGCTGACGCCGACCGGGCTGACGCTGTCGGTGGGTGAGGTGATGCTGGCGCCGGAGGTGCAGGAGGTGATTGCGCGGCACCCGCGGCCGGAGAACGTCATCGTCGGCGTGCGCCCCGAGCACCTGGCCGACGCCGCGTTGATCGACGGCTACCAGCGCATCAGGGCGCTGACCTTCGAGGTGAAGGTCGATTTGGTGGAATCGCTGGGCGCCGACAAATACGTGTACTTCACCACCGCGGGTCCGGCCGTGCACGCGGCCCAGCTGGACGAGCTGGAGGCCGAGGGTGAGATGCACGAAAACCAGTTCGTGGCAAGGGTTGCCGCGGAGTCGAAGGCGGCCGTGGGGCAGTCGATCGAGTTGGCGCTCGACACGGCGAAGGTGACCGTCTTCGACGCCGACACGGGGGTGAACCTGACGATCGCACCGGTCGCCGAGTGATCACGGACCTGGTGCGCGCGCACCTGCGCGCCCACTTCGCCGGCGTGGAGCCCGATTCGGCGAGCGTGACCTTCCTGGGCACCGAAACCCTTGAGGTGTTGCGGTTTCGCGGGAGCGACGGGCTGGTTCATTACGTGTCGCTGGGCTGCTCGCGCCATCCGATGACCGACCCGACGGACATGGTCGCCGACCCCGAGCGCGGCCCGCGCGCCGAGGTCGTCCTGCGCCTGCGGGAGCCCGGGCCGGTCACCGGGATCGCCCGCAGCCTGGCGGTGCTGGCCGCCACCCCGGCCGTCGACGGCGTGGTGCTGGTGCCCGACGCCCTGATCGACCTCGGCTCGCCGCTGTGGGCGTGGCCGTCGGGACGGGTGCCGTTCACCGCGGTGCTGTTGGGCCGCAGCGACATCGAGGACCTGCCGCTGGACCCGCCCCGCGACCCGGTGCAGTTCCTGTCGGCGACGCCGATCACCGCGACCGAGGCCGCGTGGGTGCGGCTCAAGGGCGCCGAGGCGATGCGGCAGGCGTGGCTGGGCGACGGCGTCGACGTGCTAGACCCGAAACGCCCTGCGGCGCAACCCGACTGATCTCCGCGGTCGCGCGTGCACTCACGGCTTTGAGTGTGAACCCATGGCGGGAAAAACGCGAAATTCTCGCCCTGTATGCACACCGAAAGCCGTCAGCGCACACTCGGCGTGGCGGAAAGAAGGCTACAGCCAGTTGTTGCGGCGGAATTGGAAGTACAGCACCAGGCAGACGACGGCCATCCCGGCCATCACCCCCGGATAACCCCACGTCCAGTTCAGCTCGGGCATGAAATGAAAGTTCATGCCGTAGATGGCCGCGACCATGGTCGGCACCGCCAGGATGCCGGCCCAGGCCGCCATCTTGCGCATGTCGTTGTTCTGCTGCATGCCCACCCGGGCCAGGGCCGCCTGGATCAGCGAGTTGAGCATGTCGTCGTAGCTGGCGATGTGCTCGGCGGCCTCGGAGTGGTGATCGGCGAGGTCGCGCAGGTAGCGGCGCACCTCCTTGGCGATGAGGTCTTTGTTCTCCAGCTGGATGCGATTGAACGCGCCGGACAGCGGGTTGACGCAGCGGCGCAGTTCGACGACCTCGCGCTTGAGCAGATAGATCGGTTCGACGTCGAGCTTGCGGCCCGGCTCGAACGCCACCTCCTCGATGCTGTCGATGTCGGCCTCGATCAGATGGCTCACCTCGAGATAGTGGTTCACCACCTCGTGGGCGATCGCGTGCATCACCGAATACGGTCCCAGGCGCAGCTGCTCGGGGTCGCCCTCCATCCGCTTGCGCACCTCGGACAGCCCGCCGTGCTCGCCGTGGCGGACGGTGACCACGAAATTCTTGCCGACGAACACCATCACCTCGCCGGTCTCGACGATCTGGCGGGCCAGCGCCACCGACTCGTGCGGGACGTAGTTGACCGTCTTCAGGACGAGGAACAGCGTCTCGTCGTAGCGCTCCAGCTTGGGCCGCTGGTGCGCGCACACGGCGTCCTCGACGGCCAGGGCGTGCAGCCCGAAGACGTCCGCCACCTCCTGCATCTCGGCCAGGTTCGGCTCGCGCAGGCCGACCCAGGCGAACGCCTCCTGCCCGATCAGCTCGAGCTGGCGCACCCGGTCGAGCGCGGCGGCGTAGCTGAACTTTCCCGGCAGCCGGTGGCCGGACGCGTAGACCGCGCAGTCGACCAGGGTCTCGTTGGGCCGCTTCTCGACGGGTTTTGCCGGCGGCTCGTGCGGCTCGCGCGCGAGCGGTCGCAGCACCTCGGGCAAGGCGTCAGGTCCGGGAAACACCTTTACCTCCGATCACCACGCAGGTCCGCCAAGCGGTGCTCAATGCTACGCGTCCTGGCGAAACGCGACGTGAAGACTCCGCGGCGGCCATGGACCGGAGGTTTCGGGCGAAGGGCGGTGCGCTAGTTTCGAGCACGACACACAATCCTGAACTTCTCCATAAGGAGCCATCCGAAGTGAGCGCAAGTCCCGTCAAGGTCGCCGTCACCGGCGCCGCCGGCCAGATCGGCTACAGCCTGTTGTTCCGCCTCGCCAGCGGCGCGCTGCTGGGGCCCGACCGCCCGATCGAGCTGCGGCTGCTGGAGATCGAGCCCGCGCTCAAGGCGCTCGAGGGTGTCGTGATGGAGCTCGACGACTGCGCCTTCCCGCTGCTGTCGGGCGTCGAGATCGGCGCGGACCCGAACAAGATCTTCGACGGCGTGAACCTGGCGCTGCTCGTCGGCGCGCGCCCGCGCGGCCCGGGCATGGAGCGCGGCGACCTGCTGGAGGCCAACGGCGCGATCTTCACCGCGCAGGGCAAGGCGCTGAACTCGGTGGCGGCCGACGACGTGCGCGTCGGCGTGACGGGCAACCCGGCCAACACCAACGCGCTGATCGCGATGAGCAACGCGCCCGACATCCCGCGGGAGCGGTTCTCGGCGCTCACCCGCCTCGACCACAACCGGGCCATCACGCAGCTGGCCCGCAAGACCGGCGCCGCCGTCACCGACATCAAGAAGATGACGATCTGGGGCAACCACTCGGCCACCCAGTACCCCGACATCTTCCACGCGGAGGTCAAGGGCAAGAACGCGGCCGAGGTCGTGGGCGACCAGGCGTGGATCGAGAACGACTTCATCCCGACCGTCGCCAAGCGCGGCGCGGCGATCATCGACGCCCGCGGCGCCTCGTCGGCCGCGTCGGCCGCCTCGGCGACCATCGACGCCGCCCGCGACTGGCTGCTCGGCAGCCCGGAGGGCAACTGGGTGTCGATGGCCGTCATCTCCGACGGCTCGTACGGCGTGCCGGAGGGCCTGATCTCGTCGTTCCCGGTGACCACCAAGGGCGGCGACTGGTCGATCGTGCAGGGCCTGGAGATCGACGAGTTCTCCCGCGGCCGGATCGACAAGTCGACGGCGGAGCTGGCCGACGAGCGCAACGCGGTGACCGAGCTCGGCCTCATCTGAACCAACCGAGCGGAAATTAGGCCTACTAATGGGTAGCCCTTACCCTGATCCGATGCCAGAGATCGCGCAGCCACAGGTCGCCATCGGAGACGACGAGATCTTCGACGCGCATGTAGGCGGGAAGCTTTCGGTGGCCCTGAGCGCGCCGCTGGACACCCAACGCGCGTTGTCGATCGCCTACACCCCGGGTGTGGCGCAGGTCAGCCGGGCGATCGCGGCGGACCGCACCCTGGCCGCCCGCTACACCTGGTCGAACCGGCTGGTGGCCGTCGTCAGCGACGGCAGCGCGGTGCTCGGCCTGGGCGACATCGGTCCCGAGGCGTCGCTGCCGGTGATGGAGGGCAAGTGCGCGCTGTTCCAGGCGTACGGCGGCCTGAACGCGATCCCGATCGTGCTGGACACCAAGGATCCCGACGAGATCGTCGAGACGCTGGTGCGGCTGAGGCCGACGTTCGGCGCCGTCAACCTCGAGGACATCAGCGCCCCGCGCTGCTTCGAGATCGAGCGCCGGGTGATCGAGGCGCTGGACTGCCCGGTGATGCACGACGACCAGCACGGGACCGCGATCGTCGTGCTGGCGGCGATGATGGGCGCCAGCAAGCTGCTCGGCCGCGACATGTCCTCGCTGCGCGCGGTGGTCTCCGGCGCAGGCGCCGCGGGTGTGGCGTGCACGAATCTGCTTCTGACGATGGGTGTTTCGGACATCACGGTCCTTGACTCGCGCGGCATCCTGCACACCGGGCGCGACGACATGAACAGCGTGAAGGTCGACCTGGCGCGACGGACCAACCCGGACGGCCTGACCGGCGGCCTCGTCGAGGCGCTGGAGGGCGCGGACGTGTTCCTCGGGCTGTCGGGGGGTGTGGTGCCCGAGGAGCTGATCGCCACGATGGCGCCCGGCGGGATCGTGTTCGCGCTGTCCAACCCGGACCCGGAGATCCACCCCGAGGTGGCGGCCAAGTACGCGGCGGTGGTGGCCACCGGCCGCAGCGACTATCCCAACCAGATCAACAACGTGCTCGCGTTCCCCGGGGTGTTCCGCGGCGCGCTGGACGCCGGGGCGCGCCGGATCACCGAGAAGATGATGGTGGCCGCGGCGGAGGCGATCTTCTCCGTCGTCAGCGACGACCTCGCGATCGACCGGATCGTCCCCAGCCCGCTGGACTCGCGCGTCCGGGAGGCCGTCGCCGCCGCCGTCGCGATCGCCGCAGACACGTCCGTGTGATCAGGCTGGCCGCGCTGCTGCTGGCCGCCCTGCTCGCGGTGGCCGGCTGCGGCGAACGCCGGCCCGCCCCGGAATTGGTGGTCGGATCCCGGCCCGACCCCGGGTCGGCGCTGCTGGCGGGTGTCTACGTGGCGGCGTTGCGGTCCTACGGGTTCGCGGCGCGACCCGGCACTGACCCCGACCCGATGGCGAAGCTGGACTCCGGGGCGTTCACCGTCGTCCCCGCGTTCACCGGCCAGACGTTGCAGCGGTTGCAACCCGCCGCGGTGGCGATGTCCGACGCGCAGGTCTACCGCGCGATGATCGCGGCGCTGCCCGAGGGCGTGCTGGCCGGCGACTACACCACCGCGGCCAACGACAAGCCGGTGCTGCTGATCACCCAGGCCACCGCCAAGGCGTGGGGTGGCCACGACCTGACCGCGGACCTGAGCACCCTGCCCAAGCACTGCGACGGGCTGGCGCTCGGTGCCGTCGACGGATTTGCCGCACCCGCGTCGGTGGGCTCGTGCCGGCTGCCCGCCCCGCGCCAATTCCCTTCGGAGGACGCACTTTTCGCGGCGGTGCGGGCCGGCCAGCTGACCGCGGGATGGACGACGGCCGCCGACCCGGCGAGCCCCACCGACCTGGTCACGCTGGCCGACGGCAAACCCGCGCTGGTGCGGGCCGAGAACGTGGTGCCGCTGTATCGGCGCAACGCGCTGAGCGATCGGCAGCTGTTGGCCATCAACGAGGTGGCCGGCGTGCTGGACACCGCGGCCCTGGCCGACATGCGCCGGCAGGTGGCCGGCGGCGCCGACCCGCAGGCGGTGGCCGGCGGCTGGCTGGCCGAACACCCGCTGGGGCGCTAGATGTACTCGGTCAGGACGTTGGTAGCAGGCGTGTCGGCTTGATGTGAGGAGAACCCCCGGGTGGGGTGTGGCTTGTCT
>NZ_LQPM01000036.1 GCF_002101815.1 Mycobacterium paraense | reverse complement strand
GCGGGAACGCGGGGGTCGGCGGAATGGGGCGGGGCATCGGGATAAGCCCTTGCGGCGCAGCGCCGATGATCGCGCCCACGACCGTCCCGTGCGCGTCGCAATCCGACAGGCCGTCCTCGCCCATGATGTAGTCACCACCGGGCACCACCGGCAATCGCGGGTTCGGAGAAATCCCGGTGTCGATGACGGCAACCGCCACGCCGTTGCCGGTGCTGTACTGCCACGCACGGCTGATGTTGAGCAGGTCGAAGCCGGGCGCCATCTGCGACACGTCCGGGGTCTTGACGGTGATCGGTGCCGAGCAGCTGTTGGCGCGGCGCATCGGTTGGTCCGGCTTCGGCGGCCCGTCCGGCGGCACCAGCGCAGGATCGACCTTGGGTGGTGAAATGGCTTGGGCGGCAGGGATGTTGCCGGTGAAGGCGATCAGGAGCAGGCTTGCGGCGATCGCGGTCGCCCGCGTGCACACCGGTTTCAGTGGCGAAGCCACGTGAACAGCCCTCCCAGCGCCGCGGCGGCCGGCAACAACACGATCATGGCCAGCACCTCGAGCCATTCCACGGTCAGCCGGATCAACGGCCTGAACCGCGTCGCAGGCACCAAAAGCGCTGCGGCCAAACCCAATGCGGCGAAGGCGACCACCGACGCAACCGGCCAGATCAGCCCGGTCTCCAGACTCCGCGGGCCGGCGAGCGCGTACTTCACGATGCCCGCACACACCGCCGCGCAGGCGCCGCAGACCAGGGCGACGGCCTGGTACTTGGCCGCGAATCCGCGCCCCTGGGTGATGAAGATGCCCACCACCAGGCCGGCCACCACCAGAGCCAGCCACGCCCAGCGCCGACCCGGTGCCAGGACACCCCACACCGCGACCGGTAGTACGGCCGACACCCCGACGCACAAGCCCACCTGAACGGCATTGACCAGCCGCGCCGACGCGGCGATGGCCGCGCCGCGCGCGGTGATGTCGGTGAGTTCGTCGTCCTCGTCCTCGGTTTCGTTTGCGCTCACCGGCGATACGGTGTCCACCGGCATGCCCTCGCGCCGCGCGAACAGGTCACGTCCTGTGATAGACCCGAAGTGTGGCGGCCGCACGCGCGCCACCCACAGCGCGATCGTCGGCGCCATGCGCACCAGCACGAGCACGCCGAACAGCACGCAGATCGACAGCACCTGCACCGACACCGGCCTAAACATCCGGGCAGCGGCCACCGCGGCCATGATCCCGCACACGGTCACCACCGCGGTCGCCGCCGCGGTCTGCCACCGTTTCCGGGTCGCCGCGCTGATCGCGATGGCACCCAGGATCACCACCACCAGGCCGATCAAGGCGTGGGGGGCGCCCAGCTTGCCGGGCGGCGCGCAGCCGCCCGCGACGGCGATCAAAAGCACCGTGAGCCAGGCGAATCCGCTGAACATGTCGCGCCGCTGCGGCCATCCCGTGAACACCACGACGGCTGCGATCGCCAGGAGCACCCCTACCCCGCCGGCCACGGCGGACGGGATCAGGCTGTCGCTGAAGGCGCGTTGCCGCAGCGTCAGGCCCACCACCACGGCGACCGCCATGGCCGCGATCACGATCGCGGTGTGCGCGGCGGTCAACGCCGTCACCGGGGCGAACATCCGATCCCCGCCGTCGCGGCCGAGCCACTTGCCCATCGCCGCCAGCGCCGTCGAGAGCGATTCGTATTGCGGCTCAAAGGATTCGCCATCGACGCGGGGCACCAGCACCAGCGTGTCGCCGTCTTGGACGCCGAGCTCGTCGAGGCTCTTGTTGATGTCCAGGCGCACGCCGTTGACCTTGTGCAGCTCGTAGCTGCCAGGCGGCAGCGCGACGCCGTCGAAACCCTTGCGTTTCAGGTCGTCGCTGAGCAGCTCGACCATGCCCTCGAAGAAGCCTTCCACCGGCGTCCCCGCGGGGAACACCTGGGAGCACAGGTGCTTGTCATAGGAGATGTTGACCGCGCACCGGGCCGGGAAGGCGACCTTGTGGGGCGACGTCACTGCTGGGCCCTCTCAGCGCCGGCCTCCGGCACGTATTTGTCGGCCAGCCCGGCGGTGATCTCGAACAGCCGCAGCCGCGACTTCTTCTTCAGCTCGTGGACCGTGTCGATGATCCCGCCCTTGGCGAGGTGCGGATCGAACGGCATCACTTCCACGGTCGCGCCGACCTTGGTGAACCGTTCGGTCAGGTACGCCAAGGCGTCCTTGTCGACGGCGCTGTCGGTGTGGTTGATGATCACGGTGCTGTGCGACACCAGCTCGTGATAGCCCTGGGCGCTGAGGAAGTCGATGGCGCGCAACACCGGCCGGGAACGGTCCGCGGTGATTCCCGAGACGAACACCAGGGTGTCGGTGTTGTCCAGCACGGTCTTCATGACCGGGTGCTCGAGGTCCGGGGCGGTGTCGACCACCATGACGTTGTGCGTGCGGCGCAGCCGCGCGAGCACCCCGGCGAACATCGCCGGCACCAGTGGCCGCGGCTGGTCGGAGGTCCGGTTGCCCGCCAGCACGTCGAGCCCGACCACGTTTTGCCCCAGGTGTTCCCGGATGTCCGCGTAGCCCTGCACGTCGGTGTCGTTGATGATGGCGGTGTAGTCGCCGGGTGGCGACTCGTCGATCCGGTCCGCCAGGGTGCCGAAGCCCGGAACCGCGTCGATCGCGATCACGTTGGTCGGCCGGCATTCGCGGAAGACGCCGCCGATACACGCGGCCATCGTCGAGACCCCGACCCCGCCCTTGCCGGAGACCAACGTGATCACGAATTGCCGGCGAATGTGCCGCCGGATGCGCTCTTTTAATTCGCGATAATGGCGTTCGCCCGGCGATTCTCCGAGGTTTATTTTGCGGAAAGAAAGGCTGTAAATGAATTTACGCCAACCCGAGCCCGGGGGAATTTTTCGGGGCGCGGCTAAATCGGTAATACGCATGGTGTCCGATACCGAATCCCGGTGGCGCACCGCTGGCGGATCCCCCCGCCCAAGCCTCTCTTCGTCAAACATATTGGGGTCATTCCAAGGTGTCGTCACGACCGTCGATGCTAACACGATTCGCGATAGGCCGTTTCCGCGATCACTAAACCTCGAAGTGCATTAGAACCGGGTTCGGCTTCACCATTCCCGTGATTGGTGTAACGGTCACTTTTGCCGCGTGGGTCAGACGACGCGGCGGTAGGAGTACCACTCCTCGCCGGCGGGCAGGCTTTGGATGAGCCGTTGCACCGCCGCGGCGATGTCGCTGCGCGATCCCGGTGAGAGGACCTGGTAGCGCCGCCCGCCCGAAGTGATGCCTTCCACGCACACCCGGCCGGCCGCGGTGTCGACGATGGCCACGGCCGACTCCCCGATCGCGAGGCGGGCCGTTCGGTCCGGACCGACACCGGCTTGCACCGCCACGATGGCCGCGGACGCCGACCGCCCGGGGTCGGCGGCCATGGTGACGATGTGCAGCTGGTCGACATCCAAGCGCTGCTTGAGCAGAAACGATTTCAGGCTGCCGGCGTCGTGCACCGACTCCAGCAGCTCCTTGGTGTCCACGGTGACCGGCCGGAGCGGCGCGGCCTCGGCGACCCCGCACAGCCGCTCGACTTGGCCCACCACCAGATCGGTGGCGGTGGCCGACTCGCTCGCGGTACCGGCCGGATACAGACGCACCAGGTTGCCGTGGCGCTCCAGAACCACCCACCACGTGGCGAACCGGCAGATGGCCGCCCGCGTCGGATCCCGGCCCGGCACAGTGATGTTCACCAGCAAGCCGAGGTCGCGGCGCAGGAGCACAGTCAGCCATTCCCGGATCATCGGATCGGCGTTGCCGGCCTCGTCGAGGGCGCCGCAGGCTTTCAGTTCCGCGACCACCGGGTGGCGCAGCGCCAGTTCCGCGGTTTCCAACCGGGGCAGCAGAGGCCGCAGCCCCAGCTCGGGGCACAGCTGCTCCACCCCGGTCACCGCCTGCAACACCCACAGGCCGTCGATTGTCGTTGTCAGCACGCCACTTTCACCTCAGGCATATCGCCGGACACACCGAAGGTGGGGCACATGCATGCGTTGGCGCCCCACCTTGGTCCTCGCCCCGTCGGCACGACAGTGCCGCTGGGACAGGCGATTTCAGAAAAGGTGGCTGATGTTGGTGTCGGTCTGGATCGCCGCGTCGAGCACGTGGCCGGTCGTCTGACCGTGCTGGCGCACCGTGTCGATGAGGCCCTGCAGACCTGACAGCATCTGGTATTGCGCGTCGAAGAAGCCCGTCGCGCCGTGCCCGGCGAAGAACTCCTGAAGGGAGTTGGTCTTGTTCGCCACGTCCGCGTGGATTGCGTCGAGCTGACCGGCCCGGGAACCGACGTCGGCCGCGAAGTCGGCCACGGGGCCCGGGTTGTAAGCGATGGGACCTGTCATGGTTGTTCCTTTCTGAAGCGAATGGGCCGCGATTACGCGAGGTTTTGTGCGCTGCCGCCGAACAGCGCGCGGAACGCGTGCTGCGAGTCGGCCTCGTGGGCTTCCATGAGCGCCGCGGCCTGCTTGAGGCCTTCGGCCAGCCGGGTGCCGCCCGTCAGGACCTTGTTGAGGTCATTCGAAACTTCGGACGCCGTCATGTGCGAGGCCACGACGGCGTCGCCCGACCAGGTCGACGGGTTCATGACGTTTTCTTGGTTGGCCAGGTAGCCCTGGGCGATCGCAATCGCATGTTCCATGTGCGCTTGAATCGCATCGCTCGTGCTTCGCAGCACGTTTGCATCGACAACAATTGACACGGTTGATATCTCCTTATCCGGTTAGGCGTTTCCCTGTTTTGTTTTGTCCCCGTTGGTTTCTCGGGGGGATGCGTCGAAGTGTATGGCGGCTCTCGCGATGTGTCGATTCACCCGCTGAGCAGGCCTTTTCAGACTCTTTCGTCGACCACGCGCACCGTGGCTGGTTGTTCGGATTTCTTGTGGGACCCGCCGTGGCCGCCGGCCGCATGGCCCACCGGCATGCCGCCGACGCCGGTGCCGCCCGCCGTCGTTGTCGTAGTCGTCGGAGACCGCATGGCGTCGACGCCCAGCGCCCCGCTGGGTCGCAGCCCCACCGGGCGGCCACCGCTGCCGGGTTCGAACGCGCTGACCGGGCGAGTGAAGGTGGTCGCGGGCATCCCGGCACCGCCGAGCGAGGCGCCGCCGCCCCCGACGCCGGTCGCCGCGCTGGGTGCCGCGGAGACGGCGCTGACCGCAGAGGCCGGTGCGCCGGCGCCGGCGCCCAAGGCGCCCGGGTTGGCGAACATGCCCATCATCGACTGCAACGGTTGCATCGCGCTCATCGGCGCCTGCATCGCCTGTGCTGGCGCCTGCAGGGCCTGCGGAACCGCGCCCATCAGCGACTGCACCGGCTGCATGAACGTACCCAGCTGGTTGCCGATGTCCTGGCCGCCCGACGCCGCCTGGCCCGCGCCCTGGGTGCCCGATTGCACTCCCTGGTAGGCGGCGCGCATGCCGTCGCCGGCCGCGGCGTCACCGGCCGCCTGACCGATCGTCGCGGCCGCCTCCGCCGGGGCGGCCGGCGAGGCGCCCATGGTGGCCAATGGGGGTGGGATCGCGAGGCTTTCGGCGAGCGCGGCGAGGATGGCGCCGTAACTCGCGCCGACCGCGGAGTTGTTGGGCCACATCACCCCGAAGTACTCGGTGTCGAGGGAGATGATCCGCGGGGTCAGCGTCCACAGCACGCTGGGGTTGGCGATGTTGTCGGCCGCTTCCTCGTCACGGTTGGCGTTGCACTCGGGCGCGGGGCGCATGGCGGAGTTCGCCATCTGGTAGGCCGAGACCGCGGCCGCGACCACCGCCGGCTTGACGTCGACCCAGCCGGCCAGCCCGTGCAGCGACGCGTTGAGCGCGGTCGCGCTCGCGGCGGAACCCGCCGACCCCAGCCCCACCCAGCTGGCGGAGGTGACGACGGTGTTGATCATCGACGCGCTGGCCGAAGCATGGTGACTGGCGCCCAAGGCGGTCCAGGCCGCTTGGTTGGCCAACATGGTGGCAACCCCGGTTCCGGTCTTGAGCAGAAGGTCGTTTGCTTCGGGTGGACGCGCCGCCCACCCCGGGTCCGGCATAAGCGCCGCTTACAGCCCGAGCGTCAAGGCGCGCGCGGCCTCGGTGGCGGTGTAGACGCAAGCCGAGATGCTCTGCGTTCCGGCGAACAATCCGCGCTGCACGGCATGCTCCTGGACCACCCCCAGGTAGGCGCCGCCGCAGGCGTTCAGCGCCGTGGCGAACAGCGCCGAGTCGGGGTCATTGCCCATCGGCAGGGTGCCGAGCAGTGCCGGCGCGGCCGCCGCGGCGGCCCCTTCGACTTCTGCGCTGACCGCCGATTCGGCCCCCGCTGAGCTCAAAACAGCTTCGGGCGGTACGACAAACGACATAATTCCCTCCGAACGTCTCGCAGCCGGTCTCTGCGAATGTCGGTCAGTCTAGTGCCTAAACGCAGATCGCGTATTCACAATTCTTATCTGCAGATCTGGCCGCTATCAAATTCGCGAAGGATCGGCGTTCTGGGCGCAATTGTACTTGCGTCGAATTAATGCCACTTCTACCACAGCTAGCCCTGAGGCCACTCCTGCAACGGCAGTCACGTCCCGTTGCATTTAGCAGGCGACAACTGCTGGCAGGCTGCCACTTTCGGGTCGCTCAACCTGAAATTGGCATTTTCAGAAATGGGCATCTATTCGCCGGCAACCGCCGACGGAAGTCCCACCAAAATCCCCTCGACGTCGGATTCATCACTGACCAACAATCCCCGTCCTGGCGGCAACGCTTGGGCGCGAAGAAGCCGATTGATCTTATTCTGCGGATCGTTGTCCATATAAAGCTGCGTGACCTTCGCCGACGTTTGATAGCGCCACCATGGGTCCATTTGCAGCGTCGCCCAGTTGGTGCTGTTGCGCGTTGTGAACACGTGCAGGCCGATCTGCCGGGCGCGTTCCATCAGCATCCACAGCGCCGCACCCACCGGCGCCGTCGCCGGGTAGCTCTGCGCCTGGGCCGGACGCAGGTCTTGGACGTCGTCGATGAGCACGAAGTGCCGAGTCCCTTCCCACGGCTTGAGCGCCCGCAGCTCCTCCTGACTCAACCCCTTGGGTGGCAGCCGCGGCAGCAGCACCTCTTGAGCCAGTTCCGTGATCACGCGGTCGATCTCGTCCTGGTCGTAGGCGTACGCACGCACGTACCCGGGGGCGTGCAAGTCGCGCAGCCCATGCGGGGCGGCCTTGGGGTCGATCAGCGTGAGCTGGGCCTCCTCCGGGCTGAACCGGCTCATCACCGCTTCACCGATGGCGACCAGCGCCGTGCTCTTGCCGCAGCCCTGCCGGCCCAGAATCATCAGCCCGGGGCTTTCCGCCAGCCGCAGGGGAACCGGGCCGAGCTGGTGCCGCTCGCCGATCGCGAACGCGATCGACAGGTCGTCCGCGGCGGCGTGGGACGCCAGGATCGACCTCAGCTCAACGCGATCCGGTAGCCGCTGCAGGACAGCGTGTTTGGTGACGCCGGCGACTTCGGCGACGCGGGCGCCGACGCCCGGGGTGTCCACCAGCGTGCGGGTCGCGGGATCGACCATCGCGGGCAGGCCGACCAGCAATTCGTGCAGGGAGTCCGTCAGACCGAAACCGGGACGGTCCAGGGTTCGACGGGCCGCCTCGCGCGACTCGATCGCCGACTGGCCCATCTGGCTCTCGCCCGGCTCGGCCAGCCGCAACTGGATTCGTGCAGTGGCGTTCTGCAACAGCTTCTGCCGCTGCCCGTGAATCCAACCCCCGGCGCTGCACATCACGTGCACCCCGTATTCGGGCCCGCGGCTGCTGAGCGAGATGATCCGGTCCCCCAGCACCATGTCTTTGGTGTACAGGTCGTCGTAGTCGTCGACCACGACGAAAACGTCGCCGAACGGGTCGTTCGGATCGGTGCCGCCCAGCCCGTCACTGCCGGGACCGAACCGTCGCTCGCGGAACCCGTCGAGATCGATGTTGGCGCGGCGGAACGCGTCCTCGCGAGCGTCGATCAACGCGTCCATGCTGCTCAAAATCCGCTCGATGCCCTCGGTGTCCTTGGGCGACACGATGTCGGCGATGTGCGGCAGGGATCCGATCTGGGCCATGGTCGCTCCGCCGACGCAGAAGAAGGTCACGCGGGACGGGGTGTACATCATCGAAGCCGAGCACATCAGCGTCATCAGTGTGGTCGTCTTACCGCGCTGCTTGGCCCCCACCACGATGATGTTGCTGCGCAACGCGTCGACGGAATGCACGACCTGTTTGGACTCCTCGGGAATGTCCATGATCCCGACCGGGAACACCAGTCCCGGGTTGCGGCCGTAGTCGACGTGCCACGGCTTGCCCCGCCAGCCGGCGACCACGGCGTCGACGGGCTCGGGGTTCTCCAGCGGCTCCAGCCACGGCCGCCGCGGCGCCCGATGCGGCACCTTGTGCAGCGACTCGCGCAGCACGTCGACGATCTTCTTCTTCTTGAAACCGTCCTCGTGCAAAAGGAATTCGTCGGGTTCCTCGTCGGCCGCCGAAGCGGCTTCCAACGCCGCGGCGTCCGCCTGGTCCAACGGCTGGTATTGCCAGTTGTAGAGCCGGGGCTGGGTCAGGGTCATGTCGACGGTCCTGACGACTTCCGCCTTCTTGGGCACGATGAACGGCGCGGACAGGTAGAAGCAGCGGAATGGCTCCAGGTCACGCGGCCCCACCTTCAGCAGCGCAAAACCGTTTTCCTTCGACGGCAGGTGGTACGCGGCGTCGGTGCCGATCACCTCTCGGCTGTCGTCGCCCGACTCGGCGCGCAGCGCGATCCGAAATGCGATGTTGGACTTGACCTTTTGCAGGGAGGACAGGTCCAGCCGTTGGCCACCCAGCATGAAGAACACGTTGGCGCCCCGGCCCTCCTGACCGATGTGGATGATGAGGTTGATCCACTTGTCGTGGTTGGCGAACAGCTCGAGGTATTCGTCGACGATGACCAGCAGCACCGGCACCGGCGGGAGGTCGCGACCGGCGAGGCGGATCTCCTCGTAGTCGTTGGCGTCGCGGGCGCCCACCGACGTGAAAAGCTCGTAGCGTTGCTTGATTTCGCCGTCGATGACCCTGCGCATCCGCTCGGCGAGGTGTCGTTCGTCCTTACCGAGGTTCGACAGCGCGGCCACCACGTGGGGGATGCCCAGAATGTCCTGGGCGGCGGACTCGAACTTCATGTCGACGAAGATGACGTTGAACGTCTCGGGTGAATGCGTCAGGGCGATGCCGTAGACCAGCGACAGGAAGAACTCGGATTTTCCCGAGCCGCTGGTGCCGATGACCACCGAGTGAAACCCGAAGCCGCCGAAGTCCTTCGCGCGGATGATCACGTTCTGCAGTTCACCGTTGGGCTTGGCGCCCACCGGGATCTCGCACCACCGCTCGTCGCCGCGGCCGCGCCGTTCGGACCACAGCCGGTCGACATCCAGGTCGCGGGGATCGCTGATTCCCAACGCTCGCAGCAGTTCTGCCGCTCCGCTGGCGGAGTCGGCGATTTCGCTGCTGCTGGTCGGGGACCACCGAGCCATCGCGCGCGCATACCGGTAGGCGCGTGGGATGGAGAGCTGATCGGCGTGGGCGAAGAACTTGCCGCCGGCGCGCAGCAGCGGTGCGGGACGGCCATCGTCGTCCTCGGGGGCTTCGCCGTTCAGCGCCACCTTCGCGGAACCGTTCGTCGAGCTGTCGGCCGCCACCCTGTGCCGCTCGCTCATCTCGTAGAGCTGATCCCGGTCGAACCCGACACCGATGCCCGCTCGGGAAGCGATGCGCAGCACCGTGATTCCGGCCTTACCGACCTGGCCGACAACGCTCTCCCACGCCTCCGGGCTGCCGGTGTTGTCGTCGACGATCACCCAGTGCGGTCCCAGATCGGCCGCACTGCCCGGTTGCCCGGTCTCCAGCGCCGAACCGATCGTCGTCGGGCTGGCCGCCGCCAACGGGGTCCACTGGCCCCGCCGGCCCTTCATGTGCAGCTCGGCTCCCAGGGCGCCCTCCAGCTCCTCGGGCGTTGCAAAGATCAGCCGCCGCCACCCGCACGCGTCGAACAGCTCGTCGTGCAGGTTATGCGGCAGCCACACCATCCACGACCACAGCTCGGGGTTGCGCGTCACCACCATCAGCTTGACGTCGCGTGGGTTGTGGAACACCGCCAGCGAGCACAGCACCGAACGCATCAGCGACCGCACCCGGTTGAGGTCCTCGCCGACGAAGCTGAACCCCGGCGCCGAGCGCAGGTTCACCACCTTGGCGATGTCGCGAATCTTGCGCTGCTCCAAGATGAAATCGCGCAAAGCCTGGCCGGTAACGGGCTCCAGCTCCTCATCCGAGGCGATGTCGGGCCAGGTCACCGACAACACCGAATCCGGGGCGTGCTGAACACCGGTGCCCAGCCGCACCTCCAGGAAGTCGACGTCGGAGCGCCCACGCTCCCACATGCGCGGGCCGCCGATGATCGCGCCGAGCCCGCGCGGATCGGAATGCACCGTCTGCTGCCAGTTGCGCTGCGCGCACACCGCATTCTGGATCTCGTCGCGGTTGCTGTCCAGGTCGCGCAGATAGCGGCGTCGGCCCTTTTCCAGTTCGCCCCAGGTGATTTTGCGTGCCCGCCCGAGCCGGCCGGAGAACGCCAGCATGCTGAATGCGCCGATGCCCATCAACGGGAAGAACCCCGTCGACAGGCTGCGCACTCCCGAGACATAGAGCATGACGATCGTGCCGATCAGCGCGACGATCAGCGCCGGGACACCGATCATCACCCAGATGTTGCGCGGCTCGCGTTCGGGGAGGGCTATCGGCGCATTCGGCGCCACCCGAACGGGTTTCGGCGGCTGAATCTTGACGCGATTGATCGGAAACGCTCTCTTCGACACCTTTAGCCTCCCGCCTTCGCCGAGGTCGTCAGCACGGTCGCCTGTCCCAGCGCGGGCACCGTGTCGCGCGCCACCAGCGCGGCCTGTTGCGACAACGCCGGTCCCGCAGCGAAAGTCCGCAACAGCGGCCACGGCGCCTGCACGGCCATCGCCGGATCCAGGCCCAGCGCGCGCAGCGTCGCGTCGTCGGAAGCGATGCCGAACCGCACGCCGTTGTCGGCGACCCAGAACAGCGACTCCCGCGAGTCGCTCGTCACCACACCGCTCGTCGACGCCACGAAGTTCGCGGCACCCGGCAACACCAAGACCTGATTGGCCACGACCGACGCGGGGTCGCGGTCGTCACGGACCAGGCGCACGATCCGGTTGTCCATCGACGAGGGGACCGGTAGCCCGCGCCCGTTGTAGACGGCGACGCGTGCCTGCGGATCGGTCGACGCCTTCTCCCACCCCACGCAGGTGGCCGGATTGGCAGCGGAGTCAATGAAATTCAGCCGCCCGGTCGGGTAATAGTCCACCGTCAGCGAATTCACCTCGGGAATGTTGACCAAGACGTCGGGGGTCACCGTCCGTGGTGTCGCCGAACCATAGGAGTTGGCGCTGCGCAGGAGATCGGCGACGAAGCCGCCGACCTTTTGCACGCCGTCGGCCAGCAGCACATAGAACTGGCTGCCCCCGCCGGCGGTCTGGTTCTGCAGCACCGCACCCACCTGAGAGCCCGGCAGCCACTTCGACGGGGTTCCGGCCTCGGGCACCGCGGGCACGCGGAGCGGCTCGGTGGCGGGCAGCCCGTCGAACAAGGCGCGCGAAATTTCCACTGGCACGGTCACTCCCGGGTCGAGCCCCAGGCTGAGCGTTACGGCCCGGTCCGTGGGATCGACCTGCGAGCGCTTGCCACCCCAGATCACGTAGGTCGCGCCCTCGAACGACACGAGGAGTCCGGCGTCCTTTGCCATCGGCATCGCCCGGCCGCCCATGAGCTGGCCGGCGATGGAGGTCACCACTGGCTTGTCGGCGGTGCGCGGCCTGCCCGCCGTGTCGCACACGGCCCAGGCCGACGCGGCAGCGTGGTTGACCGGCATCGCCGCGGGCGCTCCCGGAATGCCGACCAGCGGACCGGTCGGGTACTTGGCGATCTCGGGCGGCTTCACCCATGTCGGCTGCCCGGCGGTGCCGGTCGCCAGCCGTGCGGACGTCAGATTCAGCGCCGGATACAGTCGGCCGTCGATGCGCGCATAGATCGCCCCGGACTCGCGATCCCCGATGATCGCCGAATCCCCCACCACACCACTGGGTTTGAGCACGTTCAGCAAGACCATCCAGCCCGAGGCGATGGCCACCAGCACCACCGACAGCGCCAAAGCCGCGGTCTGCTTGCGGTCGTCGTGCTTCATTCGCACCGAGAAGCGGGTCGTCGCCGCCCGGAGCCGTCGGTTGTAAAACAGGTGGCCCGAATTCTGGTCGCGGTTGGACAGACTCAATGGCATCGGTCAATAACCCCTTGGTCCGCGGCGGGGATCGGCTTGTGCGATCCGATCCGCCAGATCAGACGCGTCGGCGGCGACGCCGTAGCGGCCGCGCGCATAGTTGATGAACGCACACGCCTGCGCTACCAAGTCATGGATGCTGGCCGACGTGCCCGGCTCGTGATACGCCGCGAACGTTGGAGCGATGAACTGCCAGGCCCCTTTGCTCGGCGTGCCCCTCGCGGCGTTGGAATCCCAGTTGTTCACGGCGTACGCGTCATAGTTCGACTCGCGGCGGGCGACCAGGTCCATCCCGCGCGCCCACCGAGCTCGCGCGACCGGGTCGTGAATACCCTTGATATCCAGCGCTTTACGGATCGCGGTGCGGACGGTCGCTGCGCTTGTACGCGGGTATCGCAATCGCCGCAGCCGCAGCGCCAGCTGCCGCGCCCGGGCACGCGACCGGACGATGTGTCCGTGCTGGGCGCGCAGCCGCCCAGTCATTCGAGCCATCGCCTCCCGGCGGCCCATCGGGGTATCGGCCGCCGGCATGGCATCTGTTAGCGCCGCGTCCAGGTTCAGCCGCGTCGCCACGCTCGCGGCCGCGCGATCGGCCCGTGCCCTGGCCTGGATGGCGTCCAGGCGCCCGTCGGCGTCGGCCAGCCGGTGCAGGGTCGCCGCCGAGGCGCCCGACCGCACCACCGCCCGCGTTGGCCACCCGCCCGCGTGGACGGCCCGTCGTATCCGGTCCGCCCTCGCGCGCACCCGCGCCGGGGCCTCACCGACTCCGCGGCCGGCGTCAGCGCCGACGAAAAGGCTGTGGCCGCGCGACAAGGCCGCCACCGCCTGCGTCATCGCGGGATCACTCAACGATTCCCCCACCGTAATTCCGATCGAAATCGGCCTGCGCTTCTTCGCGCAATGCCTCGAACACCATATTCAGCCGGTCCATCAACTCCCGACAGGTGTAGGACGTCATCACATGCGGGGCCAAGGACAACCCGGTGAGCCGCCCGTCAGAATTGCACACCGCATAGACGTCGCCCACGTCGGCAGTAAAAGTCACCGACTCTTGGGCGGCCAGAACCGCCTCCCACTTCTCGAAATTCGCCTTTAGGTCGGCCAGGACCTGATCGACTAACGCCTTATCGCCTGCCGCATCCGTATCGGACACCTCAGCCACAACTCCCATAACTTCTGGCCCATGGACCCGTTCCCGCTCGGCGGGCGTCCGCTGTGGCGCAAGGGTTTTCGGCGGCATCCGGGTAGCCCACACCGACCCCGCTGGATGTAACCGGGCCGCATTTCAACAATGGCCACACGGCAATGACATTACTGCGTCCGACACCGCCCGACCACTCAGTTCTGAAAGCACTATTAGTGGCCATCATTGGTGGCGGTTTGAGCGCATTAGTTCCTCAATACAATTTGGCGGCGGCTGCCCGAAATCGGCATTTTCAAATGGCTGCGGATCGGGCGGCGACTAATCCTGTTGCGGCTCTTCGTCCGTCGGCACGATCACGATCCGCCGGTTGGGCCTGGTTACCACGGGCGGTTTGCCCTCCGACTTGGCGACCGGAACGCTGGGCGGTGCGGTCAGGCGACCCTTGACCGGCTGGCCGTTCGGGATACCAGGGACGGTCAACCGCTTTTCGGCGGGCTTGTCCTTGCTGCCGCCCTCACCGCCGGCGCCCATGGCACCGGGCATCATCGGCATGCCGGTCATGCCCATCGGCCCCGACTGTGTCGGCGTCCCACCGGTCTGCGTCACGGTCACGGGCTTGGCCGACGCCGACGCCGGTGTCGTGGGAGGCGACGACGATGGCACAGGTGGCGGGCCCATGAAGCCGGTCGGCGTAGTGCCCCCGCCGGCGCCGATGCCGCCGCCACCGCCGCCGGATCCGCCCCCGCCCTGAGTGGCGCTGTCGAGGACGGGCTCTTCACCCGACATGCCGGTCAGGGCGGCCTCCGCGACCCCGCCCCCCTTCGCCGCTCCCATCAGCGGCTGGATGGCACTCTCGGCGGCCTGCATTGCCTGCTGCGGCATCTGGGTGAGCGGCTGCATGATGCCGCCGAGCGCGCCGGTGATCGCACCCGCGATGCCCGAGGCCATTTGCGGGATCATCTGCGCCAGTTGCTGGAACTGTTGGCTCGACTCCCCCTCGTTGGCCGGGAACTTCTGCGCCGCGTCGACGGCGTGGGCCCGACGGTCCGCCTCGCCGGCCAGGCTGGCCGCCTGATCGCCAGGCACGCCGAGATTGCCCAGCTGGGCTAGTCCTGCGGCCGCCACGTCAGCCTGGGTTGCGCCGCCGCCGGGCATCGGGTTCGGCCCTACCGTCGGCGGAAAGTTAGGGGCCGTGGGCAGGGTCGGACCATCGATGAATATCGGGCGTCCCCCCGTAGTCATCAGCGCACCTCAACCTCGAGCCGTCTCGTGTGTCGAATGGTAGAGCGCCGGCGGCCTGATTTGTAGTCACCGCGATTTTGCCGAGACGGCTTCGAACCACGCCACGTGGTAGTGCGCGAGGAACTCATGGCCGGCAATAAGGGCGTCGATGGCCGCCAGGAGCATCCAGTCAGCGGCCGTCGACAACTCGTGTGGATCCTCCAGCGCCTTCTGGTAGGCCAACTGCTGCTCGCGTTGCAGTAGGTCGATTTCGTTCTCGGTAACGCCCGTTCCGCGGGTCGCGGCCTGTGCCAGGGTCTGGGCGATCCGCGGCAAGCCGTCGCGTCGCCGGACCGCCTCGACCAGCGCGGGACCCAGCTCGTCGACTTGTGGCCCGGCGCGGGCCACGCGATCGCCGGTGAGCGCCGGGTCATCGGGCCCCGGCTTCGCGATGAATCCGTTGGCTTTGTGCACGGCCGCCGCCGTGACGACGCCCAACAGGTCGACGACGCTGGCGTCCGCTCGGCGAAGGGCCGGCTCCAGCAGCCGATTCACGCCGACCGGAATCTTCACGTTCGGCGGTATCCAGCCACAGCCGATGCTGCTGACCAGAAGCGTCGTGCCGTCGTCCCGCAGGCCGGCCGCCCATGACAAGCCGGGGGCCTGCCGAGCTACCGCGTCGACCAGGCGCTGCAGCCGCTGCTGTTCGGCCGCACGACTTGAGACATCGCCCGCCACGGCGCCCGTCGTCGCCGCCAACGCCGATGCGCCGGCCGGGGACGCGGCGCTCGCGCCAGCCTGGGTGGCCGCCGCGCCGCGCTGGACCGTCGACATCATCGGGCTGCCCGCCGAGGGGGACGTCGACGGCGACGGTGCGACCGGTGCACCCGACACCGGTGCGGTCGGCGGCGACACCGCCGGCGGGGTGACGACCGGGGGACGCAGGTCCGACCCGTAGGCAGGCAGTGGACCCACCGGGGTAGCCGCACCGCCAGTTACCGGGGCCATCGTCGTCGACATCGGCATCGCCGCGGCGACGGGCACGGCGCCGCCAGTCGACGCAAGCGGCGCAGGCGAGCCGGTGGAGACCTGTGCCCCCGAGGCATGGTCGGCGGCTGCGGATTCGGCGCCCGAGGCGCCAATCGCCGGAGCGGATACCGGAGGCACGACAGGTGCCTGGGGCGGCGGCGTTGCCGAACCCGCCGCGTTCGCCAAACCCTGGGATAAGTCGTGGGCGCCTGCCGCTGCCGGCTGACCAGTCATCATTCCTTGGGCGAACGAGTTGCCCAGTTGGTTCGGCGAGAGGCCTCCGAGACCGGCGGCGGGCGAGAGTCCGCCGCCGGCGGGTAATGGCGAACCTATTCCAGGGGCACCGGGGATGTGTCCGGTGCCAACACCTGGCGCAGTAAACGTCCCCCCGCTGCCGACTTCGCTGCCTGCTCCGGTCGCGGGCAGCCCGGTGGCGCCTGCGTCGCGACCAACATGCCCTGCACCCACAACGCCGCCGGCCTTTGGTGAACCGCCTGCGCCAGTTCCCGCCTTAGTGGCGCCGGGCGCAGAGCCATGGCTGCCAGCGCCCGCGGCGTCGCCGGCCTTCGTCGAGGGTGTACCCAGACCGCCACTCAGTCCTTGTCCCTTGAGGAATTCCGACGGAGATATCGTCATTCCCTCAGCCGTGAGAATCTTTTGAATAGCATCCATGATTGCTGCGACGGCAGTGCCCGACTTATGAGCCGCGAATCCGTTAGCCTCGGCAATCAGTCTCTCAATCTCCGCTGCCTTGGCGGGCGCCGGCTCTTTCGAATTCTCAACCTGCGCGATGCGTTGATTATATTCGTCAGCTATTCCTCTAAGTCCCTCGCGAAGGCTATCTATTGCATCCGATCCCTTTTCAAAAGCGTCAGCCTTTACTTTGTATTTCTCAGCCAGATCTAGGTGGTATTTCTCGCCATCCTGGAACCGGCGGACGAGGTCGTCCACTGTATGGCCCTGGTTGTGGGCAGCCAATTGCGTCCACTGGCCGTGTAGATCCTGCGCGTATTGTTCCTGCTGCTGCAGCTGAGCTTTCCAATAGGAAGCACCGGCTCTCAGCGTCGTCGAGGGCTGTGGCCACCATGCTCCTACCAGGGCGGCCGAATACTTGCCCGGAGGCATGTCCCCCGTCACGAACGCCCCTCCTTAATGTCGCGCGTTTACACGAATTGTTGTTGATGATTCGACAGCGGCAAAGCGCTGCTTGCATAAGCTTCCCATATTCTGCTTATCGACAAATGGCTGCCATCGGGCCGTCCAGGCGGTTTATGTCGTCTATCGACTGTTGGAAAACAGAGGAACCTTTATCAAATACGCTGCTTATGGCAACTGCTGATTGGTATGCGGCGGCGAGGTCCTGGGCAGCCCCTCGCTCGTTTTGGCCCAATGCGGGATTTGCCGCTGCCGCGTCAAGCATCGCACCCCCGTTAGTCAATGAGATACGGGCGATTGCTATGTCACCCCCATTAGTATCCTGATTCACTGATTTCGATGCCAGCTGATAGACCGTGCACAAGTTCTTTTTAGCGCTCGCGACTTGGTCTGGGCTGAAGGTCGGGGTTGGTGTTGCGGAGGTCGGACTCTTGCCAGCAGCATTCAAAGTCGGCCGAGTCAGGGCGATGATGCCAACAACGAGAGCGGCCGTCGCAACCACGCCGACGATGATCAGACCGACAGTAGTAACCCGGCCCGATGCCGGCCTTTGCATTTGCACGGGTTGTGTCCACTGCGCCGCAGGAGGCGGCTGGGGATTCATCACCTGATCAAGGCTAATCGCCAGCACGGCGATGTCACTTCAGACCAGGCCGATGCTCAGCCCGTCGGCCCGCCATGACGATGCCCCGTCGTCGCGGGTCGGGCGACCTCCGGGTCGGCCCAGCCGCCGACCCCGTACTCGCCGCGGTGGCGCGCGGTCATGCCGTCGTGTTGCAGCGCGTCGCCGTGACCGGAAACCACGTCGGCGATGCTGTACAGCGATTCCGATTCCTCGTCGAAGTAATGCGTGTGGTCGTAGAACGGATTCGCCGAGCTGCCCGGCACCTCGGCTTTGAATCGGGTGGAACCGTAGCCGTCCTCGGCAGGGTCGTCGCCAAGCCCGCCGAAATTCAGGCCGATGAGCCCGGGCCCCGTCACGCGTCCGGGCGACCAGGTGACCGCGTCGCCCGAGGCCGCACCGACATAGAGGTGGCCTCCGGGGGACAGGTGGAAGTCGGCCGCCGAATGCGCGAGGTCGGTGCCCGGGGAACCGACTAGCACCGCGTCGTCGGCGCGCATCCCGTACGTCGCGGCATCCGCAACGACGGTGGATCCATACGAATGGCCGACGACGGTCAGATGCGTCGGCGGACCCGAGTGAGTGACGGCCAAACCGTTGATGTCGGCGCTCAGTGCCCGCGCGCCGGCGCGAGCCATGTCCGGTTCCCGAAGACCGGCGTCGTACCAGTTGTCGGGGGCGTCGTAGCCGACCCACGTCACGACCGCAGCCGGTTTGCTGCCATCAGCGCGGACGGACTCCTGGTAGAGCCGCACGCCCTCGGTCTTGGCGAGCGTCCCCTCCCGGACACCGGCTCCGGCCCCCTTCACCAAGACCGCGGTGTTGGCGGCCGTGTCCGGGTTTCCCACGGCGATGGCCGCAGCGCCTTCGCCGCCGAACGCCTCGGGCTGATACTTCAACAGAAACAGCCCGGGATGGGGCCCCTGTCCCAAGGCGTCCTCCGACGCGTTCAGGCCTTCTCGGGTCCGCCACGCATTGGTGTAGCGGGCGATGGCGAGCGGACTGAGCCCGTAGCGGCCGGGGTCGCCGACCACCGCATCCACGGACGCACCGTTCCGCGCGGCGACGTCCTCCACGCGACCCAGGTCATCGCCCATCACCGCTTGGTTGACCGCGCTTCGCGCCGCCACCGGAACGCCGTTGAGGTTTCCCAGTTCTGCTGGATGGTCAGCGATCAAGCGGCTTCGCTGCTCCGCGTTGAGCGTTCGCCACCACCGGTCGACCTCCTCGGCGCTCGATCCCGGCGGCGGAATCTGCACTGACGCCTCGGGGTGTCCCGCGTCCGCACCGTCCAGCGGGTACAGGACCGTCGGGTCGTAGCCGTCGGTGCGCAGGGTGGTCAGCGAGTTGTCCAAGGACCGCGCATAGCTGCTGCGTTCTGAGCGCAGCCGGCCCACCGCCGCCGCGGTGTCGTCAATGGCTTCCTGCTCCAGGGCACGGATCAGCGCGTCGAGCGCGGATCGATCCTCGGCCGTGAGTCGGGTGTCATTCTCAAGGCCGAGTGCTTGGCCCAGCAGGTCGTCGACCTGCCGCAGCCGGGCCTCCAAGCCCGAAATCTCGTGTGCGGCCGCGCGCTGCGCCTCGGCCAGGGTGGCCGCGACCTCTTCCAGGTCCGCGCCGATCTTGGGCAGCTGCAGGGACTGGGCGCCGAGGGACTGCATCGTGCGCCGCACTTCGGCGAGGTCGTTGATCGGGTGCTCGCCGTTCACCCGGTTCCAGGACGCGTCGAAGCGGCGGCGCGCCTCCTCGAAGGCGGCGGCCGATTCCGCGGTGCACCGGCCGGCATCGTGAAATGCCGCGGCCAGTGCGGCGATTTGCGCCGGCCGCCCGTCCTGCAGGCTTGCGTTGAGCGCCCAGGGGTCGCCGCCGGCTTCGGCGATCAGGTCCCGACTGCTGATGTGTCGGAGGTCCATCGCACCGCGCGCTCTTGTGCAGCGTTGCGGCCGTCCATGTTGGTGAAACCGTTGGCGGCGTAGTGCGCGTTGTGGCCGACGCCGGTCAGCGTCTCCTGGTGGGCCTGCAGGTTTTTGACGTGCTGGCCGTGCGCGGCGGTGACCGCCGCGTGGAACGCCTCGGCGGCGGGGAAGCCGCCGAACATGCCCGACGCGAGGGGCGCCCGCGCCAGCCGGTCGGCCCCCTCTTGGGCGTGCCCGCCGGCGCGGTGAGACTGGTCGGCCCCCGAGTGCAGCAAGTCCGGGTCGACGAACATCGCTACCCCCTTCTTGACTTGTCGTAAAGCTATTGACGCCGCGGTTGCCGGTCAATTCAGTCCCGGGCGCGGTCACAGGTTGGTCGCCCCGTCGGCCAAACCGTCGCCGTCGGCGTCGGTGAGCCTGACGTTCCAGTGGCCGTCGGCATCCGTGTCGACGTACGCGGTCACACCGTCGTCGCCGGCGCACAGCACCCGGTCGGCCACCCCGTCGCCGTCGCTGTCGAGCAGCCGGTCGTCGGCCCGGCCCTGGCCGTCGAAGTCGACGAGCGGACCGCCGGTGTGCTCGGCACCGTCGAGCCCGAACCACCGCAGCTGCCCACCACGGTCAACCGCCACTCCCCACGTCCCCGATCCCTCGTCGGTGAACCACGCCTCGGGCGCGCCGTCGTTGTCGAGATCGAGGGCGGCGTGGTCGGCTATGCCGTCTCCGTCGAGATCGGCCAGCGCGTCGTCCTGCATCCCGTCGCCGTCGAGATCCAGGCCGATCCCATCGAGGCGGCCATCCCCGTCCAGGTCGAGGTTGGGCTGGCCGTGCCAGATGGCCGCGGCGCCATCGTCATTCGCCAGGCAATAGTCCACGCCTACTCGGACGCGCGGCCGACGCTAGGCGTTCCCGCGCGATTGCCACCAGGACAGCAACTCGGCGGTGGCCTCCTCGGTCGTCAGCGGCCCCCGCTCCAGCCGCAGTTCCTTGAGGTACCGCCACGCCTCCCCGACCTGCGGGCCGGCCGGGATCCCGAGCAGCTCCATGATCGCGTTGCCATCCAGATCGGGGCGGACCCGCGCCAAATCCTCCTGCGCGGCCAGCTCGGCGATCCGTTCCTCCAGCCGGTCGTAGTTGGCCTGCAGCCGCGCGGCCCGGCGCTTGTTGCGGGTCGTGCAGTCGGCGCGCACGAGCTTGTGTAACCGGGGCAGCAGCGGCCCGGCGTCGGTGACGTAGCGGCGCACCGCCGAATCGGTCCATTTGCCGTCCCCGTAGCCGTGGAATCGCAGATGCAGGAACACCAGCTGCGAGACGTCGTCGACCATCTGCTTGGAGTACTTCAGCGCCCGCAACCGCTTGCGGGCCATCTTGGCGCCGACCACCTCGTGGTGGTGAAAGCTCACGCCGCCGTTGGCCTCGTGCCGCCGGGTCGCGGGCTTGCCGATGTCGTGCAGCAGGGCGGCCCAGCGCAGCACCAGGTCGGGCCCGTCGTCCTCCAGCGCGATCGCCTGGCGCAGCACCGTCAGCGAATGCTGGTAGACGTCCTTGTGCTGGTGGTGTTCGTCGATGGCCATCCGCATGCCGCCGACCTCCGGCAGCACCACCTCACCCATCCCGGTCTCGACCAGCAGATCGATGCCGGCCACCGGGTCGTCGCCGAGCAGCATCTTGTCCAGCTCGGCGGCCACCCGCTCGGCGCTGATCCGCTCCAGCTGCGGGGCCATCTCCTCGATCGCCGCCCGCACCCGCGGGGCGACGGTGAAGCCCAGTTGCGACACGAACCGCGCCGCACGCAGCATCCGCAACGGGTCGTCGCCGAATGACACCGACGGCGCCGCGGGCGTGTCCAGCGTGCGCTCGCGCAGTGCCGCCAAACCGCCCAGCGGATCAAGGAATTCGCCCGGGCCCGTCGGCGTGACGCGGACGGCCATCGCGTTGGCGGTGAAATCGCGGCGCACCAGATCGTCCTCGAGGCGGTCACCGAAACGCACCTCGGGTTTGCGCGACACCTGGTCATAGGCGTCGGCGCGGAAGGTGGTGATCTCCAGGCGATAGTCGCCCTTGCCCACGCCGACGGTGCCGAAGCGGATCCCGGTCTCCCACACCGCGTCGGCCCACCGGCGCAGCAACTCTTGCACCTGCTCGGGGCGGGCGTCGGTGGTGAAGTCCAGGTCGGGACTGAGCCTGCCCAGCAGCGCGTCGCGCACCGAACCGCCGACGAGGTACAGCTCGTGGCCGGCTGCATCGAAGGTCGAGCCGAGCTCGCGCAGCACGGGCGCGTGCTTGTTCAGGGCGACCGCGGCGGCGGTCAGCAGCTCGGCATCCTGGGCGGCGTCAGGCACGTTCGATCAGCGTAGTCGGGTGACGCACACGACACCGACGCCGCCGTCGACCACCCCGCCAGCGGCGAGTATGTCCTGAAGAAGGACCCCCGCCAGCTACTATCGCTTGGGTGTCCGACGCCGAACAAGCCAGACCACGTCGACGCCGGGGGCGGCGCCGGCGTCGGGGCGGCGGCGGCGCGGCCGAGAATCCCACCGACACCCCCACCAACGGCGACGCCCCGGCGACCAAACCGCGGCGGCCCCGCCCACCGCGCCGCGCGCCGGAGCGACTGAAGACCGTTCACGAAACGTCCGCCGGCGGGCTGGTCATCGACGGCATCGACGGCCCGCGCGACGAACAGGTCGCGGCGCTGATCGGTCGCGTCGACCGGCGCGGACGGATGCTGTGGTCGCTGCCCAAAGGGCACATCGAGGTCGGCGAGACCGCCGAACAGACCGCCATCCGTGAGGTCGCCGAGGAAACCGGGATCCGGGGCAGCGTGCTGGCCGCGCTGGGGCGCATCGACTACTGGTTCGTCACCGACGGCCGCCGAGTGCACAAGACGGTGCATCATTATTTGATGCGCTTCTCGGGCGGTGAGCTGTCCGACGAGGACCTGGAGGTCGCCGAGGTGGCCTGGGTGCCGATCCGCGAACTGCCGTCGCGGCTGGCCTACGCCGACGAGCGGCGGCTGGCCCAGGTGGCCGACGAGCTGATCGACAAGCTGCAGAACGACGGCCTTGACGCGCTTCCGTCGCTGCCACCCAGCACGCCCCGGCGGCGCCCGCAGACGCATTCGCGTACCCGGCATTCGGACAAGCGCGTCGCGGGCCGGAAGAACGGTCACGGGCCCGGGCCGTGACGCCGCCGCGACTCTGCTGGGCCGGCTTGTTGCGCCTCGCCGCAGTGGTTGCCATCGTGGCCGGTTCTGCTGCGCTCGTCGGGCCCACCCCGCGCGCGGCCGCCGGTGAGCCCGGGGATACGCCGTTCGTCCGGGTCCGCATCGATCAGGTGACCCCCGACGTGGTGACCACGACGAGCCCGCCCGTCGTCACCGTCAGCGGCATGGTCACCAACATCGGTGACCGTCCCGTCCGCGATGTCATGGTCCGCCTCGAGCACGCGCCGGCCGTCGCCGACTCGGCGGCGCTGCGCACCTCGCTGGACGGCAGCACCGACCAGTACCAGCCGGCCGCCGACTTCCTTACCGTCGCCCCCGAGCTGCAGCGCGGACAGCAAGCCGGCTTCACCCTGTCGGCACCGCTTCGCTCATTGACCAAGCCGTCGCTGGGGATGGAGAAACCGGGCATCTATCCCGTCCTGGTCAACGTCAACGGCACACCCGATTACGGCGCCCCGGCGCGGCTGGACAACGCGCGCTTCCTGCTGCCCGTGGTCGGCGTGCCCCCCGATCACGCCGACGACGTCGGCTCCGCCGTCGCGCCCGACACCTCCAAACCCGTGTGGATCACCATGCTGTGGCCACTGGCCGACCGGCCGCGCCTATCCCCCGGCGTCCCGGGCGGCACCATCCCGGTCCGGCTGGTCGACGACGACCTGGCCACCTCCCTGGCCGCCGGCGGCCGGCTCGACATCCTGCTGTCCGCTGCCGAGGTCGCCACCAGCCACGACGTCGACCCGGACGGCGCCGTCAGCCACGCGCTGTGCCTGGCCGTCGATCCGGACCTGCTGGTCACCGTCAACGCGATGACCGGCGGCTACGTGGTGTCCAATTCGCCCGACGGACCAGCTCAACTGCCGGGCACGCCGACGCATCCGGGCACCGGCCAGGCCGCCGCGGCCGAGTGGTTGAACCGGCTGCGCACGCTGGCCCACCACACCTGCGTGGCCCCGCTGCCCTACGCGCAAGCCGACCTGGACGCCCTGCAGCGCGTCAACGACCCCGGGCTGAGCGCGACGGCCACGACCAGCGTCGGCGACATCGTCGACCGCATCCTCGACGTGCCGTCCACCCGCGGGGTCACGCTGCTGCCCGACGGCCCGTTGACGAACCGCGCGGTCGGGCTGCTCAGCGCCAACGACAGCACGGTCGCGATCGCCGCCGGCAACCTGTCCGCCCAGGATCAGAACACCGACGCCCCCGCGGCCGTCGACACCGCGCCGACGCGGCTCTCGCCGCAGGTGGTGGTCGCGCCGTTCGACCCGGCCGTCGGGGCCGCGCTGGCGGGCGCCGGCAACAGTCCCGTCGTGCCGACCTACCTGGACTCCTCGCTGGCCATCCGGCTCTCGCACGACTCGGACACGGCGCGCCGCCAGGACGCCCTGGGCTCCATCTTCTGGCATGCCCTGCAGCACGACGCCGCGCCGCGTACCCAGCTCCTGGTGCCGCCGGCGACGTGGAGCCTCCAGGCCGACGACGCGCAGGTCATCCTGACCGCGCTGGCCACCACCATCCGTTCCGGCTTGGCGGTGCCGCGACCCCTGCCGGCGGTCATCGCGGAGGCCAACCAGCCCGGAAAGGCCCCCGCCGAGCCGACGCAGCAGGCGGGCTTCGGCGGCTCGGGACGCGGCCGAATCGGCGACGACGTGACCGGCATCATCGCCGGCCAGGTCGGCCGGTTGTGGGGGCTGACGTCGGCGCTGACCACCGACGAGCGGACCGGCCTGACCGGGGTCCAGTACACCGCGCCGCTGCGCGAGGACATGCTGCGCGCGCTGAGCCAATCCCAACCGCCCGACACCCGCAACGGGCTGGCCCAGGAGCGCCTCGCGGTGGTCGGCAAGACGATCAACGACCTGTTCGGTGCCGTGACGATCGTCAACCCGGGCGGCTCCTACACCCTGGCCACCGAGCACAGCCCGCTGCCGCTGGCGCTGCACAACGGCCTGGCCGTTCCGATCCGGGTGCGGCTGCAGGTCGACGCCCCGCCCGGGATGCGGGTGACCGACGTCGGCCAGATCGAGTTGCCGCCCGGATACCTGCCGCTGCGGGTGCCGATCGAGGTGAACTTCACCCAGCGCGTCGCCGTCGACGTGACGCTGCGGACCCCCGACGGTATGCGGCTGGGCGACCCGGTGCGGTTGTCTGTCCACTCCAACGCCTACGGCAAGGTGCTGTTCGCCATCACGCTCAGCGCCGCGGCGGTGCTGGTGCTGTTGGCCGGGCGCCGACTGTGGCACCGGTTCCGTGGCCAGCCCGACCGCGCCGACCTTGACCGCCCGGATCCGCCCCACGCCAGCCCCGCCGACCTGCGCGACGAGATCGACGATCGCGTCGATCAGCAGCACAGAGTATGAGCCCCACCCCTCGGCACGCGCAGTCCCAGGCACCGCGGCAGCCGCACCGCGTGCCACCGTCGGCGCGCCGGATCCGCCCGGGGCCGCCGACCGGTCCGTTGCCGCCGGTGCCCGAGCTGTCGCGGCGACGGCCCGAGCTGTCCGACGCCGCCCTGGTCTCGCGGTCGTGGGCAATGGCGTTCGCCACGCTGGTCAGCCGCATCACCGGGTTCGCGCGGATCGTCGTGCTGGCCGCCATCCTCGGTGCCGCGCTGTCGAGTGCCTTCTCGGTGGCCAACCAGCTGCCGAACCTGGTCGCGGCGCTGGTGCTGGAGGCGACGTTCACCGCGATCTTCGTGCCGGTGCTGGCCCGCGCCGAGCAAAGCGACCCCGACGGCGGCGCGGCGTTCGTGCGGCGCCTGGTCACGCTGACGACCGCGCTGCTGGTGCTCGCCACGGCGTTGTCGGTGCTGGCCGCCCCGGTGCTGGTGCGGCTGATGCTGGGCCGCGCGCCGCAGGTCAACGAGCCGCTGACCACCGCGTTCGCCTACCTGCTGCTGCCGCAGGTGCTGGCCTACGGGCTGACCTCGGTGTTCATGGCGATCCTGAACACCCGCAACGTGTTCGGGCCGACGGCGTGGGCGCCGGTCGTCAACAACGTCGTCGCGCTGGCCACGCTGGGCGTCTATCTCGCCGTCCCCGGCGAGCTCTCGGTCGACCCCGTCCGGATGGGCAACGCCAAGCTGCTGGTGCTCGGCATCGGCACCACCCTGGGCGTGTTCGCGCAGACCGGCGTGCTGCTGGTGGCCCTGAAGCGTCAGCGGGTGAGCCTGCGCCCGCTGTGGGGCATCGACGAACGCCTCAAGCGCTTCGGCACGATGGCCGCGGCGATGGTGCTCTACGTGCTGATCAGCCAGCTCGGGTTGGTGATCGGCAACCAGATCGCAAGCACCGCGGCGGCGTCGGGCCCGGCGATCTACAACTACACCTGGCTGGTGTTGCAGCTGCCGTTCGGCATGATCGGCGTGACGGTGCTGACGGTGGTGATGCCGCGGCTGAGCCGCAACGCCGCCGCCGACGACACCAAGGCCGTGCTCGCAGACCTGTCGCTGGCCACCCGGCTGACGCTGATCACGCTGATCCCGATCGTGGCGTTCATGACGGTCGGCGGGCCCGCGATCGGCAGCGCGCTGTTCGCCTACGGGCACTTCGGCGGGGTCGACGCCGGCTACCTCGGCGCAGCGATCGCGTTGTCGGCGTTCACGCTGATCCCCTACGGGCTGGTGCTGCTGCAGCTGCGCGTCTTCTACGCGCGCGAGCAGCCCTGGATGCCGATCGTGATCATCCTCGTCATCACCGCGGTCAAGATCGCCGGCTCGGTGCTGGCGCCCCACCTCACCGGCGATCCGAAGCTGGTGGCCGGGTTCCTGGGCCTGGCCAACGGCGTCGGCTTCCTGGCCGGCGCGATCGTCGGTTACTACCTGTTACGCCGCGCGCTGCTGCCCAACGGCGGGCATCTGATCGGCGTGGGCGAGGTCCGCACGATCCTGGTGACGATCGTCGCGTCCATGCTGGCGGGTTTGCTCGCGCACGTGGCCGACAGGCTGCTGGGATTGGCCCGTCTCACCGAGCACGGCGCCGCCGGTTCGCTGCTGCGCCTGTTGCTGCTGGCGATCATCATGCTGCCGATCATGGCGACCGTCATGGTCCGCGCGCACGTGCCCGAGGCCGATGCGGCGCTGGCCGCCGTGCGGCGCCGCGTACCGGGCCTGGGCGGGAATCGGATCACGCAACCGCCGGCCCGCAGACCGGCTGCACAGGAGGGATCGTCTCGGCAGGGCCGCGTCACGTACCCTGAGCAGAGGAATTCGTCCCCGCCGGGGGTCAATGCGGTCCAGGAGCCGATCCGGCGCAGGCCTCCGGAGCGGGTAGCCAACACCCGCATAGCGAAAGGACCGGAGGTGACCGACCGCCCAGTGGAGAGCGCAGCGAGCGCTGGTTCCGGCTTGGGGTCAGGCGCCGACAAACCCCCGGAACGGGCAAAGCCCGTCGCCGACGACTTCCAGCCCGACATCCCGCGCGAACCGGAGCACCGGTCGGCCCCGCGCGCCGCCGACCGGTTGAACGGTGACCTTTCGGCCGAAAATCACCGTGCGGCAACGCCTTTCGACCCGCCTCGCGACCGGGTCGGTGAAGCCGGGCCGGCGGAGGACGTCCACCTGGTTCCCGGCGCCCGCATCTCCAACGGCCGGTACCGGCTCCTGGTCTTCCACGGCGGCGCACCCCCCCTGCAGTTCTGGCAGGCGCTGGACACCGCGCTGGACAGGCAGGTCGCCCTGACGTTCGTCGACCCCGACGGCGCGCTGCCCGACGAGGTGCTGCAAGACATCCTGTCCCGCACCCTGCGGCTGAGCCGGATCGACAAGCCCGGCATCGCCCGGGTGCTCGACGTGCTGAACACCGGTTCCGGCGGCCTGGTCGTCTCCGAGTGGATCCGCGGCGGCTCGTTGCAGGAGGTGGCCGACACGTCGCCGTCGCCCATCGGCGCCGTCCGGGCGATGCAGTCGCTGGCCGCGGCCGCCGACGCCGCCCACCGCGCCGGCGTCGCCCTGTCGATCGACCACCCCAACCGGGTCCGGGTCAGCATCGACGGCGACGTGGTGCTGGCCTACCCCGCGACCATGCCCGACGCCAACCCGCAAGGCGACATCCGCGGGATCGGCGCCGCGCTCTATGCCCTGCTGGTCAACCGGTGGCCGCTCCCGGAATCCGGGGTGCGCAGCGGGCTGGCGCCGGCCGAGCGGGATTCGGCGGGCAACCCCGTCGAACCCATGGTCATCAACCGCGACATCCCGTTCCAGATTTCCGCGGTCGCCGTCCGCGCGGTTCAAGAGGACGGCGGAATACGCAGCGCCTCAACGCTTTTGAACCTGCTTCAGCAGGCGACGGCGGTGGCCGACCGCACCGAGGTGCTCGGGCCGATCGACGATTCCCCGCCACCGCCGACCGCCCGGACACCGGCCGGTCGCGACTATGCGGCCTTCGCGCGCAATCGCCGCAATGTGCTGATCGGCGTCGGCGCCGCCCTGGCCGTGATCGTGGTGGCCCTGCTGGTGCTGGCGTCGGTGGTCAGCAAGATCTTCGGCAACGTCGGCGGCGGCCTCAACAAGGACGAGCTGGGGCTGAACGGGCCGTCGTCATCGTCGGTGTCGTCGGCGGCGCCCAGTTCCGCCGCCGCCGGCAGCGTCGTCAAACCCACCAAGGCCAGCGTCTTCTCCCCCGACGGCGATCCGGACAACCCAGGCACGGCCGGGCAGGCCATCGACGGCGACCCCTCCACCGCCTGGGCGACGGAGGTCTATACCGACGCGGTCCCGTTCCCCAGCTTCAAGCAGGGCGAAGGGCTGATGCTGCAGCTGCCGAAGCCGACCGTGGTCGGCCAGATCACCATCGACACACCCAGCTCCGGCACCAAGGTCGAGATCCGCTCGTCGTCCACGGCGTCGCCGTCGAAGCTCGAAGACACCACCGTGCTCGCCCCGGCCTTCACGCTCAAGCCGGGTCATAACGTCATCCCGGTTAGGGCCGGCGCGCCGACGTCGAACCTGCTGGTGTGGATCTCCACGCTGGGAACCACCAGCGGCAAGAGCCAGGCCGGCTTCTCGGAGATCACCGTTCAGGCCGCGTCCTGACGGCGCTCACAGCTCCGGTTCTGGTGAAGTGCCGCGCGACCCCCGATTGGTTAGTGTCCGGCCGTGGGTGTCGGGGGCGGGGAATGCGAGCGTAAGAGCCAAAGCGAACGCACTGACGCCGAGCTGCTGGCCGCCCACGTCGCCGGCGACCGCCGCGCCTTCGACGAGTTGTTCCACCGCCACCAACGCCAACTGCACCGCCTGGCCCGGCTCACCACCCGCACGCGCGAGGATGCCGAAGACGCGCTGCAGGACGCGATGCTCTCGGCGCACCGCGGCGCCGGCTCGTTCCGGCACGACGCGGCGGTCGGCAGCTGGCTGCACCGCATCGTGGTCAACGCCTGCCTCGACCGGCTGCGACGCACCAAGGCCCACCCCACCGCGCCGCTCGAGGACGTCCACCCGGTTCCCGACCGCACCGCGCAGGTCGAGACCGCCATCGTGGTGCATCGGGCCCTGATGCGCCTGCCGGTGGAGCAGCGCGCGGCGGTGGTGGCCGTCGACATGCAGGGCTACTCGGTCGCCGACACCGCCGCGCTGCTGGGCGTCGCGGAGGGCACCGTCAAGAGCCGCTGCTCGCGCGCACGGGTCCGGCTCGCCGAGCTGCTGGGCTACCTCAACGCCAGTCCCGACCCGGCCCCTCCCATGGCCGTCAGGCAGCGCATGCCGGACACTGGGGCGGATGGGTGAACCCGACGAGGATGCCGCCGAGCCGCCCCTGACAGTCGAGCTGCTGGCCGACCTGCAGGCCGGTCTGCTCGATGACGATTCCGCGGCCCGGGTGCGCAAGCGGGTCCGCGAAGACCCGCAGGCGCAGGACGTCATGCGCGCCCTGAACCAGGTGCGCTGCGACGTCGCCACGCTCGGCGCCGACGCCGCCGCGGCGCCCGACGTGCCGCCGGAGGTGACGGCGCGGATCTCGGCGGCGCTCAACTCGGAAGACAGCCACGATCGCGGCGGCGTCGCGCACTCGGCCCGGCCGCATATCCGCCCCGCCCGACTGGCCGCCGGCGTTGCCGGGGTGGCGGCGATGCTCGCGGCCATCGGGGTGGGCACCGCGGCGCTGCTCGACGCGCCCGAGCCCACCCCCAGCACCCCGGCCACCGCGGAGCACATCACGGTGTCGACGCCGCCGATGGTCATCCCGCTGTCGCAGGCCGAGATCCAGGGCCTGCTGACGAAGAGTCCGGATTACGGCCCGCTCGGCGACCCCTCGCTGCGTGCGTCCTGCCTCAGCGGGCTCGGCTACCCGGCGTCCACCCGGGTGCTGGGCGCGCGGCAAGTCGACATCAACGCCCGCCCCGGCGTGCTGCTCGTGTTGCCCGGCGACACCCCCGACGACCTCGCCGTCTTCGCGGTGGCGCTCAACTGCAGCGCCGCCGACACCGGGTTGCTGGCCAGCACGCAGGTCCCGCGGCGTTAGCGGTGATCGCAAGCGCGGCGCAGCCGGGCGCGGCGGGTCACCGCCCTCCAACCCCGCGGTGATCGCAAGCGCGGCGCAGCCGGGCGCAGCGGGTCACCGCCCTCCAACCCTGCGGCGATCGCAAGCGCGGCGCAGCCGGGCGCGGCGGGTCACCGCCCTCCAACCCCGCGGTGATCGCCTCCGGCCTTAGTCTGGTGCCCAGCACCCCGGGAACACCCGCGCCTACGCTGGCGTTCGTAGACGTAGCTTCCGCATCCGAAAGGCTCGAATGACTGCCGATACCCCTGCTCACGACACCGTTCACGACGTCATCGTCATCGGTTCCGGCCCCGCCGGCTACACAGCCGCCCTCTACACGGCCCGCGCGCAGCTGAAGCCCCTCGTCTTCGAAGGCACCGCGTTCGGCGGCGCGCTGATGACCACCACCGAGGTGGAGAACTACCCCGGCTTCCGTGACGGCATCACCGGCCCGGAGCTGATGGACGAGATGCGTGAGCAGGCGCTGCGCTTCGGCGCGGACCTGCGCATGGAAGACGTCGAATCGGTCTCGCTGACGGGGCCGGTCAAGTCGGTTGTCACCGCCGACGGTGAAACCCATCGGGCTCGGGCCGTCATCCTGGCCATGGGCGCGGCGGCACGCTACCTGCAGGTCCCCGGCGAACAGGAGTTGCTCGGCCGCGGGGTGAGTTCGTGCGCCACGTGTGACGGGTTCTTCTTCCGCGACCAGGACATCGCGGTCATCGGCGGCGGCGACTCCGCCATGGAGGAAGCCCTGTTCCTGACCCGGTTCGCCAGCAGCGTGACGCTGGTGCACCGCCGCGACGAGTTCCGGGCGTCCAAGATCATGCTCGACCGCGCCCGCAACAACGAGAAGATCAAGTTCATCACGAACGCCGCCGTGCTATCCGTCGAGGGCGACACGACGGTGACGGGACTCCGCTTGCGCGACAACGTATCCGGCGCAGAGTCGAGCCTGCCGGTCACCGGGGTCTTCGTGGCGATCGGTCACGAGCCGCGCTCGGGTCTGGTGCGTGACGTCCTCGACGTGGACCCCGACGGCTACGTCCTGGTGCAGGGACGCACCACCAGCACGTCGCTGGAGGGCGTGTTCGCCGCCGGCGACCTGGTGGACCGCACCTACCGACAGGCCATCACCGCCGCCGGCAGCGGCTGCGCGGCGGCCATCGACGCCGAGCGCTGGCTGGCCGAGCACGAGACGAACGCCGAGGGTACCGACACATTGATTGGAGCACCGCGATGACCGACGCCGAAAGGTCCCACGCCACAATAGAAGTCTCCGACGCTTCGTTTTCCACTGAGGTGTTGTCGAGCAATAAGCCTGTGCTGGTTGACTTTTGGGCCACGTGGTGCGGGCCGTGCAAGATGGTCGCGCCGGTTCTGGAGGAAATCGCCAGCGAGCGGGCCGGGCAGCTCACCGTCGCAAAGCTCGACGTGGATGCCAACCCGGAGACCGCCCGCGACTTCCAGGTGGTTTCGATCCCCACGATGATCCTGTTCAAGGACGGCCAACCGGTGAAGCGAATCGTCGGCGCCAAGGGCAAGGCGGCCCTGTTGCGCGAGCTCTCCGACGCGGTTCCGAACCTCACCTGAGGCGTTATCCGCCACGCCACGCCGCGCCCCTCGCTTAGCCTGGGGTTTTCCGAAAATTGAGAAGCGTCTGCGACAATAACGGCTAGCTGTTGCCCGTGTTCAGCCTTGTCCCGGAGGGCCCTTGGTATGTCGAGTCCGCGCCGTGAAGACGGCGAGGCACTGCGCTGTGGTGACCGCAGCGCTGCCGTGACCGAGATCCGGGCTACGTTGGCCGCGCTGGGAATGCTGGACAATCCCGACGAAGACATGACGACCGGCCGGCACGTGGCTCTCGAGGTCTTCGATGCCGAGCTCGATCAAGCGGTGCGGGCATTCCAGCAGAATCGCGGGCTGCTGGTGGACGGCATCGTCGGCGAGGCCACCTACCGGGCGCTCAAAGAGGCCTCGTACCGGCTGGGCGCCCGCACGCTGTATCACCAATTCGGTGCTCCGCTCTACGGCGACGACGTCGCCACCCTGCAGGCGCGGCTGCAGGACCTCGGCTTCTACACCGGCCTGGTGGACGGCCACTTCGGCTTGCAGACCCACAACGCGTTGATGTCATACCAGCGCGAGTACGGGCTGGCCGCCGACGGCATCTGCGGCCCAGAAACCTTGCGCTCCTTGTACTTTCTGAGTTCTCGCGTCACGGGCGGCTCGCCGCACGCCATCCGCGAGGAAGAGCTGGTCCGCCGGTCCGGACCCAAGCTGTCGGGCAAGCGGATCATCATCGATCCGGGCCGCGGCGGCGCCGACCACGGCCTGATCATGCAGGGGCCGACCGGACCCGTCAGTGAAGCGGATGTGTTGTGGGACTTGGCGAGCCGGCTCGAGGGCCGGATGACCGCCATCGGCATGGAGACCTTCTTGTCCCGGCCGACCAACCGCAGCCCGTCGGACCCCGAACGGGCCGCCACCGCGAACAACGTCGGCGCGGACCTCATGATCAGCCTGCGCTGCGAATCCCAGCGCAGCCCCTCGGCCAACGGCGTGGCCTCCTTTCACTTCGGCAACTCGCACGGCTCGGTCTCGACCATCGGCCGCAACCTCGCCGACTTCATTCAGCGAGAAGTGGTGGCTCGCACCGGATTACGGGATTGCCGCACGCATGGCCGGACGTGGGACCTGCTGCGGCTGACCCGGATGCCGACCGTTCAGGTGGACGTCGGCTACATCACCAATCCGCGTGACCAGGCGATGCTGATCTCGACGCAGACCCGAGACGCCATCGCCGAGGGCATCCTCGCCGCGGTCAAGCGGCTGTACCTGCTCGGCAAGAATGACCGGCCCACGGGCACCTTCACCTTCGCCGAACTGCTGGCCCACGAGTTGTCGGTGGAGCGGGCCTCCCGGCTGGGCGGTTCTTAACCGCTCTCGTTGATCTGCAACGTATTTGATGCGCTAGCGGAGCCCGCTCCGACGGGTTCCTGTAGCTGGGCGCTGGCCAGCAGGCGCTCGAGCGCCGCCTCGACTTCGGCCTTCCAGCCCAGGCCCTTGTCCAACTCCAGCCGCAGCCGCGGGAAGTACGGATGTGGCGCCACCACAACGAATCCCACGTCCTTCAGGAACTCCGCGTCGATGATGCAGTGCTCCACCGAGCAGTCGCCCAGGGCCTCGAGCACCGGCCGCACATCGGGGGCCACCGTGCGCGGATCGTGCAACTCCGATGCCGCCGGCGTGCGGCCGAAGGCCTCCAGCGCCCGCACGCCGCGTCGCACCAACTCGTCGATCACGCGGGCGATGAGTCCGTGCGGCAGATCGTCGGAGGCCTGCCCCGGCTCGATGTTCATCGACGTCAGCAGGACGGCATCGGCGGACACCGGCGCCGTGGGAAAGCGCTGCGCCCGCGGCACCGCGCGGGGCGGCGCGTAGAGGACGTACCCGAGGCAGGGCGGTTCGGCGTGGCTGCGCTCGTCGGGGATCTCGGTCGCGACCTGACCGCATGAGCCCCACTCCAGCATCACCATCGACAGCCACGCTTCTTTTTCGAATTCGGGGTCGGCGAGATGGTCCTGGTTACCCAGGGTCGCGGGATCGACCTCCCAGAACACGCACCGGCGCGCATGCTTGGGAAGCTGCTCGAAAGCCTCGAGCCTCAGCGGCGTGATTCGAGCAGACACTCGCCTCCTGGCTTCCGTCCGGTGCTGCGACCTCGCCGTTTGGGGGCCATCAGCAACCTCTCCAGGATAGGAGAGTTTGTCGTCATCGGACTAGTGTTTACTGCGCCACTTGCGGCGGTGCGCGAAACGTTACCGCGCAGCACGACAGCGCCGGTGGAATGGCGAAAGTCGTTGAGGCGCATGGGAACTCTGCTCGTCGGTGGTTTCGGGGACGGCTCGATCGGGTCTCATTTGGGTGTCGAAACCCGCGGGGCGTCACAGTGACGTAATTACACCGGGTGGACGGTCACGCCTTGGGCGGGGTCATGACGTCGACGATCCGCTGCAAATCCTCCACCGAGCCGAACTCGACCACGATCCGTCCCTTCCGTTTGCCCAGGCTGACCGTGACCCGGGTGTCGAAGGTGTTGGACAGCCGATCGGCAACATCCTGGAGGCCGGGCATCTGAATCGGCTTGCGGCGTTGCGGCGCCGGGGTGGTCGCGTCGCCGCGGTTGGCCAGGGTGACGGCCTCCTCGGTGGCGCGCACCGACAGGCCTTCGGCGACGATCCGGCTCGCCAGTTCCTCCTGCGCCTCCGGCCCGCCCTCGAGGGACAGCAACGCTCGCGCATGGCCCGCGGACAGCACGCCCGCCGCAACCCGGCGCTGCACCGGGATCGGGAGCTTCAGCAACCGGATCATGTTGGTGATCAGTGGCCGCGACCGGCCGATGCGGGACGCCAGTTCGTCGTGGGTGACGCCGAATTCGTCGAGCAGCTGCTGGTAGGCGGCCGCCTCCTCCAGGGGGTTCAGCTGTACCCGATGGATGTTTTCTAGGAGGGCGTCGCGCAGCAGATCGTCGTCGCCGGTTTCGCGGACGATGGCCGGGATGGTGGCCAGGCCCGCTTCCTGGGCGGCGCGCCACCGCCGCTCCCCCATCACGATTTGGTACCGAGCGCCCCCCGGGGTTCCGCTCACCGCCCGGACGACGATCGGCTGCAGCAGCCCGAACTCGCGAATGGAGTGCACCAGCTCGGACAGCGCCTCCTCGTCGAACACCTGCCGCGGCTGTCGCGGGTTGCGCTCGATGTCGGCCGGCGGGATCTCGCGGTAGACCGCGCCTACCGACGCGGTGTCCTGAGCCGGTCCGCCGATCAGCACGTCGGCGGCGGCGTCGCCCATCCGCGGGCCCAGCGTCGCCGGGCCGGAGTCGCCCTCCGCCGGACCGGTGGGGATCAGCGAAGCCAGGCCCCGGCCGAGGCCGCCCTTCTTGCGTAACGGCTGCGTCATGGTCGTCCCTTCACGGATGGTGATCAATCGCGTTCGGCGAGTTCGCGACTCGCGTCGAGGTAGCTCATCGCTCCCCGGGAACCGGGGTCGTAATCGATGATCGTCATGCTGTAGCCGGGCGCCTCCGAGACCTTGACGCTGCGCGGAATCACCGTGCGGAGCACCTTGGTCCCGAAGTACCGGCGCACCTCCTCGGCCACCTGGTCGGCCAGCTTGGTCCGCCCGTCGTACATCGTCAGGATGACGGTGGTCACGTCGAGCTGGGGATTCAGGTGGGCCTTCACCATCTCGATATTGCGCATCAGCTGCGACACGCCCTCCAGCGCGTAGTACTCGCACTGGATCGGGATCATCACCTCGGGCGCGGCCACCAGCGCGTTGATCGTCAGCAGCCCGAGCGACGGCGGGCAGTCGATGAAGACGTAGTCGAAGTCGAACTGGTCGAGCTCGGCGAGGGCCGTGCGCAGCCGGTTCTCGCGCGCCACCATGCTGACCAACTCGATCTCGGCGCCGGCCAGGTCGATGGTCGCGGGCACGCAAAACAGCCGCGAGCTATGCGGGCTGGGCCGCAACGCGTCCTGGAGCGACACCTCGCCGAGAAGGACTTCGTACGACGACGGCGTGCCCGCCTGCCGGTCGTGGATGCCGAGGGCCGTGCTCGCGTTGCCCTGCGGGTCGAGGTCGATGACGAGAGTCTTGAGTCCCTGCACGGCCAACGCGGCCGCGAGGTTGACGGCGGTGGTGGTCTTCCCAACGCCGCCCTTCTGGTTGGCGACGGTGAACAACCGTCGGTGCGCCGGGCGGCGCAACGGCGGGTAGGCCGTGTGCAGGACCCGCATCGCGCGCTCGGCGGCGGCCCCTATCGGGGTGTCGAATTCGTCCGATGTTTCACGTGAAACATGGGTGGGCTCCGGCGCAGCATCCGCCACGCTCGCCGCCGGCGGCGGGCCGCCGGACCAATTGGTTGGAGAACTCACCGTGTCCCCCTGTCTGCCATACGTCCCGGTCCTTGCCGCGGCCGCTTTCCGCGTCGCGCTAACACCACGGTTGACGGCGGATGCAAGTAGTTCCCGCCACATGTGACCACCCTGACATCAAGGGCGCCCGAAGCCGCCATCACACGCCGGTGGGCTTCCACTTCCGCGGGAGCGCGCTCACCCTTGATGGCAACCATCCGCCCGTCGACCCGTAGCAACGGCATGCTCCACTTCGTCAACTTGTCCAGCGGCGCGACCGCTCGCGACACCGCGACGTCCCGGGCCCCGAACCGCTCGCGCACCCAGGGCTCCTCCGCGCGGCCGCGCACCACCTCGACCGCCAACCCTAGTTCGGCCACCGCCTCGATGAGAAACTCGCTCCGCCGCAGCATCGGCTCCAGCAGCACGACCTCGAGGTCGGGCCGCGCGATCGCCAGCGGTATCCCCGGCAGCCCGGCCCCGCTGCCGATGTCGATCACCCGCTCGCCCGGCGCGATGAGCTCGCCGACCACCGCACTATTCAATAGGTGGCGGTCCCAGAGGCGGCCGAGCTCCCGTGGCCCGAGCAGCCCGCGCTCCACCCCGGGGCCGGCGAGCAGCTCGGCGTAGCTCCGCGCGATATCCACCCGCGGGCCGAAAACCGCCGCAGCGGCCTCGCCCAGGGGTCCCGGACCTAGCGTCGCTCCGGGCGCTTCCCCGGCCGCCTCCGCGTCGCCATGTTTCACGTGAAACATCTCGTCTCCTTGTTTCACGTGAAACATCCTCGATCCCTGGGGCCGTCCGGGTCGTCTGAATTACACGGCTGTGACTTGGCGTGCTAGTCGAGCAGGACGACGACGCGTCGGGAGGGCTCCTGGCCCTCGCTCTCGCTGTGCACCCCCGGCACCGCGGCGACGGCGTCGTGAACGATCTTGCGTTCGAACGGCGTCATCGGGGAGAGCTCCTCACGCTCGCCGGTGTTGAGCACCCGCCGCGCCACCTTGTCGCCCAACGCGGCCAGCTCCTCGCGCCGCCGGCGACGCCAGCTCGCGATGTCGAGCATCAAGCGGCTCCGCACACCGGTCTTCTGGTGCACCGCGAGCCGGGTCAGCTCCTGCAGCGCGTCCAGCACCTCACCGCCGCGGCCGACCAACTTGTTCAGGTCGCTGCTGCCATCGATGCTCACGACGGCGCGATCGCCCTCGACGTCCAGATCGATGTCGCCGTCGAAGTCCAAGAGGTCCAGCAGCTCCTCGAGGTAGTCCCCGGCAATCTCCCCCTCGGCGACCAATCGGTCCTCCAACTCGTCGCCTTGGTCGGCATCAGCTTCGGCCGTCGCCTCGTCCTCCGTCGCCGGCGCTTGCGTGTCGAGCTCTGCGTCAACGTCGCGTTCGGTCGTTTCGGCGTCTGTCATCTCGTTTTCTCTCCCTCATCCAGGGGTTCCCGTCCAGTCGGGTCACTCGCCCGGGGTCCCCTTAAGCTTTGGCGCCGCGTCAGCGTTTGCGCTTCTTCGGTCGCGCCCCGGGTCGCGGGGTGCGGTTGGTCGGCCCGTCGTTGCGTCCGGCCGCGCTCGGCTTGTCCGGTTCCGCCGTGGCGGTTTCCGCCCCGGCCGATCCGTCGGAATCCGAGTCCGCCCCGTCGTCGTCCCGCGCCGCGGATCCGTTGCCGCTCGCCGCTGAGGACTTGGGGTTGCGTTTCGGTTTGGCCCCCGGCGCGGGCGCGTTGGCCGCCCGCCGCTGAACGGCTTCCTGCCGCTTGGCCTCGTCCTCTTTTTCGATCATGCCGAACACGTAGTGCTGCTGCCCGAACGTCCAGATGTTGTTGGCGAACCAGTACAGGATGATCGCGAGCGGAAGGAACGGTCCGCCGACGACGACGCCGAGCGGAAACACGTACAGCGCAAGCTTGTTCATCATCGCCGTCTGCGGATTGGCGGCGGCCTCGGCGCTCTGCCGGGCCACCGACGCGCGGCTGTTGAAGTACGTCGCGACGCCCGCCAGGATCATCACCGGGGCGCCCACCGCGATCACCGCCGGACGGCTGAAGTGGGTGAAGGCGTCCAAGCCGGCGTGCTGCGTCATGAACGCGCCGATCGGGGCGCCGAACAGGTTGGCGTCCAGGAAGTGCGCGACGTCGGTCGGGCTGAAGAAGTAGTTGCCCGTCGCCCGGTTCTGGGCCACCGACAGGTGCGGCTGGCCGAAGCCGCCCGTCGTCCGGTTGAACGACCGCAAGACGTGATACAGCCCGAGGAAAACCGGGATCTGCGCCAGCATCGGCAGGCAGCCGAGGATCGGGTTGAAGCCGTGCTCGCGTTGCAGCTTCTGCATCTCGAGGGCCATCCGCTGGCGGTCTTTGGAGTACTTCTTTTGCAGCGCCTTGATCTGTGGCTGCAGCTCCTGCATCTGGCGGGTGGTACGGATCTGGCGCACGAACGGCTTGTACAGCAGGGCCCGCAAGCTGAACACCAGGAACATCACCGACAAGGCCCAGGCGAAGAAGTTCGACGGCCCGAGCAACGCCGCGAACAACTTGTACCAAGCCCACATGATCCACGACACCGGGTAGTAGATGATGTCGAGGCTGAAGAAATCAAACAAAAGATTCACTCTCCCGTTGCTCCGGCGCGGGGACTCCCGCGGCGCCGGCGCCTTCGAAGCTCGCCCGGCATTCGTGTCGATCCGGTATCGGATCCCATCCTCCCCGATGCCACGGTCCGCATTTGGCGAGCCTGGCCACGGCCAGCCAGCCGCCCCGGATCAAGCCGTATTCGGTCAGAGCATCGACGGCGTACTGGCTGCAGGTCGGCATGAAGCGACACGTCGCCGGGCGCAGCGGCGAGACCATGTGCCGGTACAGCTGGATCAGGAAGACCAGTCCCCGCGCCACCCGAGTCACCGCTCTGTTCCCGCCGACTCGAAGGCGCGCCGCAGACCGCGGCGCAGCTGTTGCTCCAGCCGAGCGGACGACACCTGGCGGCTGCTCGGCAGGGCCCGGATCACCACCCGGTCGGCCCCGTGGAGATCCGCCAGCATGGTCCGCGCGACGTGACGCAGCCGGCGGGCCACGCGATGACGCTCCACGGCCGAGCCCACGGTCTTGGCGATGATCAGGCCGACGCGCGGACCCGTGTCGTCTCCGGAGTCGCGTCGCATATGCACGACGACATCGGGCTGCACCGCACGCACGCCGTACTTCACCGCGGCGTCAAACTCCGTTGACCGCCTCATGCGGTTGCGTGCGGGAAGCACCGCTGAAGAACCCGACGTTGCGATCAGGCAGTGAGCGCGCGGCGGCCTTTGCGGCGCCGGCTGGAGACGATCGACCGCCCGGCGCGGGTGCGCATCCGCAAGCGGAAGCCATGCACGCGGGCTCGGCGCCGGTTATTCGGCTGGAAGGTCCGCTTGCCCTTGGCCACGGCGTTCTCCTCGTCTTCGAACCATCCGGCCGCATTCGTCCGCGAGGCGGCCGGAGGTGGGTCTTGCTGCTGGCCGGCGCGGTCCCCGAGCTTCGTCCGGGTCGCAGCCGTATCGCCGACTTTCGGGCGACTGTTTGAGGGTACTGACGCGGATTCGCTGGGTCAAACTTGGTCTCCCGCAACGGACCCAACTCACACATCCGCGAAAACGTAAGTTCTCGCAGACGTGCTTGCGGCACCATAGGACCACAAGCGACAAACGGGGCCCAGATGACCCTAAAGAGGCCGATTGGAATGCAGCAGAACTGTTGGCAGCCGAACGGAAAACTGTTAGCTTCGGGCAATGCCGTTTCAGAGTGGAGCGGCGCTCGACGACGAAGCGAGGATGGCGGATCGACTAGCTGTCTAGACGACCCACCCGGGTTGTCATCAGCGCGGAGATCACGGGCCGTCGCCGGTAGGCTGCGGCTCGTTTACCATCTTCCTGTCCACACCTGTGTATAACTATGTGGACAGTTGTTTCGTCACCAAGCGTGGCTGCCCCTCGACCCGGGATCTGCGAGAACCAGGGAGATTACGTCGTTGACCGATGACCCCGGTTCAGGATTCACAACAGTTTGGAACGCGGTCGTCTCCGAGCTCAACGGCGAGTCCGCCTCGGAAGGAATGGCCACCAATCGCACGGCCCTGGCCACCCCCCTGACCCCCCAGCAACGGGCGTGGCTGAACCTCGTTCAGCCGCTCACCATCGTCGAGGGATTTGCCCTGTTGTCGGTGCCGAGCAGCTTCGTGCAGAACGAGATCGAACGCCACCTGCGTGCCCCGATCACCGACGCCCTGAGCCGCCGGCTCGGACAGCAAATCCAACTCGGGGTGCGCATCGCCCCGCCCGCGGACGACGCCGACGACGCGGCCTTCACCGCGGGCGAGTCCTTCCCGCCCGGCCTGGAAGACCACTCCCCCGCCCAGGCCGACGATTCCGTCATCGACATGTCGCTCGACGTCGACGAGGGTGACGAAAACGGCGAGATCGTCGCCGAGCAGAGCTGGCCGAACTACTTCACCGAACGTCCCCACGCGGCCGACCCGGCGATCGCCGGCGGCACCAGCCTCAACCGCCGATACACCTTCGACACCTTCGTCATCGGCGCCTCCAACCGGTTCGCGCACGCCGCGGCCCTGGCCATCGCCGAGGCCCCGGCCCGCGCCTACAACCCCCTGTTCATCTGGGGCGAATCCGGCCTGGGCAAGACCCACCTGCTGCACGCCGCCGGCAACTACGCGCAGCGGCTGTTCCCCGGCATGCGCGTCAAGTACGTCTCGACCGAGGAATTCACCAACGACTTCATCAACTCGCTGCGCGACGACCGCAAGGTCGCGTTCAAACGCAGTTACCGCGACGTCGACGTCTTGCTGGTGGACGACATCCAGTTCATCGAGGGCAAGGAAGGTATCCAGGAGGAGTTCTTCCATACGTTCAACACGTTGCACAACGCCAACAAACAGATCGTCATCTCGTCGGACCGGCCGCCCAAGCAACTCGCCACCCTCGAAGACCGGCTGAGGACCCGGTTCGAGTGGGGCCTGATCACCGACGTGCAGCCCCCGGAACTCGAGACCCGCATCGCCATCCTGCGCAAGAAGGCACAGATGGAACGGCTGGCCGTACCCGACGACGTCCTCGAGCTGATCGCCAGCAGCATCGAACGCAACATCCGCGAGCTCGAGGGGGCGCTGATCCGGGTGACGGCGTTCGCGTCGTTGAACAAGACCCCGATCGACAAGGCGTTGGCGGAGATTGTCCTTCGCGACCTCATCGCCGACGCCAGCACCATGCAGATCAGCGCTGCCACCATCATGGCCGCCACGGCCGAGTACTTCGACACCACGGTCGAGGAGTTGCGTGGCCCCGGCAAGACCCGGGCGCTGGCCCAGTCGCGCCAAATCGCGATGTACCTGTGCCGTGAGCTGACCGACCTGTCGCTGCCCAAGATCGGCCAGGCGTTCGGCCGCGACCACACCACGGTCATGTACGCGCAACGAAAGATCTTGTCCGAGATGGCCGAGCGCCGTGAGGTCTTCGATCACGTCAAGGAACTCACCACCCGCATCCGGCAGCGCTCCAAGCGCTGATTTCGGCCGTTCTGCCAACTTTTTTTCAAAAAACTTCTCACTCGCCTGTCACAGCCGTCACACCGCTGCGGTGTGGGTAGCGCTGTGCACAAACCGTCCAAACACCGGTGCAGCAATGACATTTGCGTCCACACCCGACGGCGATCCCCAACCCCGCGCGGCCGCACACACAGTTATCAACCGCGTCATCCACAGCCACACCGCGCGCCTAGCTGCGACAAAGTCCGGCTGTCCCCAGATTGCACAGTCCTTATTACTAGTACTGAGATCTCTCCGTAGTTTGTTCTTTGAAGTACAGCGTTGGGGACGCTCGTCGCCGTGGTGCCACAGCCCGCGTCGATGACGCCGTTTGTCGGCCGGTGCGATTAGCTTTCAAGATGGACGCAGACGATCTACGGTTGTTCAGCGACCGCTAGCGACGGGCGGCTAGCCACTTTGATTTTTCGAACACTCGGCAGGTAAAGGGACGCTATGGACGCGGCGACGACAACAGCTGGCCTCACCGACTTGAAGTTTCGTCTGGTGCGAGAGTCTTTCGCCGACGCGGTGTCGTGGGTGGCGAAGAATCTGCCGACCAGGCCGGCGGTGCCGGTGCTGTCCGGGGTGTTGTTGTCCGGTTCCGACGAGGGACTGACCATTTCCGGGTTTGACTACGAGGTCTCCGCGGAGGCCCAGGTTGCGGCCGAAATAGCTTCTCCGGGAAGCGTTTTGGTGTCCGGAAGGTTGTTGTCGGACATCACCCGGGCGCTGCCGAACAAGCCGGTGGATTTCTATGTGGACGGCAACCGGGTCGCGCTGACGTGCGGAAGCGCCCGCTTCTCCTTGCCGACGATGCCGGTGGAGGACTACCCGACGCTGCCCGCGCTGCCGGAAGGAACCGGGACGCTGCCGGCGGAACTGTTCGCGGAGGCGATCGGTCAGGTCGCCATCGCCGCCGGCCGGGATGACACGCTGCCCATGCTGACCGGGATCCGGGTTGAGATTTCGGGCGACACCGTGGTTTTGGCCGCGACCGACAGGTTCAGGCTGGCGGTTCGGGAGCTGACGTGGTCGGCGTTGTCGCCCGACATCGAGGCGGCGGTGTTGGTGCCGGCCAAGACGCTCGCCGAAGCGGCCAAAGCCGGCGCGGACGGGTCGGAAGTGCAACTATCGCTCGGCGCCGGCGCGGGTGTCGGCAAGGACGGATTGCTGGGCATCAGCGGTAACGGCAAGCGCAGCACCACGCGGCTGCTGGACGCGGAGTTCCCCAAGTTTCGGCAGCTGTTGCCGGCCGAGCACACGGCCGTCGCGACCATCAACGTCGCCGAGCTGACCGAGGCCATCAAGCTCGTGGCCCTGGTCGCCGACCGGGGCGCGCAGGTGCGGATGGAATTCTCCGAGGGATCGCTGCGGCTTTCCGCGGGCGCCGATGACGTCGGTCGGGCCGAAGAGGACCTTCAGGTCGACTTCGTCGGCGAACCGCTGACCATCGCCTTCAACCCGACGTACCTCACCGACGGGCTCGCGTCGGTGCATTCGGAGCGGGTGTCGTTCGGTTTCACGACGCCGGGCAAGCCCGCGTTGCTGCGGCCGGCTTCCAGCGACGACACCGCCCCCAGCGGCAGCGGCCCGTTCGCCGCCTTGCCAACGGATTACGTGTACTTGCTGATGCCCGTTCGGTTGCCCGGATAGGTGTACGTCCGGCATTTGGGACTGCGTGATTTCCGGTCCTGGGCGCAGGCCGACCTCGAATTGCAGCCGGGCCGGACGGTGTTCGTCGGACCCAACGGGTTCGGCAAGACGAATCTCGTTGAGGCGCTGTGGTATTCGACTACCTTGGGTTCGCATCGGGTCGGAACCGACGCGCCGCTGATCCGGGCCGGCGCCGAGCGCGCCGTGATTTCGACGATCATCGTCAACGAGGGCCGGGAATGCGCGATCGACCTGGAGATCGCGGCGGGCCGGGCCAACAAGGCGCGGCTGAATCGGTCGCCGGTGCGCAGCACGCGCGAGGTGGTCGGTGTGTTGCGCGCGGTGCTGTTTGCTCCCGAGGACCTGGCCTTGGTGCGCGGCGACCCGTCGGATCGGCGCCGCTACCTCGACGACCTGGCGACGGTGCGCCGGCCCGCGATCGCCGGCGTGCGCGCTGACTACGACAAGGTGCTGCGGCAGCGCACGGCGCTGTTGAAGTCCCTGGCCGGCGCCCGGTATCGGGGCGACCGAGGCGCCCTGGACACCCTCGACGTGTGGGACAGCCGGCTGGCCGAGCACGGCGCGGAGCTGATGGCCGCCCGGATCGACCTGGTGAACCAGCTGGCGCCGGAAGTGGAGAAGGCCTACCAGTTGGTGGCACCGGGATCGCGGCCCGCATCGGTCGCGTACCGCGCAAGCCTCGGCGAGCACAACGCGCGCGACTTCGACGGTAACGACCGCGAATTCCTGGAAGCCGCCTTGCTGGCCGCGCTGTCGGCGCGCCGCGATGCCGAAATCGAACGGGGCATGTGTCTGGTGGGTCCGCATCGCGACGACCTCGAATTGCGGCTCGGCGACCAACCCGCCAAAGGCTTTGCCAGCCACGGGGAATCGTGGTCGTTCGCGGTCTCGCTGCGGTTGGCGGCGTATGAGTTGCTGCGCGCCGACGGCACCGAGCCGGTGTTGTTGCTCGACGACGTGTTCGCCGAACTCGACGCCGCACGCCGTCGCGCCCTGGCTGCGGTGGCCGAGTCGGCCGAGCAGGTGTTGGTGACCGCGGCGGTGGTGGAAGACATCCCGGCGGACTGGGACGCTAGGCGGGTGCATATCGATATGCGCGACGACGACTCGGGCCGAATGTCGGAGGTGCGGCCATGACCGGCACTGGAGACGGGGAAGGCGTCGACCGATTGGGCGGGTTGACCGGGATCGATTTGGTGCGGCGCACGCTCGAGGAGGCGCGCGCCGCCGCGCGCGCCCAGGGCAAGGACGCCGGCCGCGGCCGGTCGGCTCCGGCTGTGCCGCGGCGCGCGGGGGGCCAGCGGCGCAGCTGGTCGGGCCCGGGGCCCGACGGGAGAGATCCGCAACCGCTGGGCCGGCTGGCGCGCGACCTGGCGAAAAAGCGCGGCTGGGCGACGCACGTCGCCGAGGGCACGGTGTTGGGTCATTGGGCGTCGGTGGTGGGCCACCAGATCGCCGACCATGCGACCCCGACGGCGCTGAGCGAGGGTGTGCTCAGTGTGACGGCGGAATCGACGGCCTGGGCGACCCAGCTGCGGATGATCCAGGCGCAGCTCTTGGCCAAGATCGCCGCGGCGGTCGGCAACGGCGTGGTGACCTCGCTGAAAATCACCGGGCCCGCCGCGCCGTCGTGGCGCAAGGGCCCCCGGCACATCGCCGGGCGGGGACCCCGCGACACCTACGGCTGAGGCATTCGAGGCACAAATAGTCCCCAGTTGCGCCTTGATCAACAGGCGCCTGAGAGCCGCCAGAACGGGACGGACTTACATAACGCACGTCGGGACGCGCCTGTTACGCGGAAATCGTGTGCACGGCGCGGTTAGCTGGGTAGAAACGCGCCCAGAGAATCGGTGCTGGGGGTCCTTCACGGTAGAGTGGTGGGGTGCGACTGTCGCGGTGACCGAACCGCCCGCATGAAACCCCAAGGAGAGCATTCCGACCGTGGCTGCCCAGAAGAAGAAGCCTCAAGAAGGATACGGCGCTTCATCCATCACCGTGCTCGAAGGGCTGGAGGCCGTCCGCAAACGCCCGGGCATGTACATCGGCTCCACCGGTGAGCGTGGTTTACACCACCTCATCTGGGAGGTCGTCGACAACTCGGTGGACGAGGCGATGGCCGGTTATGCCACGCAAGTCGACGTGCGGCTACTCGACGACGGCGGCGTGGAAGTCGCCGACAACGGCCGCGGCATTCCCGTGGCGATGCACGCGACCGGCGCCCCGACCGTCGACGTGGTCATGACGCAACTGCACGCCGGCGGCAAGTTCGGCGGCGAGAACAGCGGCTACAACGTCAGCGGCGGCTTGCACGGCGTCGGCGTCTCGGTGGTCAACGCGCTGTCCACCCGGCTCGAGGTCGACATCAAGCGCGACGGCCACGAGTGGTCGCAGTTCTACGACCACGCCGTTCCCGGGACCCTCAAGCAAGGCGAGGCCACCAAGAAGACCGGAACCACCATCCGGTTCTGGGCGGACCCGGACATCTTTGAAACCACCCACTACGACTTCGAGACGGTGGCCCGCCGGCTGCAGGAGATGGCGTTCCTGAACAAGGGTCTGACCATCAACCTCACCGACGAGCGGGTGGAGCAGGACGAGGTCGTCGAAGAGGTCGTCAGCGACACGGCCGACGCGCCGAAGACCGCCGAGGAAAAGGCGGCCGAGTCGACCGCGCCGCACAAGGTCAAGCGCCGCACCTTCCACTACCCCGGCGGACTGGTGGACTTCGTCAAGCACATCAACCGCACCAAGAGCCCGATCCAGCAGAGCGTGATCGACTTCGACGGGAAAGGCACCGGCCACGAGGTCGAAATCGCGATGCAGTGGAACGGCGGCTATTCGGAGTCGGTGCACACCTTCGCCAACACCATCAACACCCACGAGGGCGGCACGCACGAGGAGGGTTTCCGCAGCGCGCTGACCTCGGTGGTGAACAAGTACGCCAAAGACAAGAAGCTGCTCAAGGAGAAAGACGCCAACCTCACCGGCGACGACATCCGCGAGGGCCTGGCCGCGGTCATCTCCGTCAAGGTCAGTGAGCCGCAGTTCGAGGGGCAGACCAAGACCAAGCTGGGCAACACCGAGGTCAAGTCCTTCGTGCAGAAGGTGTGCAACGAACAGCTCACCCACTGGTTCGAGGCCAACCCGTCCGAGGCGAAAACGGTTGTGAACAAGGCGGTCTCGTCGGCCCAGGCGCGCATCGCGGCGCGCAAGGCGCGCGAGCTGGTGCGCCGCAAGAGCGCCACCGACCTCGGCGGTCTGCCGGGCAAGCTCGCCGACTGCCGCTCCACCGACCCGCGCAAGTCCGAACTGTATGTGGTCGAGGGCGATTCGGCCGGCGGCTCGGCCAAGAGCGGCCGCGACTCGATGTTCCAGGCCATCCTTCCGTTGCGCGGCAAGATCATCAACGTCGAGAAGGCGCGGATCGACCGGGTCCTGAAAAACACCGAAGTCCAGGCGATCATCACCGCGCTCGGCACGGGGATCCACGACGAGTTCGACCTCAGCAAGCTGCGTTACCACAAGATCGTGCTGATGGCCGACGCCGACGTTGACGGCCAACACATTTCGACGCTGCTGCTGACGTTGTTGTTCCGGTTCATGCGCCCGCTGATCGAGAACGGGCACGTGTTCTTGGCGCAGCCGCCGCTGTACAAGTTGAAGTGGCAGCGCAGCGATCCGGAGTTCGCCTACTCCGACCGGGAGCGCGACGGCCTGTTGGAGGCCGGGCTGAAGGCCGGCAAGAAGATCAACAAGGAAGACGGCATCCAGCGCTACAAGGGTCTGGGCGAGATGGACGCCAAGGAGTTGTGGGAGACCACGATGGACCCGTCCGTGCGGGTGTTGCGCCAAGTCACGCTGGACGACGCGGCGGCCGCCGACGAGCTGTTCTCGATCCTGATGGGCGAGGACGTCGACGCGCGCCGCAGCTTTATCACCCGCAACGCCAAGGACGTTCGCTTCCTGGATGTCTGATCGGTCAGACACCCATACCCCGAACAAACGAGGAATAGATGACTGACACCACGCTGCCACCCGGCGACGAGGCCGGCGACCGCATCGAACCGGTCGACATCCAGCAGGAGATGCAGCGCAGCTACATCGATTACGCGATGAGCGTGATCGTGGGCCGGGCGCTGCCCGAGGTCCGCGACGGCCTCAAGCCGGTGCACCGCCGCGTGCTCTACGCCATGTACGACTCCGGGTTCCGCCCGGATCGCAGCCACGCCAAGTCGGCGCGGTCGGTGGCCGAGACGATGGGTAACTACCACCCGCACGGCGACGCGTCGATCTACGACACGTTGGTGCGCATGGCCCAGCCGTGGTCGCTGCGCTATCCGCTCGTCGACGGGCAGGGCAACTTCGGTTCGCCGGGCAACGATCCGCCAGCGGCGATGAGATACTGCCTGACTGCGGATGCGTTGGTCCGGATGCCCTTCGGGCAGTCGGTACGGATCGGTGGCGTCGTTCCGGGCGCACGGCCGAATTCGGACAACGCGGTCGAGCTGAAGGTCCTGGATCGGCACGGCAACCCGGTTGCCGCGAATTGCCTGTTCCACTCGGGTGAGCATCAGACCTACACGGTGCGCACGGCCGAGGGCTATGAGGTCACCGGCACCGCGAACCACCCGTTGCTGTGCTTGGTGCACGTTGCGGGCGTCCCGACGTTGCTGTGGAAGCTGATCGAAGAGATTCGCTCCGACGACTACGTCGTGTTACAGCGGACGCCGCCCGTCGAGTTCGGGCCTGCGGAATGGCGCGACGTGATGGAAGCACTCCTGCTGGGTGCCTTCATCAGCGAAGGCTTCGTGTCCGAGACGCGCGCCGGATTCAACAACTGCGACCGGGACTACTTCAACATGGTTGCCGGCGCCTACGACGCGGTCGTCGGCGGCCGACGTTACATCTCTTCGCGGACCATCGCGTCGGGCTCGACACTGCACGAGCTCGATATCCACAATCTCACCGAGTTGAAAAAGTCCCGGCTGGGGGGGCTCAGCGGACTTCGGTCGGCGGCGAAGGAGATTCCCGATTGGCTGTGGCAGTCGCCGGCCGCGGTTAAGCGCGCCTTCCTCCAGGCACTCTTCGAGGGCGACGGATCGTGCTCCGCGTTGCCGCGCAACACGATTCAAATTTCTTACTCGACGCGCAGTGAGCGGCTGGCCGCTGACGTTCAGCAGATGCTGCTCGAGTTCGGCGTCGTCTCGAAGCGGTATCGGTTTAAAGTCGGCGAGCACAAGGTGGTCATCACCAACCGCGCTCAAGCCGAACTGTTTGCAACCCAAGTCGGTTTCGGGGGTGCCAAGCAAGCCAAGCTGACGGAGATCCTTGCCGCCATGCCGACGTGTGCCGGCATGGACACCGACCACGTTCCTGGATTGGCCGCGTTCATCCGCAAGCACGCGGGCAGCCGGTGGGTCGACCGCGACTGGCTTAATCGCCACAACGTGGACCGCATCCAACGCTGGCGGACCCGCGCCGACGAGATCTTGGCGCACATCGCCGATCCCGACGTCCGAGCCATCGCGACCGAACTCACCGATGGGCGGTTCTACTACGCGCGGGTGGCTTCGGTGACCGAGGCTGGGGTGCAACCCGTCTACAGCCTCCGCGTCGACACCGACGACCACGCTTTCCTGACGAACGGCTTCGTCAGCCACAACACCGAGGCGCGCCTGACCCCGCTCGCGATGGAGATGCTGCGCGAAATCGATGAGGAGACAGTCGATTTCATCCCGAACTACGACGGCCGGGTGCAGGAACCGACGGTGCTGCCCAGCCGGTTCCCCAACCTGCTGGCCAATGGTTCGGGCGGTATCGCGGTCGGCATGGCGACCAACATCCCGCCGCACAACCTGCGCGAGCTCGCCGAGGCGGTCTTCTGGTGCCTGGAAAACCACGAGGCCGACGAGGAGGCGACGCTGGCCGCCGTCATGGAACGGGTCAAGGGCCCCGACTTCCCCACCTCCGGCCTCATCGTCGGCTCGCAGGGCATCAGCGACGCCTACAAGACGGGCCGCGGCTCCATCCGGATGCGCGGCGTGGTGGAAGTCGAAGAAGCCAGGGGCCGTTCGTCTTTGGTGATCACCGAGTTGCCGTATCAGGTCAACCACGACAACTTCATCACCTCGATCGCCGAGCAGGTCCGCGACGGCAGGCTCGCCGGGATCGCCAACATCGAAGACCAATCCAGCGACCGGGTCGGCCTGCGCATCGTCGTTGAGCTCAAGCGTGACGCGGTGGCCAAGGTGGTGCTGAACAACCTCTACAAGCACACCCAGCTGCAGACCAGCTTCGGCGCCAACATGCTGGCCATCGTCGACGGGGTGCCGCGCACCCTGCGACTCGACCAGATGATCCGCCACTACGTCGCGCACCAGCTCGACGTCATCGTCCGCCGCACCACCTACCGGCTGCGCAAGGCCAACGAACGGGCCCACATCCTGCGCGGTCTGGTCAAGGCGCTCGACGCGCTGGACGAGGTCATCGCCTTGATCCGGGCGTCGGAAACCGTCGACATCGCCCGCGCCGGCCTGATCGAGCTGCTCGACATCGACGAGATCCAGGCCCAGGCGATCCTGGACATGCAGCTGCGGCGGCTGGCGGCCCTGGAGCGCCAGCGCATCATCGACGACCTGGCCAAGATCGAGGCCGAGATCGCCGACCTGGAAGATATCCTGGCCAAACCGGAGCGCCAGCGCGCGATCGTGCGCGACGAACTCGCCGAGATCGTCGACAAGCACGGCGACGACCGTCGCACCCGGATCGTGGCGGCCGACGGCGAAGTCAGCGACGAGGACCTCATCGCCCGCGAGGACGTCGTCGTCACCATCACCGAGACCGGCTACGCCAAGCGGACGAAGACCGACCTGTACCGCAGCCAGAAACGCGGCGGCAAGGGCGTGCAGGGTGCCGGCCTCAAGCAGGACGACATCGTCGCGCACTTCTTCGTGTCGTCCACCCACGACTGGATCCTGTTCTTCACCACGCAGGGCCGGGTATATCGGGCCAAGGCCTACGAGCTGCCGGAGGCCTCGCGGACCGCGCGGGGCCAGCACGTGGCCAACCTGCTGGCCTTCCAGCCCGAGGAGCGCATCGCGCAGGTCATCCAGATCCGCAGCTACGAGGACGCCCCCTACCTGGTGTTGGCGACGCGCAACGGGCTGGTCAAGAAGACCAAGCTGACCGACTTCGACTCCAACCGTTCCGGCGGGATCGTGGCGATCAACCTGCGGGACAGCGACGAGCTGGTCGGCGCGGTGCTGTGCTCCTCCGAGGACGACCTGCTGCTGGTCTCCGCCAACGGGCAGTCCATCCGGTTCTCGGCGACCGACGAGGCGCTCCGGCCGATGGGCCGGGCGACCTCCGGGGTCCAGGGCATGCGGTTCAACGCCGACGACTACCTGCTGTCGCTGAACGTGATCCGCGAGGGCACGTATCTGCTGGTCGCCACGTCCGGCGGTTACGCCAAGCGCACCGCGATCGAGGAGTACCCGGTGCAGGGCCGCGGCGGGAAGGGCGTGCTGACCGTCCAGTACGACCGTCGCCGTGGCAGGCTGGTGGGTGCGCTGATCGTCGACGACGACAGCGAGCTGTACGCCATTACCTCCGGCGGGGGCGTCATCCGCACGGCGGCCCGCCAGGTTCGCAAAGCGGGACGGCAGACCAAGGGCGTGCGGCTGATGAACCTCGGCGAGGACAACACGCTGTTGGCCATCGCGCGCAACGCCGAGGAAGCCGCGGACGAAGCCGTCGAAGAGGCCGAGGGCGCCGAGGAGTCGTAAGGCTTAAACTCGGTCCGACCAGACATAATCCAACAGCCACCGCGCAGGCGGCCATCGCAAGAGTCCTAAGGAGTCGGGGTGACCTCACCGAACGAGCCGGGCGCCCCCGACAAGGGCGACGGCCTCAATGGCGACCGTTCGGTCGAGCGTGCCGGTGCACACCGTGCGGCGCCCGCGCAGGCGGGTGGGCTGCAGGGTTCCACTCGGCCATCGCACGCGGCGCGCGAGCCCGAACCGCAGGCCGGGCCGCGACCGGGGGGCTCGCCCGCGGGTGCCGAGGCGCGCACGAACCGCGTCATCTTCGGCACCGCCGCGCCGGGCGGCGGCGCGGCCGCCCGCCCGAAGCACCCGCCGTACGAGTTCGATGCCGCGCCGGCGCGGGGTGACGGCCCGCCGGCCGAGGCCTACGCCAGCGAGCTGCCGGATCTGTCCGGGCCGCTCCCACGGCCGCCGCAACGCAAACCCGCACCGGAGCGCAGCGCGGAGGCGCCGGGCTCCTCAACGCAGTCGGCCCGGACGGCGACGGCCGAAAGCCGGGAGAACCGCGAGGGCCGCGAAAATCGGATCCAGGTGTCGCGGCGTTCCCGCGGCCCGGTCCGGGCCAGCATGCAGATCCGCCGGATCGATCCGTGGAGCACGTTGAAGGTGTCGCTGCTGCTGTCGGTGGCCCTGTTCTTCGTGTGGATGATCGCGGTCGCGTTCCTGTACCTCGTGCTCGGCGGCATGGGCGTGTGGGCCAAGTTGAACAGCAACGTCGGCGACCTGCTGAACAACACCAGCGGCAGCAGCGGCGAACTCGTTTCGAGCGGCACCATCTTCGGCGGCGCCGTGCTGATCGGTCTGGTGAACATCGTGCTGCTGACGGCGATGGCGACCATCGCCGCGTTCGTGTACAACCTGGCGACCGATTTGATCGGCGGCATCGAGGTCACGCTGGCGGATCGCGACTAGCGGGATGTGATTTTGTGGGTGGGGCGGCGATTGCGGTAATCTCGTCGCTCGGCCGTACGCGAGTAAGGGCCTGTAGCTCAGGCGGTTAGAGCGCTTCGCTGATAACGAAGAGGTCGGAGGTTCGAGTCCTCCCAGGCCCACAACCATGTGCCCGTCCAGACGTTGCGTGAGACTTGCATTGCCGCTGGCGCTGGTCGCTGTAGCGGCGGCGGTGGTGCGGTCACGGCGCGGGGTCGAGGTCTGGCACGTGGCGGTGGCTGACCCACCCGATCACCCGCCGAGCCACGATGAGGGGCCTTAGCTCAGTTGGTAGAGCACCGCCTTTGCAAGGCGGGTGTCAGGGGTTCGATTCCCCTAGGCTCCACAGCACTAGAGGTCCTCGCCCTCGGCCAAGTAGGTGATCTGGTACCAACGCCGGGGCGGTCCGAGCCGGGTGTCGTAGCTGTCGGTGGCGATCACCGACTCCAGCCGGACGTCGGTCAGATGCGGATTATGGACGCGGACCTGGTCTTCCAGCGCGGCCTCCAGTGCGTCGCCAGTGAGGGCGGTATCGGCGAGCGCCCTGCCCTCATACCTCGTCCAGGTCATGCCCTACATCCTCTCCGGAGCCGAGCAGGCGTCGCACCAGGGTGCGTTCGGCCACCGGGTCTTTGACGGGCCAGCACCACAGCGCCAGGAAGACGCGGACCAGCCCCTGCGCGGCGAGGGGGTCCTCGTTGTCGGGGCCGAGCATCTCGGCGGCCAGGGCGGTGACGGTGGGCGAGCTGATGACCCAGTCGCTGACCGGGGTCGCGTGGATGGACTGCATCAGGTGGGCGAGCGGATCGGATCGCAGGCGTTGCAGGGCGATGAGCGTGGCGGTCACCACCCGATCGGGGCCGCGTAGGTCCTTGATGGCTTCCCGGGTGGCGTCGACGATGCGGGCCGCCTGCATGGCGACGACGGCGTCGCGGATGGCCGCCTTGCCGCCGGCGTGCCGGTAGATCGTTGCCGGTGAGCAGTGCACCCTGGCCGCCAGGGCTTCGATCGTGAACCCCTCGTAGCCCTTGCGCGAGATGAGGTCGGCGGCCGCGGCGTAAATCCGCTCGGTGGCCTCGCTGCGGCGATCGCGTCCCACCAACCAATCGTCGCGTGCCATCCGGGGCTCCTTCGTGTCGCGGCCGACAGAAACACTTCTCTCATTGTGAGAATTTGCAACCACAATTTCTCACGACAACGCGCTGCTGGCCCCGGATGGCCGCCGTCGACCGGCAGCGACGAGGGCCGCGCCCGTCCCTCAACTTGTCCGCGGTCCATTGACGCCGACGCGCCCCGCACCCAGCCTGAACGCATGCCGGTCTTGGACGAACCGATCCAGCTGCTGGGCGCCGAGGCGCTGCAGGATCCCTATCCGACCTATGACCGCATGCGCGCCGAGGCGCCGGTGCAGCGCATCGGCGACTCGGTGTTCTACGCCGTGTGCGGGTGGGACGCGTTGCAAGAGGCCGTCGAGCGGGTCGATGACTTTTCGTCGAACCTCACCGCGACCCTGGTCTTCCACGACGACGGCACGGTCACGCCGTTCGACATGGGGCCGGCGGGCGGCGCCGCGCACGCGCTGGCCACCGCGGACGACCCGACCCATGCGCTGCACCGCAAGATCCTGCTGCCACACCTGTCGGCCAAGCGCGTGCGGATCATTCAGGAGTTCGCCACCCGGACCGCCGAGCGCCTCTGGGACGAGAATTTGCGCGACGGGCAGATCGAATGGATGAGCGCCGTCGCCAACCGGTTGCCGATGATGGTGGTCGCGAGGCTGCTCGGCCTGCCCGACGACGACGTCGACAGGCTCATCCGGCTGGGCTACGCCACCACCACGCTGCTCGACGGCGTCGTCACACCCGAGCAGCTCGAGGCCGCCTTCGCGGCCGCCCTGGAACTGTCCGGCTATGTCACGGAGCATTTCGAAAAGGCAAGCGGCACCAACGAATACGGGTTGATGGCCGACCTCGCGGCCCGCTGCGCGTCGGGTGAGCTGGAGCAGTTGCCGGCGCTCGGCATCATGCTCACCCTGTTCAGCGCCGCGGGCGAGTCGACGGCATCGCTGTTGGGCAGCGCCGCGTGGATCCTGGCCGACCGCCCCGTGATTCAACAACGGCTACGCGAAAACCCCGAATTGCTAACCGCTTTCATCGAGGAGACGTTACGGCTCGAGTCGCCGTTCCGCGGCCACTACCGGCACGTGTGGCGCGACACCACGCTGGCCGGGGTCGATCTGCCCGCCGACTCCCATCTGCTGCTGATGTGGGGCGCGGCCAACCGGGACCCGGCGCATTTCAAGGCCCCGAACGAATTCCGCCTCGACCGCACTTCCGCCAAGGGGCACCTGGCGTTCGGGAAGGGCCTGCACTTTTGCGTGGGTGCGGCGCTGGCACGCCTCGAAGCCCAGGTCGTGCTGCGCAAGCTTTTGGAGCGCACCGCGTGGATCGAGGCGACGGACGTCGGCGAATGGCTGCCGAGCATTCTGGTCCGGCGCCGGAAATGGCTGCGGCTGACGGTCAGATGACGGTCAGGGCCGCGGCTGCACCTCGACGCTGGGCGGCAGGGGCGAGGGCTCCTCGCGCCCCCCGCGCACCGATCGCCGGACGATGCTGAACGCGACGGCGCCGACGCCGAGGACCGCGACGGCCGCCCCGGCGATCACCCAGGGGCGCGGCCTGCGGCGCTGGGCCCGGCGCGCGTCCTGCAGCGCCTGGGGCAGCCCGGCGACCACCTCCTGCGCGGCGGCCAGTTCCTGGGCGAGGGTTTCCTGGGCCGCGGCGAGTTCGCGGGCGAGCCGGCCTTCCCGGTAGCGGCGACGGAGCTCCGACGCGGTCGACTGCGCGCCGTTGACGCTGAGTCCGACCACGCCCCGCGTGACATCGACCGGTCCCACTGCCGTGTAGGTCAGGCCCCGGGCCAGTCGCTCCCGTGGGGTCAGCCGGGTTTCCGCCTTCGCGCTCATCTGCCGCCCTTCTGTGCCGCTCCCCCGGTGCCTCATCAGCCTGCCATCAATCGGGCACGCCCGGTACCGGCTGCGGGCTTGCCCGCCCGCAATGGCAGACTCTAACCCCGTGACTAACAGCCCCATTCAGACCGCCACCGCAACGCTGCACACCAACCGTGGAGACATCAAGGTCGCCCTCTTCGGGAACCACGCGCCCAAGACCGTCGCCAACTTCGTCGGCCTGGCCCAGGGCACCAAGGAGTACTCGACGCAGAACGCATCGGGCGGCCCGTCGGGTCCCTTCTACGACGGCGCGGTTTTTCACCGGGTGATCAAGGGCTTCATGATCCAGGGCGGCGACCCGACCGGCACCGGCCGCGGCGGCCCGGGCTACAAGTTCGCCGACGAGTTCCACCCCGAGTTGCAGTTCGACAAGCCCTACCTGCTCGCGATGGCGAACGCCGGCCCGGGCACCAACGGCTCCCAGTTCTTCATCACCGTGGCCCAGACGCCGCACCTGAACCGGCGCCACACGATCTTCGGCGAAGTGACCGACCCGGACTCGCAGAAGGTTGTCGACGCGATCGCGACGACGCCCACCGACGGCAACGACCGTCCCGCCGAGCCGGTGGTCATCGAGTCGATCACGATCTCCTGACCCGGCCGCGGTCAGCGCCGGTCGCCACCCGCGTACCCGGCGTCGGTCAGCGCGTCGAGCACCTCCAGCGGATTGGTCCCGAGGTCCCAGCGGGAGAAGATCACCAGCCCCCCGTCCGCCGTTTCGACTTCGAGCAATCGAACCGTGCGCCCGTGCCGGCGGAACTCGGTGATGCGGATGATCTTGATGTCGGAGCGCCGTAATAGCTGCGTCCGAAACCACCCCCGCAGCGCCAGGCCATCGGGAGTAATTGCCAGCTTCGGGCGCGCGCGCCACGTCATGCCCGCAAACAAGATCAGACCGGCCGCGGCAATCCCCGCCAAAATGCGGCCGGGCGGGTCTGTGACTATGGTCACACTCGCGATAGCCATCAAAACACCCACGGCCCCACAACCAGCGATTCCGGCCGCGCTGGGCGCCCATTCTGTTTGCTGCACGAGCCGCCTAACCCCTCCCACCACTGGCTATGCGGTTATCCACAAGCGCTATCAACAGTGGGGATAAATCACACGCGTGTGATTGGGTGATCACAAGGTTGCTGAGCCAGTTACAGACGGACCCCAAGATGAATTCATTCGCGGGATGGCCTCGGTCAGTGCCAGCGCATCGTGAGCAACAACCCGGTGATCATGAAAGCGAACGCGATGGCGTAGTTCCACGGGCCGAGTTGCGCCATCCAATTCAGGGCCGCCGGCGCCTGGCTTCCGACCGCGGCCAATTGGAACACCATCAGCCAGACGAGCCCGATCAACATGAGGCCGACAAACAGGCAGACGAACCACACGCTGGACGGTCCGACCTTCACCTTCACCGGCGTGCGGCTGACCGCGCTGACGGTGAAATCGTTCTTCTTGCGGACCTTCGATTTGGGCATTTCAGTACCTCGGCATTACCTGAACAACGTGTTGAACGGGACGGGGTGCGACGATAACGATGGCAGCAGCACGTATGACTCGGCTACGAGACTAACTCACCTGGCCCCGTGACCAGGAAATGGAGAGCTGATGGTGGACAGGCGTCGCTCACCCTGGCGCTTCGGCGTCCCAGTGGTGTGCCTGCTGGCGGGATTGCTGCTGGCCGCCACCCACGGGGTCTCCGGCGGCGCCGAAATCCGCCGCAGCGACGCGCCGCGCCTGGTGGATCTGGTTCGCGAGGCGCAGTCGTCGGTCGCCCGCCTCCGCGCGCAGCGCGACGAGCTGGCCGGCAAGCTCGATTCGGCGCACGGCCGGTCGTCGGACGCGGCGCTCGCGGCGATGCTGCGCCGCTCCGCCGAGCTGGCGGCCGAGGCGGACATGGACCCGGTGCACGGGCCGGGCCTGGTGGTGACCCTGCAGGACGCGCAGCGCGACGCCAACGGCCGCTTCCCCCGCGATGCGTCGCCGGACGACCTGGTGGTGCACCAGCAGGACATCCAGGCCGTCCTCAACGCGCTGTGGAGCGCCGGCGCGGAGGCGATCCAGATGCAGGACCAGCGGATCATCGCGACCTCGGTGCCCCGCTGCGTCGGCAACACGCTGTTGCTCAACGGGCGCACCTATAGCCCGCCCTACACGATCACCGCGATCGGCAACGCGGCGGCGATGCAGGCCGCCCTGGCCGCCGCTCCCCTGGTCATCCTCTACAAGCAGTACGTGGTCCGCTTCGGGCTGGGCTACAACGAAGAGGTCAAGCCCGACGTGCGGGTCGCCGGCCATTCCGAACCGGTCCGCATGCACTTCGCGCAGCCGGCGGGCCCGGTGGGCTACTGAGCCGGACGGTACCCTGACACGATGCGGATCCTGGTTGTCGACAACTACGACAGCTTCGTGTTCAACCTGGTCCAGTACCTGGGCCAGCTCGGCGTCGAGGCCGACGTGTGGCGCAACGACGACGCCCGGCTCTCCGACGAGAACGCCGTCGCCGCGCAGTTCGCCGGGGTCCTGCTCAGCCCCGGTCCGGGCACCCCGGAACGCGCGGGCGCGTCGATCGCCCTGGTCCGCGCCTGCGCCGAGCGGCGCACCCCGCTGCTGGGCGTGTGCCTCGGCCACCAGGCCATCGGCGTGGCGTTCGGCGCCACCGTGGACCGCGCGCCGGAGCTGCTGCACGGCAAGACCAGCAGCGTGCTCCACACCAATGTCGGTGTGCTGCAAGGACTTCCGGACCCCTTCACGGCGACGCGATACCACTCGCTGACGATCCTGCCGGAGTCGCTGCCGGCGGCGCTGGAAGTCACGGCCCGCACCCGCAGCGGTGTGATCATGGGCGTGCGGCACGCCGAATTGCCGATTCACGGTGTCCAGTTCCATCCGGAGTCGATCCTCACCGAGGGCGGGCACCGGATGCTGGCGAACTGGCTGGCCTACTGCGGCTGGACGCGCGACGACACGCTGGTGCGCCGGCTGGAGAACGAGGTGCGCGCCGCGGTCCGGCCCTACTTCCCGGAGGACGCCGCGGCTACTGGCCGAACTTCAGCGTGATGATCCCGTCCCGGTTGCAACCGGCGCCGGCCGGCGGGTTCTGGTAGACCACCCGGTGCGACTGGGCGCCGCCCGCGTCGACGTCGGGACCCTTGTCCAGCACCCCGGTCCAGCCCAGCGCGCGCAACCGGGGTTCGGCGTCGGTCCAGAACATGCCGGTCAGGTCGGGCATCAGGAACTGGTTGCCCTTGGACACCTGGATCTCGATCACCGAGTCCACCGGAACCGTCTGGCCCTTGGGCGGATTCGTGCCGATCACCTCGCCGGCAGGCCGGGAGCTGTCCACCGGGGTCTGGCTGAACTTGGTGAACCCGTAGACGGTCAGGTTCTTTTGCGCGACGTCGACGGTCTGGCCAGCGACGTCGGGGACCTGCTTGGTCTCCGGCCCGGAGCCGACGATGACCGTGATCACGTTCGTGATCGCCGACGTCTGGTTGGCCGGCGGGTTGGTCCCGATCACCTTGCCCAGCAGCTCCGGGCTCGACGGTGAATTCGCCTGCTTGAACTTGCTGAACCCGGCGGCCTTGAGCTTGCTGACCGCGTCGGTGTAGCTCAGCGAGGAGACGTCGGGCAGCTCGCGTTGCTCTGGTCCGGTGGAGACGTTGATGGTGATCTCGTCGCCGGCGCCGACCGACGCGTTGGCGCCCGGGTCGGTGCTGATGACGTGATCCGGCGGAACGCTGGAGTCCGGCTTCTGCAGCGTCCGGGTCTTGAACCCCCGATTCTGCAGCGCCGCAATGGCATCGGCGGACACCTGCCCGCGCATGTCGGGCACCGTGACGTCGCGGGTGCTGCCACCGAACGTGTTGAACGCGATGACGACCACGATCGTCAGCACGGCCAGCGCGGCGACCGCGACGACCCAACGCCCGATCGAACCGCCGGGGGCACCGTCGCGCTCCCTGTCGTCGACCACCTGGCGGGGCAGCGGGTCGGTGCGCGGCCCGAGGCCCCCCGCGGACGTCAGGAACGAGCTCCGCTCGGCATCCGTGAGCACCTTGGGCGCCTCGGGGGTCTCACCGTTGTGCACCCGCACCAGGTCCGCGCGCATCTCGGCCGCGGTCTGGTAGCGGTTCTCCGGATTCTTGGCCAGCGCCTTGAGCACGACGGCATCCAGGTCGGCGGAGATGCCCTCGTGCCGCTTCGACGGTGGCACGGGGTCCTCGCGGACGTGCTGGTAGGCCACCGCGACGGGCGAGTCACCGGTGAAAGGTGGTTCGCCCGTGACGATTTCGTAGAGGACGCAGCCCAGCGAATACACATCGGATCGGGCGTCGACGGAATCGCCGCGCGCCTGCTCAGGGGACAGATACTGAGCGGTCCCGATCACGGCCGCGGTCTGGGTGACGCTGTTGCCGCTGTCGGCGATCGCGCGCGCGATGCCGAAGTCCATCACCTTGACCGCGTTGGTGGTGCTGATCATGATGTTCGCCGGCTTGACGTCGCGGTGGATGATGCCGTTCTGATGGCTGAAGTTCAGGGCCTGGCAGGCGTCGGCGATGATCTCGATGGCCCGCCGCGGTGGCAGCGGCCCGTCGGTGTGCACGATGTCGCGCAGCGTGACGCCGTCGACGTACTCCATGACGATGTAGGGCAGCGGACCGGTCGGTGTGTCCGCCTCGCCGGTGTCGTAGACCGCGACGATCGACGGGTGATTCAGCGCCGCCGCGTTCTGCGCCTCGCGCCGGAAGCGCAGGTAAAAGCTGGGGTCGCGGGCGAGGTCGGCGCGCAGCACCTTCACCGCGACGTCGCGGTGCAAGCGCAGGTCGCGGGCCAGGTGGACCTCGGACATGCCCCCGAAACCGAGGATCTCGCCCAGTTCGTAGCGGCCGGACAGCGGCTCGGAGGCGGTCATTGCGGCGTCTCTGGACGGGCCGGGGGCCTGCTGTGGTCACCTGCGTTGCCCGCGCTCCCCTGATCCGGCCAGTCCAGTCGCAGGCTCGGTCCGGATCCGCTGGGCGTGCTGGTCGCCGGCGGCGCCGTCGCTGGCGGGGTCCCGGTGTCGGTGACCGTCGGGGGTTGCTGCTGCTGGTCCGTGCGGGAATTGATGACGATGATCACCGCGATGAGGATCGCCAGCGCTCCCAGCACACCCGCGGCCCACAGCAGCGCCCGCTGGCCCGACGAGAAGGTGCGCCGCGCCGGGGGCCGCGAACGGCCGGTGGACGGCCCGGACCGGCGCACCGGGGCGCTGCGGCCGGCGGTGACGGGCGCCCGGGTGTGCGGGCTGGACGGGATGGCCGCCGGCGAGGCCCGCCCCGGCGGCGGCGACTGGCTGGGCCGCGGGGGCCGGCGCCCGGCGCGCACCGCGGCGACGGCGTCGGCGAACGGCCCCCCGCTGCGGTAGCGCATCTGGGGATTCTTGACGAGCGTGATCTCGATGAGCTCCCGCACGTTGGGTGGCAGCTCGGCGGGCAGTGGCGGCGGCGGTTCCTTGATGTGCTTCATCGCCACCGTCAACGCGCCGTCGCCGCTGAACGGCCGCTTACCCGAAACCACCTCGTAGCCAACGACTCCCAGCGAATAGACATCGCTGGCCGGGGTCGCGTCGTGACCCAGCGCCTGCTCGGGGGCGATGTATTGGGCGGTGCCCATCACCATCCCGGTCTGGGTCACCGGCGCTGCATCGACCGCCTTGGCGATGCCGAAGTCGGTGATCTTCACCTGGCCGGTGGGGGTGATCAGGATGTTGCCCGGTTTGACGTCGCGGTGGACCAGGCCGGCGGCGTGCGCGACCTGAAGCGCCCGACCCGTCTGCTCGAGCATGTCCAGCGCGTGCCGCAGCGACAGCCGCCCGGTGCGCTTGAGCACCGAATTCAGCGGTTCGCCGTTGACCAGCTCCATCACCAGGTACGCCGTCCGACCCTCGCCGTCCAGCTGGCTTTCGCCGTAGTCGTGGACCTGCGCGATTCCGGGATGGTTGAGCATCGCGGTGGTCCGCGCCTCCGCGCGGAACCGCTCGATGAACTCGGGGTCCTGGGAGAACTCCTGCTTCAGCACCTTGACCGCGACGCGCCGGCCCAACCGGCTGTCCACGGCCTCCCACACCTGGCCCATGCCACCGGTGGCGATCAGGCGCTGCAGGCGGTATCTGCCTGACAGCGTCACACCAACTCGCGGGCTCATGGTCCTCCCTGTAGCGCGGCCTCGATCACCGCCCGTCCGATCGGCGCGGCGAGAGCGCCCCCGGTCGCGGATAGTCGGTCGGCGCCGTTCTCCACCAGCACCGCCACGGCAACCTTCGGCGCCTGCGCGGGCGCGAACGCGATGTACCACGCGTGCGGCGGAGTGTGACGCGGGTCGGTGCCATGCTCTGCGGTACCCGTCTTGGATGCAATCTGCACGCCGGGAATCGCCCCTTTCTGCTGTGCGACCTTCTCGGCGCCGACCATCAGCTCTGTTAGCTTAGCGGCGACCTGCGGCGACACCGCGCGGCGCTGTTGGTAGGGCGCCGTGTTGCTGATGTTGGAAAGGTCCGGTCCCTTGAGGCTATCGATCAGATAGGGCTGCATCGTCACCCCGGCGTTGGCGATGGTCGCGGCGATCTGGGCGTTCTCCAGCGGCGTCAGCGCCACATCCTTCTGACCGATGCTGGACATGCCCAGCGCGGCGGCGTCCGGGATGATCCCGACCGTCGATTCGGCGACCTGCAGCGGGATGACGCTGGGCGTGCTGTCCAGGCCGAACGAGCGCGCCATGCTGCGCAGCGCGTCGGCGCCGGTGAGCAGGCCCAGCTGGACGAAGGCGGTGTTACACGACAGCGCGAACGCCTGGCTGAGCGACACCGTCGGCTCGTTGCCGCACGGCGTGCCGCCGTAGTTCTCCAGGGTGGCGGTGCTGTTGGGCAGCGGAATGGTGGCCGCCGCCGTCAGCTGCTCGGTCTCGGTAGCGCCGGCCTGCAGCGCCGCCGCGGTGGTGATGACCTTGAAGGTGGAACCCGGCGGGTAGGTCTCCGAGATGGCGCGGTTGGTCAGCGGGTTGTCCGGGTCGTCGCGCAGCCGCTGCCAGGCCTGCGCCTGCACCTCGGGATCGTGCGACGCCAGCTGGTTGGGGTCGTAGGACGGCGACGACACCATGGCCAGGATCTTGCCGGTGGACGGTTCCAGGGCCACGACGGCTCCCTTGCACGGCGGTCCGCCGCAGCCCTGCTGCATCGCGTCCCAGCCCGCCTGCTGGACCCGCGGGACGATCGTGGTGTCGACGTTGCCGCCGCGCGGATCGCGACCGGTGAAGAAGTCGGCCAGCCGGCGCCCGAACAGGCGCTCGTCGGACCCGTTCAGCAGCGGGTCCTCGGCGCGTTCCAGGCCGGTGCTCGAATACCGCAGCGAGTAGAAGCCGGTGATCGGCGCGTAGACCGCCGGGTTGGGGTAGACCCGCAGGAACCGGAAGCGGCTGTCGGTCGCGACTGAATAGGCCAGCAGCTGGCCGCCGGCGACGATCTGGCCGCGCTGGCGCGAGTACTCGTCGAGCAGCACCCGCTGGTTGCGCGGGTCGGCGCGCAGCCCGTCGGCCGCGAACACCTGCGTCATCGTCGCGTTGAGCAGCAGCAGCACCACCAACGCCATCACGGTCACCGAGATCCGGCGGAGAGAGGCGTTCATACCCGCTCGATCACCTCGGTGCTGGCCGCCGCGATCGGCGACTTGTTACGCGCGCGGGTGCGCAGGGGACGCCGCGCGCTGTGCGAGATGCGCGCGAGGATCGCCAACAGGATGTAGTTCGCCAGCAACGACGAGCCGCCGTACGACATCCAGGGGGTGGTCAGCCCGGTCAGCGGGATCAGGCGGGTCACGCCGCCGACGACGATGAACAACTGCAGGGCCAGCGTCGACGCCAGACCCGCCGCCAGCAGCTTGCCGAAGCTTTCCCGCGTCGCGATTGCCGTGCGCAGCCCGCGCACGATGACGATCGTGTACAGCATCAGAATCGCCGCCAGGCCGACCAATCCGAGTTCTTCACCGAACGCGGCGATGATGAAATCGGTCGACGCCGCCGGCACCGTGTCGGGCTGACCGTTGCCGAGCCCGGTGCCGAAAATGCCGCCGGTCGCAAAGCTGAACATCGACTGCACCAGCTGATAGCCGCTGCCGTCGGGGTCGGAGAACGGGTCCCACCACATCTGCACCCGAACCCGCACATGCTCGAAAAGGAAATACGCCGCAACGCTTCCCGCGACGAACAGCACCAGGCCGATGACGACCCAGCTGAAGCGCTGGGTGGCGAGGTAGAGCACCACCAGAAACGACGCGTACAGCAACAGCGAAGTGCCGAGGTCCTTCTCGAAGACCATGACGCCCACCGAGATCACCCACGCCGCCAGCAGCGGCGCGAGATCGCGGGGGCGGGGCAGGGTCATGCCCATGAAATGCTTGCCGACGCTGGTGAACAGGCCGCGCTTGGCGATCAGCACCGAGGAGAAGAAGATCAGCAGCAGGATCTTGGAAAACTCGGCCGGCTGAATTGAGAAGCCCGGGAAGCGAATCCAGATCTTCGCGCCGTTCTGCTCGGACATGGAGGCCGGCAGCATCGCCGGGATCGCCAAGAACACCAGCCCCGCGACGCCGCAGATGTAGCCGTAGCGGGCCAGTTGCCGGTGGTCCTTCAAGAAGGTGACCACCAACGCGAACGCGGCCACCGCCACCACGGTCCACAGCATCTGCTGGGTGGCGCTGGGATGGCGGCGGCCGCTCAACTCGTTGTTGACGAGGTCGAGCCGGTGGATCATCACCAGACCAAGACCGTTGAGCAGAGCCACAATTGGCAGCAGCAGCGGGTCGGTGTAGGGGGCGAAGCGCCGGATCGCCAAGTGCGCGCTGCCGAACATGACCAGAAAGATCAGCCCGTAACTGACCAGGTTCCAGCGCAGGCCGCGGTCCTGGTTGGCCTGCACGATGAGCAACGCGGCGACGGTGATCAGCGCGGCGAAGCACAACAGCAGCAGTTCGGCGTTGCGCCGAGTAGGCAGTGGAGGAGTGACTGCGACCGGCGGCTGGACTTGTGTGGTCATGCCACCGCCCGGCAATCGATGCCCGGCTTTGGTGGTGGTGGCGGGAGCGCGGTCACCGTCTGAGTGGTCGTGGGCGACGTGGTCGCCGGCGCTGAAGGCGCGGTGCTCGCGGGGCTGCTGGTCGGGCTGGCGCTGGAGGGGGTGGCACTCGAAGAGGTAGGGGGCGCACTGACATTCGGCTCGGTGCTGGCCGGCGGCGAGGTGGCGCGCGGCGGGGGACACGGCGGCAGCAGGGAGTTGGCCGACAACTCCCGCAACTGGCCGATGGCGTCGTCCAGGGTGCCGGCCGGAAGCCCGGCCTGAACCTGTGCGCGCTCGGGAGGCCGCAGATCCTGCAGTTGCATCAGCCGGCAGTCGAGATGACCGCCGCTTTGGCCGGAACTGATCAACGTCAGCTCGTTGCGGGCATTGAGGCAGCCGATCAGGTACGGCTCATGCAGCGACATGCCGAGCAGCGATCCCTGTATTCCCCGCAGGATCGACACCATGCCGTTGTATTCCGCGACGTAGTAGTTGCTGCGGATGATGGCTCGGCCGATGCCCAGGCCCGCGAGCACCAGCAGCACCACCAGCGTGACGACGATCGCCGTCCGGCGCCGCGACCACCGGGATCGCCGGGGCGCTTCCTCTTGCGCCGGAACGCGTTTGGCGACCTCCTCGCGCGGCCTGATGGCCGAGGCGCGCCCGGCGGAGGTGTTGGGCAGCGTCAGCTGGTCGTCTTCTCCCGAGACGGCGCCGGCCAGGATCGGCTGCGTCTGGCCGTAGTCGTAGTCGACGACGTCGGCGACGACGACCGTCACGTTGTCGGGACCGCCGCCGCGCAGCGCCAATTCGATGAGGCGGTAGGCACTCTCGGCCACGTCGGGGATCTGCAGCGCCTCGAGGATGGTCTCGTCGCTGACGGGGTCGGACAGCCCGTCGGAGCACAGCAGGTAGCGATCGCCCGCGCGCGCCTCGCGCATGGTCAGGGTCGGCTCGACCTCGTGGCCGGTCAGGGCCCGCATGATCAGCGAACGCTGTGGGTGGCTGTGCGCCTCTTCCCGAGTGATCCGCCCCTCGTCCACCAACGTTTGGACGAACGTGTCGTCCTTGGTGATCTGGGTGAGCTCGCCGTCGCGCAACAGATAGCCACGCGAGTCCCCTATATGCACCAGCCCAATCCTGTTGCCGTCGAACAGGATTGCCGTCAGCGTGGTGCCCATTCCCTCGAGGTCGGGCTCCATCTCGACCTGTGCGGCGATCGCCGCGTTGCCGGAGCGCACCGCGGCGTCGAGCTTGGCGAGCAGGTCCCCGCCGGGCTCGTCGTCGTCGAGATGGGCGAGCGCCGCGATCACCAACTGGGACGCCACCTCGCCGGCCGCGTGGCCGCCCATCCCGTCGGCCAGGGCCAGCAGCCGCGCGCCGGCGTAAACGGAGTCTTCGTTATTGGTGCGTACCAGGCCGCGGTCGCTGCGGGCCGCGTATCGCAGGACCAGGGTCACGGGCGCAACTCGATCGCCGTTTTGCCGATTCGAATCGGCGTTCCGATGGGAACCCGTACCGCAGTCGTCACCTTCGCCCTGTCAAGGTAAGTGCCGTTGGTCGATCCTAGATCCTCGACATACCATTCCGAGCCGCGCTGAGACAGCCGGGCGTGCCGTGTCGAGGCGTAGTCGTCGGTGAGCACCAGGGTCGAGTCGTCAGCGCGCCCGATCAACACCGGCTGCCCGCTCAGCGTGATGCGGGCGCCGGTCAGGGCGCCCTCGGTCACCACGAGATAGCGTGCGGCGTGGCGGCGCTGGCGTGAGGGCAGCAGCGTGCCGCGCAGCGCCAGACCACGGCGCACCATCACAGCCCCGGTGGGCGCGTAGATATCCGTCCGCAGGATCCGCAACACGGACCAGATGAATACCCATAACAACATCAAAAATCCGGCACGCGTCAGCTGCAGTACTAGTCCCTGCATCTGGCGTCCTTTCCGTCCTGGCGCCGCACCCCTCGTCGCGCCCGTGACACCGAGCACATCAGCAACGTCACGATACTTGGACGGTCGTCGACGCGGGGCGAAGCACGGCAGCTTTGAGCCCGGTGCGTCTAGTGGATGCGAACGATGATTTCCGAGTGGCCCAGGCGGATCACGTCGCCGTCGGCCAGCTGCCACTCCTGTACCGGCGCGTTGTTCACGGTGGTGCCGTTAGTGGAGTTGAGGTCGGAAAGGAGCGCGACCTGCCCGTCCCAGCGGATCTCCAGGTGCCGGCGCGAAACACCGGTGTCGGGCAACCGGAATTGGGCATCCTGGCCGCGACCGATGATGTTGGCGCCTTCGCGCAGCTGGTAGGTCCGGCCGCTGCCGTCGTCGAGTTGCAGTGTCACTGAGGTCCCGGCGGCGCCGTAGCCGCCCTGGCCGTAACCGCCGTAGCCGCCCGCGGCCGGCTGGCCGTAGTCGGCCGGTTGGCCGTAGTCGGCGGGCTGGCCGTAGTCGGCGGGCTGGCCGTACTCGTAGTCACGGTGGGCGGTGTCGGCGTATCCGCCTTGCGGGGGGTACCCGCCGCCCGGAACGCTTTCGGCGTACTGGGTGTAGTCGCCCTGGCCGTAGTCCTGCTGGCCGTATCCGCCACCCTGCTGATAGCCCTGGTCGTAGCCGCCGCCCTGCTCCGGGTAAGGCGGACGTTGTTGCTCGGGCGCGCCCTGCGGCGCCGGCGGCGCGTAGGCGCTCTCCTCCGGGCGGGCCGGCCCGCGCCCGTACTCGCCGTACCCGTACCCCTGCTGGGTGGCCCCGGCCTGACCGCCACCGGGCGGCGGGTAGCCACCGCCCTGCCGGTAGCCCTGGTCGTAGCCCTGACCGCCGTAGCCGCCGGGCGCGGGAGGACGTTGTTCGTAGGACGGCGGCGGGTAGCCGCCTTGCCCCTGGTCGGGGTAGCCGCCCGGCGCCTGGTAGCCGCGCTGGTCGTAGCCGCCCTGCTCGGGGTAGCCGCCGCGCTGCTCTTGGTAGCCGCCCTGGTCGGGGTAGCCGCCGCCGGGCTGTTGCGGGTAGCCGCCGCGCTGTTCCTGGTAGCCGCCCTGGTCGGGGTAGCCGCCGCCTTGTTGCGGGTAGCCGCCCTGCTCGGGCTGGCGAGGTGGCGGGTAGCCACCCGGCGGCGGGTAGCCACCCTGCTCGGGCGGGTAGCCGCCGCGTGGCTCCGGCCCGCCCTGCGGCTCCGGTCCGCGCGCCTCGTCTTGCGGGCGCCCGTAACGGTCGTCGTAGTACTCGTCGCCGGGCCGGCCCTGCCCCTGACCCCCGTGGTAGCTCGAATTGTCAGTCATTGCTGCTACTCCTCGTTCTGCGCCGAACGCGTGATCTGATTGTGGCCGGAGAGGGTGGATGACGGTCGGGCGGGGCTCGACATCGGGATTGACAGCACCGCGGGCGCGGTACTGGCCGGTATGCAGGCTCGACGACTGCTCGAACCGGACGACCACATCACCATACGTTTGCCACCCCTGTTCATAGATATAGTCGGCCAGGTACCTCGCGAAAGCGTTCGACGTGAGATCCGTGTCGGCTCCCACCTTCGCAAAGTCGTGCATACCGAGGGTAATGATGTATTCGTTGGGGGCCAAAAGACGATTCCCTTGCAGCGCGCGTACCCCGTCCTCGGCTTCCCTGCGCAATAGCGCTTCAACCTCTTGCGGCACGATCGATCCGCCGAACATCCGGGCGAACGCGTTGTCCACCGTCGCCTCGAGCTTGCGCTCGATCCGCTGAACGAGCCCCTTTTGGCTACTCATCTTTCAGCGCTCGCCCGCAGTTGCCGTGGTGTGTCGCGGGCGCGAGGCAAACGAACCGCCCGCGTGTTGGCTCACTCCAGCATGTTATCGGGACTTCGCGACGGTGCGGCACCGTGGGAATTCTGAGAATCGCATCCGCGCAGCTCAACGCGCTGTCGGGGCGGTCGGGCGGTGCCGCGAGCGGCCGCCCGGTCCCGCCAAGGCGATTGGGGCAGGCGACGTTTAGAGTGGTATGGTCCTTCGGTTGTTTTCGGGGCGAGTGGCGGAATGGCAGACGCGCTGGCTTCAGGTGCCAGTGTCCTTCGGGACGTGGGGGTTCAAGTCCCCCTTCGCCCACCGGTGAGCGGTTCTACGAACCGTCGGCCTAAAGGCCACGAACTCGAATAGTTCGTGGCCTTTATGTTTTCCGCTCGGGCAGCACGGCCTCGACGGCGCTGATGACCTCAGGGGCGTCGGGTTGCGTCCGGGGACGAAACCGATTGACCACCTCACCGTCGGGGTCGAGCAGAAACTTCTCGAAGTTCCATTGGATGTCGCCCGCCGAACCGTCGGAATCGGTGGCCTTGGTCAGCTCGGCGTACAGCGGGTGGCGGCCCTCGCCGTTGACGTCCGTCTTGGCCAGCAACGGAAACGTCACCCCGTAGGTCGTCGAGCAGAACTCCCGGATCTCGTCGGCCGTGCCCGGTTCCTGGCCCATGAACTGGTTGCACGGAACGCCGACGACCGTCAGACCGCGGTCGCGGTAGTCCTTGGCGAGCTTCTCCAGCGCGGTGTACTGCGGCGTCAGGCCGCACTTGGAGGCGACGTTCACGATCAGCGTTGCGCCGCTGGACAATTCGGCCAGCGTCGTCGGCGTGCCGTCGAGGGTGGTGAGGGCGATGTCTTTGAGGGTCACGCCGACGACGCTAACACTTGTCTCACCGGCCCAGCGGGCTGTAAAAGACCAGGCCGTTGCCCTTGTTGTCGTAGACCACGGCCCGCCGCTCGTGCGCGTCGTCGTACGGGCCCTTCACGATGCCGCCGCCGCTGGCTTCGATGGCCTTCGCGGCGGCGTCGACGTCGGCGGTCTTGATCCCGACCACAACCTGCCCGGGTATGGGGTGGTCCACCGCGGTCGCCAGCGCGAGGGTGACCGCGCCGCCGTCCAGGGCGGCGAAATGGGCGCCGTCGCGGAACTTCAGCGGCATTCCGAGGGTCTCGCTGTAGAAGCGGATCGACTCGTCCAGATCGTCGGTCGACAACACGATCATCCGCACCTCGTGCTCGGTCACTGCTGCCTCCTCGGGCCCGGTCGCCTTACCCTAGCCCCGTGAGCAGCAACCGAGTCCCCGGCGGAGTGGTCCACAAATTGCCGGCCGATCTACGTGAGGCGTTGACCGCGAACTCGACCGCCTTGGCCGCCTGGCAGGACATCACGCCGTTGGCGCGCAACGAGTTCATCTGCTGGGTCGAGGACGCCAAGCAGGACGCGACCCGGCAGCGCCGCATTCGCCGAACCCAGGAGGAGCTGGAGGAAGGCAAGCGGCGGCCGTGTTGCTGGCCCGGGTGCAAGCACCGCGAGCGCACTGGCAAGTAGACGGACCGGTTAGGGCCGTACTACCGACGGGCGTCGGGAGTGACGGGATCGGTGATGTCATCGAACTCGGGGTGCTTCTTGAGCACCGTGACCACCATCGAGCACACCGGAACGATGCGCTTGCCATCGGCGCGAGCCGCGTTGAGCGCCTCCTCGACGAGGATGGTGGCCAGGCCGCGGCCGCCGTACGCGGGGTCGATCTCGGTGTGGTGGAAGACGCGCTGATCGCCACGATCGTAGAAGTCGGCGAGGCCGACGGTCTTTCCCTCGACGGAGATGGTGTACCGGCCCTCCTCGGCGGTGACGGTGGTCGGGGCGCCGGTCTTGTCGGCGGTCATGTGTGCTCCCTTCTATGCGGTACTCGGTCGGGGCCGCAGCCGGGTGGTCGGCAACGGCGGAGCGGGCAGTCGGGTGACCGACCCGCGATAGCCCGTGACGGCGCCGAACCGGTCGTCGCCGTCCTCCCACTGTCGGCGGTAGCCCACGATGTCGTCGTGACTGCGGCCGACGAAGTTCCACCACATCACCAACTGTTCGGCAAACGGTGGCCCGCCCAGGAGCAGCGCCCGCGCCGGCCGGTCACCGAGGTTGCGCACCGGCACCGTCGAATGGCCGGGTCCTTGGTAGCCGAGCTCGGCGACCGCCAGGGCCGTCGCGCCCAGCGCGACCGCCCCCGAGTCGCAGAGCAGGCCGTGTTCGAATGCCGGATCGACCTCGATGTCCAACGCGGCGTTCGGCTCCAGGTCGAGCTGTGCGCCCAGCAGCGGCGTGAACGTGCGCACCGGGGACCTGCCGTCGGCCAGCTGCCCGAGAAACACGCGTGCGACCGCCCCCGGCAGCGAAATCGGCGGGGGCGCGTAGTGGGCGAAGTCGCGGCCGGTGTCGCGGTGCGACTCGGGCAGCGCGACCCACAACTGCACCCCGTGCAACGCGGTATCCGAGTCGATCGACACCTCGGAGTGGCAAATACCGGCGCCCGCCGTCATCAGGTTCAGCTCGCCGGGCCGGACCAACGCGTGGACTCCGGCGCTGTCGCGGTGCTCCACTTCCCCGTCGAACAACCAACTGACGGTTTGCAATCCGGTGTGGGGGTGAGGCGGGACGTCCATGCGCGCGTGTGCCGGTCCGTAGTGGTCGAGGAAGCACCAGGCGCCGACGAGCGAGCGTTGCCGCTGCGGAAGCGTGCGCCGCACCCGCATCGCCCTCGGCCCGCCCAGCGGGACCTCGCGCGGATGTAACACCTCGACGCCGGGGGCGCCGGACGCGCCGCAAGCGACTTCGACCGGGGCGGTCTCGAGGTTGCTCACCAGCCCGACGCTACGCTTCGCGGCGAGCCTCACCTGCCCGGCGGCCGCAGCACCTTCATCGCCAGCCGCATGACCGGTGCGGGCACGCGGTCCTGCATCGACAGCGCGGCGTCGGCGGCGCGGGATCGCAGCGGGGTGCCGCGACCGAAGATCCGGTTGAGCGGCCCACCGGTCGGCTCGATCACCACATGCAGCGGCGGGGTCCCCACCGCGGCGCCCAGCGCATTCGAGATGACCATCCGCTGAATCTCGCTGGTGCCCTCAAAGATGGTGTACAGCTTGGCATCCCGATACCACTTCTCCACCGGGTGGTCGGTGATGTAGCCCCAGCCGCCCATCGTTTGGATGGCCCTCTCGGTCGCCTTGACGGCGACCTCGCTGGCGGCGAATTTCGACATCGAGCCCTCGCCTCGCTCGAACGGGACGTTGTTGGCCGCCATCCAGGAGGCGCGCCAGGTCAACAGCCGGGCGGCGTCGATCTCGGTGGCCAGTTCCGCCAGCGGGAACGCGATGCCCTGGTTGTCGATGATCGGGCCGCCGAAGGCCTCTCGTTCCGTGGCATACCACGTCGCGTACTCCAATGCGGCGCGGGCGATCCCGATCGCCTGGGCGGCGACCATCGGCCGGGTCTGCTCGAAGGTGCCCAACGTCGCGGAGCCGGATCGCTGGCCACCGGCCACCACCTCGCGGGCCTTGGCGAGTTTGTGCTCGAGCTTCTCTTCTCCGCCAAGCAAGTTGGCTCCCGGAACGCGCACCCCCTCGAACAGCAATTCGGCGGTGTGGGATGCGCGGCAACCCAGCTTGTCGAGCTTTCGGACCAGCTTCAGCCCGGGCGTGCCGCCGGGCACGACGAACAGCGCCTGACCGCGGTGGCCGAGCTCCTCATCGACGACCGCGTTGACCACATGCACATTGGCGATGCCGCCGTTGCCAATCCACATCTTGTGGCCGTCGATGATCCAGTCGTCACCGTCGCGGCGCGCGCGAGTACGCAGATTCCGGACGTCGCTGCCGCCCTCGGGCTCCGAGATCGCCAGGGCGGCGAGCTTGATATCGCCTGGGGTTCCGAAACATTCGGGGGCCCACTCGAGCATCTGCTCCGGCGACGCGGCCTGCCCGATCGCCGACAGCGCGAGCGCGGGCATGACGATCGCCAATCCGATTCCCGCGCAGCCCCAGAAGAGCTCCTCCATGAATATCGGCAGCGAAATGCCGGTCGGGTCACCGATCAGGTCGCGGTAGAACAGCGGACTGTAGAAGCCGCGCTGGGCGGCCTCCTCCAGGACGGGCCAGGGAAACTCCTGGCGCTGGTCGTAGTGCAGGGCCACGGGGCGGATGACTTCTTCGGCGAACTCGTGCGTGCGCCGGGCCAGGTCGTGTTGTGCCGCCGTCGGTGTCAGGTCGAACGTCATGGATCCGCCTCGGGGTGGACAGACTCGCTCGTGCCAAGCCGGTCTACCCCGTCGGCGGGGTCAGCAAACTGTCAGGCGGCGGAACGGGGACCCACTTGCGCGGTCGGCAGGTGCAACACCACCGCCGCCACGGGGACCGCGTCGTGCTCGTGCCGGGCCAGCAGCGCCGCGTTCTCGGGCAGCTGCCGCGAATTGATCTCGCCGGCGGCGATCCGGCGCAGCACGTCGTGGGCGCGGGCGAGTTGCTCGCGCTTGCGGTACTGGCCGCCGGGCAGTTTGACGCCCGCCCAGACGCCGTATTCCTCGCGGTGCGCGATGGCGTGCTGGGCGCACCGGCGCTGCTGCGCCAGCGGGCAGCGGCGCAGGCACTGGATTCGCGCCTCGGTGGCGGACCGCTCGTAGGCGCGCGCCTTGGCCGCGCCGTCACCACCGTCGTCGTCGGGATAGCCGAACCACAGTTCCGGGTTGGCTGCGCAGGGGTGCCCCATGTCGGTCTCCTTCTGAAGCGGTGAAACGTAGGCAAAAGCGTATACACGTATAGAGCGCGAGCGCAAGAGAAACGTGACAAAAACGTATATGCGCTGGATGGGGAGGCGCCGTGTGTACTATCCGGCCTATGGCCGGAGCCTGCGGTGAGCCGTGAATCGGCCGGCGCGGCCATCCGCGCCTTGCGCGAGTCGCGCGACTGGTCGCTGGCGGAGCTCGCCGCCGCGACGGGCGTCAGCATCATGGGCCTGAGCTTTTTGGAGCGCGGCGCCCGCAAGCCGCACAAAAGCACAGTTCAGAAGGTGGAGAACGGGCTCGGCCTGCCGCCGGGCACCTACTCTCGGCTGCTGGTGGCCGCCGACCCGGATGCCGAATTGGCGCGGCTGATGGCCGCGCAGCCGGTCGAGCCGCGGCCGGGCAGGCCCGCCGGAGCGGTCGTGGTCGACCGGCACAGCGACACCGAAGTGCTGGAAGGCTACGCCGAAGCCCAGCTCGATGCCCTCAAATCCGTCATCGATCGGCTTCCGGCGACGACATCAAACGAATATGAGACGTATATTCTGTCTGTGATCGCTCAATGCGTGAAGGCGGAGATGCTGGCGGCCAGCTCCTGGCGGGTGGCCGTCAACGCCGGCGCCGATTCGACGGCGCGTCTCATGGAGCATCTGCAGGCCCTCGAGGCGACGCGCACGGCCCTGCTGGGGCGCATGCCCACCAGCCTGAGCGCCCGCTTCGATCGCGCGTGTGTGCAGTCGTCGCTGCCGGAGACGGTCATCGCCGCACTTGTCGGTGTGGGCACCGACGACATGTGGGACATCCGCAACAGGGGCGTGATTCCGCCGGGGGCGCTCCCCCGCGTCCGCGCCTTCGCCGAGGCGGTCGAGTCGTCCGGTGTGGACAACTCGGATCACGACGGCGGCGAGGAGGCGTCGTGACAGACACCGAAATCGAGGTGCTGACCCGCGCCCATCGGCTCTTCGCCGGTGACACGAGCCGGGCGACCCTGGACGCGGGCACCGCTCCCCACCGCTACCTGCTGCGAGGTGTCGGCGGCCTGAATGGCGGTGTGGCACAGGCTAGTTACGTGCTGGCGGCGGACCGCGGCCGGCAGCGGTTGCAGGCGGCTGCCCGCACGGACACGGACGCCGCCGACGTCATCGACCGCGCCCGCCGGGACCGGGCCGAGGCCCGCGAGCTGACCGGATCGGTCGTCCAGGAGGCCCGGGCCGACGCCTCCCCGGGTCCGATGACGCCGATGGCCCAGCGCGAGGCGATGCGCCGCCGCGCGGCGCGACTGCGCGCACAGCGGGCGCACGTGGTGTCGGGCCGCCTCAAGGCGCGGCGGCACGCCACGGCGCTGCGGGCGCTGCGGTATGGGCTGGCACACCATCGCTTTCCCGGGCCGCCGGCCACTGGGCGCGCCGCGGTGGCCGTGCGCGCGGCCTTGTCGCGACTGGGACACCCCTACGTCTGGGGCGCCACCGGGCCCGACCGGTTCGACTGCTCCGGGTTGGTTCAGTGGGCCTACGCGCAGGCGGGTGTTCAGCTGGGCCGCACCACCTATCAGCAGATCAACGACGGGATTCCGGTGCCCCGTTCGCTGGTCCGGCCGGGCGACCTCGTCTTCCCCCACGCCGGACACGTCCAGATGGCGATCGGCAACAACCTGGTCGTTGAAGCGCCCTACTCGGGCGCGTCGGTGCGAATCAGTCGGTTGGGCAGCAACATTGCGATTCGGCGGCCGCTATGACGAATGAACCCATGCCAGAACAAGCCGGACCCGCGCTGGGCGCCATCCAGGCGCGGCAGTCGGCGCTGGCCGGCCAGCACGGCACCGCCTCGGACGCCGACCGTGTGCTGGCCGAGGTACTCGCCAGCGCTCACGCCGCCGCCCGTGAAAGCGTCAGGCGGCTCGACGCGATCGCCGAGGAGATCGACCGCGCCGCCCTGCAGCGCGGGGGTCTTGCCGCCGACACCCCCATCGGGGCCCGCGAATTGCACAGATTCCTGGTGGACAAGCAACGCGAGATCGCGCGGGTCGTGTCCGATGCCCGCGAGCTCGGCCGCGCGAAAAGGGCTGTCCTGGAACGGCTGCGCGCGCAGTACACCCTTCCCGCCGGCTAGCCGCGACCCCGAGCCGAGTCGGCGGTGCACAGACCCGACGGGGTGAATTGTCGGCCGGAACGTGTCTGGGTACTGTCGCCCGGCATGGAGGGGCCGCGACACCGATGTCGACGTATGACGATCTGATCAACGCGATTACATACGTCCGGGAGCGCACCGGCGATCCGAACGGGTGGCAGACGGGCCTGGCGCCGGACGAGGTGGCCGCGGTCATGACGCCGACCACCCGACCGGAAACACTCGACGCGATCGTACGCAAGATCCGCCAACAGCATTCGGGCCTGTTCGGCACCGCCGCGCCGGCGGGTCCGCCCGCCGGATCGCCACCGGGCGCACCCGAGCCCGGCCGCGAGCAGGGTCAGGCCGCCGAGGCCATGACGGATGCCGAAGCCGCTCTGGCACACCAGAATTCGGCCAGCTCTCAGCTCGACATGCAGGTGATCAACGCCATCCTGAACGCCCACCTGAACGCCGTCGAAGGCCGGGAAGCGCTGAGCAGGTTGCAGCGCGAAACCGAAGTCGCCGTCCTGACGCGCTCGGACCTGGACACCCCGGCCGGGGCGCGCGACTTCCAGCGGTTCCTGATCGGCAAGCTCAAGGACATCCGCGCGGTCGTGCTGAACGCGAGCCTGGACGACACGTCGAAATCGGCGCTGATGGCCGCCTGGACGTCGCTGTACGACGCGTCCAAGCACGGCCCCGACGAGCGTCCGGCCGCGGCCGCAGCTCCGGTTGCCGCACCCGCCGACGGCGCCGACGAGGCCGTCGACGATCCCGCGATGGACCCGCTGCTCGATCCGATGTTGCCTGACGACCCCGCGCCGGCGACCGGCGATCCCGCCGGGCCGTCCCCGGCGGGGAGCACCGCGGCCCCCGCGGCGCCGGCCATGCCCACGGTGCCGGCGCTGCCGTCCCTACCCGGGTTCGGCGGGGCGTCGATACCGGGCGGCACGGGCGGTCTGCCGCTACCCGGCCTGCAGGACATCGGCGACGACAGGCCGTTCGGATCCCATGACCCCGACCGCGCCGACCGGCCGGACGAACCCAACGCCGGCGACGACGGGGCCCACGCGGAGGACGTCGCGACGGAGGAACCCGAATCGCCACCGGTGGGGCCGACGGTCGTTACCCTGCCCGACGGCGATACCGTCACGGCCGCCAGCCCACAACTGGCCGCGGCGATCCAAGCCGCCGTCGGTGGGGCATCGATCCCAGATGCGTTCCATCAGCAGGGAATTACCATTCCCCCACCGGGCACGCCGGTCCCCCAGCCCATCGACCCCCTGCAAACCGCGCCCGGCGACATCGGCATCCTCACCGATCGTCACGCGCTCGCACTCGGCCATGAAAAGGCCCTTCTCGACGGCCAGATTCAGCGCATCGCCACCGTGAGCGGGCCGAACTTTCTAGGCTGGGAGCATCCACCGGCGGTGAACGCGCCCACGACCCCGCCGGTCGAGCCGCACACACCGACACCCACAGGGCCGGCGGCCACGTCGACCACCTGACAATAGTGATGGCCCCGCCTCCCCCGGCGGCGCACCGAGTAGGAGAGAGAGCAGATGGCAGAACCAATCCGTGTGGTGCCGGCGCACTTACGCGAAGCCGCTGCGCATCACCAGGAGACCTCCGATTACCTGCGCACCGTTCCGTCTTCGCATGCGGCGATCCAGGAAAGCCTGGACTCGCTCGGGCCCATCTTCGGCGAACTGCGCGATGCCGGACGCGAACTGCTCGAGCTGCGGCGCCAGTGCTACGAACAGCAAGCCGACGACCACGCCGACATGGCGGAGAAACTCAGCGCGTCGGCGGCGATGTGGGAAGAGCACGAGCAAGAGGCGGCACGAAATTTCGGCGGCATCGTTGACGGGGGTCGGTGACGGACGCCAATCCCGCCTTCGACACCGTCCACCCGAGCGGGCACATCCTGGTCCGCTCCTGCCGCGGCGGGTATATGCACAGCGTCGCGCTGAGTGAAGAGGCGATGGAAACCGACGCCGAAACCCTGGCGCAGGGAATCCTGTTGACCGCCGACGTGTCCTGCCTCAAAGCGCTGCTGGAGGTTCGCAACGAGATCGTGGCGGCCGGCCATACCCCGTCGATGGAGGTGCCCAGCCCGCACGACCTCGATGCGGCGATCGAAAAGCTGCTGGCGCACAAGTTGCGGCGCCGCGCCTAGACCAGCCAGGTCTTGGCGCTCTCGGGATCGGGAGCGATGTCCGTGGGCGGCTCGACGGGGTTGGGGCCGAACAACTCTCGCGCGCGGGCCAGCAGGGCGCGCACCTCGTCGAGTTGCTGCTGCAGCGCAGATTCAGCCATGTCCCCACGCTACCCAGGCCGTCGCAGCAGCACAATTCACCGACCGAATAGACGACCCGACGGATGCCGGTAGGCTTAGCCAGTGGCGATCTTCGGTCGGATAACGGCGCGTCAGCGCCTCCGGAGAGCTACCCGGGAATCGTTGACGATTCCGGCCTTCAGCTCCCCGGTGGACTGCACCCCGTGGGTGACGGGCGGGCTTTGGCCCGCCGAATTGTCCGCCGCCAGCGCCGAAACCGCCTCTCTCGCAGAGTATCTGAGGGACGACCTGCAGCGCATCACCCGAAGCGCCAACGACGACCTCAGGAAGATCCGGCTGGCGGACATGCCCGAATTCGTCCGACGGGCCGAGGAAGCCAGGGTCATCGAGGACGCCCGGGCGCGCGCGGTGCGGCGCGTCGAGTCGGCCATCCGCCATGTCCACGCGGTGAAGCCCGAGCCGCCGCTTGACAGCGCAGATCTCGAGACCACCCAGATCATCCCCGTAGTCGCCGATGCCGATCCCGCGCCTCCGGAAGCCGTCATAAGCGAGCCCGATGAACCGGCGCTCGACGAACCGGCCGCCGAGGAGGAGCCCGAAGCTTCCGAGGGTCGGCACCGGGCCTCCGACGAGGCGAGCACTCCCCCGCGGCCCGCGCCGATGGAGCCAATCCCGGTGGCCGCGAGCGCAACCGAATCCGACGACGAACGGCTGCAGCGCCTCCTCGCGTTCGTCGTCCATCAAGAGCCGCGCCTGAATTGGGCGATCGGCGATCGCCCCGACGGCAGCACCGTGCTGGTCACCGACTTCGCGCATGGCTGGATACCGCCGGGCATCGCCCTACCCGCGGGCGTGCGGCTACTGGAACCGGAGCGACGCACCGGCAAGGTCTCCGCCCTGATCGGCGAGGCCCGGCGCACCCGCAGCTACGCCCCCGGCGATTCCCTGGGCTGGCTGGATGACTTCGCCCAGACGGAGGCCTCGGCGCGGCCCCGTGAGCTGCCCGCGGTAAACGACCTGGGGTGGGAGCTGAGCCAGGCCACGCACTGGCGGGACGGGTTGCCGCGGATGGTGCACACGCTGGCCCGGGCCGCGGCGGCCGGAACGGGTGTCGCCGAAGAAGAAATCGACTTGCTGCGGGTGCATCTCGACACGGCGCGCTATCAGCTCTTGATCCAGTATCCGAACATCGATCCGGCGCTCTTCCTGAATTGCCTGCTACTGGCCGCCACCGAAGGGGCCGTGACCGGGGATTTAGTGTCGGCGAACTACCACCTCGCGTGGTTTCACAAGCTCAACGAGCCGACGGGTGCCATGTAGGTCGGTTACCGACCCGGGCCGGGCGGGCCCGCGAAGGCTTGCGCGATCTCCAGCCATCGCTGGGCGTCGGGGCCGTGCGCCGCGATGTCCAACGCGTCCAGCGGGCGCCGCTGGGTCACCAGGAAGCAGAAGTCCTCGGCGGAACCCGTGACCCGCTGCTCCGCGTCGGGCGGGCCCCAGAACCAGGTGTCGCCGCCGGGCGCGCGCAGCTCGACCAGGAACGGGTCGCTCGGCGGAGTCAGGTTGTTGATGACGAACGCGTAATCGCGGGTGCGCACCCCGATGTGCGCGATCGACCTGAGGCGTTCGGTGGCGTGCCGTTTGACGCCGAGGGCGTCGGCCACGTCGAGGCCATGCGCCCACGTCTCCATCAGCCGGGCCGTCGCCATCGACGCCGCGCTCATCGGCGGCCCGAACCAGGGCAGCTTGCGGCCGTCGGGCACGTCCAGCAGGGCCTCGTGCAGCCGCGCCCGGGTGGCCCGCCAATCGGCGAGCAGTTCGGCCGGTGCCACCGCCGCCAGTTCCTCTGCGCCGGCGTCCACGAAACCGGTCGGGTCGGCCTGAGCCGCCGCCAACACCTCGGCGAAACCCGCCTCGTCGGTGACGGCGGTCAGCGCGACCCGGTCGGTCCACAGCAGGTGCCCGATCTGGTGCGCGATGGTCCAGTCCGGCGCCGGCGTCGGTTCCGCCCAGCGCTCGGCCGGCAGTGGGGCCACCAGCGCGTCGAGGTCGTCGCTTTCGGCGCGCAGGTCGGCCACCATCGGCTCGGCAGCGGTCACGGTATGTACCTTAGCGATCGCTCGGCGGCTGCCCGCGACGCCCGATGACGCTGTGCATCACAAGCCCGATCAGATACAGCGCCGACCCGAAGAGCACGAACAGCGGGGCGCGCCCGTCGTCGGGAATCAATATGGCGGACACCGTGATCGCGACGATGAACGCCACCCAGAAGAGCGCATCCTGCACCGCGAACACGTGTCCGCGCAGCGCGTCGTCGACATCCATCTGCATCGCGGAGTCGGCGCACAGCTTGACCATCTGGCCGGCCACGCCGAGGCAAAAGCCGCACACCACCATCACCGGGAGACGCAGCAGGGCACCCGGGATCTGGATTAGCGCGGCCGCGACCAGCGCGCCATTGGCCGTGGCGTAGCGGCCCCAGCGGCGAACCGCCAACGGCGTCAACACGTTGGCCAAGAAGGCCCCGAGACCGGAAGCGGCGAAGAACACCAACGCGATGCCCAGGCCGCCGGTCGCCGGACCGCGGAGGTGGTGCACCAGCAGCAGCATCACCAGCGAATTGATGCCGACCACCATCCGGTGCGAGGCCAGGCCCGACAAGGTTGCGGCGACGGTCGGGCTCTGCACCACCGTGCGGGCGCCATGCAGCCAGCCGGTGATCACCGCGTACACGGCCGATCCGTGGATCGCGCGCTTGGTGTCGTCCGGCCCCAGCACGTGGGAGCCGAATCGCAACGACAACAGCAACGCGATCGAAACGGGAATGGCGGTGATGAAGATGATCACCGCGGCGCCGTCGTCGCCGGCACCGGCGAAAAAGCGCGGCACCAGCATGAAATTGGCGCCCAGGAAGGCCGCGACGGCACCGGACGCGGTGGCAACCGAGTTCATCGTCACCACCTGCTCGCGCGGCACGACGTGCGGCAAGGACGCCGACAACCCGGACGCGACAAACCGGGCCAGGCCGTTGGCGAACAGCGCCGCGATCAGCAACGGCATGTCGCCGGCGCGCACGGCCAGGATGGTGCCGATGCCCGCGATGAGGATCAGGCGGCCCGTCGTCGCGCCCACCAGCACCAGCCGTCGATCCCAGCGGTCCATCAGCGCGCCGGCGAAGGGCCCAAGCAACGAGTAGGGCAGGAACAGCACGGTGAACGCGCGCGCGATCGCCATCGGGTCGGCGGCGCGATCCGGGTTGAACAACAGCGCGCCGGCCAGCCCGGCCTGAAACAGCCCGTCGCCGAACTGACTCGCCATCCGCACCTGCAGCAGCCGCCAGAAATCCGGCAAGCCGCGCACGGACCGCCACAGTTCGGCGGATGCGCGTGAGTGCGTCCGGGGTTGAATCACAGCACCGACTTCCAGGATTGGGTTGCAACAACACTACAAATATTTGGCCGCGACGCTCGATTAACCGAGGCGGCGAAGCGAAGGTGCGATGATGGTGTGATGCCGCCCGAAGACCCCGAGGACTACGTCGCACCCGCCGCACAGCGGGTTCGTGCGGGCACTCTCCTGCTTGCCAATACCGATCTCCTCGAACCCACGTTTCGGCGCAGCGTGATCTACATCGTCGAGCACAATGACGGCGGCACACTGGGCGTCGTGCTCAACCGGTCCAGCGAGACGGCGGTCTACAACGTGTTGCCGCAGTGGGCCAAACTGTCGGCCAAACCCAAGACCATGTTCATCGGCGGGCCGGTCAAGCGTGACGCGGCCCTGTGCCTCGCGGCGCTGCGCATCGGCGCCGATCCGCAAGGGGTGCCGGGCCTGCGGCATGTGGACGGCCGGATAGTGATGGTCGATCTGGACGCCGAGCCCGACGTGATCGCCCCGCTGGTGGAGGGGGTCCGCATCTTCGCCGGGTACTCCGGCTGGACCATCGGCCAGCTCGAGGGCGAGATCGAGCGCGACGACTGGATCGTGTTGTCCGCGTTGCCATCCGACGTCTTGGTCGGGCCGAGGGCCGACCTGTGGGGCCAGGTGCTGCGCCGCCAGCCGCTGCCGCTTTCCCTGCTCGCCACCCACCCGATCGACGTGAGCCGAAACTAGGGCCCCTCCCCCGCTTCCGGGATGCCAGCCGTTGGCGCCGATTCGTCGGCACGCCGCCCGAGCCTGCTGGCGATCACCGCGCACACCACCAACTGGATCTGATGAAAGATCATCAGCGGCAACATGGTCAAACCGACTGTGGCGGCTGGAAATAGCACCAGCGCCATCGGAAGCCCCGACGCCAGGCTCTTTTTCGAACCGCAGAACAGCAAGACGATCGCATCGCCGCGGTCCAGCCGGGCCAGCCGGCCGACGACGGTGGTCGCGGCCAGCACCGCCGCGAGCAACGCCGTGGCGACGAGGGTCACCGCGATCAAGCGCCACGCATCGACGCTGACCCAGATCCCCCTGACCACACCCATCGCGAACGCGGTGTACACCACCAGCAGGATGGAGCCGCGATCCACCACCTTCAGCGGCGTCGCGTGCCGGGCGATGACCTCGCCGAGCCACGGCCGCATCAGCTGGCCCGCCGCGAACGGCAGCAGCAGCTGCAGCATGATGTCGCGGATGGCGGTCCCGTCGACGCGGGGCGCACCGCTGGTCGTCATCAACAGCACCACGAGCAGCGGGGTGAGCGCCACCCCGAGGATGTTGGACAACGACGCGCTGACGATGGCGGCCGACACGTGGCCCCGCGCGATCGAGGTGAACGCGATGGACGACTGCACCGTCGACGGCACCAGGCATAGAAACAGCAGACCGTTGTAGAGGTCGACGGTGAGCACCGATGGCACCAGCACCCGGGCGGCCAGGCCCAGCAGCGGAAATAGCACAAACGTCGTGGCCAGCACGAGCAGATGCAGCCGCCATTGGCGCACGCCGTGCCAGGCCTGCTGGGGCGACAGGCGGGTTCCGTACAGGAAGAACAGCAGCGCGATCGCCGCCTTCGCGGCGGCGGACACCGCGTCCGCGGCCCGGCCGTGGGCGGGTACCAGGGCGGCGAGGGCCACGGTCGCCGCCAGTGCCAGCAGAAACGAGTCGATCGGGATCGCCGGGAGCCGCTTCAGCATGACGGCTCGCGCGGGGGACGGTGGGCGGGGATTACTGGCAGGACTGCGTGCAGACAGCGCAGCTGCCGGCGCAACCGGCCGCCGCGGCCTCGCGGCTCAGCGCGAAGCGCGCGCTTTGCCACGACCCGGTGGCCAGCGTCCCGAGCGCGCCGGCGACGCAGACGATCAGGACGACGAGCGCCGTGTGGGGGGAGGCGGCCAGGGCGACCGCCCCGCCGGCGGCCAGCATCACCGCGGCCGCCAACTGGGTGGGCGCCATGGCGCGCAGCGCGAGCTGGGCGGTGGCGCCGTCGGCGGTCTGATTGTGCGCGAGCGACCAGGTCCCGAACCCGGCGGAGGCCACCGCCGCACACACGCATACCAACCCCGCGATCAACATGGCCTCACAATACGAGCCCGGCCACGCGCCCGCGCGGCGGGCTCGGCGGGGCCTGTTAGTGCTGCAGGAACGAGAAGTTCGGCAGCGGCGGCAGCCCGGGCACCATCGTCAGGAGGTTGGGCGTCGGCCTGCTGCCGGCCGCCGGGTAGGGCGCGGCCGGCTGGGCGGGCAGCCCGACCGGCGCCGCCGCCGTCTGCGCCGGAACAGCCACCGGCGCCGCCGCCGGCTGCGGGGGAAGCGCGACCGGCGCCGGCGCTTGCGCGGGCAGCCCGACCGGGGAGGCTCCGGGCCCTTGGGCGGGGGCGGGGGAGCCGGTTCCGGGGACCGTCACGCGGAAGCCGTTGACGATGGCGTCGGTGGCCGGGGCATCCGCGACCGCCACCGCGCGGTCGGTGGTCACCGCCAGCGACACCAGGTACTTGTCGTGCCCGGACGTCGCGATGACGTGGCGACGCGACGTGTTGAGCAGCATGTCGCCGTCGCGGTACGTGCCCTCGATCACCGACGACGGGAAGCCGCCGAAGTCAGCCATCGAGGCGTTCGTCGTCTGCCACGCGAGCAGCTGCTGGCTGTCGACGAAGCCGTGGGTGATGGCCTCCTTCGGATCGAAGTTCCCGACGAGCTTGTACACCACCACCTGCGCGTTTGACGAATAGATGCTGGCCCCGTGCCGGTCGGCGATCACCGCGAACGCGTCGGGCACATTGGGGTCGGGCACCTGGGTCCAGCGAGGGGGAACCGGCAGCGTGATGTCGAGCGCCTTGAATCCCTGGGGCTTCTGCGCCTCCAGCTTGACGCCCTTCGACTGCAGGTAGTCGCGCAGCGTGCCCGCGACGGCGGGGGTCTGCGCGGGCACCGCCGGCGCGACGGCGGCGGGTGCGGGCGCGACGGGTGCGGCCGCCACGGGTGCGGCCGCCGCAGGTGCGGGCGCGACGGGTGCGGCAGCGGCATTCGGCGGTGCGAACGGGTTGGCCGCCGGGGGAGTGGCGACCAACCGGTTGCCGGGCAGTTGCCCGGGGGCGGCGTTGACGTATTGCGGCGCCGGCGCCGCGACGACCGGTGCGGGCTGCGGCGCGGGAACCCCGGGATCAGCCGATGCGGTGGCGCCGGCGAATGCCGTGACACCGATCCCGCCGGCGGCCAGACCCCCTGCGAATACCCGCAAGGTACGGGTGATCTGAATCATCTGCGTGATCCTTCCCAACGGCTCGGCCACGTGGTTAGAGGCCGACTGTAACCAGAGGTCAAATGCCCTGAACAGGGCCGAAACCGACCTGGGATGAAGCTCTGATCGGTGCGCAACGCAACCGAGACCAACCTGTGGCCGGCGGGGCGGCCGGGGCGGTCCTTATACCCTGTTCAGGTGACCGACTCCCCGACCACCGTCTCCGGCGCGCCCGCGCCGGACTCCGATGCGCCGCCGCACCGCTACACCGCGGCGCTGGCGGGGCGGATCGAAAGCGCGTGGCAGGAGAACTGGGCCAAGCTCGGGACGTTCAACGTGGCCAACCCGGTAGGCGACCTGGCGCCGGCCGACGGGACGCCGATACCCGCCGACAAGCTGTTCGTGCAGGACATGTTCCCCTACCCGTCGGGGGATGGGCTGCACGTCGGCCACCCGTTGGGCTACATCGCCACCGACGTCTACGCCCGGTACTTCCGGATGACCGGCCATAATGTCCTGCACGCGTTGGGCTTTGATTCGTTCGGGCTACCGGCCGAGCAATACGCGGTGCAGACCGGCACGCACCCGCGCACCAGGACCGAAGCCAACATCGTCAACTTCAGGCGCCAGCTCGGCCGGCTGGGCCTCGGCCATGACAGCCGGCGCAGCTTTTCCACCACCGACGTCGAGTTCTACAAGTGGACCCAGTGGATCTTCCTGCAGATCTACAACGCCTGGTTCGACACCGCCGCCAACATGGCGCGCCCGATCGCTGAGTTGATCGCCGAGTTCGATTCCGGCGCGCGCGGTCTCGATGACGGGCGGGACTGGGCCGGGCTGTCGGCGGGGGAGCGGGCCGACGTGATCGACGGCCACCGGCTGGTCTACCGGGCCGACTCGATGGTGAATTGGTGCCCCGGGCTGGGCACCGTGCTGGCCAACGAAGAGGTCACCGCCGACGGCCGCAGCGACCGCGGCAACTTCCCGGTGTTTCGCAAGCGGCTGCGGCAGTGGATGATGCGCATCACCGCCTACGCCGACAGGCTGCTGGACGACCTCGATCTGCTGGATTGGCCGGATCAGGTAAAGACCATGCAACGCAACTGGATTGGCCGCTCGACCGGTGCGCAGGCGCTGTTCTCGGCGAAAAAGAACGACGGCGATACGGTCGATATCGAGGTGTTCACCACCCGCCCCGACACGCTGTTCGGCGCGACGTATCTGGTGCTGGCTCCCGAGCACGACCTGGTCGACGAACTGGTCGCCGCGGCCTGGCCCGACGGCACCGACCCGCGTTGGACGTACGGTGCGGCCACGCCGGCCGAGGCCGTCGCCGCCTACCGCCGCGCAATCGGCGCCAAGTCGGACCTCGAACGCCAGGAAAGCCGCGAGAAGACGGGCGTCTTCCTGGGCGGCTACGCCACCAACCCGGCCAACGGGGAACCGGTGCCCATCTTCATCGCCGACTACGTGCTGGCCGGCTACGGCACCGGGGCGATCATGGCGGTTCCCGGCCACGACCAGCGCGACTGGGACTTCGCCCACGAGTTGGGCCTGCCGATTGTGGAAGTCATTGCGGGCGGGGATATTTCGCAGGCCGCGCACACGGGCGACGGCGTGCTGGTCAACTCCGGCTACCTCGACGGAATGGACGTGGCGGCCGCCAAGCACGCGATCACCGGCCGCCTTCAGACCGACGGGCGCGGGCGCGCCCGCATCGAATTCAAGCTGCGCGATTGGCTTTTCGCGCGGCAAAGGTACTGGGGCGAGCCGTTTCCCATCGTCTACGACAGCGATGGGCGCCCCCACGCGCTCGACGAGGCCGCGCTGCCCGTCGAACTGCCCGATGTCCGCGACTACTCGCCGGTGCTGTTCGACCCCGACGACGCCGACAGCGTTCCCGAGCCGCCGTTGGCCAAGGCGACCGAGTGGGTGCACGTCGAGCTGGATCTCGGTGACGGCCTGAAGCCGTACACCCGCGACACCAACGTGATGCCGCAGTGGGCCGGCAGCTCGTGGTACGAACTGCGCTACACCGATCCGCACAACTCAGAGCGGTTCTGCGCCAAGGAAAACGAGGCTTACTGGATGGGCCCGCGGCCGGCCGAACACGGCCCGCAGGACCCGGGCGGCGTCGACCTATACGTCGGCGGGGCCGAACACGCCGTGCTGCACCTGCTGTACGCGAGGTTTTGGCACAAGGTGCTCTACGACCTGGGACACGTCAGCTCGCGCGAACCGTATCGCCGGCTTATCAATCAGGGCTACATCCAGGCGTTCGCCTACACCGACCCGCGCGGCTCGTACGTGCCGGCGGACGAGGTGGTCGAACGCGACGGCAGGTTCTTCTACCCGGGGCCCGATGGCGAGATCGAGGTGTCCCAGGAGTTCGGGAAAATCGGCAAGAGCCTGAAGAACTCGATATCGCCCGACGAGATCTGCGAGGAGTACGGCGCGGACACGCTGCGGGTGTACGAGATGTCGATGGGCCCCCTGGAAGCGTCCCGCCCGTGGGCCACCAAGGACGTCGTCGGCGCGCACCGCTTCCTGCAGCGGGTGTGGCGGCTGGTGATCGACGAGCAGACCGGTGCTACGCGGGTCGCCGAGGACGCGGGACCGCTGGACACCGGCACGCTGCGCGCGCTGCACCGCACCATCGCTGGGGTCTCCGAAGACTATGCGGCACTGCGCAATAACACCGCCGCGGCCAAGCTGATCGAGTACACCAACCACCTCACCAAGGAGCACCGCGAGGCGGCGCCGCGCGCGGCGGTCGAGCCGTTGGTGCTCATGCTGGCACCGCTGGCCCCGCACCTCGCCGAGGAGCTGTGGTCGCGGCTGGGCCACAGCACCCCGCTGGCGCACGGGCCATTCCCGGAGGCGGACCCCGCCTACCTCGTCGAGGACACCGTGGAGTACCCCGTGCAGGTGAACGGGAAGGTGCGCAGCCGAGTGGTGGTGGCCGCCAACGCCGATGACGACGCGCTGAAAGCGGCCGCCATGGCCGACGAGAAGGTCCAGGCGTTCCTGGCGGGCGCCACCCCGCGCAAGGTGATCGTGGTCCCCGGCCGGCTGGTCAACCTGGTCGTCTAGCTCATCGCTTGGCCGGCCGAAGCACCACCTCGTGCACGTGGCCGTCGGGCGGCGTCGCGATCGCGTTGGCAACCGTCGCCGCGACCGTCTCCGGCCGCAGGAAGTCGGCCGGATCGTACTGTCCGCCTTCGAACGCGACGAGCTCGCGTTGCATCTCGGTGTCGGTACGGCCGGGGTAGATCGTGGTCACGCGCAGGTCCGGCTCGTCTTCGCGCAACGAGTCCGCGAAGGCCCGCACCGCGAACTTGCTCGCCGAATAGGAGGCCATGCTCGGCGAAACCGCGCGTCCCGCACCGGAATTGATGAACACCACCTGACCCCTGGCCCGTCGCAGCGCCGGCAGCAACGCCAGCGTCAGTTCCACCACCCCGAACACGTTGACCGCAAAGGTGGCGCGCCACTCGTCCACGTTGGATTCGGCGACATGCCCGGGGATGGACACCCCCGCGTTGTGCACCAATACGTCGAGTTCGTCGACGATCTCGCAGCTGGCCTCGATCTCGTCGGTGTTGGTCAAGTCCAGCGGAAAAGTGGTGGCGCCGAGCCGCTCCGCGACGGCGTCAAGCCGATCGGACGGCCTGCTTGCCAGCAGCAGGGTATGCGTTTCCGAGAGTGCGGCCGCGATGGCGGATCCGATACCGCCGCTCGCGCCGGTGATGAGTGCGGTGGGCATGACCTCAGTGTACGGACGCTACCAATTTCCCTGCGGCCCAGGCGGTTTCACGCCTGTTTGCGTGCCGGCGACTCTCCCGCCTGTCCCGATTCCCCGGACGCCAGGCGTTCCAGTGGCGCCAGCGCCTTCATCAGCGTGTTCAGGTCTGACTCGGGGAGCTGACTGAGCATCGCGGCCAGCGCGGCGTGCCGGTTGGCCAGGGATTCGGCGTGCACGGCCCGTCCGCGGGGCGTGATGTCGACCAGCACGGCACGTAGGTCGGACGGATCGCGCGAGCGTTTCACCAGCCCGATCTTCTCCAGCCGGCGGATCGCCACGGTCGTGGTCGGGGTCCGCACCCGTTCGTGCGCGGCCAGGTCGGTCATCCGAATGGGGCCCTGATCGAGCAGGGTGATCAGAATGGACAGCTGCGCCAGGGTCAGCTCGCCGGCGACGACGCCGCTCGGGTCCCCGCGGCGAAGGATCGAAAACAGCTTGGACAGCGCACGGTGCAACCCTTCGGCAAGCTCTTTTACCTCGGGCGCGGTGGATTCGCTGTCCGCCATAAGTCGGCAGTCTAACCCGATATGGGTCGCGGACAAGGTAGCTATACCGGACTAACTCCGACTAGTTGCGAGCCGTCATAGCACTTGGGAAAGGAATCGCTGCAGCCGCTCCGTTTTTGCGGCTTCGAATATCTGCTCCGGCGGCCCGGATTCCACGTCCTTGCCGCGATCCATGAAAACGACGGTGTCGGATGCGGACCGCGCGAAACCCATTTCGTGCGTCACGACCACCATGGTCATGCCGTCGGCGCCGAGGTCGGCGATCAGTTGCAGAATCCCCTTGACCATTTCGGGATCCAGCGCCGAGGTCGCCTCGTCGAAGAACATCACCTGGGGGGCCATCGCCAGCGCGCGGGCGATGGCGACCCGCTGTTGTTGGCCGCCGGACAGCGTGCCGGGGCGGGCATCGGCCTTGTGCTTCAGGCCAACTCGGTCCAGCTGGGTCAGCGCCAGCTCGCGGGCGGTGTCGGCGGGCAGCCGGTGCAGCTTGGAGGGCGCCAACGCAACGTTTTTCAGCACACTGAGATGGGGGAAGAGATTGAAATGCTGGAACACCATGCCGATGCGCTGCCGCAGCTTGTTGGGATCGTCGCGCAACACCGACCGACCGTCCAACAGGATGTCGCCGCTATCCGGCTCGTGGAGACGATTCAGGGTGCGCAGCAGCGTCGATTTGCCGGAGCCGGACGGTCCGATGATGGCGACCGTGCTGCCGGCGGGGGCCTCGATGCTCACGCCGCGCAGCACCTGGTTTCCGCCGAGCGTTTGATGAATGTCCTTGGCCACCAGCGATACTGACGGGCGCCTCAAGGCGTCGGCGCTCACGTGATCTCCTGGCCGAACTTCGTCGCGAGCAAGGCGTGCTCGTCCGGGTCCGCGGCGCCGCGGCCGCGCCGAAGCCGGGTGTCGATGTAGTTGACCAGATGGGTGAGCGGAATCGTCAGAATCAGGTAGAAGAGGCCCGCGGCCACCAACGGCGACAGGCTGCCGGTCTGCGCGTTGAGGTCGCGACCCACCTGAAACAGCTCCCGCTGTTGGGCGACCAGGCCCAGGAAATACACCAGCGCGGAGGCCTTCAACAGCCCGATGGCCTGATTGACGAGCGCCGGCAGCACCCGCCGGATCCCCTGCGGCACCACCACCAGACGCATCGCGGCGGTGTAGCTGAAGCCGAGCGCGCGGGAGGCTTCGAGCTGGCCGGCATCGACGCTCTGGATGCCCGACCGGAGGATCTCGCCGATGTAGGCGGCGGCCATCAGACCGAGGGCGGCGATGCCCAACGGATAGGGATTCTTGTTGGTCAGCCCGCCCACCAACGGCCCGATGCCCATTCCGATGAGCAGGATGATCACCACTTCAGGCAGCCCGCGGAAGACGTCGGTGTACATCCGCGCCGGCCAGCGCAGCCAGCGCGAACGGGATAGCCCGGCCATGGCCAGCACCATGCCCAGCGCCAGGCCGATGACGAGGGCGCTGTTGGTCAGGATCAGCGTGTTGGGCAGCCCCGTCGTGAGCAGGATGGGGATGGCCTGTCGGTAGAGGTCCCAGTCGAAGAAGGACTCGCGCAACTGCGCCAGGGTCGACATCGGCGCGCCGGGGCCCGCCGCCTCACGGTGGTGGCGCGCGGCGATCGCGGCGAAGTCCGGCAGGTGCGGGGTGGGGGCGGCTTTGGATCCGGGTTTCCAGCCGGGCGGCAGGGGCCGCGGCACCCATTGGGAGTAAAGGTTCGCCCAGGTGCCGTCGGCGATGACGGCGTCGAGCCCGGAATTGAGCGCATCGACCAGCGGCTGGTTGTCTTTGGCGACCGCGTAGGCCACGAAATTGCCTGGGCTGAAAGTGTTCGCGACCACCACCGCCGGGTCGCCGGGGCGGATCACGGTCGACGCCAGGGTCCCGGGCGCCACCCAGGCGTCGATCTGTCGCGTCTTGAGGGCGGCGTAAAGCGTGGCGAAGCCGGGATACTTCACCGGCTGCAGGTGCAACGTGTCGACGACGTACGACTCCTCAACGGTGCCCTGGACCACGCCGATGCGCTGGCCGGCGGCGAGATCGCTGAACTTGTGGATCGCCGAGCCGGGGGGCACCACCAGCGAGTAGAAGCCGAAGTCGTAGCCGTTGGTAAACGACACCGTGTGGCGCCGCGCCTCGGTGGCTTTCACCGATGCCGAGCCGACGTCGAAGCGCCGGGACGCCACCTGGGCGAGCAGCGCGGAGAAATCCGTGCTGACGAAGCGGACTTGGAGGCCAAGCTTGCCGGCGATCGCGCGCAAGAGCTGGTTGTCGAAGCCGCTGAATTCCCCCGTCGGGTTGATGCAGATGTTCGGCGGGGCGTCCGACAGGGTGCCGACCGTCAGAACGCCCGGCGTGCCGAGGCCCAATGCGCCGACGTTGATGGAGTCGAGCGGTTCGACGGAGGCCGTGGTGTCCACGTCGTCGTGACCCGCGGTGGGAGTCTCGGTCAGATCCTTGGGCAGGACCCGTGCGCTCTCCAGGCCCGCGGGCGCGCACTGATTCCAGTCGGCGGCCGCGGGGGCAGCCAGTGTGAGGCCGCAGACCATCAACATCGTTGTGGCCAGTGCGAAGAGCTTTCGGCGCTTGGTACGCCGGTCCAGGCGCGAACTCATCACGGCTACCGTATCGGCAGTCCGGCGACCCGGCGCGTCGAAGCGGCTTTTACAGCGCGATCGACGGCTCGCCGACGGGGGTTTCGGCGCCGGTGAAAACCTGCGGAACCACCTGGCCGATGTCGTCGGGCGCGGCGAACACCCTGCGCCGAAACAGTTCGGCCAGCATGGTCTGGGCCATCAGGTAGGAGCGACCGACGCACGCGGCCCGGGCGGCTTCGGGATCGCGCCGGTGCATTGCCGAGGTCTCGTCCTCGTAGAACGGCAGCATGTCCTCGCGGCTGCTTTGGTAGGTCGTCCAGAACGCGCGGGGAATGAGGTTTCGCGAGGCGCGGATCGTGGCGGCCAGCCGGGGTCCGGCGTACTCGTCGTTGACGGTGCGACGGTATTCCGCGGCGATCTCGTAGAACGCCCGGGAGTCCTTGGCGGCGCGCAGCGATCGCATGAGCGCGTCGAGTTGACCCAGGATCCGCGGGGTGGGATTGGTGGCCGCGCGTGCCGACACGATCCCCTTGAGCACGCCGTCGAGCTCATGGTGCTCGAGCACGGTGGCCTCGTCGAAACGCTCGACGAACGCGCCGCGGTGATAGCGGGTGGACACGATTCCGTCGTGTTCGAGTTGCACCAGCGCCTCTTGGATCGGGACGCGGCTGACCCCCAGGGCGAGCGCGATCTCGTTACGGTCGACGCGGTCGCCGCTGCGCAGCTTTCCGGTCAGAAGAAGGTGCAGGATATGCGAGACCACCAGGTCTTTTTCTTTGACCCCGTATTTCTTTGGCATCCGTTTCTTGAGTGCCTTTCAAACCGTCCAACCGCTTCGGCCATCTAGCGCAGAGAGTTTCTCATGTCTTGGCGCATGCGTTCAGGTGTTTGGCGGATGAATTGGGGGCAAACGGGCAATCAAATTGCGTCGGCGGCGCTCAGCGTCCGTCGCGCCACTTGCACAGCGCCTCGGCGGCGGCCAGGTCGTAATCCGGACCATCGCAGCCCACGGTCAGCAGCGTGACGCCGAGGTTCACGAGGTTTTCGGCATTGGCGATCAGACCGCCGCCGTCATTGACCGCGGCCGAGCGCTCGATGTCGGCCGGGTCGCGACCGACGTCGGCGCAGTGCCGCTCCAGGACCTCCGACTTCGCCGGGAACTCGTCGGCGGAGGTGAAGCTGTGCCAGAGATCGGCATGCTCCGCGACCAGCCGCAGGGTCTTGCGTTCGCCCCCGCCGCCGATGAGGACCGGGATGTCGCGGGTCGGAGCCGGGTTCAGCTTGGCCAGCCGCGCCTTGATCCGCGGCATCGCGGCCGCCAGATCGTCCAGCCGGCTGCCGGCCGTCCCGAATTCGTAGCCGTATTCGTCGTAATCCTTTTGCTTCCATCCCGAACCGATCCCGAGGACTAGCCGGCCGCCGGAGATGTGGTCGACGGTGCGCGCCATGTCGGCCAGCAGTTCCGGGTTGCGGTAGGAGTTGCACGTCACCAGCGCACCGATCTGGATGCGCGACGTTTGTTCGGCCCAGGCCCCGAGCATGGTCCAGCATTCGAAATGGGGGCCGTCGGGATCGCCGTACAGCGGAAAGAAGTGATCCCAGTTGAAGGCGATGTCGACGCCCATGTCTTCGCAGCGGCGAACGGCGTCGCGGATCTGGGGATAGTGCGGGGCGTGCTGCGGCTGCAATTGCACGCCGATACGAATGGGGCGGTCAGGACTCATAGGACCACCGTAGGCTCAGCGCGAGTCGAGCACTCCGCGCAGGAGGTCGATCAGCGCGCGCGGCTGGTCGCTTTGCACCGAGTGGCCGGAATTCTCGACGACGTGCGCTGTGCGGAAATTTGTTGCGCGCCTGCCGAGTTCGGCCGCGTCGTCGTCGGTGACGAAGCCCGACGAGCCGCCGCGGATCAGGGTGATGGGCGCGGACAGGTTGTCGACGTCGTCCCACAGGCCGTCGAAGTCGGGGAATTTGCGGATGGCGTCGTAGCGCCACGTCCACTTGCCGTTGTCGAGCCGACGGGAATTGTGGAAGACACCGCGCCGCAGCGCCTTCACCTCGCGGTGCGGTGCGGCCGCGGTGGTCAGGTCGAGCATGGCCTGGAAGCTGTCAAACTCCCGCTCGCCGTGCATCAACGCCACCGTGCCCTGCTGCTCCTTGGTCATCTCGGAGTGCCGTTGCAGCGCCGACGGGGTCACGTCGATGAGGACGAGCTCGTTGACCAGCTCCGGGGCGATCGCCCCCAGCCGGATGGCGGTCAACCCGCCCAGCGACATGCCGACGACGAGGTCGGCGCTCGGGGCGTGCTCACGCAGCGCGGGTAGCAGGGCGTCGGCGTTCAGCTGGGGCGAGTAGTCGCCGTCCTCGCGCCATGCCGAATGTCCGTGCCCGGGAAGGTCGACGGCCAGCGCCGGCTCCCCGAGGCCGACGATGACGGTGTCCCAGGTGTGCGCGTTTTGCCCGCCGCCGTGCAAAAAGACGACACGCGGCGCGGTGGCGCCCCAGCGCAGCGCGCTGATCCTGGTGTCCGCCGGGCCCGACTCGACCCGCTCGACGTGGGGCGGCGGCCCCGCGACGCCGGCTTGTTCGGCGTTCTCGGACAGCAGCGAGAATTCGGACAGCCCGGCCAGTTCGTCTTCGGGGATCGCGCTCACGGGTCTGACACTATCGGCCTACAGGATGTAGCGACGGCGGATGCCGTGGAACCGCTCCCACATGGCGGCGGTGCGCTCCGCCTCGGTGACCGTGGCGGTGTCCGCGGGCAGCGCGCTCATCAGCTGGTCGTATTTGACCGTCCGGGTGTCCAGCACCGCGGGCTCGCCTTCGAGCATGTGCCGGTAGGTGAGGTTGCCGCGTTCGAAGCCTTGGGTGTCGAGCCAGTTGTGCACTTTCGGGTCGCGGTGCGCCATGACCAGTCGAATCCTGCCGTCGCGGTCGACCTTGGTGCGGCTGGGCGTGTAGCTGACCGGGCGGTACAGGTAGTCCATGCTGTTGAAGAACACCCCCATGTTGGTGAGCATCCACAGTCCGTCGTGCGCGTCGAATTCGATGATCAGCGCCTCGTCGGGGGCGAGCTCCCAGTACATGTTGGCGGCGGCGCGGCCGCGCTTGCGGTCGGCGTCCGTCGCTCCGACGTCGGGGAAGGCGTTCGGGTTGTTGGCGTCGACGCCGCCGTAGGTGAAGGGGAAGTCCGGCCACTCCGCCATGAGGCCGGCGACGAAGTCGCCCGCCCAGCCCATCGCCTCGATCATCGCGTCGGGCGCGGGCAAGGGCTTGGGCGATGCCATGTCGATCCGCTCGATGCGCAGTTGCGCCGGCAGCTCATCCCAGCGATCAAACCCCTGGCGGATGAACAGTTTTCGCGAGCCGGGCGTGGTGGGCAGCCAGTTGGGCCCGCGCTCGGGCCCGCCGATGTGGAGCTCGAATTCCCCGCTGTCGGCGACGCTGAGTTGGTGGCCGAACAGGTTGGCCTCCGGTGTGTCGCCGAAGGGCTCGTGCAGCACGCCCGGCCCGGGTACGCGCGGGCCCTGGACGGTGACGTTGAAGAACCGCGACGTGCCGCGGTTTCCGGTGAGCCGGTAGGCCGACCGGCCGTCGATCCAGGCCTGCTGGTAGGTGAAGTCGGCGCAGTCCCCCCCGAGTTTGCGGGTCGGCCCGCAGAAGGTGTGCAGCGCCGGGTAGCGGGTGTCGTGGGTCTCGAGAGCCAAATCGAAGGCCTGGCCCAGGTTCTGGGTCAAAAAGCGGAACGCGTCGACGCGGTGGGCGCCCGAGGCGGGGTTGGCGTCCTTGAAGACCTGTTCGCCCGCGCGCTGCAGGCGCGCGCAGAACTCGTTCCACGCCGATTGCAGTGCCGCGTCGTCGGGGCCGTCGCCGAAGGCCATCCTCACGCACCCAGTCTGTCGAGCATCGCGCCGACGACGTCGCATGCGCGCCGGGCGGATTCCAGGCGGCCCTCCCGGTCGATGCGGGGGCCGATCAGTTCCAGGTCGAAACCGTGCTCGTAGCCGCCGGCGATCGCCTGGCCGACGAATCGTTCGAGGGGAATCGCACCGTCGCCGGGAACCGCACGGCCCGGCAGCGCGCGATCACCGAGCACGTAGTCGCTCAATTGGATGAGCGCCGTCCGGGGCAGCGCCCGCTGCACCATCTCGTCGAAATCGCCCTCGGCCCAACAGTGAAACACATCGATGCACACGCTGAGGTCGGCCATCTCGGCCAGCGCGACGGCGTCGCGCAAGGTGTGGGCGAGATGGATGTCGGCGTACAGGCTGGAGGCGTTTTCGATGGCCAGCGCCACGCCGGCGGCCTTGGCGTGCGCGGCGCACGGGGCGACCATGGCGCAGAACCGTTCGGCGGCCGCGCCCCAGGACAGGCCGGCGCGGCCGCCGGTGAGCAGGTAGACGGTGCGCGCATGCACGCGGGCCGCGGCGTCGATGACGCGGCACAAACCGTCCTGCGCTGCCTGCGCATCGTTGGTCAGACTGCCTCCCGCAAACAGGTGATAGACCGCATCGACCGCATAGCCTTTGCGTTGCAACAGCATTGGAAAGCTCGAGTCGAACAGTTCGGTATCCAGGACGCTCAACCGGGACACGCCCAGCGCCGCCCAACACGTTTCCAGGCCGGCCAGCGGCGTGCCGTAGAAGGTGACGTCGTGCACCGACAGGCGGGGGTGGGCTTGGGTGACGGGATCGTCCATGTCACGCCCGGTTTTCGATCGCGACGCCGAATCGCTCACGGAATGGCCGGAATTCGGCGTGCAGCGCGTCGAGGTCCTCGCCGATGTCGACCAGCAGTTGGGTGGAGTAGCTGAATTTGCCGTGGCGGTCCCCGCGGTTGTCGGCAAGGTACGCGCGCATCGCCGATGCGGCTTCGCTCGTCAGCTCGCGACCGCAGAACGTGTAGTAGCGGCCCACTGCGGCGACGGGGTCGGCGATGAAGTCGGTGTAGCGGAGGTGCAGGATGCGCGGGTCGTCGACCAGGGGGTTGCTCATCGTGTTGGCGATGCTGGCGCGGGTCAGCTCCAGGTGCATCTTCGCCTCGGCGTGCAGGTCGACCGGGCCGACGATGCCTTCGGCGATGTCGGCCATCATCATGGTGCGTGACGCGGCCACCTGGACGGGATCGCGGTGTAGCCAGACCATGCGCGCGTCGGGATAGGTGTCGAAGAGTTCCTTCAGGCGGAACCCGTGAAACCCCTTGAGCACCCAGTACTTACGCGGCCGGCGGTATTGCAGCTGTTGCAGCATGGCCTTGTGCAGCCGATATTGCGCCGCGGCGTCGGTCGCCAGGCCGCCGACCAACGACTGCATCGGCACGCGCCACCACGCCGTCGGGGTCATCACCCGGAAATCGAACGCCCAGGTGCGTTCGTCCTCGGGCAGGCCGTCGCCGAGCATGTCGTTGTAGGGGTGGCTGTGCAGCCACTTGGGCAGCTTGGCGTTGATCTCACGCCAGTCGGCGTCGGCCCGCGTGCGCCGCGCGTCATCGGGACCGGCGAGGCCAGGCGGCGGCGACGGATACATCACTTCCCAGAACCGCAGCGCCCGCGCGCCGGGATCGACGGACATCAACGCGTGCAACAGCGTTGTGCCCGAACGCGGTTCGCCGGTGACGAACATCGGCGCCTCGACGACTTCGTCGCCGATCGGGTAGCGGTTGCGATCCTCGATGAATTCCAGGCGCGAGGTCAGCAGCCATCGACACACCTGCGCCGCTTCCCATTTGCCGTCGGCGTCCATGCCGAGGCTGTTCAAATGGTCGACGGCGATCGCGAATCGCTCCGGCAGCGTGGGGTCACCGTAGTCGCGCAATCCCGTCTCGGCCTCGGCGGCGGCGAGCATCTCGGCCGCGTTCAAGGGTGCGGTCACGACATGTCCCCGCACAGCCGCACGAGTTCGTCCTCGGCCGCCCGCACGTTCGCGGCGGAACTCGCCGCGTAGGTCTGACCGGCCATGGCTCCATAGTCGAGGATCTTGGGCACGCGCAGACCCGCATCCACATAAGACTTGATGATTTTCGCGACCTCTTTCGGCGTTCCGTGCGGTACAACGGCAAGGACCATCTCGGGCCGCACGCCGTCCAGGAATTCGATGATCCGTTCGCGGGTGAGCACGGCCGGGTCGATGTCCTGAAATCCGCGCCAGGTTTCTCCCATGGGGTGCTCGAAGCCGAAGCCGCGCAACGTCGTTGCCGACACCTGCAGCAGAAACGCCTTGACCAGCGGCGCCCGCAATATCTCGGCGAGGGCGTCCTCGTCCCGCCCGATCAGACAGACCTGGATGAAGCAAGGTGTGATCGCGTGCGGGTCGCGGCCGGCCCGGTCGGCGGACGCCCGGACCGCGGACAGCATCTCGGCGTACTGCTCCGGCGTCCAGGCACCGGCGGGCCACCACCCGTCGGCATGGCGGCCGGCGATCTCGAGCATCCGCGGGCCGCTGCCGCCGATCCAGATCGGTGGTAGCCGGCCCTCGTAGGGTTCGGTGTCCAGCCGGGCGTGCCGCAGTGAGTAGAACTGGCCGTGGAAATCGACGGGGCCGTCGCTTTCCCAGAGCAGGCGGATCACCGTCAGCGCCTCCTCGAATCGGCTGACGGGCCGCGCGAAGTCGAAGCCGTAGGGCAACGTGTTCTCGCTCTCGCCGCTGCCCAGGCCGAGGATGAAGCGTCCCTTGGCGAGGTGATCGATGGTCAGCGCGGTCTGGGCCAGCAGGGAAGGGTGCCGGCGCACGGTGTCCACCACGGCGCTGACGAGGGGCACCCGCTCGGTCAGCACCGCGGCCGCGGCGGCCACCGCCAGGCCATCGAGGTGGCGGTGTGGCGACGGAGAGGCGTCGGCCAGGTCGGTGAACTCGGGCGTCCAGATCGAGTCGGGCCAGAAGCTGACCATGTGGTCGGGCAACCAGATCGAGTGGTACCGCCCGCTGTCCAATTCGCTGAGGCGGGACAGATCGAGCGGGAGCGTGGTGCGCAGGAACGCGGCGGGGTGAACTCTCATCGAGCAATGATGCTAAGCACCCGCACAGCGTTGTGTCGACGGATTGGGTGTGCGGTCTCGGCTGCGCGTGTGCGTCCCGGGTGGAGTTTCCGCGGAATCTCAACCCCCCACGCACACGCGAAGCCCGCTACGCACACGCGAATGCCGGGCAAGACGACTGTGGGGTGAGGTCGCCTGACGCGTCCCTCACCCCACAGCCGGTGAAACCGGAGAGTTACCCCTCGATGATGAACTCTTCGAGCTGGGTCCGCGCGACGTCGTCGGGCAGCTGCTGCGGCGGGCTCTTCATCAGATACGCCGAGGCCGGAACCACCGGCCCGCCGATCCCGCGGTCCTTGGCGATCTTGGCGGCACGCACCGCGTCGATGATGACGCCGGCCGAGTTGGGCGAGTCCCACACCTCGAGCTTGTACTCCAGGTTCAGCGGCACGTCACCGAACGCGCGGCCCTCCAGGCGGACGTAGGCCCACTTGCGGTCGTCGAGCCAGCCGACGTGGTCGGACGGGCCGATGTGCACGTCCTTGGTCTTGAACTCGCGCTGCAGGTTGGAGGTGACGGCCTGGGTCTTGGAGATCTTCTTCGACTCCAGCCGCTCACGCTCGAGCATGTTGAGGAAGTCCATGTTGCCGCCCACGTTGAGCTGCATGGTGCGGTCCAGCTGCACGCCGCGGTCCTCGAACAGCTTGGCCATCACGCGGTGGGTGATGGTGGCGCCGACCTGGCTCTTGATGTCGTCGCCGACGATCGGGACGCCGGCGTCGGCGAACTTCTTGGCCCACACCGGGTCCGAGGCGATGAAGACCGGCAGCGCGTTGACGAACGCCACGCCGGCGTCGATCGCGCACTGGGCGTAGAACTTGTCGGCCTCCTCCGAGCCCACCGGCAGGTAGGACACCAGCACGTCGACGTTGTTCTCCTTGAGGACCTTGACCACGTCCACCGGCTCGGCGTCGGACACCTCGATGGTGTCGGCGTAGTACTTGCCGATGCCGTCCAGCGTGGGACCGCGTTGCACCGTCACATTCGTGGGCGGCACGTCGGCGATCTTGATGGTGTTGTTCTCGGACGCGAAGATCGCCTCCGACAGGTCGAACCCGACCTTCTTGGCGTCGACGTCGAACGCGGCGACGAACTTGACGTCGCGCACGTGGTACTGGCCGAACTTCACATGCATCAGTCCGGGCACGGTGCTGTTCTCGTCGGCGTCGAGGTAGTACTGCACGCCCTGAACCAGCGAAGACGCGCAGTTCCCGACGCCGACAATCGCGACTCGTACGTCCGTCTGCGCCTCCGGCGCCCCCAACGGCTTGTGGTCACTCATAGGGCGTTCTCCTCACTCCATAACCTTGTGTCTCAGCTGATCGGATTCGTACAGGGTTTTACGTCTGCTCGGAGAGGCCGGGCATCGCCCGCTCCGCAGCAATGAGCTCGTTGAGCCACTTCACCTCGCGCTCGCTGGACTCGAGGCCCAGTTGGTGAAGCTGGCGGGTGTATCGGTCGAACGAGCTACTGGCCCGCGCCACTGCTTCGCGCAAGCCCTCCCGCCGCTCTTCAACCTGGCGACGGCGACCTTCCAGGATGCGCATGCGCGCCTCTGCGGGCGTCCGGTTGAAGAACGCCAGGTGCACCCCGAAGCCGTCGTCGGTGTAGTTGTGCGGGCCGGTGTCGGCCACCAGCTCGGCGAAGCGCCGACGGCCCTCCTCGGTGAGCTGGTAGACCCGCCGCGCCCGCCGCACCGGGGTGCCGGCCGGGGCCGCGTTCTCGGCGATCAGCCCCTCGGCCTGCATGCGCCGCAGAGCCGGGTACAGCGAACCGTACGAGAACGCCCGAAACGCGCCGAGCAGGCCGGTCAGCCGCTTCCGCAACTCATAGCCGTGCATGGGCGATTCGATCAGAAGGCCCAGGATGGCGAGCTCAAGCATCGATTCACCCCCTTTTGCGATGGCTAGTGACTTGAGGACTTAACGGTCCGACGCCTCGCGTCATCGTATCGCCTCGATATATTCGCCACAACACTACCTGGTGTTAGTGCGCTATTAGTCACAGCGTTGCGTCCGGGACAAGTCCCGGTACCAGGCGCTACGAGGGCGGATTCACGCGCTTGATGGTGCCGGCACCGCCGAAGACGATGTACCCGCCACCGTAGTGACCGCCACACACGCCGACAGCGACCCCGGGGTCGCCGCGCTCACCCGCTCCCGGTGCTCTTGCTCGGAAAGCTCGCCGTCGTTGGGTGCGATGTCGAGAATCGCGCAGGCGCCCTGCCGGCCGCTGTCTTTGGCCCGGGTCGTCGTCGCTTGAGCGGCAAGCGGAGGCCCCGGCAATTTCGCCACGCCGATGATCGTAGAAGCGCGGCCCTGGTTCGGCGCTGGACGCGACGGCCGATCGCCGCGGCTCGGCCCGGCAACGGCCGCGGTTGCGTGTCGGTGCGCCGGGCGGCCACGTACTCTGGTCAGCGTGCGACTGCAGCGACAAGTGGTGGACTTCGCGCTTCGGCGGCGCTCCCTGCTCGCCGAGGTGTACTCGGGCCGCACCGGTGTGTCCGAGGTCTGTGACGCCAACCCATATTTGCTGCGCGCCGCCAAGTTTCACGGCAAACAGAGCCAGGTCATGTGCCCGATCTGCCGGAAGGAACAGCTGACCCTGGTCTCGTGGGTATTCGGCGACCACCTGGGTGCGGTGTCGGGCTCGGCTCGCACCGCCGAGGAGTTGGTGATGTTGGCGACCCGCTTCGAGGAGTTCTCCGTGCATGTGGTCGAGGTGTGCCGGACCTGCAGCTGGAACCATCTGGTGAAGTCGTATGTGATGGGCGCGGTCCGCCCACCCAAGGGCACCCGCACGCGGACGGCGCGCAACGGCGCCCGAACGGCCATTGAGTAACGAAGGGCGCCACGACCAGTCGCCCAGTGACCTGAACGAATCAGCGACTGAGCGCGTGGGCAAGCACGCGAGCACCGACCGGCCCGGCGATCCCGACCGGCCGGGGCCGGATCGACGCGACGCGCCGCAAGGGCCCGGCCGCCGCCGTCCGGTTCCCCCCGACGACCGGTTGACCACGATCCTGCCGCCCGTCGTCGACGACCGCTCACCGCGCCGGCCCGACCCCATCCAGGAGGTCAAGGCGGCACTGGACACTCCCGCGACGGCGCCGCCGCAGCGTGACCCGCTCGACGAGGTCAAGGCCGCGCTGGAGGGGCGGGGCGCGTCGGCTGCGCGACGGGACGCGCCGATGCACGGCCGTCGCCCACCGGAGGGTCCGCCACCGCCGCCGCCACCGCCCGCTGGGTTAGGCGGCCCCGGGGGCCGGGCGCCCCGGCCCGGGATCGACTGGAGCTGGGTCGACCAGATCAACTGGCTCTGGGTGCGCCGCGCGGCCTACCTCACGTTGGCGGCGCTGGTGCTGTTGCCGATCGTCACCTTCGCGATGGCGTATTTCATCGTCGACGTCCCCAAGCCCGGCAACATCCGCACGAACCAGGTATCGACGATCCTGGCCAGCGACGGCTCGGAGATCGCGAAGATTGTTCCGCCCGAAGGCAATCGGGTCGATGTCAACATCAGCCAGGTGCCCGTGCACGTCCGCCAGGCCGTGATCGCCGCGGAGGACCGCAACTTCTATTCGAACCCGGGCATCTCCTTCAGCGGCTTCGCCCGGGCGGTGAACAACGACCTGTTCGGCGGCGGCGACCTGCAGGGCGGCTCGACGATCACCCAGCAGTATGTGAAGAACGCGCTCGTCGGTTCGGCCCAACACGGGTTCAGCGGCCTGATGCGCAAGGCCAAGGAATTGGTGATCGCGACCAAGATGTCGGGGGAGTGGTCGAAAGACGATGTCCTGCAGGCCTATCTGAACATCATCTACTTCGGCCGGGGCGCGTATGGGATTTCGGCCGCATCCAAGGCCTACTTCGACAAGCCGGTCGAGCAACTCACCGTCTCCGAGGGCGCGCTGTTGGCGGCGCTCATCCGGCGGCCGTCCTCGCTCGACCCGGCCGTGGACCCCAAGGGCGCCGCGGAGCGGTGGAACTGGGTGCTCGACGGGATGGTCGAGACCAAGGCGCTGTCGCCGAGTGACCGTGCTGCGCAGGTGTTCCCGACCACCCTGCCGCCCGAGCAGGCTCGCGCGCAATACCAGACAACCGGCCCCAACGGGCTGATCGAGCGCCAGGTGACCAAGGAGCTGATGGAGCTCTTCAACATCGACGAGCAGACGCTGAACACCCAGGGGCTGCAGGTCACCACGACGATCGATCCGAAGGCCCAGCAGGCCGCCGAGAAGTCGGTATCGAAATACCTCGACGGGCAGGACCCCGATATGCGGTCTGCCGTCGTCTCGATCGATCCGCACAACGGCGCGATACGCGCGTACTACGGCGGCTCGGACGCCAACGGTTTCGACTTCGCCCAGGCCGGGCTGCAGACCGGGTCGTCGTTCAAGGTGTTCGCTTTGGTCGCGGCGCTGCAACAGGGCATCGGCCTGGGCTACCAGGTGGACAGCTCACCGCTCACCGTCGACGGCATCAAGATCACCAACGTCGACGGCGAGAGCTGTGGGACGTGCAACATCGCCGAGGCGCTGAAGCTTTCGCTCAACACCGCCTACTACCGGCTGATGCTCAAGCTCAAGGGCGGACCGCAGGCCGTCGCGGACGCCGCGCACCAGGCCGGCGTCGCGAAGAGCTTCCCCGGCGTCGCGCACACGTTGTCCGAGGACGGCAAGGGCGGACCGCCGAACAACGGAATCGTGCTGGGGCAGTATCAAACCCGGCCGATAGACATGGCCTCGGCCTACGCCACGCTGGCCGCATCGGGCGTCTATCACCGGCCGCATCTGGTGCAGAAGGTCGTCAATGCCGAGGGCCAGGTGCTCTTCGACGCCGGCAACTCCGACAACGGCGGCGAGAACCGCATCGACAAGGGCGTCGCGGACAACGTCACCGCCGCGATGCAGCCGATCGCCGCCTACTCACGCGGCCACAGCCTGGCCGGCGGGCGCGCCTCGGCGGCCAAGACGGGGACCGTGCAGTTGGGCGACACCCAGGCCAACAAGGATGCCTGGATGGTCGGATACACGCCGTCGCTGTCGACGGCGGTGTGGGTGGGCACCGTCCAAGACAACGTGCCGCTCGTAACCGCTTCGGGCGCCGAGGTTTACGGCTCCGGACTGCCGTCGGACATTTGGAAGTCGACCATGGATGGCGCCCTGAAGGGCACGTCCAACGAGAGCTTCCCCAAGCCGAGCGAGATCGGTGGCTATGCGGGCGTGCCCGCGGCGCCACCCCCGCCGGCGCCGCCGCAGGTGAGCGTCATCCAGCCGACGATCGAGGTGGCACCGGGCATCACCATCCCGGTCGGCCCACCCACGACGATCACGAACGCGCCGCCGCCGCCCGTCGGCAACCAGCCGGGCGGCAACCAGCCGGGCGGCGAACAGCCGGGCTACCCCCCGCCGGGTGGGCCGCAATTCCCCGGCGTCCCACCGGGCGGCCCGCAAGCGCCCCCGCCGCCGCCGTGACCGGCGCTGGGCAGCAAAGCGCCACCATCTCACCCCAGCCGTTGGCGGGTGATCTGCGCAGCGTCGACAACCGCGACTGCCCAAGCCGCACCGACTTTCTGGGCGCGGCGCTCGCCGAGGCCGCTGGCGGCCCCGTGGGCCGCCACGCGCTGATCGGCCGGTCCCGCCTGATGACCCCGGTGCGGGTGATGTTCCTGATCGCGCTGGTCTTCCTCGCGCTGGGCTGGTCGACCAAGGCCGCCTGCCTGCAGAGCACCGGCACCGGGACGGGTGATCAACGGGTCGCCAACTGGGAGAACCAACGCGCCTACTACGAGCTGTGCTACTCCGACACGGTGCCCCTCTACGGCGCGGAGTTGTTGAGCCAGGGCAAGTTTCCGTACAAGTCGAGTTGGATCGAAACCGACGCCAGTGGCGCCCCCCAGACCCGCTACGACGGGCAGCCCGCGGTGCGGTACATGGAATATCCGGTGCTGACCGGCGTCTACCAGTACGTGTCGATGGCGGTGGCCAAGACCTACACCGCGCTCAGCAAGGTGGCCCCGCTGCCGGTGGTCGCCGAGGTGGTGATGTTCTTCAACATCGCGGCGTTCGGGTTGGCCTTGGCCTGGCTGGGCACCGTCTGGGCGACCGCGGGCTTGTCGGGCCGGCGCATCTGGGACGCCGCCCTGGTGGCCGCCTCGCCGCTGCTGATCTTTCAGATCTTCACCAACTTCGACGCCCTGGCAACGGCTTTCGCGATGGGCGGTCTGCTGGCCTGGGCCCGGCGCAAACCGGTGCTCGCCGGCGTGTTGATCGGGTTGGGCGCCGCCGCCAAGCTGTATCCGCTGCTGTTTTTGGGTCCCATGTTGGTACTCGGCCTCCGCACCGGCCGCCTCGGCGCCTTCGCGCGCACCGCGGGGACGGCCGCCGCGACCTGGGTGGTGGTGAATCTCCCTGTCATGGTGCTCTTTCCACGCGGCTGGTCCGAATTCTTCCGGCTCAACACCCGCCGCGGCGACGACATGGACTCGGTGTACAACGTGGTGAAATCGTTCACGGGCTGGCGGGGTTTCGATCCCAAGCTGGGCTTCTGGCAGCCGCCGACCGTGTTGAACACGGTGGTCGCGGTGACGTTCATCGGGTGCTGCGCGGCGATCGCGTACGTCGCACTGACCGCTCCGCGGCGCCCGCGGCTGACGCAGTTGGCGTTCCTGGTGGTCGCCGCCTTCCTGCTGACGAATAAGGTCTGGAGCCCCCAGTTTTCGCTCTGGCTGGTGCCGCTCGCGGTCCTGGCGTTGCCGCATCGCCGAATCCTGCTGGCCTGGATGACGATTGACGCGCTGGTGTGGGTGCCGAGGATGTACTTCCTGTACGGCAACCCCAACCGCGGCCTGCCGGAGCAGTTCTTCACCACGACGGTGTTGCTGCGCGACATCGCGGTCGTGGCGCTGTGCGCGCTGGTGGTGCGGCAGATCTATCGCCCGGAGGAGGACCTGGTGCGGTGGGGCGGGCGCGTGGACGATCCGGCGGGTGGCCCGTTCGATCGCGCCTCCGACGCACCACCCCGCTGGCTGCCTCGGCGGCCGCGGCCGCCCGGGCGGCGGCGCGCGGACGCGCCGGTGCCCGTGGCCGACCCCGAAGCAGCGGCGGTGGGCCAGCCATGACCCTGGTCGCGATCCCGCTGTTCGATCGGTTCACCGCCCTCGACGCGGTGGGCCCCTACGAAGTGCTGCAACGGATTCCGTCGATCGACGTCGTGTTCGTGGGCCAGCGGCGGGGCGAGGTGCGCACCGAGAACGGGATGCTCGGCGTCGCCTGCGACGCCACCTTCGACGAGGTCAGCGCCCCCGACGTGGTGGTGGTCCCCGGCGGCATCGGAACCCGCCGGCTGATCCACGACGACGTGATCCGCGGGTGGCTGCGCTCGGTGCATCCGAACACCACGTTCACCACATCGGTGTGCACGGGCGCGCTGTTGCTGGCGGCCGCCGGCCTGCTCGATGGGTTGACCGCGGCGACCCACTGGCGGGCCGCGGACCTGCTCAACGAGCTGGGTGCGCGCTATGTCCCGACGCGCGTCGTCGAGCACCTACCCCAGCGCCTCGTCACCGCCGCGGGTGTGTCCAGCGGCATCGACATGGCCCTGCGGCTGGTCGAGCTCCTGGTCGACCGCGAGGCCGCGCTGGCCGCCCAGTTGCTCATCGAATACGACCCGCGGCCGCCGTTCGACGCGGGCTCCCTTGCCAAGGCGGACGAGGCCACCGTGGAGAGGGCGAACGAGTACCTCCGAGCCCGGCAGTAGAGCGGATTTCCTGGGCCGGCCCCGGGTCCGGTACCCTGGTGCGGTTGCCGACGCAGGCGACCCTCCTGCCGCGGATCGACCGTGGCCGCTGAGACCAGAGGAGGTGGTGAGGTTTCCATGCGTCCATACGAAATCATGGTCATTCTTGACCCCACGCTCGACGAACGCACCGTGGCCCCGTCCCTGGAGACGTTCCTCAACGTCGTCCGCAAGGACGGCGGAAGCGTCGACAAGGTCGACATCTGGGGTAAGCGCCGGTTGGCCTACGAGATCGCCAAGCACGCCGAGGGCATCTACGTGGTCGTCGACCTGAAGGCCGAGCCGGCGACGGTATCCGAGCTCGACCGCCAGCTGAGCCTCAACGAGTCGGTGCTGCGCACCAAGGTGATGCGCACCGACAAGCACTGAGTTCCGAGTGTCGTCGGACCTGCGTAGGCTCAGCCGGAACGTATCTGTGAAGGCGGACCGAGGAGGAAATTGTGGCTGGTGACACCACCATCACCGTTGTCGGCAACCTGACTGCGGACCCCGAACTGCGGTTCACTCCCTCGGGTGCCGCCGTGGCGAACTTCACCGTGGCCTCAACGCCGCGGATCTACGACCGGCAGAGCGGTGAATGGAAGGACGGCGAGGCGCTGTTCCTGCGGTGCAACATCTGGCGGGAGGCCGCCGAGAACGTCGCGGAAAGCCTCACTCGCGGCTCCCGGGTGATCGTCACCGGGCGGCTCAAGCAGCGTTCCTTCGAAACGCGTGAGGGCGAGAAGCGCACCGTGGTCGAGGTCGAGGTCGACGAGATCGGCCCCTCGCTTCGGTACGCCACCGCCAAGGTCAACAAGGCCAGCCGCAGCGGCGGCGGGGGTGGCGGCTTCGGCGGGGGCGGGGGCTCTCGCCCGGCGCCGGCCCCGGCGCAGCCGGCCAGCGCACCGGCCGACGACCCGTGGGGCAGCGCCCCGGCATCGGGGTCATTCGGTGGCGGCGACGACGAGCCCCCGTTCTAACCCCAAACTTCAGACCAGTAGTAAACGGAAAGAAAGACAGACATGGCCAAGTCCAACAAGCGGCGCCCGGCTCCGGAAAAGCCGGTCAAGGCGCGCAAGTGCGTCTTCTGCGCGAAGAAAGAGCAAGCCATCGACTACAAGGACACCGCGTTGCTGCGCACTTACATCAGTGAGCGCGGCAAGATCCGGGCGCGTCGCGTCACCGGTAACTGCGTGCAGCACCAGCGTGACATCGCGACCGCGGTGAAGAACGCCCGCGAGGTGGCCCTGCTGCCCTTCACCTCTTCGGCGCGTTAGTCGCCGAAAGACGAACGGAAAGTACTAACGATGAAGCTGATTCTGACGGCCGACGTCGACCACCTCGGCACGGTCGGTGACGCGGTCGAAGTCAAGGACGGGTACGGCCGCAACTTCCTGCTGCCGCGCGGCCTGGCGATCCTCGCCTCCCGCGGCGCGCAGAAGCAGGCGGACGAGATCCGCCGGGCGCGCGAGACCAAGATGGTGCGCGACCTCGAGCACGCCAATGAGATCAAGTCCGCGATCGACGCGCTGGGCCCGGTCACGCTGCCGGTGAACGCGGCGGGGGACTCGGGCAAGCTGTTCGGCTCGGTGACCGCCGGCGACATCGTGGCGGCCATCAAGAAGGCCGGGGGGCCCAACCTCGACAAGCGGACCGTCCGGTTGCCCAAGGCCCACATCAAGGCCGTCGGCCAACATCGCGTCTCGGTGCACCTGCACCCGGAGGTCGACGTCGAGGTTTCCGTCGACGTCGTGGCGTCAGCTAACTAAGTAGCGTTTGCTCTCTCCAGGCGGCGGCCGCAGCTCGGCCGTCGCCTGGTTTTGCGCGCCTGACGCGCGCTTCCTCCTGACTTAGAAGTCAGGCCGGGCCCCTGGCCTGGCGAACTAATTCCAGGCCCTTGCCCCCCGTGGCCATTAACCACCTCGTAACGCGGCGAAAATGTGGCCGAAAGCCAACACGCCCGACGCAGTAACCTGCGCCGACACGCCGTAGAGATTCTTGTCCACACGAAACGGGGCGGGTTGTACGACCCTTATCAGCAGAGATATCAAAGTGCCTCGAATTAATCCACAGGTTCTCCACACCCCGCTCAACACAGGTGTCGAAGGATATGCACACACGATGCACAGCGTTATGAACAACGGCCCCTTTAAGTACTGGCCAGCAACGTTTACCGTCGTCCCGGCGCGGTCAGTGTCGGCGCCTTGACTTAAGCTCAGAACGTCGGTTATCGAATGTATGTTCGGGTACTCGTGATAGGGGAGGTGGGAGTGCATGGCGGTCGTCGATGACGTGACCTCTGGCATGGATTCGACCCCGCCGAGCGAGGAGTTCGGCCGGCAGCCCCCACAGGATCTCGCCGCGGAGCAGTCAGTGCTGGGCGGAATGTTGTTGAGCAAGGACGCCATCGCCGACGTGCTGGAACGGCTGCGGCCCGGCGACTTCTACCGCCCCGCGCACCAGAACATCTACGACGCCATCCTCGATCTCTACGGCCGCGGCGAGCCGGCCGACGCCGTGACCGTGGCCGCCGAACTGGACCGCCGCAGCCTGCTGCGGCGCATCGGCGGCGCGCCGTATCTGCACACCCTGATCTCCACGGTGCCCACGGCCGCCAACGCGGGCTACTACGCGGGCATCGTCGCGGAGAAGGCGCTGCTGCGCCGCCTGGTGGAGGCCGGGACGCGCGTGGTGCAGTACGGCTATGCCGGCGCCGAGGGCGCCGACGTGGCCGAGATCGTCGACCGCGCCCAGGCCGAAATCTACGACGTCGCCGATCGCCGGCTGTCCGAGGACTTCGTCCCCCTCGAGGACCTGCTGCAGCCGACGATGGACGAGATCGACGCCATCGCCTCGAGCGGTGGTATCTCGCGTGGCGTGCCGACCGGCTTCACCGAGCTCGACGAGGTGACCAACGGCCTACATCCCGGGCAGATGATCATCGTCGCGGCCCGACCTGGAGTGGGCAAGGCGCTCGCGCTGGATACTCCGCTGCCCACCCCGGCCGGCTGGACGACGATGGGCGACGTCGCGGTCGGCGACGAGCTGCTCGACGCCGACGGGCGCCCGACCAGAGTGGTGGCCGCGACCGGGGTCATGTTGGGCCACCCGTGCTACGAGATCGAATTCTCGGACGGGACGGTCGTTGTGGCCGACGCCGAGCACCAATGGCCTACCACTCGCGGCATCCGCACGTCGTCTCAATTGCGGTGCGGTTGGGACACCATCGCCGCGGCCGGATCCTCGATGCGTTCGGCCGAGCGGGGGGTCACCACCGCACTGCTTGCCCCGGTCCTGCAGATCGAATCGGTTCGACGCGTGGACAGCGTTGCCGTGCGCTGCGTCGAGGTGGACAATCCAGCGCGTCTGTACCTGGCAGGTCCGGGAATGGTGCCGACCCATAACTCCACGCTGGGGCTGGACTTCATGCGCTCATGCTCGATCAAGCACCGCATGGCCAGCGTCATTTTCTCGCTGGAGATGAGCAAGTCCGAGATCGTGATGCGACTCCTCTCGGCGGAGGCCAAGATCAAGCTCGCCGACATGCGCTCGGGGCGGATGAACGACGACGACTGGACACGGTTGGCGCGGCGGATGAGCGAAATCAGCGAGGCGCCGCTGTATATCGACGACTCGCCCAACCTGACCATGATGGAGATCCGCGCGAAGGCCCGCCGGCTGAAGCAGAAGGCCGACCTCAAGCTCGTCGTGGTCGACTACCTCCAGCTGATGACGTCGGGCAAGAAGCACGAGTCGCGGCAGGTGGAAGTCTCCGAATTCTCAAGGCATCTCAAGCTTTTGGCCAAGGAGCTGGAGGTTCCGGTGGTCGCGATCAGCCAGCTCAACCGGGGCCCCGAGCAGCGCACCGACAAGAAGCCAATGCTGGCCGACCTTCGCGAATCGGGATGCCTCACGGCGGCGACGCGGATCTTGCGCGCCGACACCGGCGCCGAAGTCACGTTCGGTGAGCTCTTGCGTACCGGCGAGCGGCCCATGGTGTGGTCGCTGGACGAGCGGCTGCGGATGGTCGCGCGGCCGATGACCAACGTGTTCCCGAGCGGCCGCAAGGAGGTGTTCCGGCTGCGGCTGGCCTCGGGCCGCGAGGTCGAGGCGACCGGCAACCATCCCTTTATGAAGCTCGACGGCTGGACGCCGTTGGAGGAGCTCAAGATCGGTGATCGCATCGCGGCTCCCCGGCGCGTTCCCGAGCCCGTCGACACGCAGCGGATGGACGAGTCCGAGGTCATTCTGCTCGCCCACATGATCGGCGACGGGTCGTGCGTGAAGCGCCAGCCGGTCCGCTATGCGTCGATCGACGAGGCCAACCTCGCCGCGGTGACGATCTCGGCCGCGCACTTCGGCGTGACCGCGGCGCGCGATGAGTATCCGGCGGCGCGCGTGACCACGCTGCGGTTGCCTGCCCCGGATCGGCTCGCGCGCGGCCGGCGCAACCCGATCGCCGCCTGGCTCGACGGTCTCGGTCTATTCGGCAAGCGCAGCTACGAGAAGTTCGTACCAGAGGCCGTCTTCCGAGCACCCAACGACCAGGTGGCATTGTTCCTGCGTCACCTGTGGGCCACCGACGGATCGGTGCGGTGGGACGCGAAAGCCGGCCAGGGGCGGATCTATTACGCCTCAACCAGCCGGCGCCTCATCGACGATGTGGCCCAATTGCTGCTGCGGATAGGCGTCTTCTCGCGAATCAAGCTCGCGCGGAAGCTTGGCTACCGAGACTCATGGCACCTGTGCATCTATGGTGCGGAGAACCAGCTACGGTTCCTTCGTCATGTCGGCGTACACGGAGTGAAAGCAGTAGCGGCACAAGAGGTCATGTCGCGTCTCGAGGGCGTCGTGCGCAATCCAAACCTGGACACCGTGCCGAAAGAGATCTGGTCGCGGGTCCGAGAGGTTCTCTCCGACAAGGAGATGACTCATCGCCAGTTCGCTTCGGCTATGGGCATCCAGTTCTGTGGCTCGACCCTGTGGAAGCGCTCACCGAGTAGGGCGCGACTGCATCGTGCCGCCGCGCTCCTCGGCGATGCCGAGATTCACGACCTGGCCACCAACCACGTCTACTGGGACACGGTCGTCGAAATCACCAGCCTCGGCGACCAAGACGTTTACGACGGAACGGTTAGCGGCACACACAATTTCGTCGCGAACGGCATCAGCGTTCACAATTCTTTGGAACAAGATGCGGACATGGTCATTTTGCTGAACCGGCCCGATGCGTTCGAGCGTGACGATCCGCGCGGCGGGGAGGCGGATTTCATTCTCGCCAAACACCGTAACGGCCCGACCAAGACGGTGACTGTCGCACACCAGTTGCATCTGTCGCGGTTCGCCAACATGGCACGGTGACGGACGACAACGCGTCTCAAGGGCTAGGGCTGCTCCAGCGATCGGTCGACGATGTCACGGGCACCAGCCCCGGCATCGATTGGTCGGTGTGCATTCGAGACGCCGCAGGCCACGAATTGGCTGGCCGCGATGCCGAGCGTCCGATGAAGACTGCGAGCATCGGCAAGCTGCTGCTGCTCGTCGAGGTGGCACGGCAATGCGGAGCGGGCGATCTTAGTGGCATCACCTTGCTAGGCCGGGATCCAGAGCTCTTGGTCGCCGATTCGGGAATCTGGCAGCACCTCGACGTCGAGAGATTGTCCATCCAGGATCTCTGCGTTCTGATTGCCTGCGTCAGCGACAACCTGGCGACGAATGTCTTGCTGAAGCGCGTGGGCTTGGGCAGGCTTCGTGCTCTTGCCGAATCCCTCGGCTTCGTCCATACGGCGCTGCTCGACTACGTCAGAGATCACCGCGGCCCCGCTGATCCCCCGACACTGTCTACAGGCTCAGCATCCGAGTTGTCGAGTTTTATGGGTCAGCTGGCCCGCAAAGAGCTGATATCGCCAGCGGTTTCAGAACAGGTAAACGCCTGGCTGGCAACATCGGTAGACCTGTCCATGGTCGCGACCGCGTTCGGGCTCGATCCGCTGGCCCACGCGCCTTCGGATCGAAAGTTCTTTGTTCGTAACAAAACTGGCGCCGACGCGGGGGTCCGGGCAGATGTGGGCACGATCGGGCGAAGCGCCGCCCGGTTCGACTACGCGGTGATCGCCAACTGGGATGCGTCAAACCCCGACCTGCGAGACGCGGCGCTGTCGGGAATGCACGCGATCGGCATGACGATGAGGACCATGATCGAAAGTGCTTCGTGAAAATGGTCCGAATGAGGCCGCGTTTCAATGAACGCCCGGGCGGGCGAAGCCGACCTGCGGTCCTACGTCAACTAACCCGAGTGCCGTCCGGTCAGCGCATGCGGATGGTGTGGTATCGGCTGCCTATCGACGCACCGATGGCCAAGGCGCGGTAGGCATTGTGCACGGCACTGACCCGATGACGTTCAGGCACGGTTGGCGCGCCTGCCCTTCGTGCCACACGGGATCATGTCGTTCGATGACGCCGAAGTCGTCCCCATATGGGCCAATCCCGCGGAACTGGACCCCGCTAGGATCCGGCCTTTCTGCTCAAGGTGGTCGACCGTCGGGCATACCCCTTCGGGGGAGCTGACTTGAATCGCCTGCGTGAGCGGAAATCTCGCCTGCCAGGTGCATCCTCACTGCTGCACTCACACCTGAGCCGATGCCCTGGTCTCGGCGGTGCTGCGTCCGAGAACTTGTCGGAGGGTGCGCGCATGCTGGTGCGCAACTACTACGAAAGGGAGCTGCGATGTGCTGGCAATGCGACAATCCCGACGGCACAACCGAGGAATACCTGGACGTGCTGCGTGGAACGATCCTCGACCACGGTTGGGCGGTTCAGTACGTCGAGAGCGAGAACAGGCCGTTCGCTTACACGGTCGGGTTACACGGTCGAGGGCTACCCGAATTGATGGTCACGGGTCTGCGCGCCGACACGGCCTGTCGCGTGCTGAATTCCATTGGCCACATGATCGTCGACGACGGCACGGTGCTAGCACCGGCGATGCATATCGACTACAAAGACAGGTTTCTCATCGAGGTCGTCGAGGTCGAGCACCCCGATGTCCATTTGAAGTTCGCTATCGCGCTCTTCGGCCCTCGGGTTCGTGCCCTGCAGTTGGTGTGGGCTGACGACAAGGGCCGTTGGCCGTGGGATGCGGGGTGGGGGCACGGCCGTCGTCGGCAACCGGTGCTCGGCGTCCGTGCGGAGTGCCCGGGCTCTGCCGCCTAAACCCTTCCGGCTTCCTGCACCGTGCCGTTCTTGGCCACATCTCGACCGGGGAGGTAGCCATCGTCGCCAGCAGGTATGCCCTCTGGAACCGCACCGCACCGACCACGATTCACCGGCGGCACCACGATCGGCCACTTTTTCCATGGCCGTCAGCTCAGCTGAAGCGGATGTTCAACGTGGCCAGGCCGAAGATCTTTCGGCCACCGGCCTTCGCGCCGACAATGAGGACACCGGTGCGGGTGTCCGGGTCCAGCGACTTGATCCGGCCGCTGTACTCGATGTCTGCGCCCTCGGCGGCCGACACGACCGCCGGCTGGGACAGCCGCACCGTGTAGCGGGTGACGGCACCGGGATCGCCCGACCATGCGGAGGCGAATCCGGCGCCCAACCCCATGGTCAGCATTCCGTGGGCGATCACGTCGGGCAGCCCCGCCAGCTTGGCGATGCCCTCGTCCCAGTGGATCGGGTTCGCGTCGCCGGCCACGCCCGCGTAGTTCACCAGGTCGCCTCGGGACAGTCGGGCGTGGCGCACCGGTAGCTCGTCGCCGACCTGAACGTCCTCGAAGGACGGCGTCCCCGGTGTGCGGGTTGCGCCTCCTTCGGCGATCCGAACCTCACCCGCGGGCCGCACCGTCTTCTCATACCCCGCCCCCGATTCGGCGATGGCGACGAGGTCCACGTCGTGCATCATGATTTTCGGCGCGGCGGACTTGATCGCCGGATCGACATCTTCGGCCGTGACGCCGACGACGGTGGTGTGCAGGGTGTGCACCCGCTCGCCGTCGGTATCGGTGAAGGTGTTGGTGACGGTGATGAAATCCCTGCCGGCGGTCCTTCGCACCGACGACAGCTCGACGTCGATGTGCAGTTCGTCGCCCGCCACGATCGGACGGTGCTGCTCGAAGACTTCCTCCGTCTGCAGGTAGGTGTCGTAGCCGACGACCACCGACTCGAACATCCGGCGATTGCACATCATCCCCGGGACCGACGTGAACGTCAGCGGCGCCACCAGGCCCGAGTAGCCCAGCTCAGCGGCCGCATCGACGTCCCAGTGCGCGGGGTGATAGTCCTGCACCGCGCGGGCGTATTCGCGCACCTTCTCGCGTCCGACGACGTAGGTGCCGTCCATCCGGTAGTAGTGGCCGACCCGCGATTCGAGCGCCGACGCTTCTGTAGCTGCGGTCATCAGTTTGCTCAACTTTTCTATCGGCTTGTTTCGATGTGGCCGACCCAAGCACACTAACGTGCGCAAACCGGGGGGAAACACGCCGTGTCGGACCGCCGGCGTCGGTGCTGCTCTTTACACTTCGGCTTGTGCCGAGCTGGGAGCAACCATCGACGATCGCGCCGTGCGGTCATTGTGGTGAAGAAACGGTGTGGCTGAAGACGGCCTACGGCGGGTGGGGCTTGTTCGATGCGGAAATGGCGCCGACGACGGAAAGCCATGAGGGCAATCGCTTCGCGATCGATCGTCGGACGCGCCTTGTCGTCGACCTCGATTGCACCCGCGAAAAGCGCTGGCCCTCAAGTTGTTTACGGCTGCATAAATTTTCCTGCCCCGAGACCTACGACGAGGCCCGGTTTTACCCGCGTAGGCCTCGTCAGCAAGCCCAGGTCGAGCTGGACGATTTCTGGGATCGTCTGATGCGCGTGGGAACAGCACCGCAACGAAAGACGAGCTGACAGGCCCAGGGCCCCACGCCGCCGTGGGCGGCTGAAACTCACCGCTGACGCCGCGGCCGGGGCAGACTGCGCGATGAATTTGGCCCGGCTTGGACCTCTGTAGTGGTTGGAGGTGATCGCTGTGCGGAGAGCTGCTGTGGTGCAGTACTTCACAACCAACGAGGGTGCGCAACGAAACCGCGAGCTGATCGAGGACGTACTGATCGAGCTGGCCGCCCGGGACGCCGGGGGCATGGAGTATCAGGTGCTGGTGTTCGACGACGGCATCGGATTTATGCATGTCGTCGCGTTCGATGGGACCGCCGACCCGTTCGCCGACTGCGCGGCCTATCGCGAATTTCATCGTCGGCTCGCCGAGCGCCTGGCCACCAAGCCGGTCGTCAGGCACGCGATGCTGATCGGCTCGTATCACGGCCGGCAGCGATGACTTTCGACGGTCGCGCTCCTCAGTACTGCCGAGGAGAGGAGTCGAAATGAAAATCACCCATACCGCGTCGCGCGAGGAGTGGCTGACGGCACGTCTGGATCTGCTGGCCAAGGAGAAGGCCGCCAGCCGACAGCTCGCCGCGCTCGCCGAGCAGCGGCGCGCCCTTCCCGCGGTGGCCATCGACCAGGACTACATGTTCGAAGGGCCCGACGGCAGGGTGACGCTGAGCGAGCTGTTCGAGGGCCGCAGCCAGTTGATCGTTTACCACTTCATGTGGCTGCACGACCTCGATGAGGGCTGTCCGAGCTGCTCGTTCGCCGTGGACAACATGCCGGATCCCGTGCACCTGAACGAGGGTGCGGACACGACGCTGGCCCTGGTGTCCCGAGTGCCGTATCCGACGATCAGCCAGTTCAAGGCGCGAATGGGATGGCGCCTGCCTTGGTACTCGTCGCACGGGAGCGACTTCAACTACGACTTCCACGTCAGCAACGATGAGTCGATCAGACCCGTCGAATACAACTACAAGGACAAGGCCGCGCTGCTGCGCGAAGGGCTGGCCTACGTCGCGGCGGACGGCACCGACGGGCAAGGGGTGAGCGTCTTCGTTCGGGATGGGGACAGGGTGTTCCACACCTATTCGGCCTACGGTGTCGGCGCCGATGTCATGCTGAGCACCTACCGGTTCCTCGATCTAACCCCGCTGGGCCGGCAGCGCTACATCAACGAATGGCCATGGCACGACACCTACGGGGCACCGGATCGTCATGAGCACCACCATTGACCGTGGGGGAGAGGACTTCGCGCGGCTCGCCGAGCCGTTTCGTCGGGAGCTGATCGCCTACGGGTACCGCATGCTCGGCTCGGTCGACGACGCCGAGGAAGTCGTGCAGGACGTCTACCTGGACGCATGGCGAGCGTACGACCGGTTCGAAGGCCGCTCGTCGCTGCGCACCTGGCTGTATGCCATTGCCACGCGCGCGTTCGTCAAGGCGGTCGAGCGCCGCAAGCGCCGCCCCCTGCCGTCGGACCTGCACGCTCCGGCGGCCGACCCCACCACGCACCCTGTCGCGGCTGATTCGGAGGTGACTTGGCTGCAGCCCGCGCCGGATTCGTTGTTGACCGCCACGACCACCGATCCCGGCACGGTGGTGGCCGCACGCGAATCCATGCGACTGGCTTTCGTGGCCGCCCTACAACTTCTTCCCCCGCGGCAGCGGGTGGTGCTGATCTTGCGGGACGTATTGTGCTGGTCTGCAGCCGAAGTCGCGACGCTGCTCGACCTGAGCGTGCCCGCGGTCAACAGCGCCCTACAGCGCGCCCGCGCGCGTGTCCCCGCGAACAGCGACTCGCTGGTCCAGCCGTCGGAGCCGAGGCAACGCGAACTGCTCGACCGGTATGTCGCCGCATTTCAGAACGCCGACGTTGACGGGTTGGTCGCGGTATTAACCGAGGACGCGATCTTCGAGATGCCGCCGTTCCTCACGTGGTTTTGGGGCGCCGGGGCGATCGGCGGCTTCCTTGGTGCGCGCATGCGCGCGTTCGGGAGCACTCCGGTCATCCGCACCACCGCCAACGGCCAGCCGGCGGTGGCTCTCTATCCGGCGACCGCCGATGGACAGCACCGCCTGCATGCCCTGCACGTCCTCACTCTCGTGCCGCAGGGCGTCGGTCGCGTCGTGTCGTTCCAGGATGTCGACGGACTGCGGCACCTGGATCTTCCGCGTCTACTGCCGACCTGAATTACGGCGGCAAGTTAAGTAGTCGACTACTCATGCGGCCCGACGTGGCGGCTGAGAGGCTGTTGGCGTCCGGTGGCGGTCTTCGAGCAAAGGGCGGCGATGGAAGTCACGATCGAGCGGTGCGGCGGTTGGGTAGGCCGAGCTGAGAGGCTCGGGCCCGTCGACATGGCGGCTGTGCCGCACGGCTCTGCGCGACGGATGGGTGCTGTCGCCGCCGAAATGAACTTCTACGGCTTGCCGGCCACCATCACCAAGCCCGGTGGCGCCGACCTCGTCGAGTACAAGACGACCATTACCGACGGCGGTCGCACACATACCGTCTACTCGAACGACCTGTCGGACGCGGCGTATCAACGAAAGCTCGCGGATCTGATCGGGCTGCTCGAACTGTCGGGAGCCAAGTTCGCGGTGATTGAGCCGGCGAGCAGCTCGAAGGCGGCAATGGAAGCCTTGCGATACGACCTCACCGGAGGGGGCATAACGCTCGCGTACTTCACGTTCGGTGACCTCAAGAATGAGCGGGTTTTGTGGTATTCCGACTCGCATCGGTCACTGGACTTCTACCACAACACCGTCCGCACCGGTGACGTCCCCGACCTCGACGGCCGCTGTGTCATGGTCAATCTCAAAGGCGAGGGGCGCAAGGCGGTCACCGCGACTCTGCTGGTCCCCAGCATCCGCTTCACCGGCGCCGACACCGCATGGTCGACACCGGTTGACGCGGCGATGATCATCGTAAGTCCGGCCGCGAGCGGCCGGGGCAAGAGCTACCGCGCCATCAATCTCGTGGGCGAGGCCCGCAACCACGACTAGGTTTCAGCGGCCGGGCGGCACCGGAATGTCGGCGTGCCGAACCTGGTTCCCCCCAGCGCGTTTCGCCTCGTACATCGCGCGGTCCGCGGCCTCCACGAGATGTTCGACGAGTTGCCGGTCGAGGGCCGCGTCTTCCGACGACAGCCGTATGCTGCTCACGCCCAAGCTGGCCGTCACACCCCATGGCGTAGCGGCGATTGCCAGCCGCATCGCCTCGGCGGTCTGCAGGGCATCGGGGGCGCCGATGGTCTCGGCCACCAGAAATTCCTCCCCGCCGACCCGGGCGATCACCGTTGTGCCCGCGCTGATGCGACGCAGGTTGTCGGCGACGGCCACCAGGATGCGGTCCCCGGTGGCGTGACCGTAGGTGTCGTTGATGCGCTTGAAGCTATCGAGATCGACCATCAGGACACTCAGACAGCGGGCGTCGGTATTCGTCGACAACAACCTGGACGCCGACCGATAAAAACCCCGCCGGTTGCGCAGGCCGGTGAGCGGATCGGTCGAGGACTTCAGCGCGTCGACCGACAGCCAGTGCACGAGTATCTGTCCGCAAAACGGCACGGCCAGAATGCCCGCACTCAGCACCAGCAACTTGGCCGCCGCCATCGATACGTCACCGGCCGCGGCGATCCGGGCGGCACACACCGCCGCGGCAGCCAACGCGGTGTCCAACGTGAAAACCAGGAGACGTGCGGAATGAAAGAACGCGACGTAACCCGCCAGGCCGCCGAACGCCGCGCACCCCAGCATCCCGCTGCGCGGATCGCTCTCGATGAGGCATGTCGCGGCGAGGCCGAGCGTCCCGACCATTGAAAACACTTGGGATTGAACGCGTGTCGGCCAACTCAGCGCCCACACCGACGCCATTCCGAGCAGACTGACGATGAACACCAGCGCCACGGCACGCTGCGCGGGCGTTCGCGGTCCCGACGGGCTGCCGAGCATCAGCAACGTCGCGACGGCCAGCGTCGCCAGGATGGCAACTAGTAGGAATCGGACGAACGGCTTCAACCCGCGCGCCGCGAGATAGTCCGACAGCCAGTCGTAGTGGTCGGGTTGACGCCACCACACGCCGATCCAATGCATTTCGACGGCCCTGGCCCCTCCTCGACGGCACACTTCAACGGCGCAGACGACCAAACCTTCGTCGTATGCTACTTAGCACCGCGGAAACGAGGGCCTCTTTACATTTTCAGCGCGGGTCGGCCTGAAGTTCCGCGGAGAGTTGGCCCACTGATCACACGGTGGATACCTGGCCGTGGGACGGTAGCCGGGTGCGAGCCGAATTGCGTACCAGCCGATCACGGCCGGTCGACCGATTCCATCGGTTCTGCGAGGCGGTCGTCGATCGGCTTCCGTGGGGGCTCGGATCGGTCATTGCGCCGACGTTCCTGGGCTTCTGCCTCATCAACGGTGTCACCTTCGGCCTCGACCTCGCGATGCTCACGGGTTTGCGCAGCGGCCTGGGCCTTCCGGTTCCGGTCGCGGTCACCATCGCGTACGCGTCGGCGTTCGCGCTGAGCTACCTACTCAACCGCACCTTCAACTTTCGGTCCCATGCCCCGGTCGGACCGCAGGTTGTGGTCTACGCCGCGGTCGTTGTCGTCAACTACTTGGCGTTCATCCTCGGGGTGTCCAGCGTGTTGACGGCCCTTGGCGTGCAATACCAGTTGTCGCGCCTGGTGGCCGGCGTGTGTGAGGCCGTGTACATGTACAGCGCGATGAGGTGGGTGGTCTTCCGGCGCTGAATGCGCCGGATCCATCAGACGGTGACGAAGTCGGCCATCATGGCCATGTCTTCGTGCTCGAGGTTGTGGCAGTGCACGAGATAGGTGCCGCGATAGTCATCGAATCGCACGACTACCTCGACCGCCTCGGACGGCGCGACGTCCACCGTGTCTTTCCATCCGCCATCGTATGGGCCGGGCGGCTTGTTGTTGCGCGACAGGACCTGAAAGTGGTTGAGGTGCACGTGGACCGGGTGCCGAATGTCGGTGATGAAGCGCCAGATCTCCACGTCGCCGAGCCGCGGCGTCGCGAGCGGAACACCCGGCTGATAGGGCTTGTTGTTGATCGTCCACAGGCCGTCGCGGCCCTGCCCGAACAGGAACGTGCGCGTTGCGGAAGCGTCGCGGCGGTCCAGCAGCGCGAAGCTGTCGCTGAGGCGCGCGGGCACCGCCGAGTCGTCGGATCGATCCGTGCCGACGACGTCGAAGCGCAAAACCTGCGCCGCGGACTGCGTTCCGAGCGTGTTCACCAGGCGCACCCGGGTGCCGGGCCGATACCGGGAAAAGTCGACGACGACATCGAAGCGTTCCGCGGGGGCGATCTCGACGGCGTCGTGGCTCACTGGGCTCGGGAGAAGCCCACCGTCGCTTCCGATTTGGATGAACGCCGATCCGCCGGCCGGCTGAGGATCGAGCTGCAGCCGGTAGCGACGGGCGTTGGACGCGTTGAGGATTCGGAATCGATACCGTGCCGGGTCCGTGTGCAGCACCGGCCAGGGCGCACCGTTGACCAACACGACGTCCCCCAGGACGCCGTTCATGTAGGGCGCGGCCACCGCGCCGCCGCCCGCGGCGGGGTACTGGAACGAGCCATCGGCGGCAAACGACCGATCGGTGATCATCAGGGGGATATCACGCGGGCCCCGGGGCAGCGGCAGGCCGTCCTCCTCGTCGTCGTGAACGAGGTGGAACCCCGCGAGCCCTCGCCAGACGGCCGGCCCCGTGTAGCCCATACGATGGTCGTGATACCACAGCGTCGCCGCCCGCTGTCGCATCGGATAGACGTACTCCCGTTGTCCGGCAACGACGTTGCGCCCCATGTCCGCTGCCATGCCGTCGTGGGTCGTGTCCGCCGACTGCGGCGTGATCAGGTCGAGGGGGTACCCGTCGCTATCGGGTGGCGTGTGCCCCCCGTGCAGGTGCACGACGACCGGCACGGGTAGCGCGTTGTCGTGGCGGACCACGGTTCGCCGGCCCGAGCGCGACACGATCGTGGGACCCGGAAACGTGCCCCCGTAGGTCCAGGCGCGCGTGGCGAGACCGGGCAGGATGGCGAGGTCTGCCACTTTCTGTGTGATCGCGTAGTAGTCGGCGGTCGCGTCGCTGGCGACCGGTGCCAGCTGCTTCGGTACGGGCAGGGACACCTGGTAGGGCGGGGGCAGCGGCACCCGGCTGGGCAGCAGCCTGCCCGGCTCGGCCGGCCCCAGCGCCGTCTGCACCGCCGGCCATCCGGCACCGAGGATGCCGACGCCCGCCGTGGCCAGGCCCATGCGTAGCATGGTGCGCCGTTTCACGATGCCACCGCGACGTCGTCAATGGGCGCGCGCGCCGGCAGCGGCGTACGCCACACCATCGCCGTGAGCTGAACGATTCCGGCGACGAGCAGCACACCGAGCGGCACGTGCACCGCCGCGGAATGCAGTTCGCCGGTGGCGAATTCGGCGACCAGCAACAAGGTTTGCACCACGCTGGCGAAGAAGGGTGCGCGAGGGCCGCCGGCCCGCCAGACCCACGCCAGAATTGCGATCTGGGCAGCCGAGGAAATGGTGATCGCCCTGGCGCCGATCGCATGCCACATCAGCGCGTCGTACTGCCCGCCCAGGAAATCGCCGGCCAAAACCGCCTGTGTCACGGCCAGCAGGGCCAACAGCGCGGTGCTGCCGCGGGCCAACAGCAGCGGCAAACGGGTGGCGGTGCTCGCTGTGTTACGCATGCCAGTTACTCAGAGGACCGTCGGGTGGGCCGCGATGGCCACAGTCAGTGCGGCGCAGTTGAGCGCCAGCAGGAATCCGCCGAACATCATCTGGCCCGTGATGTCGTGGGCGAGTACGTGGGTGTACACGGCGCACACGAAGAAGACGACCAGCCCTGCGGCAGCGGCGATCCCGATGGCCGGCACCCACAGCCCGACGATGAGTCCCGCGGTGCCCAGGGTCTTCAAGGTGCCGATGGGAAACCTCAGCCAAGACACCGGCACACCGGCGCTGGCCATCCCGGGCAGGATCGGCGCGAAGTGGACCAGCGCCGCGATACCGGAGAATCCGTCGAACGCGATCGCGATGTAGGTAACGACGAGATATGCAGTGTGCACGGCGGCTCCAATCACGGATAATGATTATCACGATATATGACAATCATAGGTCGTGCCAAGAGCCGAGGCCCGTGCAGTCGGAAGCAAATCGCCGGCGGCGGCGATGTTTCGAGTGTCGATCGGAAGCCGCGGGCGATCACGCCAGCTGCGGGTGCACTCCCGGGATGAGCCCCGCTCCGGCGGCGACGCGTTGCAGCAGCCGGCGCAGGGTGGCGCTCTCTTTCGCAGACAGCGGCGCGGTGATTTGGTCCTCGATGCTGCGGCCCTGCTCGTGCAGCGCCGGCAGCAGGCGACGGGCCTTGGCCGTCAGGGTGACCGCGACCGCGCGCCGGTCATCCGGATGTGGCAACCGCTTGGCCAATCCTTGTTGTTCGAGGTTGTCGATCACGGTGACCATGGCGTTGCGGTGGATGCCGAGGCGTTCGGAGAGCTGGCGTTGCGACTGGCCGTCGTCGCTGGCCAGTGCCACCAATACCGCGTAGGTGCGCGGGTCGGCCCCGATCGGCGCCAGGCGGCGCTGGAAGTCGCTGCTGATATAGGAGCCCAGCTGCGCCAGCAGAAACGGGATGCGTTCGTCGAGTTCGGCGATACCGGCGCGCTGCTCACTCATCGGCCCAGGTTACCGCGCCGAGGATTATCACAAGAACGGATAGTCGCGTCGTGGGCCGGTTTTCGTCAGTACGCGACGCCGACCGCGTGGCGGAATGTCTGCGGTGCGGGCAGGGCCTCGAGCATGGCGTGCGCGACGTCGGCCCGAGAAATCGAGGAACCTCGGGCGACGTTGGCGCCTAAGGCGGTTCGATAGCGGCCGGCGATGGGTTTGTCGACCAGCCGCGGCGGGCGCACGACCGTCCAATCGATGTCGCTGGCCTGCAACAGGGCTTCCATCTCCGCAAGGTCGGTGTACACGTTCCGGAAAATGGATTTCACGACCGGCAGCAGCACCCAGCGATTCACCAGGCCCTCGCCCTCGGCCATCGGGCCGACGGGGGCAGCGCTGACGCCGACAAAACGACGCGTCGAGCAGGCGTCCATGGCGGTCACGATGGCGCGGGTGCTGGACGAGACGACGGGCCCGTCTTTTCGTCCGTGCGGACCCAATGCCGAAAGCACCGCGTCGCTTCCGCGGATCACGGGAATCAGCGCGCCGGGGTCGTCGAGCGCGGCGATGGTGGCGACGCGGAGCCCGGGGCCCGTCAAAGGGAGGCGCCGGGCATCGCGAACGACGGCGGTCACCGCGTAACCGCGTTGGAGGCCTTGCTTGACGAGCTCCCTGCCGACACCGCCGGTAGCTCCGAACACCGTAATCCGCATCGCCGACCGCCTCCTCGAAGACCATGACCCGACCGCCGTCTGTACCCGGTACAGGATTGTCACGATACATGATAATCATGAACAGGTATATAGGACGTCCGCCGTCATTGCGACAGTCTTGCCACCAACCGCCGCATGCTGCGGGTCAGCGATCGCGGGACGTGATTGGGATCCATCAAGTCGTTCTCGGCCAGCGGGCTGTCCTCACCGTCGATGGTCCGGGTGGTGAACCGCCGCAGAGTCTTGCCCTGCCCGCGCAGCGTCTCGACGGCCCGCAGGACGGACTCACCCTCCCGCACGCTGCGCTCGAACTGGTCGACCGACACGCCCAGGTGTTCGGACACCAGTTGGTCCCGCACTGATCTGATCACCCGCCGAATGGGTTGGTGTGCTTGGTCTTCCGGGTCCGCCTCGATGGCGAGGTCACACTCGCTGTCGAAGCCCAACGACCGGTTGTTGAAGTTCGACGAACCGATGCGCAACAGCCGATCGTCGACGATCAGAACCTTCGAGTGGACGTAGATGGGTGCGCCACCGTCGGTCTCTGGCCAGTAGACGCCCAACCGACGGTGGGCGTCGGCGGCCCAGAGCTCCTGGATCAGCCGGTGGCGCGCACCGTCCATCGTTTCCCGCTCGAGGCGGTTCAGCCCCCTGCGGGGGAGGACGATGACGACCTCCGGACCATCGTGTTCTCTGAGCCGGTCGGCCAGCGCCTCGACCACCTGACGGGACGCCAGATACTGGTTCTCCAAATAGATGGTGTGGCGCGCCGCGGCGATCGCCGCGAGGTTGAGCGCCTCGACCTCGCGAACCTCGTCACGATCGTTCAACGTGGGCAGTGTGCGCGCGATGCCGACGTCGACCCGGCGCAAGATCGGCTCCAGGCCGGACGGCCATACGGCGTGGGCGCCGCCGATCGGTTCCAGCGACTGGCCGGTCGCGCTGCGCCACCTATCCCGGGCGACTTCGGCGAGCGCGGTCGCCGCGGCGCCGTCCACCGCGGTCGCAACCTCGTGGCGCGGACCGTACCTGCGGCCAAGCGCTCGCCGAAACCGGTTGTGGTGCTTGTGTTCCGGGGTGTCCCAGCGATCCAGCGTGAGGTCGATGCCCCCGCAGAACGCCACGACGTCGTCGACGATGACGAGCTTCTGGTGATGGACGGAGCCGGTCGGCCTGGCCCCGTCGATGGCCAAGCGCAACCGCTTGCTGCTGAGCCGGTTCACCACCGACACCGGGGTGATGCCGTACCAGATGCCGTCGAACACCGGCAGCAGGCGCAGGTTGGACTTCAGCACGTGAATCTGAAGATCCGGCCTTCGCCAGAGCAGCCAATAAAGGAAGGCCCCCAACTGGTTCGGGCCGGCCAGTTTCTTCCCGCCCCTTTCGAATGTCGTCCTGGTGTCGAAGTCCCAGCCGACCAGCATGATGCGGTGCTTGGCGCGCAGCATCGCCGCCTTGACGTACCGGAAATAGTCGGCGGCGTCGACGATCAAACCCAGCTGATCGGCGCACTCGACACGCCAGCATGTCTTGCCGGTGATCAGCACGGAACGGCTCTATCGGGTGCTCTCGTCGGGGAGGTCGTCCCGGGACTGGTGCAAGCCGGGTCCTTCCGGGTCGTCGTCTTGGTGTTCCAGTTTTTCCTGCAGTTCGCGTTGCTGTGCGGTCGCCTTTCGCGCGTCTTCGGGCGCCGGCGGTGGGTCGATGTTGGCTTGCTGATCCACGCGACATCTCCTCCAAGGCTTCGACCGATCCTTCTAGGCAGGATCTCCCGAATCTGCCGATTCGAAACAGGATTGCGGCGGACCAGGCGGTTGGGGGCGGCTTACAGCCCCGAGGACGGCGGCCGCGGCTCGCCGGGTCGCGGCGGCCTCCCGGCGGGCGAGTTGCGCTCGCTTGCGAAGTTGCCGGGCGTATTGAGTGTTGTCGCGCGGGCGAGGCGGACCGGCGATGCCCGAAGTTTCGCGCGCGATGCGTGTCCGATAGGCCTTCTGCCGGCATGCCCCCGAGCAATAGCACGCGTCGGAGCGACCGTAGAACGCGGTCCCGCATTCGTAGCATCGCAATTTGGTCGCCGCCACGTCGTGAACGTTACGGCTAACCGTAACGTTCTGCCAACAGTTGAGCACTTATCCGGCACCCGAAACACAACGCTCACAACGGAGTAGCATTCGCACTCGCAGGTGCCGCCGGTGGCCCACGAGGTATGTGACAAAGGGTCGAGGCGGGTCACGAAAGGTGTTGATCCGGTGGCCGGTGAACGCGGAGCGTCAACAGGCGAACCGGGCAGCGCGCGCGGACCTTCGAGGTTCGCCGGCTGATGTCACGGCTGAGGGCCTGGTGGAGTCAGCCCGACCAGTACGAGTGGATCAGCGCGTTCCTGGGCCAACACGGGATGCTGCGCCCGGCACGAACGATTATGGCGATCGTCGCTGGATCGTCGGCGTTGGTGCCGCTGACCGTGTTGCCGAGCCAAACCGGTCCCAGTCCCGTCGAAGTGATCACCGGGGTTGTCGCCTCGGCGTTCACGGTCGGCGTGACCGTGTTGTGGCTGAGGCGCTGGCCGACGCGTCGACAGTCCCAGGCCGGCGTGGCGGTAGGAGCGTTGTTCGTCGGCGGGTGGAGCATGGTGCAGCCCACCGCGGCGCTGGCCGCTCTCGCGTGTACGGCCATGGCCGTCCCCGGTGGCTACATCGCGTTCTTCCACGGTCCCAGGCTCATGCTCTTCAACAGCGTGGTGGCCGCCACGGTCGCCACAACGGCGGTGCTGCGGCTGGCTCACGAGGCCAATATGGCCACGGCGGCCTCCGCTCTCTGGATCAACGTGTTCCTCAACATGTCTGTGCCCCTGGGAATTTGGGGCATGGTGCGGGCCATGGGCACGTACGCGCGGCGCTCCGAAGAGGACGGGCTCACCGGATTGCTGAATCGGCGCGCATTCACCGACGCGGTGCGTCACCGGTTGCAGAGTCCGCCGCCGGCCCACACCCACCTCGCGGTGGTCATGGTCGACCTGGACAATTTCAAGAGCATCAACGACACCCACGGTCACGCGGCCGGCGACCGTGCGCTGCAGGCAGTGGCGCAGCTGCTGCGTGAGCACGCCCCCGCGGACGCGGTCATCTGCCGGGCGGGTGGCGAGGAATTCCTGGCGGCGCTGACCACGGGGACGCCGGATGTGCGGCCGCTCACGGAGCGATTCTGCAGAGCCCTCGTGGGACTCTGCCCGAGAATCACCGCCAGCATCGGCATCGCCAGCGCCGAGCTGCGCCTACTCACCGAGCCTTACGTGGCAAGCCTCGTGGGCGAGCTCGTCCAGATCGCTGACGACGCGATGTATGCGGCCAAACGCCGCGGGGGCAACCAGGTCTACGAGGGAGTGGCCTAGCCACGGCAACTCCCGGATACACGCCATTCACAGATGCGACAGAGCGCTTCCACAGGCTGTGGCGAAACGATGTGGGCAGGCTCTGAATCGCCTGGAATCGCGGCACCTAACGCGAATCGCGGGAGTGGGGGAGGGACGTTGAGCGCACCGGCCGCCACCGTCGACGGGGTTCTGGCCAAGCCACGCATGCGGGGCTGGATCCATCAATACTGCGCCGTCGCCGCCGTCGTAGCCGGCGCGCCCCTGGTCGTGGTGTCGTGGGCGGAAGCCTCCAAGCGGGCCGGACACTCGACGCTGACATACGCCCTCGCGATCGTGGCGATGTTTGCCGTCAGCGCGGTTTATCACCGGGTGCACTGGGAGTCGGCGGTCTTCCGGAAGTGGATGAGGCGGCTGGACCACTCGATGATCTTCGTGCTGATCGCCGGCACCTATACCCCTTTCGCCAGGCTGGCGATGCCCCGGGGGACCGGGCACGTCGTGCTCGCGATCGTCTGGGGTGGCGCGCTCGCCGGAATCGCGCTGACCCTGTTCTGGCCGACGGCGCCGCGCTGGGCGGGCGTGGCGCTCTACCTGCTGCTCGGCTGGGTGGCGGTCTGGTACACCGGCTTGATCCTGCACAACGCCGGCACCGCCGCGACGGTGTTGCTGGCCGTCGGCGGCGCGCTGTACAGCATCGGCGCGGTGTTTTACGGCCTGCGCTGGCCCGACCCCTGGCCGACGACCTTCGGCTACCACGAGTTCTTCCACGCGTGCACGGCGCTCGCGGCCGTCTGCCAATACGTCGCCATCTGGTTCGCCGTCTTCTAGGACCGATTCACTCGCCGATAGGCTGGCGAGATGGCAATGACCAGCGTCACCAACCCGATTCCGCCGCAGGATCTTTCGGGAATCGTCGGACACCGCCTCATCTACACATACGCCAACGGCTGGCAGTACGAGATGTACGTCAAGAACGCCACCACCATCGACTACCGCATCCACTCCGGGCATGTCGGCGGCCGATGGGTCAAGGGCCAGCGGGTCCACCTCGTTCAGCTCGACGAAGACAGTTTCAAAGTCTCCTGGACCGAGCCGACCGGCACCTGCGTTGCCGTCAACATCCTGCCGGCCAAGCGCCGCCTGCACGGCGTGATCTTCTTCCCGCAGTGGATCCGCCTGCACGGTGAGCGCACCGTGTGCTTCCAAAACGAGCACCTCGACGAGATGCGCGCCTACCGTGACGAGGGGCCCACATACCCCATCTACGAAGTCCCCGAGTTCGCCTACATCACCCTGTTCGAGTACGTGGGTGTCGACGACGAGACCGTCATCGACACCGCGCCGCACGATCTGCCGCCCGGGTGGTCCGACCGCACCGGCTGACGAACCGAGGCCTACTTGAGGTCGGCGGCGACACGCTCCAACGCGGCGAGGTGGTCGTCGACGGTCGCCAGACCGGCGCTCATGGTGTTCACCGAGAGGTGCGTGGCCCCGGCGGCCCGCCAGGCGGCGATGTCGGCGGCCGCCTTGTCGGGGTCGCCGGTCCAGCTGACCCGGCCCTCCATCCCGAGGCCGCCGGCGTCGCGGCCCGCGGCCGTCGCCGCGCGCTCCACCTGCGCACGCGCGTAGTCGAGGCCGGGGCCGGGCTCCATCATGGGGAACCAGCCGTCGCCGAGCCGTCCCGCGCGTTCGTAGGCGCGGTCCGACGCGGCACCGAACCACACCGGGATCGGGCGCTGGATCGGCATGGGCGCCAGGCCGGCGCCGGTCACCGTGTGGTACTTGCCTTCGAAGGTGACGGAGCGTTCGGTCCACAGCTTGCGCATCACCTCGACCTGCTCCTCGGAACGCCTGCCCCGGTTGCCGAACTCCTCGCCGAGCGCCTCGTACTCGACGGCGTTCCAGCCCAACCCGATGCCGAGGCGGAAACGCCCGTCGGTGAGCAGATCGACCTCGGCCGCCTGCTTGGCCACCAAGACCGACTGGCGCTGCGGCAGGATGATGACGCCGGTGACGAGCTCGAGCGAGGTGACCGCGGCCAAGTAGCCGAACATCACGAACGGCTCGTGGAAAGTCGTGTCGATGTCGTAGGGGCCCTGCCAACCCCGGTGCACCGCCGGGTCGGCGCCGACGACGTGGTCGTAGGCCAGGATGTGAGTGAAGCCCAATTCCTCGACGCGCTGCCCGTAGGCACGCACGGCTGCGGGATCTCCACCAAGCTCGGTCTGCGGGAACACGACACCAATGCGCATTGCGCGTTCAACCGAATCCCGCCTCAATTGCTTCCACGCTGCGCGTCCGATCCGGTAAACACGCGTTCACAGCCAACTGCCAGGGAACCCGGTACCGCCGGTACGCATGAGCCGGCGAGGGTGTGGGTACCCGGCCGGTTGGACGGTCGCGAACTCGGCGGCCTGCGTTCCGCCTTGGATCGACCGCTCCCGCAATTCGAAAAGGGAGGCCGACGGCCGACGGCCCGTCGGCGGGAGGAGCATCTGATGCCAGAAGTCCAACTTCATCGGGAGGGGCATCCGAAGTACCGCCGGATGGTCCGCTTCGACTGGTCGGAAACCCCGCTGCACTGGGTCCCCGGCGACCCGTTCTCGACCCACATGATCAACGTCCTGCACCTGCTGCTGCCCGAGGGGGAGCGGCATTTCATCAAGGCGGTCCTCGAGGCTTCGTCGCTGGTCGATGACCCCGAGTTGGAAGCGGCGATCAAGCCGTTCATCCAGCAGGAGTCCTGGCACGCGTGGGCGCACCAGATCGTGCTCGACCACCTGGCCGAGCAGGGCATCGACACCAAGCCGTACACCGATCGGCTCGGAAGGCTGTTGTCGATAACGCTGGGCGACGCCCCCAGGTGGTTTCCGCCGGCCATGAAGCGGTGGTGGCTGTATCGCCGGCTGGCCGATGTGGCCGCGTTGGAGCACTACACCGCAATGTTGGGCCAGTGGGTGCTGTCGAACCGGGGCCTCGACTATGCGAAGGCCGACCCCATGATGCTCGACCTGTTGCGCTGGCACGGCGCCGAGGAGGTCGAGCACCGCTCGCTGGTGTACGACGTCTTCCAACACGTCAGCGGCAACTACTGGATCAGGGCGTTCTCGATGTTCTTCACGACGCCGCTGTTCATCGCCTGGTGGGTCGCGGGCGCCCGCTACCTGATGGCCCAAGACCCGACCATCGACCAAAAGTGGCGCTGGCGGGACTGGCTCTGGGCGGCCCGCGAGTACCGGTTGCCCGGCCCGTGGAAGCTCATGGTGACGACGCCGGTCCGGTATCTGCGGCCGAGCCACCATCCGAATGACGAGGCGTCCACCCAGATGGCGGTCGACTACCTGAACTACTCGCCGGTGGCGAAGGCCGCCCGCGAGCGAGCGGGGTCCAAAGAAAAGTCACCGGATCAGACCCGTGGCATCGAGACGTCAAGCAACGGCGCACGAAAGGTCGAGGTTCGATGAAGGTTTCGGTTGATCTTGACACCTGCGATGGCAACGGCGTGTGCATGAGCATCTGCCACGAGGTGTTCGACGTACGAGAAGACGGGCTGCACGTGCTCCAGGAGGAGCCATCCGAGGAGTTGCGCCAGCAGTTGATCGGCGCCGAGGTGTCCTGCCCCACCCAGGCGATCACGGTGAAGGAGTGAGCCGATGCCGAGCCGTCAACTAAGGCAGGTTGTCGTCGTCGGCGCCGGCGTGGCGGGCACGCGCGCGGCCGAGGCGCTGCGCCAGGATGGCTATGACGGAGACCTGACCATCGTGGGCGCCGAACGGCACGCCCCGTACCACCGGCCGCCGCTCTCCAAGAAGCTGCTCACCGGCCAGGTGCACCGCGCCGGCGTCGACCTCGCGCCGCAATTCGAGCTGGAGGCTCGGGTGTTGCGCGGTGCGTCGGCGATCAAGCTGGACTTGTCCTCGCGCACCGTCCACCTGCGCGACGAAAACCAGGATCTGGCACTGCAATTCGATGGGCTGGTGATCGCCAGCGGCGCGACGCCGCGCCAATGGCCGGGTCCGGTCCCGGAGGGGGTGCTGACGCTCCGCACCGTCGACGACTGCCTGGCCATCCGGGAACGGCTGGGGTCGCGGCCGCGAGTCGTCGTGGTCGGCGGCGGATTCATCGGCGCCGAGGTGGCGGCCAGCTGCCGATCGATCGGGCTGGAGGTCGTGCTGATCGAGAAGGCAAACAGCCCGCTGCTGGCGGCCTTGGGCAAGGAGCTGGCGCCGCGCTGGGCCGAGTTGCACCGACAGCACGGCGTGGACGTGCGGGTCGGGGTAGGCGTCGACTCGATCGTCGGCAACGGCCGCGTTGAGGCGGTTCAGCTGACCGACGGTTCGCGGGTCCCGGCCGACGTCGTCATCGTCGGCCTGGGTGTCACTCCGGTGACCGACTGGCTCGACGGATCGGGGCTGCGCGTGGACGACGGGGTGGTCTGCGACGGCACGGGCGCGGCGGAGGGCGACACCGGAGGCGCCGCCGTCGTCGCCGCCGGTGACGTCGCGCGCTGGTGGCACCCGCTCTACGAGCGGCACCTGCGCACCGAACACTGGGATGACGCCGGGCGTCAGGGTGAGGCCGCGGCCAGGACGCTGCTGGCGGGCCCCGACCGCGCCGAGCCCCACGACGAGTTGCCTTACTTCTGGTCCGATCAGTATGACGTCAAGGTCCAAATGCTCGGGGTGCCAACGGATTACGATGCGGTCGAGATCGTCGAGGGCGATGCCGACGCCTGGGAGTTCCTCGCCGCCTACGGCCGCGGGGGCCGCACCATCGCGGCGCTGAGCACGATCCCGAACCGGGTGTACGCCTACCGCGACGCCATCGCCAACCGCGGCGAGTTCCCACCCCGGCCGCCGGAGTAGCCAAGCGCGGGCGCTGTGCCGCCGTCATGATGGACGCGTGACGGTGAACAAGACCAACGCGGTGCTGCGGGTCGGTAGGTTCGAGCCCACTTTTGCCGAGGAGCTGGCCCTGCGCTACGACGTCCCAGCGCTTCCCGGGGATGGGGAGCGTGCGCGGTTCTTGGACGAACACGCGAGCGACGTCCGCGTGGTGGTGACCTCCGGGCCGCCCGGCGTCGACGCCGGCATCATCGGGGCACTCCCCAACCTGGAGGCGATCGTTAACTACGGGGCCGGCGTGGATGCGATCGACCTGGCCGCCGCCAAACACCGCGGGATCGGCGTGAGCAACACCCCCGACGTGCTGTCGGACTCCGTGGCCGATACGGCACTGGGCCTGATCCTCATGACGCTGCGCCGTTTTGGCGCCGCCGACCGCTACGTGCGGGAGGGCCGGTGGGCGCGGGGCGGCCGCTTTCCCTACGGCAGGGACGTGAGCGGCCTGCAGGTGGGGATCCTCGGCTTGGGTCGGATCGGCTCGGCCATCGCGACCCGGCTGCTCGGCTTCGACTGTGCCATCGCGTATCACAACCGCCACCCGGTCGAGGGATGTCCGTACCGTTACGCGGAGTCGGCGGCGGAGCTTGCCCAGTCCGTCGATGTGCTGGTGGTCGCCACGACGGGTGATCGCGGGACCCGCAGGCTAGTCGACCGCACGGTCCTCGAGGCGTTGGGTCCCGAGGGCTACCTGATCAACATCGCGCGCGGCAGCGTCGTCGACCAGGAAGCGCTGGTCGAGTTGCTGCAGGGCGGCGCGCTGGCAGGAGCGGGGCTGGATGTCTTCGCCGACGAACCCTACGTGCCCGCCGAGCTGTTGAGCCTGGACAACGTGGTGTTGTTCCCGCACATCGGCAGTGCGACGGCGCGAACCCGCAGGGCGATGGCGTTGCTCGCGATCCGCAACCTGGACAGTTATCTCGACACCGGGGAACTGGTGACGCCGGTATTGCGCCCACGCCGACGAGACCGTCAATAGGCCGTCGAGTTTGCACTTCAGCGGGGTTGGTCTTTAATTCTTCACGTGACAAATAAGACTCCGGCAAGACGGCGGCCTCGTGAAGCAAACCGATCAGTATGACTGGGTCACCGCCTACCTGAAGGGCCGTGGCCTGCAAGTCGTCTGGCAGAGAGCGACTTTCGCGTTCACTGCATCGCAGGCGGCGCTGCCGCTGCTGATGCTGTGGAGCCCCACCGGACCGCACACCGCGATCGCCCGGGCGGGTTCCGTCGTCGTATCGGTGCTCGGATTCGCCGGCGCAACCCTGTGGCTGGTGCACTGGCCCACGCGACGACAGTCGATCCTTTTCTCGCTCGGCGCGACGGCAGCCATCGCCGCGATGTGTCTGGCGTTGTCCAACCCGTACACGGGGTTGATGGGATGCACCATGTTCGCGATGCTCGGGGGTTTCATCGCGTACTTCCACGCCGGCCATTACGTGCTGGCGAATTTCACCGTCGCAACGGTCTGCGCGGTGACGCTGGCCTACCGATTCATCCTCGCCACGGGAGACGCCGCGCTGATCGGCGCCGGTCTCATCACCGTCATGGCACTCAACATCGGGGTGCCGTTCGGAATCCAGTCCGTGGTGCATACGCTGCGCACGGATCTTCGGACGTCCGACCGGGATTCCCTCACCGGCCTGCGCAACCGGCGCTCTTTCTACGACGCGGTCCACGAGTTGCTGACACTGCACGGCCGGGCGTCGGACAAATATCTGGTCATCGCGGTGATCGACTTGGACGACTTCAAGAAGGTCAACGACACGCAGGGCCACGCCGTGGGCGACCAGGCCTTGGTCGCGGTCGGCACCGCGCTCGAAGAGAACTGCAGCCCGTCTGCGGTGATCGGTCGGGTGGGCGGCGAGGAGTTCGTGATCGTCGACACCGACACCAGCCCCAACCCGAGGCGGATGGCCGAGCGGCTACGCCAGGCGATCGCCGCGGTTCCCTTCCCGATCACCGCCAGCATCGGCACGTCCGGCGTCGCGCTCGACAGCTCCGAAGCCGACACCCAACTCATCGATGACCTCATCAGCACCTCGGACGCCGCCATGTACGAGGCCAAGCGCGCCGGCGGGAACCAGGTTTGCCACTATCCGGCGTTGGTGCGCCGCGCCGCCGGATAGCCGGTGACGCCGGCCCGGGAATGGATAGGCGGCACGGCGGCGTTGGCAAGGCCATGACTGACGGGATTGAGCTGAGCCCCACCGACTGGGTGCGCGAACAGACCGAACGAATCCTGAAACAAGGCACGACCGAAGGCGTCGAGATCCTCGACCGGCCGGTCATCTTGGTGACCACGACCGGAGCGAAGTCCGGGAAACGGCGGTACGTGCCGCTGATGCGCGTCGAGAAGGACGGCCGCTACGCCATGGTGGCCTCCAAGGGCGGCGCTCCCGACCATCCCGCGTGGTACTTCAACGTCAAGGCCAACCCCGCGGTGACCGTGCAGGACGGCGACAAGGTGGTCTCCCTCACCGCTCGCGAGCTGGACGGCGCCGAGCGCGAGCAGTGGTGGCGGCTGGCCGTCGAAGCCTTTCCGCCCTACGGCGAGTATCAGACGAAGACGGCCAGGCAGATCCCGGTCTTCGTGCTCGAATAACCGCCGCGTCACCGCATCTATAACCAACGTCACACCCCTGGGCAGGCGTGGGCCGTCGATCAGCGGGTATCCACGGCTGGCCGTGAGGACCCAGGATGAGTGAGACGATTCAACGCCGGCTCGGCGAATACGACAGCCCAATCGAGGACCGGCTCGAGGACGCCTTCAGCAGAATGCTGAGCGAGGGCACCCAACGGATGCACCGCACCTGGCGCGGCGTCCTGGTCACCGGGTTCTTCGGCGGCACCGACGTTGCGCTGGGTGTGCTCGCGTACCTGTCCGTGCTCAGCGCCACCCACCAGCCGCTGCTGGCGGGTTTGGCGTTCTCGATCGGCTTCCTGGCGCTGCTGCTCGGCCACAGCGAGTTGTTCACGGAGGGCTTCCTGGTGCCCGTGGTCACCGTCGCCGCCAAGCGAGCCAGCATCCGGCAGCTGCTCCGGTTGTGGGGCGGCACGCTGCTGGCCAACCTCGTCGGCGGTTGGGGGATCATGTGGCTGCTCATGACCGCATTCCCCCGGCTGCACGAGCAGACGATCGAATCGGGCGCCCATTTCGCCACGGCGCCGCTGTCCCCCCAAACCCTGGCGCTCTCCGTCCTCGGTGGCATGGCGATCACGCTGATGACGAGGATGCAACAGGGCACCGAGTCGGTGCCCGGCAAGATCGCCGCCGCCATCGCCGTGGCGTTCCTCCTGGCCGGCCTGCAGCTGTTCCACTCGATCCTCGACTCGCTGCTGATTTTCGGCGCCCTCATCACCGGTCGCGCGCCGTTCGGGTACCTCGACTGGCTGGGGTGGTTCACCTACACCGCGGCCGGCAATGTCGTGGGCGGATTGGGTCTGGTCACGCTGCTGCGGTTGCTGCGCAGCAAGGACCGGTTGCAGGAGGAGCGCGCAGCCGTGGATGCCGCATGAACGGGCCGTCCGTCGCGAATCACGATGTTGCGATCGCGATCTCAGCTGAGCACAATCTGTGGCCTAAGCGATATGCGGACGGGTTATCGATCGCAGGACAACTGGGTATGCATCTTCCATGACCGCCGATTCGCTGATGGCCACCCCGGCGCTGTTCGCCCGCGCCGGCGCCGCCGACGCCGTAACGGCGGCCGAATGGCGTCGCGCGCTGCGAGTTTGGCTGCGCGAGGCCACCGACGTGTCCCCGGATGTGCTCGACAACATCCTGTTGGGCGCCGGCGAAGCGCTCGCGAATTGCGTTGAGCACGCGTACCGCACGCATCGCGACGCCGGCACCATGGAGCTACAGGCCGGCTACGATCCCGCCGCGCGATCCGTCAGCGTGCGCGTCAAGGACCGCGGGACCTGGCATCGGCCGTCGCCGAAGAAGCCCAACGATCCCCGAGCGTCGCGCGGCATCATGTTGATGCACGCGTTGGCCGATCACTGCACCATCAACGCGCGCCCCGGTGGTACCACGGTGTGCCTGAACTACGCCGTCGATCCAATCCCTTTGGCGGACACCACCGTTTGACGCTCACCGGCGGGGCTGCGGCAGCCCGGGCACCCAGGCGGACAAACCCTCCCGGATTCCCTGAGTTATCTCGTTGCTTCGCTGCGCGCTGCCGACTGGGGCCGTCTCCGGGCAGTCGCAGCGCAGCGTGCCGAACGGGTTCGGGTCGGCGCCCACCGCGTCCGGGTCGGCTTGCGCCGGCGCGGCACCAGCCACGCAGCAACCGGTAGCAATCGCCAAGCCGCCCAGCATTTTCGCGAATGACATCTGTGCGGTCCTCCGGTCGGCGCCCGATTCTGCTTGCACCTGGAATGACGCAACCGAAAGTCGTTTCGTTCCGCGTCGTCTCACGTGCGCGGACGCCTCATGCCCCGAAGGCGCGCTCCAGATCCTTCAGCGACGTCTCCAAATGCCCGAGCAGCCGTTGCAGGTGCGGGACGCTGCGACGGCAGCCGACCAGACCGAAGTCGAGGTTGTCGGCGTTGTTGGTGACGGTGATGTTGACCGCCTGCCCGTCGAGCGGTATCGACAGCGGGTAGTTCCCATCCAACCGGGCGCCACGCCAATACAGCGGCTCCGCCGGCCCGGTCGAGACGTTCGAGATGACGATGTTGAACGGCGGCGACGCCGTCGAGAGATAACCCGGAATCAGCCCGAAGAACAGCCCACCGATGTTGAACGCCGACAAGGCCAGCTGTTGCACCGCGGGCAGCTGCTGAAACACCTCTTTGGTGTCGCGGATCGACGAGCTGATGGTCTCCAGCCGCTGCGCCGGGTCGTCGAGGTCGGTCGCCAGGTTGCACAGGAAGGTGCCGACCATGTTGCCGCCGCGGTCATCGTCGTCCTTGCGGAGGTTGACCGGAACCATCGCCGTCAGCGGGGCGTCCGGCAGGGCGTTCTGCTCGATCAGGTAGGCGCGCAGCGCCCCGGCGGACATGGCGAGCACGACGTCGTTGACGGTGACACCGGCGGCCGACTTGACCGCCTTGATGCGGTCCAGCGACCAGGACTGGGCGGCCACCCGTCGGGCACCGCCGATCCGGACGTTGAACATGCTGCGCGGCGCCCGGAACGGGAGGGTCAGCTGCTGTTCGAGCAGCGCGGCCCGCGCGAGCCGCACCGTCGACGGGGCCAACGCCAACGCGGACCCCGCGGTGCGGCCGGCCCGTTCGAGCAGCGACGGCCGCTTCCCGCGCCCCGAACGTTGCCGCGGCGGCAGGTCCCACGGAACGCGCACCTCGTCGTCGTCGGGATCGGAGGTGAAGGCTCGTTGCACCAGCCGCAGCGCCGACACTCCGTCCATCAGGGAGTGGTGGTACTTCGTGTAGACCGCGTACCGCCCGTCCTGCAGTCCCTCGACGAGGTGGGCCTCCCAGAGTGGGCGGTGGCGGTCGAGCAGGCTGCCGTGCAGCCGCGATGCCAGCTCGAGCAGGTCGCGGACCCGTCCCGGCTCGGGCAGGGCCGAGCGGCGGAGGTGGTAGTCGAGCTCGACGTCCTTGTCGAAGGACCATGCGATGTTGGTGAGGCCGCCGAAGAACGCCGGGTGCTTACGGAAAGTCGGTTGAACATCGGTGCACTCGAGCATCGCCTGGTAGGACTCGCGGACGAAATGCGGCCCGGCGTCCTCGGGTGGCTCGAAGAGCTGAAGCGAGCCCACATGCATCGGGTGCTCGCGTGACTCGCCGATGAGAAACAGCGCATCGGTCGGCGATATCGGTTCCATGGTCGGCCTTTCGATTCAGTCACATTCCGTCGGTCCGCACCGTCCACCCGACACGGCTCCTCACTTCAATTAGCCACGGCGGGCGTCGCCCACACCTGGAAAATGCGTCGCCGCCGGTTTCCGCATGCGAAACCGACGATTCGTGGCGCGGTATCCGGACGGATAGACTGATGGCCCAGTAACTCGCGCGGTTGAGATCACACGCCGCTGAGACCAGCAAAAGTCCACGTCAGGGGTTGTGCCGTGCCCGAGAAAAAGAGCCAAGCCGCCGGCTTGGAGCCGCACTTCGAGGACGTGCAGGCGCACTACGACCTGTCCGACGAGTTCTTCGAGCTTTTCCTGGACCCGACGCGGACCTACAGCTGCGCCTACTTCGAACGCGACGACATGACGCTCGAAGAGGCACAGCTCGCCAAGGTGGACCTCTCGCTGGGCAAGCTCGGTCTGCAACCGGGCATGACGCTGCTCGACATCGGGTGCGGCTGGGGCACGACGATCGTCCGCGCGCTCGAACGCTACGACGTCAACGTCGTCGGGCTGACGCTGAGCCGCAACCAGCAGGCGCACGTGCAACAACGGCTCGACCGGCATCCCAGCGCGCGAACCAAGCGTGTGCTGCTGCGGGGCTGGGAGCAGTTCGACGACAAAGTGGATCGCATCGTGTCGATCGGCGCCTTCGAGCACTTCGGGCGCGACCGCTACTCCGACTTCTTCAAGATGGCCTACGAGGCGCTGCCCGCCGACGGCGTGATGCTGCTGCACACCATCATCAAGCCCAGCGACGAGGAGTTCGCCGAACGCGGCCTGCCCATCACCATGACCAAGCTGCGGTTCATGAAATTCATCATGGACGAGATCTTCCCGGGCGGGGACCTGCCCAACGCCACGGCCGTCGAGCAGCACGCCGAGAACGCCGGGTTCACCGTCAAGCGGGTTCAGCAATTGCGCCTGCACTACGCCCGCACGCTGGACACCTGGGCGGCCGCGCTCGAAGCGCGCCGCGACGACGCCGTCGCGATCCAGTCCCAAGAGGTGTACGACCGGTACATGAAGTACCTCACCGGATGCGCCGAACTGTTCCGCGAGGGTTACACCGACGTCGCGCAATTCACCCTCGCCAAGGGCTTACGGCCCCCGCGCGGTTTATCAGCACAGCGCTGCGGGTAACACCACGAGCAACAACCTGATTCGGTAGCCGCCGACGCTTGTCGGCGCAAAACCGAAGGAAGGATTGACCGTGGGCGCCAAGCACCGCTTGACCGAGCCGTCCGAGCAAACCCCGTGGGCGCATGAAAAGCCGCCGCGCAAGATGTGGGGCGTGGCCGGCGTGTGCGAGATCATCACCGGTGCGGTGGTGTGCGCAGCGTGCCTGACCGCGCTGGTGACCAACACGGCCGAGCCCGAAAAGCCAACGATAGAAGCGACCTTGGGGCCGGCCCCCGTTTCGCAGCCGGTGCGCCAGGAGGGAACCGTGATCGCGGTGTCCGCCGACTCGGTGACCGCGCGCAGCGCCGACGGGTACACCCAGACCTATCTCGTCACGCCGAACACCGCCTTCATCACCAACGGCGCCCGATCCGCAGCCGCCGCTGCACATTTCGCGGTCAACGACCACGTGGACATCATCGGGACGATCAGGAACGGTAGGGCACTGGCTACCGCCGTGGCCGACCGCGACGTGACCAACGGCAACGGATCACCGATGGATCACGTTGCGGCACAACCGGTCAGCGCCCGATAGCTGCGCGCTAGCCGCCGGCCAGATGCGCGCTGCCGTCGTCTAAGTCGTCGCGGCGCAGGCTCATCGGGGTAGCGGCGGGGATATCGCCGCCGGCAACCACCGACCGGGTGACCGGGGTCAGCGCCTGGAACAACGTCTCCACGTCGTCGTCGCTGAGCGCGTCGAGCGCCGACAGGGCGAGCGTGTCGGTGCTCGTTTCGATGTGGTCCTTCAATCGGCGGCCGGCCGCCGTCAGCGAGCCGTCGTCGTCGAGCAGACCGCGCTCGGCCAGCCGTTGCTCGTGATGCCGCCACGCCGCCTCGTCGTAGTCGCGGGTGCGGGCGATGTAGTCGCGCTGGACCCGGCCCGCCGCGGCATGCAAGACGTTCGATTCCCGGCCCGAGATGCCGGCCGCGGCCAGCACCGCGACGTGCCCGTCGCCGCGCTGTTCGCGCAACAGCGTGGCCGCGTGCCACAGGGAGGCGAGCGGGTCCTCCGGCCAGGGCAACGCCAGATTCGCGGCGAACAGCGGCCGCCCGTCGAGCGGCGCCTCGCGCGCCGCGCGGCCCGCCAATTCCGCTGCCACGGCGACATTTTCGTCCGCCTCGACGCCGTAGCGGCGCAGCGCGGCGACGGCCGATTCCTGCCGGGCGCGCAGCGCGGCCTCCGGACCGGCGATCTCCCACGCCGTCGGGAGTGCCTTGGCGACCCGCTCCGGCGCGAAGTTATAGAAGGCCGCGGTCACGACCTCGCGCGGCACCACGCCGAGCGGCGCCGATCGTGCGGCGAAGTAGCCCATCCAGAAGCCCCGGTAACCCAGCCCGTCCAAGGCCGCCCGCGCCTCCGGCGCGAAGTACGTCACCGCGTGCACCGGCTCGAATCGATCGAAGAAGCGTCGCGCCAATCCCGGTTCTCTGCGCACCGTCGCAGTTAACCACCCGGCGCGGGCCCGAGGACTCCGACCCGCCCGGCGGCCGCTTCGCGGCGCAGGGCGGTGGTGGTCAGGTCGAACCTCACCGCGGGGATCGTCTCGTTGACGAACGGGTTGCCGGTCCACCAGGCGATGCGGCACGTCCGCCGGGTGATTCGCCAGCCGGCGGGCGTGCGCCGCCACGAGTCGTCATACCAGCCCATCCCGTCCCAATAGGGGCCGGCGTCGGCGGCCTTGCGCACCAGCCGCCAGCCGCCGTTGCAGAAGCTGTGCGCGACGTCGCCCTCGGCGCGGACCACATGCGTCGAGATGGTGTGCTGGGTGGCATCGAACGGCTCGTGATAGGCGGCGAAGTCCGCCTTGAACCGCGCGAGATCCTTCCACTGCGACGAGGCCCCGTAGTCCGCCACCACATCGGTGGTGAAGATCGAGTCGAACAACTGCCAGCGCTGGCTGTCCACGGCGAACCCGTAGAGGTTGAGCAGCTGCGTGATCGCCACGACGTCGGTATCGGTGCTCGCCACGGCTCATTGGCCTTTCAGGCTGCCGATCCGAAGCGAGAAGTCCGCGCGGCGTAAGGCGGACTTGCCCTCGACGTCCTCGACGTAGCGCTCGGGGTCGCGGTCGACGATCGGCAACCCCTCGGTGGTGGGATGCTCGGCCATGAACTCGCTGTATTGCCGCCCGAGCGCCTCGCGAAGGCCGATCGGGGCGCTGCGCCGGAAGTCCGGCAACCCGTCGCGTTCCTCCTCGCCCATGTGGTCGTCATTGGCCGACCGGGTGCGTGCGACAGCCGCCCACCACTCCTCGGTGCCGACCTGTGTCGCGTCGGCGTCGCGCACTCCGTCGCGGATGTCGTTGTGATCACCGATCGCATCGAGCGTCTCGCCTTCGGGATCGTCGGTCCCGCGCTTCAGCAGCTGCGGGTAGAAGATCTTCTCCTCGATATAGGCGTGTACGTCGAGCTTGTCGGCGAGCGGACGCCAGACGCCCTCGAGTGCGGCGTCGCTGACAGGTTCCTGCCCGCGCAGCGAGTCCAGCCTGGCGAACTGTTGGCGAAACCAGTCGTGGTCGGCGCGGATCAAGGTGGTGATGTCAGCCATTCGAACTCCCGCGTTTCCGAGCGCTACCCGGCCGCTGCGGATCCGCGGCCGCGGTCTCCATGCTGGCAGAACCAGTCAACCCGCGACAGCGTGACGCCGGCTCAACTCTCCGAGCGGGGCGTGGGGCTCTGCGCCGATTCCCATTTCGACGCCAGCGACCTCGTGACGGTGGTGCCGGGCGCCAGGTCGAGCTGGAAGGTCTCACCGCCGCCCTCAAGCGTGACGACGTATCGGCCGTCGGTGAAGTCCTTGAAGACCACCTTGTACGGCTGCTCGCCGGCGCCGCGGTCGACGGTGATGATGTCGCCGGCGGCGACGTCGTCGATTCGGTCGGTTGCGGAAACTTCAGTCATGCCATCGACGGTAGCCGATGGCGGGGGCCTTGGCCGCGGCCCCGCCCGCGCCCGGCAGCCAATCTCGTTGTGCTACTTGGTCAGCTGGACGAGCAGCTCGTGGCACCGCTGCGCGCGCTTGGAATCCTCGGCCATCACGTCTTCGAAGAACGACGCGACGTCGTCGAGCCCGGCGTTTTTCGCGTCCCGCACATACTGCCCGTAGTCGTGCCCGGCCTTCAGCGAGTGGTATTGCACCGAGACGAGGTCATAGGTCACATCGTCGAAGCCGGTTTCACCTGTCGCCATGGTTATCCTCCTTCGGTCGCCTGAACAATGCGTCTTCAGCGGCCTACCCGTGGCCGGCGCCGCTAAACCGATGCAGGCCGCGCCGGCCGCCCCCCGTTACCGCCGTCTGGCCGGCCTGTCACCCGACGGACGCGCAGTGTTTGCCCGCGGGCAACCGGCGGGCGGATTGGGTCTGCAAGCCTTGACCGACGCTCCGCGACCAGGAGTCGCCGCGAACCAAGGAAGGGCGGCCATGACGGAACACTTGCGCGCTTACAACAGCCTGTGGCAGGTCCGCAGCGACTCATGGTGCCGGCTGGAGGAGGCCGCCGATCGGCTGACCCGCCCGACCACCGAGGGTGAGCTGAAGGCGAAGTGCATCAACACCTGTCAGGAGCTGCTCACCCGCCTGAGCGCCCTCGAGCCCTACTGGGCCTATCCCGGATCACCCCAATTCGCGCGCGTCCAAAGGCTTTTCGCCGCGGGCAGCTACGACAAGTTCGCGCAGGCGCTGGTCCAGATCAACCGCGCGCTGACCACGGAGTCGTACCGCTCGGGCGACGTCGAGAACGCCGGATCCGACGACCTGGACATGTTCCCGTCCGATCCGCGCCAGCTCGCCGAGCATCAACCGGCCACCCAGCGTGACCGCCCCTATTTCGAGGTGCTCGTCGTCGAGAAGATGACCGAAGACCAGGAACGGGCGCTGCGCAACGAGGTCCGCAAGTGGCGCCGCCCCGACGACGAGTTCGTCTACGAGCTGGTCGTGGTGTCCAGCGGTGACGAGGCGCTGATCGCGGCGCGGCTCAACGTCAACCTGCAGGCGGTGGTGATCCGGCGGCGCTTCTCGCACCAGTCGACCCGGGACCTGTCGGCGCTGGCGGAGTTCGTCGACACGGGGGTGTCGCACGAGCTGGCGGATCACCAGTCGCCCGAGGAGCGCGCGCAGATCCTCGCGGTGTCGCTGGCGAAATTGCGGCCCGAGCTCGACCTGTATCTGATGACCGAGATCGAGGTGGAGGACATCGCCGGGCGGCTCGGCCAGTACTTCCGCCGGGTCTTCCACGCTCGCGAAGGCATGCTCGAGCTGCACCTGTCGATCCTGCAGGGCGTGGCGGCGCGCTACCGCACGCCGTTCTTCAGCGCGCTCAAGCAGTACAGCCACCGGCCCACGGGTGTCTTTCACGCCCTGCCGATTTCGCAGGGCAAGTCGATCGTCAACTCGCACTGGATCAGGGACATGGTCGGCTTTTACGGCCTGGACGTGTTCATGGCCGAGACGTCGGCGACGTGCGGCGGGCTCGACTCGCTGCTCGAGCCGACCGGGCCGCTGCGCGAAGCCCAGCAGCTCGCGGCCGAGGCCTACGGCTCCCGGCACACCTACTTCGTCACCAACGGAACGTCGACCGCGAACAAGATCGTGACCCAGGCGCTGGTGGCGCCGGGCGACATCGTGCTGCTGGACCGCAACTGCCACCAGTCGCACCACTACGGGATGATGCTCGCCGGCGCGAACGTGGTCTACCTCGAGGCGTATCCGCTCAACGACTACTCGATGTACGGCGCGGTGCCGTTGCGCGAGATCAAGTCGAAGTTGTTGGCGCTCAAGCGCGCCGGCAAGCTCGACCGCGTCAAGATGATGTCGCTGACCAACTGCACCTTCGACGGCATCGTCTACGACGTCGAGCGGGTCATGGAGGAATGCCTGGCCATCAAGCCCGACCTGGTGTTCCTGTGGGACGAGGCGTGGTTCGCGTTCGCCCGCTTCCACCCCGTCTACCGTGAGCGCACCGCGATGGCGTCGGCGCGGGCGCTGCGGGAGCGGCTGGCCGATCCCGACTACCAGCGCCGCTTCGAGGAGCAGCTGGCCGCCGACCCGGCCGGCGACGACGACCTGCTGGAGCGCCGCCTCGTTCCCGACCCGGCCCGCGCGCGGGTGCGGGTGTATGCCACCCAGTCGACGCACAAGACGCTGACCGCGTTGCGGCAGGGCTCGATGATCCACGTCTTCGATCAGGACTTCGACCAGAAGGTCGCCGAGCCGTTCCACGAGGCCTACATGGCGCACACCTCGACCTCGCCCAACTACCAGATCCTCGCGTCGCTGGACCTCGGCCGCCGGCAGGTGGCGTTGGAAGGCGTGGAGCTGGTGCAGCGGCAGATCGAAAACGCGATGCAGCTGCGCGACGCGATCGACAATCACCCGCTGCTCAGCAAGTACATGCGGTGCCTGCGCACGTCCGATCTGATCCCGGAGGAGTTCCGGCCTTCGGCCATCGCGCAGCCGCTGCGCTCGGGCCTGCGCAACATGATGGCGGCCTGGGAGCAGGACGAGTTCGTGCTCGATCCGTCCCGAATCACGCTGTTCATCGGCCCCACGGGCTACGACGGGGACACGTTCAAACGCCAACAGTTGATGGACCGCTACGGGATTCAGATCAACAAGACGTCGCGTAACAGCGTGCTGTTCATGACCAACATCGGCACCACGCGCAGCTCGGTCGCGTTCCTGGTGGAAGTGCTCGTCAACATCGCCCGCGAGCTGGACCAGAACATTTCCGAGATGAGCCTCGGCGAGCGCCAACACTTCGCGCAGGCGGTCTATCGGCTGACCGAAATGTCCTTGCCCCTACCCGATTTCAGCGGGTTCCACCCGGCGTTCCTGGATCACGGCGGCAGCGAGGCGACGCCCGAAGGCGATGTCCGACGAGCGTTCTACCTCTCCTACGACGACACCAACTGCGAATACCTGATGGGCGAGCAGATCCTCGAACGGCTGGACGCTGGAGCCGACATTGTCTCGGCGACGTATGTCACGCCGTATCCGCCGGGATTTCCGGTGTTGGTTCCGGGTCAGGTGTTCAGCCGGGAGATCCTGCAGTTCATGCGCGACCTCGATACCCCCGAAATCCATGGCTACCTGCCGAATTTCGGCTATCGCGTGTACACCGAGAAGGCCATCGAGATGGTCAGCGCGTCGGTCGGGCTGGCGACGCACAACGGTCACCGGCCCTCGGGGAGCCCGGACGGGTCGGCACCCCAGAAGCCGTCGAAGAAGAAGCCGACCAAGCGCGCGGCGGCCGATGGCGACGGGAACGTCCCGGAGGTGGGTCAGGACGAGCTGATCGGCCGGCAGTACCCGGGCGATGCGGTGGACACCACGATTTAGTGCGCCGAGAGGCGGCCGTCGAGAATCCGCAGCGCACGCTCCGCCCATCGGATGTTCTCCTCCTCGAACGATATTCCGCGCAGCAGCGTCAGGTAGGGGCCCACTCGTTCGTTGCGGGCGAGGTACTCCTTCTCGCCGCGGCCGTCGAGCATCCGGGCGCGCATCCGCTCGTAGCGTTGCAGCTTGACCTTCGCTCGCTGCAGTCGCTCCGCCATGAAGTCACGGACGGCCCGCGCGTCGCCGGCATCGGCGGCCAGCAGCTTGACCGCGAGATCATCGCGGATCACCGAGGGCTTCGGCGCCCGGGCGGTGAACTCCCGGATCGCGTCGTGCCCCGACTCGGTCAGCGAGAACATCCGCTTGTTGGGCCGGCGTTCCTGCTGCACCACGCGCGCCCGGATCAACCCGTGCTCGGCAAGGCGGTCGAGTTCGCGGTAGAGCTGCTGCGGGGTGGCCATCCAGAAGTTGGCGACCGAGGCGTCGAAACGCTTGGCGAGGTCGTATCCGGAGGCCTCACCATCGAGGAGCGCGGCCAGCACCGCGTCACGCAGCGACACGGCGACCAGCTTAACAATGCGAATACTCAAAAAAGTGACTAACCGCACATCGACGCGACGGCGGACGGCGGCTACCGTCAACCCCACCTACTCAATAAATTGACTAAGGCAGGTGTCTCGGTGGTTGCCACGCATCCCTTTCGGAAGGCGGTCGAGGAACGGGATGAGGGCGCCATCCAGGCGATGCTGGCCGACAATGTGGTGTTCATCAGCCCGGTCGCGTTCAAGCCCTATGTGGGCAAGCCGATAACCGCGGCGATCCTGCGCGGCGTGTTGCGGGTCTTCGAGGACTTCCGCTACATCCGCGAGATCGCCGACGCCAACGGCCGCGACCATGCGTTCGTGTTCGAGACCGCGGTAGCGGGGGCGCCGGGTGTGAAGATCACCGGTTGCGACTTCCTGCACTTCGACGACGACGGCCTCATCGACGAGTTCATGGTGATGGTGCGGCCGCTGTCGGGTGCGACGGCCCTGTCGAACGCGATGGGCGCCCAGTTCGAGCGGATCCAGCAAGAGGCCGTCGAACTCGCCGACCAGTTCGCCGTCGCGAAGGGATCCTGACCATGCGGATCGGATTGGGAATCAATTACGCGGGCGGGTTCAAGGACGTCGCCGCCGAAGTGGCCGACCTGGAACGCGCCGGCTTGGACATTGTCTTTGTCCCCGAGGCGTATTCGTTCGACGCGGTGAGCGCGCTGGGCTACCTGGCGGCGAGCACCGAACGGGTTCAGCTGGCCTCGGGCATCTTGCAGCTCTACACCCGCACGCCGACGCTGACCGCGATGACCGCGGCCGGCCTCGACTACGTGTCCGACGGCCGCTTCACGCTCGGTCTGGGCGCCTCCGGCCCCCAGGTCATCGAGGGTTTCCACGGTGTGCCCTACGACGCCCCGATCGCACGCACCCGCGAGGTCATCGAAATCTGCCGGCGGGTGTGGCGGCGCGAGACCCTGGAACACCAGGGCAAGCACTACGTGATCCCGCTGCCCGCCGGGCACGGCACCGGCCTCGGCAAGCCGCTCAAACTCATCAATCGCCCTGTCCGAGAGCGCATCCCGATCCTGGTCGCGGCGTTGGGGCCCAAGAACGTCGAGCTGGCCGCCGAGATCGCGGAGGGCTGGCAACCTATCTTTTTCCTGCCGGAGAAAGCGCGCGACGTCTGGGGCGAGGCGCTGGCTGCGGGCCAGGCCAAGCGCGACCCTGCGCTGGGTGAGCTCGACATCTACGCGGGACCGGTCCTGGCCATCGGCGAAAACGTCGAGCCACTACGCGAATTCGTCAAGCCGCACCTGGCGCTCTACATCGGCGGGATGGGTGCCAAGGGCAAGAACTTCTATCACACCCTGGCCACCAAGTACGGTTATGGCCCGCAAGCCGACCGGATCCAGGAGCTCTACCTGTCCGGCGACAAGGACGGCGCGGCCAAGGTGGTGCCCGACGAGCTGGTGCGCGACGTCAACCTGATCGGTTCGCGCGAGTTCGTCAAGGAACGTTTGGCGGCTTATCGGGAAGCGGGGGTGACCACCTTGAACGTGGCACCGCTCGCCGGGACGCCCGCCGAGCGGGTCAAGATGATCGAGACGCTGCGCGAATTGCTGTGATCATTCGGCCGGCGACCGCCCCAACGCGCGAGAGCAGGTCACCAGCCCGATCAATGTGACCGAAAACCACGCGGCCAGAACGATAAACGGCAGCGCCCGCTGGTTGTGGGGAAAGTACGTCGCAGTGTGGATGGCGGACACCGTGGCGCCGCTCGCCAGCGCGTGATTGAGGACCGCGAACGGTTGCGGCAGCAGGGAAGCCGAGACGGCGCCACCCGACGAGGTGTTGCCGAGCAGGATGAACACGCCCCAGGTCGGGATGATCGCCCATCGATGGATCAACACCAGCATGGTCGAGTTGAACAGGGCCGCAATCGCAACCTGCAGCGAGATCAGTAGCCACAGTTCGGCGAACGGTGTGTGCAGCGCGCCCAGCATCGGCCCGGCGACCGAGGCCAGTGCCGCGCCGCCGACGACCGCCAGGATGGCCACGCAACCCAGCCAGCGGCGCAGCGTCAACGTCTTGACGTTGGCGCGCAACTGAAACATGGTGACGAACCCCAGGATCGTCGCCGCGATCGTCACGTAGAACGTGGCCAGCCCCGACGGGTCGGAGGGCGGCAGGGGGTGAAGGTCCTGGATCGGCAGCAGGTAGCGCCCGGGCGCGGGCTCGTCCAATTGCGTCAAGACCCGGACCGCCGAAGCGCCGCTGGCACTGGACAACAGCAGCTGGGGCGGCGTCGCGGTGGCGTCGACGACCGCGGTGATCGTTTGGCGATCGACGGCCGCGATGGCCGCCTCCCGCGACGGATAGGTGCGCACCTCGAATTCGTGCCGGCCCTGCTGCATCCCGGCGACGATGGGGCCCGTCACGGACGCCGGGCCGACGACGCCGATCGGGAGCTGCCGCGGAGCGGGCCTGCCCAGCGCAACGGTGTAGGCCGCGGCGAACGTCGACGTCATGACCAGTGCGATGGCCATCACCGCCGCGGCCTTGCGGATCTCGAGCGGTATCCGGCGCAGCGACAATCGGCTTGCCGCAACCGGTGATTCGTCGCCTCCCTCGCCGAAGTCCCGCGCGCTCGGCGTCGCGGTATCAAGGGAGGCTTGTCTGGTCATGGCGTTCAGGGGCGATACCCGCGTGCCGTGCGGCAAAACATGTGCCGCTGTTGATCGGTCCCGTTCTCAGTGCCGGCGATGAGCGACTCGACGCAGGCGCACGGCCCGAATCACGGCTGTTGCCAGCGCGAGCACCGCCATGGTGGCAAGGATGGCGGCCGAGGGCGCGGGCCCGACGGTGGTCAACACAAGGGGCAGCCCGAAGCCGATGTAGGTCACCACGTAGAACGCCCCCACGAGCGCACCCCGCAGCCGCCGCGGCGCCGCGGCCTCGAGGTCGATCAGGCCGTCGCGCAAACAAAGACCCGACGCGCACCCCAGGATCAAGAAGACCGACAGGCCCAGGGGCAGCGACATGGTCGGCGGGGCCACCGCGGTGACGGCGTAGCCGAGCGCGGCCAGCACCGCGCCCGCGGTGCCGGCCTGCGGTCCCCAACGACGCGCGCGGGCAAGCACCTGGATTCCTCCGCTGACGCCGTTCACGATCAGCGTGGCGCCGCCCGCGGCCAAGGGCGCCGCCAGCCCGGTGTGCACCCGGGCGGGAATGGTGATGAATCCCAGCGTCGCCGACGCGAACACCCACGGGGCCAGCGGCATGGCCCAGCCCAGCGCCCACGCGGTTCCTTGTCGCGCCGCCGCCGACGGTTCCCAATCGTGCGCCGGCGTCGGTGCGGTCGCGTTTCCGCGCCGTACCGCCACGACCGAGAAGACCATCGCCGCCACGACGAGAGCGGCGGCCAACGCGAACGACCACCGAACGCCGGGTTGTCCGTACCGCGCGATCAGACCCGCGGCGAACGGACCGATGGCGAAGCCGCCGAGCAACACCGCTCCGGCGGTGCCCGCCCCGGCGGGACCTTTCAGGTCGGAGGCCCATGCGGTGCAGGAACTCATCAAGAGACCGACACCGATTCCGACGACCAAACGACCCACCAGCAGCACATCGGGCTGCTGCGAGACCAGCATCGCCACCGACCCCACCAGGGTGGCCGTCGCGCCCGCGAGCGCCACCGCCTGACGCCCCAGCGCATCGGACAGCCGCCCGCCGACGAGCAGTCCGGGCAGCAAACCCAGCGCGTAGATCGCGAAGATGGCGTCGAGCCGGGTCGCATCGAGGTGTTGGCGGTCGCTGATCACGGGCATCAGCGCGACGAAGTGGTTGGCGACCCAACCCGTCGACAACAACAGGGCCAAGACGCTGACGAATGTCGCTTGCGCCGCACGAGGGTCCGTGCGCTCTGCCGGCGTGGCCGGCGCCGCCGGTGTCCCGCTCGTGAGGTCGGTCGAGCCCTTCGACGAGAGCACGTATGTTCCTCCCCTGGGTCTGAGGCGCGTGGGCGGCCTACAAAAGATGGTCGACAAAGCCGCCCGCGGAGTTATTCCCGCTGAGCCCGCCGCCATGCACGCCCCCACCAGCCTTCCGCTCACCGTTCTGCAAACGCGCGACGATGCGCCGCGAAGCGCGGGCAAGGTTTGAAATCGGGCCGATTTGGTGTACAGATACCTCACTGCGAACCCAGGAGGGCAAATGATGAAGCAAATTGCTGCGGCGACGGTTGCGGTGGCCGCACTGCTGTCCGGCGCGTGTTCCGCCTCACAGGTGATCAACACCGGCGGCGACACCAAGTGCAAGGACTTCACCACGCAGGACGAGAAGAAGCAAAACGACGAGGTCAGCAAGATGCTCAAGGACAAGAGCGGCGCCGACCCGACCAGTATGGAGATTTCCGCCACCCGCCTGTCGGCCACGACCTGGTGCCAGACGCTGGGCAAGCCGGACTCCAAGATCTCCGAGGCCCCCCACGGCTGACGCCGGAAGGCGCTGCCGCGCAACTAATTTAGGACCAGTTCGGCCGGCAACGCGTCGCTGACCACGGCGTCGGCGAGCAGCTCGCCCAGCAGGGGGCCGAACTTCATCAGGTTGCTCCCTACGAACCCGACGACGCGGCCGCGGCGCGCCACCGTCCAGCCGTCGCCGCCGGAGTCCAGCCAGGGCGCGCGAACGGTGACGCAGTCGACCTGGCCCACGGCCACCAGCGACGGGAACAGCGTGCCCACGAGGGCGGGGTCGGGCGCCTCCTGCCCGAACGCCCAACGGCCGGTGCTGCCCAGCGGCAGCCCGTAGCCCTCGGGTGCGGAAAGGCATGCGGCGCCGGTCGCGTCGGCGCCCGCGTAGGTGAAGCGGGTGTGGGGTGCGAACTGGACTCCCAGCGGGCCGAACAGCGCCGAGGTCCCGACACCGGCGCAGATGAGCACGCCGTCCGTGCGCAGGACCGTGCCGTCCGCCAGCGTCGTCGCGCCGTCGTCGGCCACGGCCACCACCTCGCAGCGCCTGATGACCGCACGCCGCGCGAGGGCGTCGAGCGCGCGGCGGATGCGCAGGCTGCCGCCCAGCGGGTCGAACACCGCGGCGTCCCAGGGCGCCGCCGCGAACGGGATGCGCGCGATGATCTCGGACCGGTCCAGCCGAAAGAAGGCCGCGCCGGCCTCCGTCATCGCGGCGGCGGTCTCGTCGCAGGCGCCGGCGGCGATGAAGCCCTCCGCGCCGAGCAGGCGCCCGGCGCCCAGCTCGGACTCCCAGCGCTGCCAGCCGTCGCGGGCCCGCATCGCGAGTCGGCACAATGCCTCGCGCCGGTGTGCGATGCGGAAAATCCTTGCCAGACCAGCGGATTGCTCGGCGAACGGCTCGCCGCGCTCGAGCACGACGGCGTCCTGGCCGCGCCGCGCGAGCGCGTGGGCGGCCGCAAGCCCGCAGATTCCCGCCCCGACGATCACAATCACGTTCGCCCCCCGGCGGTATCAGAAAAAGAACCCGGCGTGCGGTGCGTCGGCCACCGCGAACAAGCGGTCGGCGATGGCCAGCGCCTCCGGATCGTCGGTCCGGGCCAGCCGCGCGGCGGCGAGGCTGCGCCAGGTGGTGCCCCCGAGCAGGACCGCGGCGAGGCCTTCGACACTGACGTGAAGCGCGGCGGGCCGGTCGGTCGGTTCGGCGCCGTCGCCGGCGATGGCAAAGCGTGCCGAATTGTGCGGCAGCAGAGGGTCATTGACCTCGACCGTGACCGACTCGTCGCCGGCGTACCGGCGCGCCGACAGCACCGCCTCGGCATCGACGATGCGCAGCCACGTTTCGTCACGCACCGCGGTCACCCGCGCGGCCCGTCGGTCCGTGAGCAACCAGGGCAGCGGATCGTCGAGGGGCAGCATCCAGAACACCACACGATCGATGAGATCGAGCCCGAGCAGGAAGCGCAGCAGACCGAAATACGCGTCGGGAGTGGGCGCGAAGAAATCCTCGACGGCGATCGTGCGCTGGTCGCTGACGAACCATGCCTCGGTGTCGACCGGGCGGTAGCGGGCGAAACCGGTTTCGCATCCCGGGGCGCCATGGACCGCGACATACGAAGGGCCCGGCGAGGATTCGGTACGTAACCGCAGGCTCTGCCACCACACCGCCGGCCGGTCGATGGTGCCCGGCCGCGGCGGGCGATGCGCCGCGTAGATCCGGGGCAGGACGTCCCACGCCTCCTGGACGTCCAGCAGTCGCACCGGACCGCCGGTCCCCACCCCGGGACGCAACGCCGCCCGTGCCGTCTGTACCTCCACCGTCTGCGACGAACTCGCCACCCCGTAGCCGAACCGCTCGTAGATCGTCGCCTCCGAGGCGCGCAGCGTCGCGACCGCCTCGCCCCGCGCGGCGAAGTCGTGCAGCTGGTGGCCGATCAGCTCGGTGGCGATGCCTTTGCGGGTGAACGACGGCAGCACCCCGATGTGCGTCACGGCGGCATGCCCGACGATCGCCCCGCCGGGGAGGGTGAGCCCGCTCGTGACGGCGTCGGCGGTGCCGACCAGCTGGCCGCCGGCGAAGGCACCGACGGTGCGGCCGGGCTCGAGCAGCTTGGTGATCTGGCCGGGTGCCAGGTTCGACAGCGGGGGAAACCCGACCATCGCGGCGCGGAACACGTTGGCCGCGGCGATCAGGTCGTCCTCGCTGTCGAGGACGCGGATGTCGGAGGTCATGCCGCCATCATGGCGCGTGCCCCCGGCGAGGGTTCCGGCGCGGTGCCTAACGGATTTGCAGGCCCGTCAGCGCGCGCGAAATGACCAGGCGCTGAATCTCGCTGGTGCCCTCGAAGATGGTGAAGATCTTCGCGTCGCGGTGCATCCGCTCCACGGGGTAGTCGCGGGTGTAGCCGTTGCCGCCCAGGATCTGGATGGCCTCGTCGGTGACGTAGACCGCGGTTTCGCTGGCGACCAGCTTGGCCATCGAGCCCTCCGCCGAGTCGAAGCTCTGGTTGTTGCGCGCCATCCATCCGGCGCGCCACACCAGCATACGCGCGGCGTCGATGCGGCTCTTCATGTCGGCCAGCTTGAACGCGATGGCCTGGAATTCGCCGATCTTGCGGCCGAATTGTTCGCGCTGGCAGGCGTAGTCGAGGGCGTATTCGTACGCGGCCCGTGCCACGCCGACGGCCATCGCACCGACCGTGGGGCGGGTGCGCTCGAAAGTCTTCATCGCGGCCTGCCCGCGCGACGACGCGCCGGACTTGACGCGTGCGATGCGCTCCTCGAACTTCTCCCGGCCGCCCAGGATCGTGTCCTCGGGCAGCCGCACGTTGTCCAGCACCACCTCGGCGGTGTGCGACGCGCGGATTCCGTGCTTCTTGAACTTCTGTCCCTGCGACAGCCCGTGGGTGTCCGGCGGGATGGCGAACGTGGCCTGGCCGCGGGTGCCGAGTTCGGGATAGACGGATGCCACCACGATGTGCACGTTGGCGATGCCCCCGTTGGTCGCCCACGTCTTGGTGCCGTTGAGGACCCATTCGCCGGCCGCCTCGTCGTAGCGGGCGCGGGTGCGGATGGCCCCGACGTCGGAACCGGCATCCGGCTCCGACGAGCAGAACGCCCCGAGCTTGGGTTCGTCGGGCGTGCCGAACATCTCGGGCAGCCAGCGGCCCAGCTGCTCGGGAGTCCCGTTGCCCGCCAACGCCGCCGCGGCCAGGCCGGTGCCGAGGATGGACAGCGCGATGCCGGCGTCGCCCCAGAACATCTCCTCGAACGTGGTGAGAAAGCCCAGGCCCGACGGCTCGGCCGCCTGCTGCGCGAAGAAGTCGGGGGAGTACAGCCCCACCTTCGCCGCTTCCTGGATCACCGGCCACGGGGTTTCCTCCCGCTCATCCCATTCCGACGCGGCGGGACGGATCACCTCGGCCGCAAACTTGTGCACCCAATCGCGCACCTCGATCACGTCGTCGCTCAGTTGCAGTGAGAATGTCACGGCTTCACTCCTGAAATATGTTGGTAGTTAACGGTTCCGGTATTGGGCGAGGACGCTGACCGTCTGGTTGACCCAGGCCTCGAAGTAGCGGTCCTCGTCGATGTTGCCGGGCAATCGCCCCGTCAGGGCCTGCAGCGTCGCGGCGTAGGACAAGGAGCCGATCGCCGCCGCCGCCGTCGCCTCGGGATCGGGTATGCGCGTGCGGCCGGAGCGATTGGACGCGACCAGCTCATCGGCGAAGCGCTGATACGCGTTGTCCGTGATGACCTGCCACGTCTTCTCGTCGAGATCGCCCAACTCGTCGGGCTCGCGCAGCATGACCTTGAGCAGTTCCTCGCTCTGTTTCAGGTTGTCCCAGATCAGCCGCCCGGCCGTGCGCACCGCCTGCTCGACGCTGCCCGGCACCCCGGCGTCGTACTGTTCCCGCGCCGCAACGATGCTGTCGATCCGGTGCGCCACCGCGGCCTCCAGCAGCTCGCGCTTGGAGCCGAAGTGCTTGTACAGCGCGCCGGAACCGGGCGCCAGGCCTGACGCCCGCTGAATGTCGGCCACCGACGTCGCCGCGTACCCCTTGGCGGCGAACAGGCTCATCGCGGCGGCCAGCAGCCGATCGCGTCCCGACGTCTGCATAGGTGAGAGAGTACTCACTCACCGCGGTGGCGGGAAGCCCGTGTAGCGCACCTCACAGTGCGCGGGGCGGGCCCCGGCAAAGATTTGCGTTCGGTATGCAGGCGGCTTGTCAGGTTGCCCGCGGTCAGGGCATCCACCTACCTTCGAACGCAGGAGCCAGGCGCTCCCAGTCGAGCGACAACGGCCGTCGTGCTTGTAATTGACTGCGCTCCAAGCGATTACGTGATCCGCACCAGCGCGGCGCGGAGCGGACGGCGCAATGCCCCTCAAGACCTAGCGAGGAAGTGAACCGATGCGGCACGTCAAAGAACCCGGCAATCGACGATTGCACTTGCCACCAAACGACCGCCTGCGCTCCATCATTCGCTACGACCTGCCCGCGTCCCTGGTGGTCTTCCTGGTCGCGCTCCCGCTGTCGCTGGGGATCGCCATCGCGTCGAACGCCCCGGTGCTTGCGGGGCTGATCGCCGCGATCGTGGGGGGAATCGTCGCCGGATGCATCGGTGGATCACCTCTGCAGGTCAGCGGCCCGGCCGCCGGTCTGACCGTGGTCGTCGCCGATGTGGTCTCCGAGTTCGGTTGGGGCGTGACCTGTTTGATCACCGTCGCGGCCGGCATCCTGCAGGTCCTGCTGGGCCTGAGTCGCGTTGCGCGCGCGGCACTGGCCATCTCTCCCGTCGTCGTGCATGCCATGCTGGCCGGGATCGGAATCACCATCGCGCTCCAGCAGTTTCACGTGCTGCTCGGCGGCCAATCCAAAAGCACTGCGTGGCAGAACGTTACCGGTCTTCCGAATCAGGTTGTCGGCGCGCACCGGCCGGGGGTGCTGCTGGGTGTCCTGGTGGTCGCCATCCTGGTCGCATGGAAGTGGGTTCCCCCCAAGGTCGCCCGCGTTCCGGGCGCGCTGGTCGCCATCGTGGTGGTCACCGTCGTCTCGGTGGTCTTCCCGTTCGACGTGCCACGCATCGAACTGGACGGATCGGTGCTGGAAGCGCTGCGCTTGCCGGCGTTGCCCCACGGTAACTGGACCGCCGTCGTGATCGCCGTGATCACGGTGACGCTCATCACGAGCGTGCAGAGCCTGCTGACCGCGGTGTCCGTCGACCGGATGCATCATGGGCCGCGCACCAACTTCGACCGCGAGTTGATCGGGCAGGGCGCCGCGAACATGGCCTCGGGCGCGATCGGTGGCCTGCCGATCGCCGGCGTCATCGTCCGCAGCGCGGCTAACGTCAACGCGGGAGCCAAGTCCCGGGCCTCGTCGATTATGCACGGCGTGTGGATCTTGCTGTTCACCCTTCCGTTCGCCGAGTTGGTCGAACAAATTCCGACCGCCGCGCTCGCAGGGCTGCTGATCGTCATCGGAGTGGAGCTGCTCAAGCCGGCCCACATCGAAACGGCGATGCGCAGCGGGGATCTCATCGTGTACGTCGTCACCGTGGTGGCGGTCGTGTTCCTGAACCTCTTGCAGGGCGTCATGATCGGGCTGGTGCTGGCCGTCGCGCTGACGGGCTGGCGGGTGCTGCGGGCCAAGGTGGAGGCGCGCCCCGTCGACGGTCGGTGGCGCGTCGACATCGGGGGCGCGTGCACCTTTCTCGCGCTGCCCCGGCTGACCCGCGTGCTGGCCTCGGTGCCGGAAGGCGCCGCCGTGACGGTCAATATCGCGGTCGATTACCTTGACCACGCTGCCTACCAGGCGATCAGCGATTGGCGCCGACTACATCTGGCCCGAGGCGGCGTGATCCGGTTCCAGGGCGCCATCGAGCGGGGCCGGCTCGCCGGTCGCCGCATCCAAGAGCTCTTCGAACCCGACGATCTCGACGCTCAGCCGTCCGGCGCAGCGCGGCGCGGCTCCCAGCTGACGTTGGTGGAGGCGGGGCCGCCGGCCACCGACTGAGGCGCACACCCGTGTGCCGGCCGGGTCGGCGAACGCCACGCCTATATTCTGAGGGCGATGTCCAACCCCGGGCCAAACACGGAAGGCGCGAAGCCACAGGCAACCGCTGCTGGGTGCCGGCTGACCGACGGCGCCGGTCACATGCTTCGGCGGCCGCCACGGGTCGGGTGAGCAATGGCCCCCGATGCTCCCCTGTTCGGTCAGGTTCGCCTCCCGATGCGCGTGCTGTCGCTGCGCACGATCGTCATTGTCGCCGCGCTATCGGTGATCACTCTCGTCGTGCTCTTGGGCGCGTGGGTGTGGATCGGCGTCACCAACGATCAGTACAGCCAGCTCGACCGCCGCCTGGATTCCGTGAGCAGCTTGGGTGACATCAACACGTTGATCAACACCGGGCAGCTCACCGCCCCCGACCATCCTCTTCCGGACGGCAACCTGGTGCGCACCGCACGCATTGGTGACATGACCGTGTCCGTTCCGGGCAACATCGTGTTGCCCCAACTTCCCAACGGGTACGCCAACACCACCATCAACGGGGTGCAGTACCGCGTGCGCACCTTCGCCGCCGGGCCTGCCTCGATCGCGCTCGCCGCGCCGTTGGCCGAGGCCCAGCATCGCATCAACGAACTGCACCTGCGGGTGTTGCTGATCTGTGGCAGCGTCATCGGGGGCACGGTGCTGGTCGGCTGGGTGATCTCGTTGATCATGGTCAATCCGTTCCTGTTGCTGGCGCAGCAGGCTCGTGCCATCAACGCGCAGTCCAGTCCGGACGAGGTGCAGGTCCGTGGCGTCCGCGAGGCCGTGGAGATCGCCGAAGCGGTCGAGGGCATGCTGGCCCGCATCGGCAACGAGCAGGAGCGCACCAAGGCCGCGCTCGAGTCGGCCCGCGACTTCGCCGCCGTCGCCTCCCATGAGCTGCGCACGCCGCTGACCGCCATGCGCACCAACCTGGAAGTGTTGTCCACCTTGGAATTACCCGCCGAGCAGCGCCACGAGGTGCTCGGCGACGTCATCCGCACGCAGAGCCGGATCGAAGCGACGCTGACGGCGCTCGAGCGGCTGGCGCAGGGGGAGCTGACCACCGTCGACGATTTTGTCCCCTTCGACATCACCGAGCTCCTGGACCGCGCCGCGCACGACGCCCTTCGCATCTACCCGGGTGTGGACGTGTCGCTGGTGCCGTCGCCGACGGTGCTGATGGTGGGGCTGCCCACCGGGCTGCGGCTGGTCATCGACAACGCCATTGCGAATGCCGTCAAGCACGGCGGTGCCACCGAAATCCAGCTCACCGTCAGCAGTTCCGGTGAGGGCGTGGAGATCGCGGTCGACGACAACGGCACCGGTGTCCCGGAAGACGAACGCACCGCGGTCTTCGCGCGCTTCTCGCGCGGGTCCACCGCGTCGCGAGCCGGTTCGGGGCTGGGGTTGGCGCTCGTCGCCCAACAGGCCGAATTGCACGGCGGCTCGGCCGCCCTGCACGCCAGCCCGCTGGGCGGCACGCGCCTGCTGCTCAAGCTGGCCGGTGACGGGCGTGGCCCGGCATAACGCTAGCCAATATAAGGAAGCTTGACATAAATCAGCCAGGTTGATATCAATCGGTGACATGGCTGACTTCAAACCGCCGGCTTGGCTGAAGCCGATGAACAAGGCCGTCATGGCCGTGCAGAAGTTGGGTGTCGTCACCGGACCGGTGCGGGTGTTGACGGTGCCGGGTCGCAAATCCGGTGAGCCACGCAGCACGCCGGCAACCCCGTTTGCGCTGGACGATGGCCTGTATGTCGTCGGCGGATATCCCCGCGCGGACTGGGTGCTCAACGCGCGGGCGGCCGGCGCGGGCACCGTGACGCGCGGTCGCAAGTCGGAGCGCGTCACCTTCGTCGAACTCACGGCTGCGCAAGCGCGGCCGGTGTTGCGCGCGTTTCCCGCCAAGGTGCCTCGAGGCGTCGGGTTCTTCAAGCGCTCGGGGCTGGTGCAGCGGGGCACCGCGGATGAGTTCGAGGCCCTGGCGGGCCGATGCGCGGTGTTCCGGCTCGACGCGGTCGCGATGCCCTGAGCAACGCGCGGGCTGCCGAAACCAGTTAAGCTTCAGTCGCTTTCGCCGCCGAACAGCCCGACGTGTTGACCCTGATCGGAAAAGGCTTGTCCAACAGTGAAATTGCCGATCAACTCTGCATCTCGGGCGTCACGGTCAAGAAACGGGATCGTCGCCCGGCGTTAGGCGCGCGACGCGGGCCGATCGTTGATCTCCGGAAAAAGCCGGCCGATCAGCTGCGCGCCCGGTCCTGGACTGGCGCCGGGCCCGGCTTCGACGTCCAGGTTCTTTGTGGTCACCGGCTGACCGCATTCCGAGCAACACACCGTCGGCGTACAGCGATGCCCGTCGTGAGTGAACAGCATGGAGGGCCCCGCGGGCGGAGCCGCCCATCGGTCGCCCCAGGCGGTGAGGGCCGCCAAAATCGGCACCAGATCACGACCGGCCCGGGTTAGCCGGTAGTGATCTCGCGGCGGACGCTCGGAATAGCGAACCCGCTCAACGATGTCCGCGTCGACCAGGGCCTTCAGGCGCGTGGTCAGCAGGTTGCGTGAGATCCCCAGGTTGGTCGCGAGGTCGTCGAACCGCTGCAGACCCAGCGAGAGGTCCCGGATGATCAGCGGGGTCCACCAATCCCCGATCAAGTCCAGGCTCCGGGCCAGGGAACAGTGGAAATCGGAAAAGCTGACCTGACGCATACCCACCCACCTTAGTCAGTTGCGTTATTGAACTCAACCCGTTACCGTGCGTGAGTACAGCTATTGAACTCACCACGCGTCGAGGGAGGCTCCCGATGTCGATATCGCCGGTGACACTGACCCACACGCCCGACGACGAAGTCGTTGCGCTATCGCCGTCCGCCGACGTCGAACCGCCACCGGATCCGCGTGGCGGCGCCGAAAGCCACGCCGGTGCAGTCGCGGTAGCCGACGCGGCGCGCCCACCTGCCGATCGGGAGATCGCCTCGATCGGTGTCAGCGCGGCCGGTGCCGGGACGCGCGCGAAGCCGCAGCGTTTCGAGGATCTGCGTTTTCTCGAATCGGCCCGGATGGACCGCGAAATGGCGCGCGAACTGAATCGCGGTGTCCGGAGCCAGAGGACGGGCATGTCGATCACTGCCGCCCTGATGAACATGTCAGTTGGGCGGTTTCGCGTCCTCGCTGCGGGAGTCCTGCTGCTGACGGTCGGTCTGCTGGCGCTTCGGTTCCCGGTCTTCCTGTCCGACTTTGACCAGTGGGGCTTTCAAATCAATTGCGGCAGTGGGTTCCAGGGCAGTTTCACCCAGGCCGGCGTCGCGGAGATGGCGGGAACGCATTTCGTCGATCACTGCCGCGCGGCCGTAGCGACGCGCCGCGCCTGGGCGATCCCTTTGACGGCCGGCGGAGCCTTGCTGATCGGCGGCTTGCTGGTGATACCGCCCAGGCGTCAACGGGAGATGGCCGCGGAGATCGACTTGCTGACCGTGTAGCCCTCGATCCCCTCCGCGCCGAGTTCCCGCCCGTAGCCGCTGCCTTTGACTCCGCCGAACGGTGCGAACGGGTCCATGGTGTAGCCCTGGTTGACGCCGAAGGTCCCGGTGCGCACGCGGCCCGCGATGCCGACCCCGCGGTCGTGATCGGCGGTGAACACCGAGCCCGCCAGCCCGTAGTCGGAATCGTTGGCGATCGCGATCGCGTCCTCTTCGTCGCGGTATGAGATGGCGGTGAGCACCGGGCCGAAGATCTCCTCGCGGGCGATGCGCATGCCGTTGTCGGCCTCGGCGAACAGCGTCGGCCGCACGTACCAGCCGCGCTCGACACCGTCGGGCAGGTCGGCGCCGCCGACGACCAGGCGCGCGCCCTCCCGCATTCCCGCATCGATGTAGTTGCGGACCCGCTCCTGCTGTCGTTGGGCGACCAGCGGGCCGAGCTGCGTCGCCGGATCCGCCGGATCGCCGATGCGCAGCGATTCCATCTCGGCGGCCAACGCATCGATGAACTCGTCACTGCGGTTGGCGGGCAGCAGGATTCGGGTGAGCGCGTTGCAGATCTGGCCGCAGTTCGACAGGCTCGCCGACCGGATCGCCGACGCGACCGCGGCGGGCTCGGCGTCGTCGAGCACGATCGCCGCGGACTTGCCGCCGAGCTCCAGGCTGACCCGCTTGAGGCCGGCCCCGCACGCGGCCGCGACGGCCCGGCCGGCGGCGGTGGAGCCGGTGAACGAAACCTTGTCCACGCCGGGGTGGCCGATGAGCTGCTCGCCGACCTTCGCGTCGCCGGGCACGACGCTGACGACGCCCTCGGGTAAACCGGCCTCTTCGAGCACGGTGGCCAGCAGCAGCGCGTCGAGCGGGGACTCGGGCGCGGGCTTGACGATGACGCAGCACCCGGCCAGCAACGCCGGGATCAGTTTGGTGACGATGAGGAACTGGGGCATGTTCCAGGGCACGATCGCCGCGACGACGCCGACGGGTTCGCGCCGGATGTCGAGGTCGGCTCCGTAGAAACCGGGCCGCGTCTGCTGCCAGGGGAAAGTCTCGGCGAGGTCGCAGAACGCGGTCATCATCATGGCCGGCAGCCCGACCTGGGCGCGCTGCGCAAAGGTGGTGGGCGCGCCGATCTCGGCGGTGATCAGCTCGGCCATCTGCGACCGTTGCGCCGCATAGAGTTTGGCCAGCCGGCGCACCGCCTGGATGCGATCGGAGGGATCCAGGCGCGGCCACGGGCCCTCGTCGAACGCCCTCCGCGCGCTCGTCACGGCGGCGTCCACGTCATCCGGGCCGGCCGCGGCGACCAGCGCGATGGGCGCCTCGGTGTGCGGGGAGATCACCTCGAAGGTGTCGGCCGTGCTGGGCGAGAGCCATGACCCGCCAATGAACAGCCTCTCGTGTCGGTCCACGCAGCTCCTCCTTCGACCGCCAATATCAACTACTTGCGATTGTGGTGTCGAGCATATACGGTCGGCAGACATGGCCCGCTTCCCCAAGCCGCCCGAAGGCAGCTGGACCCAGCATTACCCGGAACTCGGGACCGGACCGGTTTCCTATGAGGATTGCGTCAACCCACAGGTCTACGAACTCGAGCGCGCCGCGATCTTCAAGCGCGCGTGGCTGAATGTTGGCCGGGTGGAACGCATTCCGCGCAAGGGAAGCTACTTCACCAAGGAACTCAAGGTCGCCAACACGTCGATCATCGTGGTCCGCAACACCGCGGGCGACATCAACGCGTTCCACAACATCTGCCGGCACCGGGGCAACAAGCTGGTATGGAACGACATGCCGCTGGAAGAAACCAGCGGTGTGTGCCGCCAATTCACCTGCAAGTACCACGCGTGGCGCTACGACCTGGACGGCAAGCTCACCTATGTGCAGCAGGAGGGTGAGTTCTTCGACCTCGACAAGGACCGCTACGGGCTGGTGCCGGTGCACTGCGACGTGTGGGAAGGATTCATCTTCGTCAACTTCGCCCAGGAACCCGAACAGTCGCTGCGGGAATTCCTGGGGCCGATGATCACCGATCTGGAGGGATATCCGTTCGGGCGGTTGACCTCGCGGCGGTGCTACCGCTCGGAGGTAAATGCCAACTGGAAGCTCTACATGGACGCGTTCCAGGAGTTCTACCACGCACCCGTGCTGCATGCGAGCCAGTCGCCGAGCAAGTACTCGAAGGCCGCGGCGGAAGCAGGTTTCGAGGCGCCGCACTACCGCATCGACGGCCCGCACCGACTGGTCAGCACGTCGGGTGTACGGGCCTGGGAAATGGATCCCGACATGCGCAAGCCCATCGAGGACATCTGCCAGAGCGGGCTGTTCGGGCCCTGGGACAAGCCCGATCTCGGCGAAATGCCCCGGGGCATCAACCCGGCAGGGTGCGACCCGTGGGGACTGGACTCGTTTCAGTTGTTCCCCAACTTCGTCATCCTGTTCTGGGGCCAGGGTTGGTACCTGACCTACCACTACTGGCCGACGTCCTACAACACCCACGTGTTCGAAGGAACCCTGTATTTCCCCGCACCGCGCACCCCCCGCGAACGCGTCGCCCAGGAACTCGCGGCGGTGACGTTCAAGGAGTACGGGCTGCAGGACGCCAATACGCTGGAAGCCACCCAGTCCATGATCGAGTCGGGTGCGGTGCGCGAATTCCTGCTCAACGACCAAGAGATCCTGTTGCGCCACCTCCATAAGGAGACCGCCGCGTGGATCGCCGACTACCAGAGCAGCGGTGTGGGGGTGTAGCCGTGACCGCCAAGCTACCAACGGAATTCGCCGACCTGGAGCCGTTCTCCGACTGGTGCCTCCCGACCGAGCAGGAGCGCTATCGCAAGAGGCTGACCAGCTCGATGGCCGCGATGCAGGCGTTCTACGACGCGATCACGCCGCGGGCCGAGGAAGCGATCGCGTACTGCGACAAGTTTCCGCTCGACGACCTTCCCGAAGACGTCACCAACCTGATGCATCTGCTGTATTCGATGATCATGGTGTCCTTCCCCGTCGAGTGCTGGAAACAGCCGCGGGTTCCCGACTCGGGTGCCTCCAGCCTGGACTGCGTCTCCGAACCGGTGCCATGACCACCGTCGTGCGGGCCTCGCGCTGGGTGGACGTCGAGGCGGGTCAGGTCCGCTCTCCGGCCGTCCTGGTCATCGAGGGCGATCGCATCAGCGCCGTGAACCCCGTTGAGCCCCCGCCCGATTCGGCAACGCACATCGACCTGGGCGACGTCACACTGCTGCCGGGCCTGATGGACATGGAGCTCAACCTGCTCATCGGCGGACCCGGGGGCCCGGAGGGCCTGCCCAACCCCATGCACGGAGTGCAGGACGACCCGGCATACCGCACCCTGCGCGGTGCGGTGAACGCGCGCACCACCCTCGAGGCGGGGTTCACCACCGTGCGCAACCTCGGCCTGATGGTCAAGACCGGGGGCTACCTGCTGGACGTGGCGCTGCAGCGGGCCATCGATCAGGGTTGGCACACCGGTCCGCGGATCGTTCCGGCCGGCCACGCCGTGACGCCCTACGGTGGGCACCTGGACCCGACCGTCTTTCAGCGGCTGGCGCCGGGCATCATGCCGCTGAGCGTGGCCGAGGGGATCGCCAACGGCGTGCCCGATGTCCGCGCGTGCGTGCGCTATCAAATCCGCCACGGCGCCAAGCTGATCAAGGTCTCGGCCTCCGGCGGCGTGATGTCACACAGCACCGCGCCCGGCGCCCAGCAGTATTCGGACGAGGAGTTCGCGGCGATCGCCGACGAGGCCCATCGCGCCGGCGTCCGTGTGGCCGCACACGCGGTGGGCGACAGCGCCATCCGCGCCTGCATCAAGGCGGGCATCGACTGCATCGAACACGGCTTCCTGGCCACCGACGAGACGATCCAGATGATGGTCGACCACGGGACGTTCCTGGTGTCGACGACGTATCTGACCGACGCGATGGCCGTGGACCGGATCGCGCCCGAATTGCGCAAGAAGGCCGACGAGGTGTTTCCGCGGGCGAAGTCGATGTTGCCCAAGGCGATTGCCGCCGGCGTGCGCATCGCCTGCGGCACCGACGCGCCCGCGATCCCGCACGGGCAGAACGCCAAGGAGCTGTGCGCGCTCGTCGAGCGGGGCATGAGTCCCATGGAGGCGATCCGGGCGGCGACGGTGGTCAGCGCCGAGCTGATCGAGGCCGATCACGAGCTGGGCCGCCTCGCGCCCGGCTATCTCGCCGATGTCATTGCGGTCCCCGGGGATCCCTCCCGCGACATCGCGACCACCCTGGACGTGCGGTTCGTGATGAAGGGTGGCCGCGTCTACCGTTCGAGAGACCAAGATGGAACTCACTGACAACATCCTGTGGCTGCTCAAGCAGGCGTTCCATTTCTCGCTGACGACCGTGAACGAGGCGATCAGCGGCCACGGTGTGACGACCGCCCAGATCGGCCTGATGCGTCAGCTCGCGAACGAACCCGGACTGTCCGGCGCCGAGCTCGCCCGGCGGTTGTTGATCAGCCCGCAGGGCGCCCAGCTCGCGCTGGCGGCGCTGGAGCGGCGCGGCCTGGTGGAGCGCAAGAAGGATCCCCAGCACGGGCGAATCATGCAGTCGTACCTCACCGATGAGGGCCGGGCGGTGACCGCAGCCGTCCTGTCCGATGCGATAGCGGCCCACGAAAGGGTGTTCGGCGTGCTCTCCAGCGGCGAGCAGCAGCTGCTGCACGACCTGCTGGCCCGCGTCGTCGAAAAGGGCACCGGCCACGCGCTGTTCAGCGAGCATTCCGACGCATCAGATTTCGAATGATCAACAACCGAGGACGGTCAGTAATGAGGCACACGCGATGACACGGGTGGCGGTGGTGACCGGCGGCGCGTCAGGCATGGGCGAGGCGACCTGCCACGAACTTGGCCGGCGTGGACACAAGGTGGCGGTGCTCGACGTCAACGGTGAAGCGGCGCAACGGGTTTGCGAGGAGCTCCGCGCCGACGGAGTGGAGGCGCTCGGTGTGGTGGCCGACGTCACCAACCGGCCGGCGGTGGAGGAGGCCTTCGCCAAGGTGCGCAGCGAGCTGGGACCGGTGACCATCCTGGTGACGAGCGCCGGAATGGTCGGCTTCGCGCCGTTCCTGGACATCACGCCCGAGTACTGGGCGCGGATCATCGAGGTCAACCTGACCGGCACGTTCCATTGCTGCCAGGTCGCGCTTCCGGACATGATCGCCGCGAACTGGGGCCGCATCGTGATGATTTCGTCGTCGAGCGCCCAACGCGGCTCCCCGCGGATGGCCCACTACGCGGCCTCCAAGGGAGCGGTGATCACCCTCACCAAATCGCTGGCGCGCGAATACGCCCCGCTGGGCATCACCGTCAACAACATCCCCCCGTCGGGCATCGAGACGCCGATGCAACAGCAGTCGCAGGCGCAGGGCCATCTGAAATCCAACGAGGAGATCGCCAGCCAGATCCCGGTGGGACGCCTGGGCACCGGGGACGACATCGCCGCCGCGGTCGGATTTCTGTGCTCCGAGCAGGCCGGCTTCATCACCGGTCAGGTGCTCGGCGTCAACGGTGGGGGCGTGATGTGAGCGGGCCGCACAAATGATTTCGAGAGAGGCGGGTTGTGATGGGTCGTTGGCCTAAGCCGGCGGAGGGCAGCTGGACCGAGCACTACCCGCAACTGGGTACCGGACCGATCTCGTTCCGGGACTCGACGTCGCCGGAGTTCTACGAGCTCGAGCGCGAGGCGATCTTCAAACGCGCCTGGCTCAACGTTGCCCGCGTCGAAGAGCTGCCTCGGGTGGGCAGCTATCTCACCAGGGAGATCGAGGCCGCGCGCGCGTCGATCGTCGTCGTCAAGGGCAAGGACGAGACGATCCGCGCGTTTCACAACGTCTGCCGCCACCGCGGTAACAAGTTGGTGTGGAACGACTTTCCGCGCGAGGAAGCCAGGGGCGTGTGCCGCCAGTTCACCTGCAAATACCACGGCTGGCGCTACGACCTCGAGGGCGCGCTGACCTATGTGCAGCAAGCGCCGGAGTTCTTCGACCTCGACACCGCCGACTACGGGCTGCGCCCGGTGCACTGCGACGTGTGGAACGGCTTCGTCTTCGTCAACTTCGCGGAGGAGCCGCGGCAGAGCTTGCGCGAGTTCCTGGGCCCTATGGTCACCGGCCTCGACGCCTACCCGTTCGGCAAGCTCACCGAGCGCTATGACTTTGTGGCGCACAACAACAGCAACTGGAAGATCTTCGCCGATGCGTTCCAGGAGTACTACCACGTGCCGTCGCTGCATCCCCAACAGGTCCCCTCCGCGGTGCGCGATCCCAACGCCGGATTCGAGTGCGCGCACTTCCAGATCGACGGGCCGCACCGGGTGGTCTCCACCGCGGGCACGCGCCGTTGGCTGATGGCACCGGAATACATGTACCCGATCGAACGGGCCACCCGCAGCGGGCTCGTCGGGCCGTGGCGGACCCCCGACATCGGCGAACTCCCCGCCGGCCTGAACCCGGGCGGCATCGAGCCGTGGGGCATCAGCAATTTCCAGATCTTCCCCAACCTGGAGATCCTCATCTACGGCGGCTGGTATCTGCTGTACCGGTACTGGCCGACCTCGCACAACACGCACCGCTTCGAGGCCTACACCGCCTTCCATCCGGCGCGCACCGTGCGCGAACGCATCGAACACGAGGTGGCCGCGGTGGTGCTCAAGGAGTTCGCGCTCCAGGACGCCGGCATGCTCGGCGGCACTCAGGCGGCGCTCGAAACCGGAATCGTCGACGAATTTCCGCTGAGCGACCAGGAAATCCTGGTGCGGCACTTGCACAAAGAGGTCGTCGACTGGGTCGAGCAATATCAACGCGAAGCGCAACCGGCGGGGGTGTAGACGATGACCGAGGCCCTGTTGCCGAGCGCGTTCGCCGAGCTGGAGCACTTCGCCCGAACCTGGTGTCTGCCAACCGAAGCCGAGCGTTGGAATCAGCGGATGGCCAGCAGCCTGCCCGAGATGCGCGAGTTCTACGACGCCTTCTTCCCCCGGCTGGAAGAGGCGATCGACTACTGCGACAAGTTTCCACTCGATGACATCCCCGACGACGCGACGCACCTGCTGCAGCTCATCTACTCGCTGGTGATGGTCGCGATGGCGGTCGAAATCTTCGGCCAGGCCAAGCCCACCGACTCCGCCGACGCCGTCCTCGATCGGGTCGGTGAACCGGTGCCATGACTTCCCTTCAGAAAGGACGGGCGATGAGCCTGCTTACCGTCAACAAACTCACCTCGTCGGTGGGCGCCGAAGTCCTCGGCGCCGACGCCGACCGGCTCGCCGCCGACGATCAGCTCGGCGACGCGGTGATGGAAGCGTTGGAAGACAACGGCGTGCTGGTCTTCCGCGGCCTCGGTCTGCGGCCCGAAGCGCAGGTGGAGTTCTGTCGTCGTCTGGGCGAAGTGGACCATTCCTCCGACGGCCACCATCCGGTGGCGGGCATCTACCCGATCACGCTCGACACGTCGAAGAACTCGTCGGCGGCTTACCTGCGGGCCACGTTCGACTGGCACATCGACGGCTGCACTCCGGTCGACGACGAGTGCCCCCAGAAGGCGACCCTGCTGTCGGCGGTCGCGGTCGCCGAACGCGGCGGGGAGACGGAATTCGCCAATTCCTATGCCGCCTACGAGGAATTGACGGACGAGGAAAAGCTCCGGCTGGGCTCGCTGCGGGTCGTGCATTCGCTGGAAGCCTCGCAACGACGCGTCACGCCCGACCCCACGCCGGAGCAGGTGCAGCGCTGGCGGCAACGGCGCACGCACGAACATCCGCTGGTGTGGACGCACCGCAGCGGCCGCAAATCGCTGGTCTTGGGCGCTTCGGCCGACTACATCGTCGGGATGGACCTCGACGAGGGCCGCGCGCTGCTGGCCGCGTTGCTGGATCGGGCCACCGGCCCGGAAAAGGTCTACCGGCACACCTGGTCGGTCGGTGACACCGTCATCTGGGACAACCGGGGGGTGTTGCACCGAGCGGCGCCCTATGACCCCGACTCGCCGAGGGAGATGCTGCGCACCACCGTGCTGGGCGACGAACCGATCGAGTAGCAGCTCTTACATCGGGGTGGCCTGCTGGGCCAGGTTCAGCAGGACGTAGGCGACGCAGAACAGGAAGTTCAGCACGACCAAAACCAGGCCGGCGAACATCAGCGAGCGGGTGCCCTGGCGCTTCAGGCGTTTGACCCGCGCGCCGCGCGCCTCCCGGTTCAACTGCATCGCGATCAAAGCAAAATTGACATCCGTGACTTCGTCGTCTGCGACGGGGGCGCCGGCCACGATCTGCCGCAGCCGCTCCGGAGCGGTGTGCACGCCGACCCGCTCGAAGCGGTGACACAGCCGTCGCGCGCGTCTTCGGCCGAGTGCTTGACATCGCATCTGTACCTGATGCATGAGTTGCCGCCGTTCGTAGCCCCAAGCGTCGGACGCACTCGTCACAAGCCGGGATTCTAATTCGCTTATACCCGTTTTCGGGAGGTCTACAGCGATTACGTCGGCGCCTTTTCATCGGGGCTCATCCGCTCGGTCGCCGGCGATTCCCCGGATAGATTCAAGTAGCGCTCGAGGTTTCGGTGCGTGTTGATCACGCGCCGTTCCTCGCCGGACAGCACCAGGTGGGTGAAGCCGGGCTGGTGCAGGCCACGCTGCAGGCCCGCGAGCAGGCGGATGTCCTGGGTGAGCACCAGCCCCGGTTCGGCCTCGCCGGCGGTCGAATGCATCTCGGCGGGTTTGCTGTGCGGCGCGCCGGGGGCCATCCGCATCATCAGGAACATGACCAGCTCGCCGTGATCGGGGTCCGGGCCGGGGCGCGAGCACATGACGGTCAGGTGGTCCGCGTTGGCCAGCAACGTCATGTTGGGGAACACGTTGTACTGGTGCAGCCGGGTGACCCGGTCGGTGTCGGCCCAGTCCAGGTCCACGCCGCGGCTGGCCGCGAAGGCGCGCGTGCGCGCCGCGATCACGTCGGCGACCGTCTCCCCGGGCCGGCGCTCGTCGGCGGGGAACGGCGTGCCTTCGGCGGCGCCCATGAGCGCGCCCTGGGTGTAGACGTAGGCGTCCCACACCTCTTCGTCGGTCAGCGCGCCGTCAAAGCGCGGGCTCTGCACGCCGTAGGGCTGGTCGGACTTGCCCGTGTGCCCCCAAATCTGTTGCGGCGCATGAATGTCGTCGACGCAGCGCAGCAGCTCGGGATGCAGGGTCTGGATGTGGTAGGTCTCGCTGTAGCCGTCGGCGATCGTCTTCCAGTTGGCGTCGACGTCGATGGTGAGCGTCGCGTAGCACCGGAAGTCGCTGAGGTGGCACCAGGCGATGTCGTCGGGCACCGCTTCCAAGTACTCGGCCAACGGCATCGCGTCGAGGTCGAGGTTGACGAAGACGAGCCCCTCCCAGGTGTCGACCAGGGCCGCGACCAGCGGAAAGTCGGACATCCGCAGTGAGCCGAAACCCTTGCGGTTGGGCACCCGCTTGAGCGTGCCCGCCAGGTCCCAGGTCCAGCCGTGATAGCCGCACTTGAGTTCGCGAAGGCCCGAGCCCGAGCCCACGCACAGGCTGTTACCGCGATGGCGACAGGCGTTCTGGAATGCCCGGAGCTCCCCGTCGTCGCCCCGCACGATCAGCACCCCGTACGGGCCGCAGCGGTACTCGAAATAGTCGCCCGGCTCGGCGACGTGGTCGACCATGCAGGCGAGCTGCCACACCTTCGGCCACATCCGCTCGATCTCGAGGGCGGCGAATTCCGGCGAGTAGTAACGCTGCGCGGGGACCAGGGTCGGGCACTCGGGCGGGATGCCGATCGCGTCCTCGTCCCGGGTGCGGGCCGGATTGCCGGTGGGCGCGTTCAAGCGTCGGGCCTAACGCGCCCCGCGCACCAACCGGCCCGGGCGGGCCCCGGTGTCGACGTCGTTGCGCCGGGTCACGGTCCCGCTGACGATCGTCGCCGCGTAGCCGCTGGCGGCCTGCAGGATCCGGTTTCCGCCGGCGGGCAGGTCGAAGGCCATCGCCGCGGGGTGCAGCGTCAGGGCGTCCAGGTCGATGACGTTGATGTCGGCCTTCTTGCCCGGCTCGATGGTGCCGCGGTCGGTCAGGCCGAACAGGTGCGCCGTGTCGCGGGATTGCTTGCGGATCACGTACTCCAGGGCGAGCTTGTCGCCGCGGTGGCGGTCGCGTGCCCAGTGCGTCAGCAAGAAGGTGGGATAGGAAGCGTCGCAGATCATCCCGCAGTGGGCGCCGCCGTCGGAAAGCCCGAGCACGCCGGCGGGGTGCAGCAGCATCTCGCGGATCGCGTCGCAGTTGCCGTCGGCGTAGTTGAACAGCGGCAGCATCAGCATCGCGGTGGCGTCGCGCTCCAGCATCAGGTCGTACAGCGTCGAGAGCGGGTCGTCGCCGCGGGCCTTCGCGATGGCCGCGACCGTGCGGTCGGGGGTGGGCTCGTAGTCGGGCGGATCCCCGAGCGCGAAGAGCCGTCCCAGCGAGTGCTGCACCAGGGCGAACATGCCGTCGAACAACAGCGTCGGGTCGGGGGGCAGGTCGTCCTCGGCCAGGATGGCGGCCTTCACCGCGGGGTCGGCCAGCCGCTGCGCGAGCTCTTCGCGGCCGTATTCGGCCTTCAGCCGGCGGTAGGTGGGGCGGTGGCTGAAGCCGTGATGACCCTGGAACCCGATCATCATGCCGAACGGCCGCGCGGCGACCTGTGGGTAGAGCCGGGCGCCTTCCGCGTGCGCGTCCGCGGACAGGTCCAGCATCTCGCGCCACAGGTTCGGGTCGGCGTCGACCTGGATCAGCGCGAACGACACGGGCCGGTCGATCTCGCCGCTCAGCCGGCGCATCCAGTCCAGTTCCTTTTTGGGCGCGACGATGTCCTCGCCCGCGGATCCTTGCGGGGCGAGCTCGAACACCGCCTGGCCGCCGGCGGCCATGGCCCGTCCGAGGCCGAACAGCTCGTCCTCGGCCGCATAGGTGCCGGGAACCGGTTCACCGTCCATGGCGCGGTGACCCATCGTGCGCGACGTCGAAAAGCCCAGCGCGCCGGCCTCGATCGCCTCCCGAACGAGCCGGCCCATCGCCTCGATGTCGTCGGGCGTCGCCGGCTCGTTCCGCGCGCCCCGCTCGCCCATCGCGTAGGCGCGGATGGCGCCGTGGGCGACCTGGCTGCCCACGTCGATCGCGAACTTGTGCTTGCCGATCGCGTCGAGGTACTCGGGATAGGTCTCCCAGCCCCATTCGATGCCCTCGGTCAGCGCGGTGCCGGGGATGTCTTCCACGCCCTCCATCAACTCGATCAGCCACTGCTCGGTGCCGGGCCGCACCGGCGCGAAACCGACCCCGCAGTTGCCGGTGACGATCGTCGTGACGCCATGGCCGCTGGACGGCTCGAGCAGCCCGTCCCAGCTCACCTGCCCGTCGTAGTGCGTATGGATGTCGACGAAGCCGGGCGCCACCACATGCCCTGTCGCATCGATGGTTTCGGCGGCCTCGCCCGGCATCGCCGGGTCGTTGGCGCCGCGGCGGACGACGTCGACGATCTTGCCGTCCTTGATGCCGATGTCGGCCCGGTAGCGCTCCGCGCCCGTGCCGTCGACGACGGTGCCACCGGTGATCTTCAGGTCGAACATGAGCGCCTCTCCTTGTCGCCGTGCGCTGTCGACGTCAGACAGGCGGCATTACGCTACGCCGCGTAGCGTAACTACTGACGATATGCCTTCGGATAGATCCAGTCAATGAAACCGACGAACTTCGCGACGAACGCCGCGAGCGTGCGGCCGCATGGGGTTCTAGAGAGAACTCTTCAGTGCCGCAACGGTTTCCAGGTCGTCGAGCGCCGCGACGCCGCGCCGCAGACCCTCCATGGCGATGCCTTCGACCTGCATCCCGCCCATCCCCGCGGTGATGAGCGGAGCGACATACCCGTACAGCGCGCTCTGGCGGTACCGCAGCCACAGGTCGTCGCGGTCCAGGTCCGGTCCGCCGGCAGCCGCGAGCGCGCGTCGGTAGTCGTCGAGCAGGTCGCGCTGGGTCGCCCGTCGGTCTTCCGGCGTCAGGCTGGTGATGAGCATGTATGCCAGTTCGCGGGAGGGGTGTCCCCGCCGCACCGCCTGCCAGTCCAACAGACCCGCCTTGCCCCCGTAGAAGTACATGTTGCCGGGGTGCGCGTCGCCGTGCATGACGGTGTGCGGGGGCGTGTCGATCAGTGCGGCAACGGCGCGATAGTTGTCGGCGATGAACCGCCCGTTGTCGACGGGGAACGGGCTGCTCTCGGCGAGGCGCTTCATCGACGCGTGCATCAGCGACCCGGTCAGCAGGGACGTGACGTCCCCGGACGGGGTGTAGAGCCAGCCGAGCGGACCGCGACCGTCGCGCGGCAGCCGGTCCCAGAAGGCGGCGTGCAGGTCGGCCAGCAACTCGATGATCAGGCCGGCCTGGTCGGGGGAGATCGGGTGCAGGGTGTCGGGGAATTCGCACGACTCGGTGGGCAGGTCCTCCAGCACCAGCAGGTAGCGGCCCGTCCAGCTGTCGAACGCGGCGCCGTAGGCATACGGCAGGCCCGTCAGCTGCGGCGCGAGTTGGTTGTAGAAGCGCACCTCGGTCTGCCCCAGCCGGCCGAGTTCGCCCATCAACCGGGTGGCGGCGCTCTTGGCGGCGACCTTGACGAACACCGACTCGGGCACGTCTTTTCCGGTCAGCACCAGCCGGGCCCGCGACGACGTCCCCGCGTCTCGGTCCAGAACCCGGACCGACCTGACGGTGCTCCCCAAAATCTTCGACAGGACCCCGGCGTCGATGTCTTCGACCCTGCGGGGCAACCCGAGGCGCCCGCCCACCACGGCGTCGGCGGTCACGCGGCGAACGCCGTGGCCCAGGTGAGCGGCCAAACCGACGATGGACAAAGCCTGTCCCGCAAGATTTTTCATGTGTATCCGTCCTGCGCATACCCGTCACCGGCGGGAGCGGGCCGCCATCAACACCGCGCCCCGTCAGACAAAAGTAGCCGAATGTCTGGACTTCAGACAATACCAGATTATTGTCTGATTTGTGGCACCAGGGCGCGCACCACGAACTGCTCGACGAATTTGCGTTTGTCCGACGTCGGCCGGCGCCGCCACGAGGGCGCCAGCAGGAACAACGTCGTCGTGTGCAACCACTGGACGATCGAGCTGGGGTCGAGGTCGTCGTAGAGGCGCCCCGCCGCCTTCCATCGGTTCAGCAACGGCTCGTAGTGCCGCAGCAGCAGCCGCACGATGGGTTCGGAACCCTTCTCGAGGGCGGTGCCCACCGCGGTGCTCTCCGCGGCGAACAACGCCTCGTTCAGCGGATTGCCGTCCACCGACTCGACCCGCGCCAGGACCATCTCGGGAACCGAGCGCACCGGGTCGTCGGGCGCGGGCAGCGCTTCCACCAGGTCGCCGAGCGCCTTGTCCACCCGCATCAGCATCAGGCCCAGCAGCACGTCGTCGCGAGCGGGGAAGTAGCGATACACCGTGGACCGCGACACCCCGGCCTCGTCGGCGACCTCGCCCATCCGGAACTGGGTGTTGCCGCGGCGGACGATGCAGCGGCCCGCGGCGTCGAGGATCAGCCGGCGCGCCTCCTCGTCGTCGTGGATCGCGCGGTCGTCACCCCACCACCGGCTCGGTTCCATGGCGCCGATGCTACGGGATGCGTTGTGCTACTTCGGTATCTGATGCGCCGGGTCTGCCCGTCGCGGTGAGGCGCAATCGAATCGCGTTGCGGCACAGGCGCTCCGCACGACAGAGAGGGCGATGATGGGGTACTCAGCGGCCGACGAGTCGTTCACCCACCAGCTCCCGGCGACCTTCGACCAGGTGCACGATCCGGACCCCACATGGTCGGATCGGTGCTACTTCTTCACCGCGTCGCCGGACGGCACGATGCTGCTGGCCAGTGGCTACGGCAACAACCCGAACACCGCCAGCGGCCTGGGCTACGTCAAGGTCAGCCTCGCCGACGGCCGGCACTGGGATCTGTTGGCCGGCCGGCCGGTGCCGGGCGGCGACCGCGCGGAGCTGCGCGCCGGGCCGATGAGCTGGACCTGTGTCGAGCCGCTGAAGAAGTGGCGGCTCGACGTCGAACCGAACCAATCCGGAATCGAATGGGAGCTCTACTACGAGCCCACCGCACCGATGTGGGAGCTGCTGCCCATGAAGGTGCGCGGCGACGACGGCCAGACGCTGGCCGACATGTATCACATGAAGGAGCCCGGGCGCTGGAGCGGCTGGGTCAAGATCGACGGCCAACGGATCAGTGTCGACGGGTTCCACGGTGGGCGGGACCGCACGTTCGGGGTGCGCGTTTCGGACAAGATCGACTTCTGGCTGTGGCTCGACGCCGGATTCGACGACTACGCCATCGAGGCCTGGGTCATCGAATCGGCCGACGGCACAGTCAATTACGTCGACGGCGGCATCACGCACGCGGACGGGACCCTGTCGAAGCGATTCGTCAAGATCGAGCACGACGTCGAGTTCGACGGCGACCGCAAGCGCCCGGCCCGCGCGGTGCTGCTGTTCACCGACGAGGACGGCAAGGCCTACCGCGTCTTCGCCGACGCTCCGCACCAGCACGTCAACGCCTACTACGGGCTGCCGATGGCGCACTGCGAGTACGAGGACCTGGGCGGCGGCGGCTACTTCATTCATTTCCGCTGGGACAGCACCGATTACGGACAGCTCGGCGAGAGCGAGGGCAAGTCGATGGCGCTCGACCAGCTGATGCGCTTCGAGCGGGACGGCGACACGGGCTGGGGCATCTTCGAATTACTGGTCGGAGGACAGGGTTACCGTCGCTACCCCAACTGGGCGGCGATGGACATGTCCGCGTTCACCCAGGACAAGACCCCGGTGGATCGGCTGACGGCGGACGGGGAAGGAGCCCGTCAATGACGCTGGACCCCACCATGAGTCAGCGCCTGGCGGCGTGGCTGCACACGCAGCAGCCCGACGCCGACGACGTGCGCGTCGAAGGACTTGACCGGGTGAACTTCGGGCATTCGGCCGAAATGCTGATGCTGACCATCGTCACCCGACGCGGGGATCGGGACGACCGCCAAGACGCCGTGCTGCGGCTGCGGCCCAGACCACCGGCGCTGCTCGAGCCCTACGACCTGGTGCGCCAGTTCACCATCCTGCGAGCGCTGGCGAACACCCCGGTGCGGGTGCCGCGGTCACTCTGGCTCGAGGAAACCGGCGAGGTGCTCGGGAGACCCTTCTTTCTCATGGAACGGGCCACCGGCCAGGTCTACGAGATGGAGCCACCGACCGACGTCGCCGACGCGGTCGTGGTGCGGATGTGCCAGAGCATGGTCGAGCAGCTCGCGGCCATCCACACCGTGGATCTCGCACGCACCGGGCTGGACGCGCTCGACAGCGGTGCCGGGCACCTGGACCGCGAACTCGACCACTGGGCGGCGGAGCTGGACCGGGTCAAGCGCGGCCGGCTGCCCGCCCTCGAACGGCTGAAGGAGGCGCTGCGTGCTGCCAAGCCGGAGCCGTGCCCGAACGTCACCCTGGTGCACGGCGACGCCAAACCGGGCAACTTCGCGTTCGCCGGCGGCGAGGTCAGCGCGGTCTTCGACTGGGAGATGACCACGGTCGGCGACCCGCTGACCGACATCGGCTGGCTCGAGATGCTGTGGGTGCAGCCCGTCGGCCTCAACACCCACCCCGCGGCGCCCTGCATCGACGCGTTGCTGTCGCATTACGAGTCGGCCAGCGGGATCGTGATCCGGCACCGGCCGTGGTACCGGGCGTTCAACGCCTACAAGATGGCGGCGATCTGCCTCATCGGCGCGATGCTGATCGACGACGGCCACAGCGACGACCAAAAGCTCGTGCTCGCCGCCTACGGCACCTCGCTCTTGACGAAAGCGGGGCTGACCGAGCTAGGCATCGAGGAACCCCTCGACGACGGCCCAGTCCTGCCGCGCGAGGAGCGCATCCAGCAGGTCCTCGCGCCCGCCACCTGAGGAGCGGTATCAGGCGTTGGACCGCGCGGCCCCACCTAAGAGTTCCGTCCAAACCAACGTGACGTGCGTTCCCCGCGGGGTGCGGTCGATGGTCAGTCGGTCGGCGAGCGTCCGCATCAGCGGAATGCCGCGCCCCCGAACCTGTGGTTGCGGCGGCACGGTGGCCGGTTCGGGCAGCTTATGGCGCCATCGGCCGCGATCGTTGACGGTGACGGCGAGGGTGTCGGCAACGTCGTCGTAGGCGGCGGTGAGGTCAACGGTCCCACGCCGGGCCGCGTCGACATAGGCGAATTCCGCGGCGTTGGCCAGCGCCTCGTTCACCGCAAGGATCAGGTCATTGCTGCGGTCGGCGCCCAATTTGAAGTGCCTGTCGAGCCACTTCCCGAACTCGGCGCGGGTTCGAGCGGCGCTTCGTGCGTCGGCGGCCACGCGCCTCCGCACGAAGCGCGATCGATCATCGATGTCGGACACCTCATCCGGCCCACGTTCAGAGCGTCCCATCGCCCAGCTGCATCCTCACTCTGTCAGGGTTCACCCATCGCCGATACGGCTCAGCGCGCTGTCGAGCGTGCTGTACAGCGCCAAGACGTTGTCCAAGCCCATCAGCTTGATCGGCCTGCTGGTGGCCGACCCGTTCGCGACCACCGCGAATCGCGTCGGCGGCGTGACCTCGGCCTGCGCCGTGACCAGGACCGTCATCCCCGCCGACGCCAGGAAATCCACCTTGGTCAGGTCAATGACCAGCGCCGCCGGTCCCGCGGCCAGGGCGGCGCGTATCGCCTCGGCGAGCTGCGGCGCGCTGAGCATGTCCACCTCACCCGACACGGTCAGCACGACCGCGTCGTCTACCTGGTGTTTTCCGACGTCGAAGGTCGTCGGATCGACTGAATTGCCGGATTGTTCGATCATGCTTTGTCACTCACATTCGCCCCGTGCGGGACACCGAGAATCAAACAGCCTTGCCAAGCCGGGGCTGTCGACTCAACCCGCGTAACACGCCTTACTGGGGAGAAACACTCCATCTCTTCTGCACCGCTAGGCGGAGGCGCAGCCGCACGTGTTTAGACGATTTTAGGCCATGGCGAAAACGACCGTTGCAGCCGTCACTTTCCGACCCATTCGACTGAACGAATCCGGGCGGGTTGCCGTAGACCGAATGTGCGCGGTCCTCGCCGCAGATGTTGCGCACGGCAGCCTCCCGTGGGTGAATGCGACCACCTAGTTCGGTCCCAGGCTGCGCGGCTTGGCCCGGAAAGTGGGAGAAGGACGGTGGGCATGGAGCCCGGTGATCACGATGGCAAGTCGGACGACGGAACCGGCGCGACCGAGCCCCCGCGCCGCCTCGCGCTGACCCGGCGAAGCGCCCTGCTCGGCATGGGCGCGGTCGCGGGCTTCGCGGCCGTGGACGTCGGTGGATTCGCCTATGCCGGCGGGTGGCTGCGGCCGGGCACACCGCCACCGCTTACCCCCGCACGGTTCGCCGATCGCTTCGAGCAGGTCGCCGGACGCCATGACGGGTTCCGGCGAAATCACGCCAAGGGGTTGGCGGCCACCGGCTCTTTTGCGAGCAACGGGGCGGGCGCGGCCATCTGCCGGGCGGCGGTCTTCCGGGCGGGCACCGTTCCGCTCGTCGGCAGGTTCTCGCTGGGCGGGGGCCTGCCAGATCAGGCCGACAAGCCCGACACGGTCCGCGGCCTCGGGCTGCTGTTCCAGGCGGGCGGACAACAGTGGCGCACCGCGATGATCAACCTGCCGGTCTTCACCGACAGCACCCCCGAGGGCTTCTATGAGCGCTTGCTCGCGTCCAAACCGGTGCCCGGCACCGGCAAGCCCGATCCGCAGAAGATGGCCGCGTTCCTCGACCGGCATCCCGAGACCGCCGCGGCGATGAAGATCATCAAGCAGTCGCCGCCCAGTGCGGGATTCGCGGACAGCACGTTCTACGGGCTGAACGCGTTCTGGTTCACCAACGGCGCCGGCGCGACCGTTCCCGTGCGCTGGTCGGTCGTTCCGCAGAATGCCGTCGCGGCCGGCGGCCCGCAGCCACCGCGCGGCAAGGACTACCTTTTCGACGATCTCATCCGCGCGCTGGCGCACGGCCCTCTGCAGTGGCGCCTGGTGCTCACCGTCGGTGAGCCGGGCGATCCGACCCACGACGCCACCAAGCCGTGGCCGCCGTCGCGGCGGTCGATCGACGCCGGCACCATCACCATCGCGGCGGTGCAGACCGAGCAGGCCGGCAACGCGCGCGACATCAACTTCGACCCGCTGGTGCTGCCCGACGGCATCACCGCGTCCGACGATCCGCTGCCCTCGGCGCGGTCGGCCGTTTACGCGCGCTCCTTCACGCGCCGCGCCGAGGAACCCAAGTCGCCCAGCGAGGTCAACGTGGCGCAGGTGCTCGCATGACCGCCCAGGCGAGCGAAACGACCACCACGCCAAGGCGTTTCGCCCTCCCGTCCCGGATTCTGCACTGGCTGATGGCGCCGATGGTCATCGCGCAGCTGCTCATCGGCGTGATCATGATCGCGTCGCTGAGCTACTACCCGCTGCTGCTGGCCATCCACCGGCCGCTGGGGCTGTTGATCCTCGTGTTCGCCGTCGTGCGGCTGGTGAACCGGCTCACCCACCGGCTGCCACCCTTCCTGGCCACCATGAGCCGCGCCGAACGCCGCATCGCGTCCTGGTCGGAATACCTGCTGTACGCGCTGCTGCTGCTGCAGCCGCTGATCGGCTGGGCCATGCTCTCGGCGGCGCGATTCCCGATCACGCTGGCGGGCCCGCTTGCGTTGCCGGGCATCGCGCCGCACAACCTCGACCTGTACGGGGTGCTGCGGCAGGCCCACAACGTGGGGGCGTTCCTGCTGTTCCTGACGTTCACCGCCCACGTCTGTGCGGTGCTGTTTCACACGCTGGTGTTGCGGGACGGGCTGCTGGACCGGATGGCGGTCTGGCCCGCCAGGCGGGCCGCGCGGCAGGAGGACGAGACCGCCGTGTGACGGCCGTGTCGTGCGACGATGACGGACGTGTCGTACGACAAGGACCTCACCGGCCTCGTTGTGATCGATCCGTACAACGACTTCATCTCCGAGGGCGGGAAGGTGTGGGATCGCCTGAAGGGCGTCGCCGAAGCCAACGGGTGCGTTCCGCACATGCGCCAAGTCCTCGACGCCGCACGGGCCGCCGGCATCCGCGTTTTCTATGCGCTGCACCATCGGTATCGGCCCGGCGACTACGAGACCTGGAAGTACGTCGCGCCGATTCAGAAAGCCGCGTGGTCGCGCAGGACTTTCGAATACGGAACCTGGGGCGGTGAGCTACACCCCGGCTTCGAACCTGCGCCGGGCGACATCGTCGCCCAAGAACACTGGTGTTCCAGCGGTTTCGCCAACACCGACTTGGACCTGCTGCTCAAGAAACACGGCATCCACCGGCTCATCATGATGGGGCTCATCGCGCACACCTGCCTCGAGGCGACCGTTCGCTACGGCGCCGAGCTCGGCTACGACGTGACGGTGGTCAAGGACGCGACCGCGAGCTATTCGGACCGGGAGATGCACGCCGCGCTCGAGGTCAACATCCCGAACTACGCCAGCGCCGTGCTCACCGCGGACGAGGTCGTCGGCGCGCTGAGCTGACGGGCCTAGCGTGACCTGGCTGCCCACGCGCTGACCGGAAGAATATGATCGGCACCCGACAGTGCCACGAGGGAGTGGGGAAGTTCCATGCCGAACCAGCAGCAGGCCGACCGGATGACGTCGGGCAAGGGGTTCATTGCAGCGCTCGACCAGAGCGGGGGATCGACGCCCAAGGCGTTGCGCCTGTACGGCATCGAGGAGGACGCGTATTCCTCCGAGAAGGAGATGTTCGACCTCATCCACGAGATGCGTTCACGGATCATCACCTCCCCGGCGTTCAACGGCGACCGGGTCCTGGCTGCGATCCTGTTCGAGCAGACCATGGACCGCGACATCGAGGGTCAGCCGTCGACCACCTACCTCTGGGAGACCAAGGGGGTGGTGCCCATCCTCAAGATCGACAAGGGTCTCGCCGAGGCGTCCGACGATGTGCAGCTGATGAAGCCGATGCCCGGCCTCGACGACCTGCTGGAGCGGGCCGTCAGCAAGGGCGTCTTCGGCACCAAGGAGCGGTCGGTGATCGGCGGCGCCAACCAGGACGGCATCGCCGCGGTGGTCGCCCAGCAGTTCGAGGTCGCCCGGCAGGTGTTGTCGCACGGCCTGGTGCCCATCATCGAACCCGAGGTCACCATCTCCATCTCCGACAAGGCTCAGGCCGAGGGCATCCTGCGCGACGAGATCACCAAGCAGCTCGACGCGGTCCCCGACGGCCAGCGCGTGATGCTCAAGCTGAGCCTGCCCACGGAGGTCAACTTCTACCGTCCCCTGATCGAACACCCGAAGGTGATGCGGGTGGTCGCCCTGTCCGGCGGCTACTCCCGTGAGGAGGCCAACGAGCTGCTGGCGAAGAACTCGGGGTTGATCGCCAGCTTCAGCCGCGCGCTCACCGAGGGCCTGTCGGTGGACCAGTCCGACGAGCAGTTCAACGCCACCCTGGACAAGTCGATCCAGTCGATCTACGACGCCTCCGTCGCCGGCTGATCGGGCGTTCGCGTCAGTAGCGGTGGTTCGCCATTGGCGGACCACCCTGGCCGGCGCCGCCGTCATCCGACACCAAGGCGGGCACCATCTCGCTTGTCACCAAGCCCTCGTCGCGGGTGAGTTCGTCGACCACGCCGAAACATTCAGCGATATTGGCAGGTGTGTCGATGACGATGGTGACCACCGGGACGCGGCGGCGCAGCGACAGCAGCCTGTCGCCGTGGGGCCGGTGGTCTCCGTGGTAACCCCAGATGCCCCGCACCACCGTGGCGCCGTCGGGCGTCTCGCGCTGACGGAGCCGCTGCACGAGCGCGCGGTGGATCGGCACACCGTCGTGAAGCGCCGATTCGGACGTGTAGATCATCAACTTCTGCCACAGCGGCAGGCCGTGTTCGTCGACCCCGGGCAGGGCGTGCGGGCGTTCCAGGAGTTCGCCGTCGCGCTTGCACACCCGGACCCGCTCCAGCGTGAACATGGGCTGCTTCAGCAGCCCGCCCAGCTCCGGCAGCACCCGGCCGATGCGCTCGCCGGACCCGACGGCCACCACCATCATCGGGACGTTGGCGTTGCGCCCGAAGAACCGCGCCCGTTGCCGGTGTCCGTGAATGACGCCGTCCACGCCCAGGAAGACCGATGCGCCGGCAACGTGGCGGCGGTGCAACAGATCGCAGATGGCGATGTAGGCGGGCGCACCGTCGACGCGCTCCTTGCGGCCGACGTAAATGGTCAACTTGACGGCTTCGCGCAAGTCCTCGGGCAGCTCCGGCGGCCCGATGCCGTCGCGCAGCAGACGCGCGCGTTCCAAAGTGAGCAGGCCGCGCTGCTTGATCGCGAGCACCGGATCGAGCAGCGCCTCGATCTTCGTTTTGGTGTCGACCGCGATGATCGCCACGGGCGGATCCTCGGACAGCGTCAGGGACTCATCCGTTCGGAAGTTGCGCCCCGTCCCGAACCCACCGATGCCGCGCAAGACGATGCTGGTGGCAATTTGGTGGCGGCCATACAGCCCGAGCAGCACGTCGGAAACGAAGCCTTCGTCGGTTCGCCGCCGCTCGGCCAAATAGGTGGTGAGCTTCAGACAATCGTCGTCCACGGCCGCTCCTCAGGCGTATAACCCGCCAAAGCTTAACGGGAACCCGACGCCGCCCGGCGACGTGTGCCGGTCGATTCCGGCGACGCGAGGCGCACGCCGTCGCCGGCTGAGGACCAATTCCTCTGTCTGGCCGCGGCGGAACGCCGCTAACCTTATGTCTGCCTTGATGATTCGCATCGGGAGCGTTACGCGGACGTTAACACCAGGTGGCCACCGAGCCGCCGAACGAGGAGCCGTCGTGCCCAGTGAGCGCATCGCCGAGCGGTTGCATGACGGCGCGCGCCCGTCGGCCGACCCCGACAGCACCCGCCGACTCGTCGGCCTCCTCGGGCGGGTCGACGGCCTGTTGAGCCGATTGTCCGACGCCGAATTCGCGTGGGCGGAATGGCTATCGGCCGTTGCGCCCGAGCACCGGTCGAGCGCACGGAACCTGGTGCACTACTGGGCGATTCGCCAGCTCGATCTGCGGGAACTGCAAGCGGCCCTGGCGGTGTTCGGGCTGTCATCGCTGGGCCGCAGCGAATCACACGTCCAGGCCACGCTGTCGGCGGTCCGTTCGGCGATCGCCGCCATCGTGGGGGGAGGGTGGCAGCCGCCCGCGCCGTCGGCGGTGTCCGTCCAGGAGGGCCCCGAGATCCTGGGGCGTCACACGGTGGAGCTGCTGGGCCCCGAACCGCCGCATCGACCGACCCGGATCATGGTCACGCTGCCGTCGGAGGCCGCGACCGACGCGGGCCTGGTGGGCGGCTTGGTGCACCGCGGCATGAACATCGCGCGGATCAACTGCGCGCACGACGACCCGCAGGCATGGCGCGCGATGGCGCACCACGTCCGGGAGGCCGCCGCCGGCGCAGGCGAAACATGTTTGGTGGCAATGGATCTGGCCGGGCCAAAGCTACGGACCGGGCCGCTGGAACCGGGACCGCGCGTCATCAAACTGCGGCCGCGGCGAAACGCGCGCGGCCAGGTCGTCAGCCCGGCGCGGGCATGGCTGACGTCGGCCGAGGATCCGGTGCGTCCGCCGCATGCCGGCATGGGGGTGATCACGGTGCCTGGGCGATGGCTGACGCACCGCAGCGCCGGAGATGCGCTGGCCTTGCGGGACGCCCGCGGATCCAGGCGTCGCCTAGTGCTCGAGGCGGTTGACGAGGCCGCCGTGGGCGGATTCGTGATCACCGCGCGCCAGACGACCTACCTGGAAACGGGAACGGTGCTGGGTACCGACGGCGGCGGGGAACCGGCCGAAGTCGGCCCGCTCCCCGAGACGGAGCAGAGCCTGGTGTTGCGCGCCGGGGACCTCTTGCAGCTGACCCGCGACTGTTCACCGGCCCCGGTCCCGGGTCCGCAGCCCATTCCGCGGATCGGCTGCACGCTGCCCGAGGCGTTCGACCACGCCCGGCCGGGCGATGCTGTCCACTTCGACGACGGCAAGATCGGCGGGCGGGTGCTGTCGGTCGAGCACGACGCGCTCACCGTGCGCATCGATCACCCCGCGCAGGGGGAGGCCCACCTCAAAGCCGGCAAGGGCATCAACATGCCCGACACCGACCTGCCGATATCGGCGGTCACCGACCGCGACGTCGCCGATCTATCCGCCGTCGTCGAACTGGCGGACCTGGTCGATATGTCGTTCGTTCGCACCCCGGCCGACGTCGAGCGGCTGCTGGGTGAGCTCGATCGGCTCGGCGGTGACCACTTGGGCGTGGTGCTCAAAATCGAGAACCGGCGCGCCTTCGAACACCTGCCACAGCTGCTGCTGACCGCGATGCGCCGGCCGCGGGTCGGGGTGATGATCGCGCGCGGCGATCTTGCCGTCGAGTGCGGCTACGAGCGCATGGCCGAGCTGCAGGAGGAAATCCTGTGGCTGTGCGAGGCCGCCCACCTGCCGGTGATCTGGGCGACCCAGGTGCTCGAACGGCTCGCCAAGACCGGCCTCCCGTCGCGGGCCGAGATCAGCGACGCCGCGATGAGCGAGCGGGCCGAGTGCGTGATGCTGAACAAGGGGCCCTACCTCAACGACGCGGTAACCCTGCTCGACGACATCATGCGGCGCATGGCGGAGCACTACTACAAGAAGAACGCGTTGTTGCGCCCGCTGCGGTCATGGTCGGCGGCGCGACCCGAGCGCCCCGACGATGATGCGGGTGGTGCGCTCGGCCCTGCGCCGTGAATACTGCTGCGGCTCAGACAGTATCGGGTACACCACGCCGCCCACGATGGCGTCCGCCGCCGACTCCGCGGCGTCCGCCTCGACGCCGTCGGCGACCAGCCGGGCCCGAACGCTGTCGTGCAGCGGCGCGCTGAACCCGGCGCGCAGCTTGACGGCGGTCTCCTCGTGCTCCATGCCGGCCACGGTCAAGATCCGCAGCATCGCCATGCCGCGCGCCGTCGTCAGGCTCGCGACGAGCCTGCCGACCCACCGCACCAGGTCGGCGCACACGTCATCGGTGTGGTCGACCGACGCCAGGATCTTGTCCGCGTCCTCGAGCATGACGTCGGCGACCAGGGCCGGACGGCTGGGCCACCAGCGATAGATGGTCTGCTTTCCCACGCCGGCGCGGGCCGCGACGGCCTCGATGGTCAGCCCGTCGAACCCGCGCTCCAGCAGCAGCTCACGGGTGGCGGTGACGATCGCCGTGCGCGACCGTTCACTGCGGCGCCGCGGCGGGCTCTCCCGGGTGAGATCGCTTGGCATTTGGAGATCCTCACTGCTGCATAGCCCGCTTTACATATCCCGACTACCCCCGGTAGTCTGCCACAAGACGAGACGGTTCGTCTTGTAAGGGAAGGTAGCGGTCTTCGATGGCGTGTCGTCTCAGCCGCGCGGGCTCGCCGCGATGACGCTAGGACTGAGTCCCGAGCAGCAGGCCCTCAGCGACGCCGTCGTCCAATTCGCCAACCGGCACGCCCCGATCGCGCAGACCCGCGACAACTTCGACGCACTGGCGTCGGGAGCGCTCCCGGCATGGTGGGACGCCCTGGCCGCCAACGGCTTTCACGCGGTGCACCTGCCGGAGCGCCTCGGCGGTCAGGGCGGCCGGCTGATCGATGCGGCCTGCGTACTCGAGTCGGCGGGCAAGACGTTGTTGCCCGGCCCGTTGTTGCCCACGGTTGCGGCGGGCGCGGTTGCGCTGCTGGCCGATCCGACGCCGGCCGCCGAAGCACTGCTCCGCGAACTCGCTTCCGGTGTGTCCGCAGCCGTCGTCCTGCCCGACGGCGGCGACTTCCACGCGCGCGCCGACGGCCAGGGCTCGCTGCTCAGCGGGGAGTCGGACGTCACCGCGGGCGTCTGTTCGGCGCGGGTGATCCTGGTGGCCGCCCGAACCGAGGACGGCGATCTCACATGGGTCCTGGTCGACACCGAAAAACCTACGGCCACGGTCGAATCCGTAACCGGAACCGACCTGGTGGCCGATGTCGGCGTCCTGCGGCTGAACGACTACCGGCCCGAGTCGCCGGCGCTGACCGGGATCGACGCCGACCGCGCGCAGTGCATCGCCGTGGGGCTGGCGGCCAGCATGACGGCCGGCATCGCGCAGTGGTGCGTCGAAGCGGTCACCGCGCACCTGCGCACGCGGGAACAGTTCGGCAAGGTGATCGGGACCTTCCAGGCGCTGCAGCACAGCGCGGCGATGCTGTTGATCAACAGCGAGCTGGCGACCGCGGCGGCCTGGGACGCGGTGCGTGCCGCCGACGAGCCGCCCGACCAGCACCGCCTCGCCGCGGCCGGCGCCGCGGTGATCGCGGTCTCGCCGGCGCCGGACCTGGTGCTCGATGCCCTGACGATGCTCGGCGCCATCGGGTTCACCTGGGAACACGACATGCATCTCTACTGGCGGCGAGCCATCAGCCTGGCGGGATCGATCGGTCCCGCCAATCGCTGGGCCCGACGGCTGGGCGAACTGACCCGCACCCAGCAACGCGACATGTCGGTCAATCTGGGTGACGCGGAGTCGGAGTTCCGGTCCTGGGTCGCCGAGACGCTGGACGCCGCAATGCAGTTGCGCAACGACACCCCGGCTCCGCACGGTGATTACCCGGACCAGGCCTCCGGGCCGCAGCGCACGCTGATCGCCGACGCCGGTCTGATGGCGCCGCACTGGCCGGCGCCGTGGGGCGTCGATGCGGGTCCGCTCAAGCAGCTCATCATCGATGAGGAGTTCGCCAAGCGACCAGGGCTGGTTCGGCCGTCGCTCAACATCGCCGAGTGGATCCTGCCCTCGGTGCTGGCGGCCGCCCCAAAGGAGTTGCAGGAAAGGTTGATTCCGCCGACGCAGCGTGGCGATATCCATTGGTGCCAGCTGTTCAGTGAGCCGGGAGCGGGGTCGGACCTCGCGTCGCTGGCCACCAGGGCGACCAAGGTCGACGGCGGCTGGCGGATCAACGGCCACAAGATCTGGACGTCGTTGGCGCAGTATGCCGACCTGGGCGCGCTGCTGGCGCGCACCGATCCCGAAGCCAGCAAGCACCGCGGCATCGGTTACTTCATCATCGACATGAAGTCGCCCGGCATCGAAGTGCAGCCCATCAAGACGGCGACCGGGCAAGCGCACTTCAACGAGGTGTTCCTCAACGACGTTTTCGTCCCCGACGAGATGCTGCTGGGCGGTCCCACCGACGGCTGGAATCTCGCCATCGCCACGATGGCCGAGGAGCGCTCGGCCATCAGTGGATACGTCAAGTTCGACCGGGCCGTCGCGCTCCGCCGGCTCGCCGCACAGCCCGGCCCGGATCGTGACGACGCCCTGCGCGAGCTCGGCGAACTCGACGCCTACGCCATCGCCATCCGGGCGCTCGGCGTGCGGGAAACCATCCGGCTGCTCGACGGGCAGGCGTCGGGCCCCGCGTCCAGCATCGCCAAGGTGGCGATGAACGTGCTGTTGCGCCGGACCTTCCAGGCCACGCTGCAGCTGACCGGCCGGGTGGCGATGGTCGACGACGCCGACGCCGCGGTCGTGGAACCCTATTTGCATCTCCCGGCCGAGCTGATCGGCGGCGGGACCAGGGAGATCCAGCTCAACATCATCGCCCAAATGATTCTCGGGCTGCCCCGAAAGTAGGACGCCGGATGGGATTACGTGGAGAGGCCGCGATCGTCGGCTATGTCGAGCTGCCGCCCCAGCGGCTGGCCAAGGCCTCGCCCGCACCGTTCGTGCTCGAACAATGGGCCGAGCTCGCCGCCGCCGCGCTCCAGGACGCCGGCGTGCCGGGCGAGGCGGTCAACGGGATCGCGGCCTCGCACCTCGCCGAGTCGGAGATCTTCGTTCCCTCGACCATCGCCGAATACCTCGGCGTGGGAGCGAGATTCGCCGAAATGGTGGACCTCGGCGGCGCCAGCGCCGCGGCCATGGTCTGGCGGGCGGCCGCGGCGGTCGAACTCGGCATCTGCGACGCCGTGCTGTGCGCCCTGCCCGCGCGCTACATCACGCCGTCGTCGAAGAAGAAGCCCCGAAAAATCGTGGACGCGATGTTCTTCGGGTCGTCGAGCAACCAATACGGCTCGCCGCAAGCGGAATTCGAGATTCCGTACGGCAACCTGGGCCAGAACGGCCCCTACGGCCAGGTGGCCCAACGCTACGCGGCGGTCTACGGCTACGACGAGCGGGCGATGGCCAAGATCGTCGTCGACCAGCGCGTCAACGCCAACCACACCGACGGCGCGATCTGGAAGGACACGCCGCTCACCGTCGACGACGTCCTCGCCAGCCCGGTCATCGCCGACCCGCTGCACATGCTGGAGATCGTGATGCCCTGCGTCGGGGGCGCCGCCGTCGTCGTCGCGAATGCCGACATCGCCAGGCGCGCGCGACATCGCCCGGTGTGGATCAAGGGATTCGGCGAGCACGTGCCGTTCAAGACGCCCACCTACGCCGAGGATCTGCTGCGCACCCCGATCGCGGCGGCGGCCGACACCGCGTTCGCCATGACCGAGCTCAGCCGTCGCGACATGGACATGGTGTCGATCTACGACTGCTACACCATCACCGTGCTGCTCTCGCTGGAGGACGCCGGATTTTGCGAGAAGGGCAAAGGCATGGAGTTCGTCGCCGACCACGACCTGACCTTCCGCGGCGACTTCCCGGTGAACACCGCCGGCGGGCAACTGGGCTTCGGTCAGGCGGGATTGGCGGGCGGGATGCACCACGTCTGCGACGCCACCCGCCAGATCATGGGGCGCGCCGGCGCGGCCCGGGTCGCCGACTGCAACCGCGCCTTCGTGTCCGGCAACGGCGGCATCCTGTCCGAGCAGACCACGCTGATCCTGCAGGGGGACTGACGATGGACTTCGAGCGGCCCATGCCTGTCAAAACGCCCACCACCGCGCAGTTTTGGGATGCGCTGGCGCAACACCGCATCGTCATCCAGTACTCGCCGTCGTCGCGGAGCTATGTGTTCTATCCGCGCGTGCGGGCGCCGGGCACGCTGGCCGACGACCTGGAGTGGCGGGAGATATCGGGCCTGGGCACGCTGTACTCGTTCACCGTGGCCCGTCGACCCGTTGGCCCGCATTTCGCGGACGCGGTCCCGCAGCTGCTGGCCATCGTCGAATGGGACGAGGGCCCACGGTTTTCCACCGAGATGGTGAACGTCGAACCGGAAGACCTGCGGGTGGGGATGCGGGTGCGGCCCGTGTTCTGCGACTACCCCGAGCACGACGTGACCATGCTGCGGTACGAGCCCGTCGGCACGGGTTGACGCGACGCCTCGGTTCAGCTGCGAAGTCGATCTCGCATCCAAGCGAGTCCACCACTGATGTCGTACGGCGAGTAGTGGGGATTGGGCTGGTCGCCCAAGAACGCCACCCCGCTGACGATGGCCATGACGATCCCCAAGACCTCGTCGACCGGTTGCCCGAACAGGATGGCGATCTGCGCGGCGAGGGAGAACGGGTTGGAGAAGAAGTCCGAGCGCGCGACGGCCTGGTACACCGCGGCTTTCACCTCGCTCGACTTGTCGTCGAGGTTCTCGGCGAAGATGTCGCCCTCGCGGTAGATGTCAACCCAGAAATCGGGCTTGCCCGGGCAGCCGGGTAGCCCGAACCGCCGGATCGGGTCGAGCCCATGGCTGCCGGTTTGGGTGATCCAGGGCCGGGCCCAGTCCGCGATGCTGTCCGTCTGGCGCCCTGGATTCCCGTAGGCGAGCACGCCTTTGAGGTCCGGCGCGCGCCAGTCGAGCGGCTTGCCCGGCGTCAGGTAGTCGAAGTAGAAGTCACAGATGACGATGCCGCCCTGCGAGAACCCGCCGAGTGACCAGGGGGTGCCCTTCGGGAAGGGGACGAGGTTGTCCATCACCTCGGAGCCGACGAGCCGGGCCAGCTCGTTGACACCGCTGGCGTTGTCGAACGGGATCGGGCCGTTGTTGTAACCGATCGGTTGGTGGTGACAGAGGCCTTCGGTCTCGAGTTGCGCGCCGGTGTCGGCGACCGGCCCGGCGAACATGTTCGAGCTGTGCCCTTCGACGGTGAACATGATGGGCCGCAGGCCGGGGGCCGGGGGCACATATCCGACGCGGCTCGCCGTGGTGGCGTCGAATTCTCCCGATTGCGGCAGGCCGAGGCGCCGCTGCATTTCCTTGACCGCGGCGACCTCGTCCTTGCCGTAGTTGCCGTCCTCCGGAGGCGCGTAGGCGCGGTACTCGCGCTTGAACCATGCCTGCCAGTACTCGATTTCCGGGCCATGGGACCCGCTTTTGTAGGGGAGTGGCATTTCGGTGAATCTCCTTGAGGGGCAGGTACTTTGTCGCGGCGGCCTCACCGCTTCTTTGCGGGGGCCTTTCGCGCCGGCGCCTTCTTGGCAGCGGCCGGCCTCGACGCCGCCCCGTTGACGGCCGGGGGGATCACTATGCGGGGAGCCGCCTTCTTGTTGTTCGGCCGGGGACCCTGGGCCAGTAGGGCATCCAAGGCCGGCTTGTACTGGGCCAGATAGTCCACGATCGTCAGGTTGCCGAGCTGCGGCCAACCGTGCCCGTAGCCGTCCGAGCCGACCGGCCCGGCCAGCTGCTCGTAGATGAGTCGCTGGTAGTCCGCCGGCACGGTGGGTATCACCAGCGGCGTGGGGGCGACCGGTGCCGCGTCGCCGACCCCGAGTACGGAGGCCAGCTGGGATGGCGACAGGCCGTCGGCACTGTTCATGTCGCAGTTGCCGAAGGGTGGCGCCCCCTCCGGGAGGCCGTCACCGTACCCTTGGCCGTCGGTGTATTGGTGCGCGACCTTGAATACGGACGGGTCGTTGGGATTTGAGCCGTAGCCGGCGATGATCATCGGCACGTGCTCCGGCCTGGTCTGCCACATCTGGCGCATGTCGTTGAGGTTGCAATACCCAATCACGCGGCGCGCGTCGCCGAGCCACTTGGCCAGCGCGTAGTACATGCCGTTGACGGCGGCGCTCTGGTCGCAGGTGGGATTCCCGTCTCCACATTCCACGTCGATCATGGCGACCATCTTGGGGTGCGGGCCGCCGTTGGAGTTGATCTGATCCTGGAAGGTCGCCAGCGTCGACTGCCAGTCGGGGCGCCAGTAGGCGTAGACGATGAAGCCGTTGAGCCGGCCGCTGTCGGCGGCTTGCTTGCACCAGCTGTAGTTCTGGGCGAAGTTGTTGTCGCGGTGCGTCCCGTCGTTGGCTCTGATCGACAGCCAGCGATAGTGCCAGTCAGTGCCGTCCTGGTTGTACGTGGCGTCGGTGTAGGCATCGGTCACCGGTACCTGGTGCTCGGACACGTCGGCGAACAATGTGTCCCGCGGCTCGCCTTGCGGCGCGGGACCGGTTCCGCTGGGCTGGTGCGGAATTGGTGTGCCGTCCTCGACGATCGGGCCGGGCACGAACCACCAGTCGTTGGCGTAGGGGTTGTCCACCGCCATCGCCTGGTCGCGCAGCACGGTGCCGTTGTCGCCGTTGGTTTCCACGCGCAGATCGCCGATCTGGCACCACATGTGGGAGTTCACACCACCACCGGGCCCGTGGTGCAGGGCGATCTTGATCGCGGCGTCGGCGGGGAACGCGCCGGGGTTCGCTACCTGGATCGTGTGAAACGGGCCGTCAAGCGGATTGGCTTGGCCGCCGTGCGACGGCGCCCGCCAGCTCTCCGTGCACAGGCCGTGGCGCGACCACTCCATGGCGGTGCCGTTGATCCCCCCGTCGAGTTCGTCGACGACGCAGCCCGAGCAGTCGGTGCCCTTCTGGCGGTTGAAGGGGTCCCAGTTCCCGCCGTAGTCGTAGGGGTTGCCCTCGCGATCGATGGCAATCTGCTGTCCGAAGGAAATGGTCTTGCGCGGCACCGGCATTCGTCGGCCCTCCTTTGCGGCGTGGGTGGGTTTGGGGGTGCGGTGGGACGCGCGGTTCAGGCCGTCGCCTGGGCGAGCAGCGTGTCGGCCTGCTGGACGCGGCGCCGGGTGCGGGCGAACTTTCCCGACTTCATTTCCTTGCGCCAGTCGGGAAACTCGTCGCCGAATTTCTGGTGCTCGGCCCCGGCCGCCTCGTAGACGACGTAGCCACCCTTGAGAATGCTGAAGGGGGCGTGCAGCTTGCCCAGCTTGTCGTATTGGGCGGTCGCGTGATTGGACAGCGGGTCGAACCACGCCGGGGTCACGAAGTTGGACACCGACACGCCGTCGACGGCGTAGGTCGGGGCCTCGACCGGGTCGCACACCTCGAAGCTGTAGGCCTTGCCGTGCCCGTCGTTGGCCCACAGGTTGCAGTTCGGATCGATGAACATCTCGAGCACTTCGTGTGACAGGACGCTGGAGACGCTCCAGTCGCCCTTCGTCGTCGTCCCGCCGTTGTCCAGCTCCGGCTTGGCCGCGACCACGCCCCACAGCTTCCCGCCTTGGTCCTCGGTGTGGTAACCGAGCACGCCCGCGGGCTGGTCGTTGATGGTGTCGACGAGTGTGATGCCGTGCGCCGCCGGCGGCACGTCCTTGTCGTTGGAGTAGAAGATCACCGCCGCGGCGGCCCGATCCCACAGGGGGGCAACGTCCATGCGGACCTGGTTGGCTATCGCTTGGGTCATGACCGCGGCGTCCGCGTTGGACACCAATGTCGACTTGTTGAGAATTGCGATGAGCATGTCCCGCTCCTGTCGTCGGTGATGTGGATGAGAATGTGCCACTTCTCCGCCGTCCGGCGCATGAGTAATCGACTACGTCATCGCGTCCGGAGGGGTTCGCGACCGCGGGGCGCATCCGGGCGGCGCTGCACAAGCAAGTAGCCGACTACGCTATTTCGGCCCGACCCGCGGGAGTGACACTCGAGCCGATTTTCTGGCCCGACCCGTTCACCCCGCGGAGGAATCCATGTCTACACCGCCGACCGCCGGCCCGACGTCACCAACTCCCACTGCCCGCGGTGACACGTGGAACGGCTTCGAGTCCGGACTGCCGAAGTCGTGGAGGTCGACCTCGCCCTGGCGGCAGACGGTCCAACGTCGCCGGATCATGCTCTTGGACGACCTGGCCCGCCTCGAGCTGAAGAACCCTCCCGAGCAGGAGCAACGCGCCTTCCTGATCAACAGCCTGCTGTCGGACGCGAACATCGCGTCGCAGGCAAAGGTCGGAATCCGAAAGTGGTGGTGGGGCACCGAGATCGAGCGCGCCTGGGCCCGCCTGCATGAGGTCGATGAGCGCACGGTGGATCTGCTGCCCGACACGGAACTGCCGGCCCGCGCCAGCGAGGCCCTGGGGTATGCGAGTGTGCACCTCAACGGTGGCGACAAGAGGCAGAAGCATCTGGAGGCTTTGCTGGCGGATCCGTCCCACCTCAACACCGCGGATCTGCGCCCTTCCATCATCGCCGTTCTGCGCACCGCGCACGAGAACTCCGATCGCAGCAACCAAGAGGCGCGGTATCTCAGGAACCGGTTGATCCTCGCATCCGGGGTGTGCCTCTTTTTCGCCGCGCTCACCCTGTTGACCCAGCGGCTGTTCAAGGACAATCACTTCCTCACCTTGCCCGACGACACCTTCAAGGACTCGCCGTGGCAGTACCTCTTCCTCATCATGTTCTTCGGATCCGTCGGTGCGCTGTTCACCGCGATTCCGGCCATGTCCAAGGTGCCGTTGGACCACAGTCCGTTCAATCTTCCCCTCCAGCAGGGCCTCCTGAAGTTGGTCCTCGGCCCGCTGGTCGCCGTCGTCGGGCTGCTGATCCTGGGTGCCGACGTGCTGCATGTCGGGTCGTCGAACACGCTGATCGGTAACTTGCTGCTGGCGACCGTCTTTGGCGCGGGTCAGCACGCCGTCACCCGCTACGTCGACCAGCGTGCCAGCGAGATCCTCACGGCGGAAACGGGTTCCGTGAGCGGCGGCGGCGCGAACAAGGGTTGAGGGAACCGAGCGAACTCAGCGCAATTGCTCGGTCGGCACCCCGTAGCGGTCCTGGTAGGCGCCGACCCGGTCGCGGACCTCGTCGGCATCCAGGCCGGTGTCCGACCAGGTGTAGCGGCTGCCCCCGCCGTCACCGGGATGGGCGGCCAGGAAATCGCGCATCTTTTGTGCCGTCTCGGGTTTGAGCTCGCGGCCCAGCTTCCGGTAAATGTCGTCGATCGTGGTCCACGGGTCGGTCATGAAATCGGTGAAAAGCACGTCGATCACGCGGCCGGGGGGAATGGCGCCGGCGTCGCGCAGCGCCATTTCGCGATCCAGGCCGACGACGATCTCCTCATACGATTGGGCCGCGCACTCGGCGATGTTCGACTCGTCGCTGCCCATCCTCCGCAGGTGGTGGGTCAGCGCGGCGATCGACGAGATGACATTGAGCGGATCGCGGTGCGTCTGGACGATCAACGCGTCGGGGTACTCGGCGAGCAGGTCGTCGAGGTGCCACAGGTGCGCCGGCGATTTCAGCAGCCACTGGCCCGGAACCCCAGACTGCAGGTGTTGCAGGAAGATTCGGTGGAAGCGGTAGGCACCGGCGTGGTCGGCCTCGTAGAGCAGCCAGCGGTAGTAGCTCGGCAGGCGGTACTGCACGGAGAAGATCATGCTGGTGAACTCGCTGGCGGTGATGCGCACGCACTCCTGCCCGACGAGCGCGCCCATGGGGTGAAACGCCAAGAAGCCCGGGATGATCTGTTCGGACATCTCGATGCTGGCCTGCGCCGCGGCGATGCGCGGATCGGTGTTATAGGTCTCGGGCTGCGGGACCGGACAGGGCGCGTCGACCTCCCAGGTCAGCGGCGCCCGCAGGTCGGGATCCTGGGCGAGCAGGTCGTAGAGGATCGTGGTGCCGGTCCGGGGCTGGCCGACGATGAAGATCGGCGCGGTGACGGGCTTGGCGGCGATTTCGGGCTTCTCTTTGCGCCAGGCGATCACCCCGAGCCGGTTCTTCAGGGCGCGCATGACGTCCAAGTGGGCGATTTCGATTCCGATGGGCGACAGTCGTGCCTCGTGGACCAGCCCGTCGGTGAGCCGCTGCAGCCCGGGCTGCCACCCGTCGGCGCCGAAGTCGTCGCTTCCGGCCTCCTCGCAGGCGGTGGCGATGAGCCGTTCCGGCGCAAACCGCTCCTGCAGCGTCATCGCCTGTCCGCTGCTTCGCGGACCGACACTGAGACGTCGGGCGCGCTGGGATTGTCCAGCCAGCGCAGGACGACGAAGCCGCGATGTCGCCCGCCGGTGTCGAGCCAATGGCCGAAGCCGAAGTCCTCCGCGGAGATCGCGATTCGGACCCGCCCGTCCGCGGCGGGCCGGACCGCGCGATTGGTCACCGAGCTGTGCCGACGGCGCGGCTCGAGGCATTCGTGCCAGACGTTTTCCAGCGTGACGTTCCAGTAGCGGGTGTCCGGCGGCTCGATGTCGAGCACCAGCGCCTGGCCGGGATCGAGCCGGAACGTCCCGATCATGTACAGGTTGTCCGGCGTGGTGTCGGCGGCGCCCAGATCGGCGGCCTCGGCGGTCAGCAGCGTATTGGGTTGCTGCAGGAGCTCGGGCTTGATAGTGCGGTGCAGCGTCACGAGTTTCATCAGCGACCAGGCCATCGCGGTGAACTGATCGGCGAGCTCGTCATCGGTCAGCTGCCTCACGGGGTCGGGGTCGAGCGCGTCGATGCGTAGCGTGGCCAGCGTCTCGGCGGCGGGGTCGCCGATGTACTCCCGAACGACGACGGAGGATGCGTCGTCGGGAATCTTCACCCACCGGGCGCCGGCAAGATCGGCGGGTTCTTCCGCCGAGAGCACCAGCGCGAATTCGTCGCCGCCGCCCCGAAGGTCGGTGTCGCTGACGTAGTTCGCCATCCGGCGCGGGGTCAGGCCGGTGCCGGCGAGGATCTGAAAGCCAAGGTAGGCGCTGGTGCCCCGGGCGCCGGTGATCCGGTAGCGCCGGTCGCCGCGAATCATCGCCAGGTAATAATTGCCGTCCGGGTTGGGGCCGCCGACCATCCTTGTCGGAGAACACATATCGAAGAACGACGGCCGGCCCGGGTCGGCCTCGACGGACAGTTGCGAGCACAACGACGAGACACGCGCGATGACGCGCAGCCCTTCGAGCAGCTCGCGTTCCGATTCGGCGTCCTCCAGCACGATCTTGGTGACGTCGGCCGTCATCTGCTGGAAGAACTGCCACGCGGCGCGCGCCTTCGGGGCGACCTCGGTTTCGGCCATAGGTACATGCATAGACGATGCGTCGGCCTCGGGCGCCGATTCTCCTGAAATATCGGGAGGCGTGGGGCGGGTCAGGCGTGCCCAGTGTGGGCCCTGAGTACGTGACCGGGCTCGAAGCCAAGCACAGACTAATAGTCGTTGATATTCGGCACGATGCCTTACCGCCCCGAGCCTGCCGCCTTCGCTTTTCCACCGATGCCAACCCAAATTTCCACCACGCGGCGCCGCCCAGCGCCGTTGACAGTGTGACTGACATCATTGTCTACTAGTCCCTATATCGGGACGCGAGGAGCGCGGCAATGCACAAGGATGACCTGATCCTGATCAGTGTGGACGACCACATCGCCGAGCCCGCCGACATGTTCGACGCGCATGTCCCCGCCAAGTACCGCGACCTCGCGCCCCGGGTGGTCGTCGAGCCGGACGGGGTCCAGCAGTGGTACTACGGCGACGTTCGCGGACGGAACATGGGCCTGAATGCCGTGGCGGGAAAGCCCCGCGAGATGTACAACATCGACGCCTCGCGCTACGACGAGATGCGGCCGGGCTGCTTCAACGTCGACGAGCGGGTGCGCGACATGAACGCCGGCGGGCAGCTGGCGGGTCTGAACTTTCCGAACTTCACCGGGTTTTCGGGCCAGGTCCTCAACCAGGGACCGGATCGCGACGTCAACCTGGTGATGATCAAGGCATACAACGACTGGCATATCGACGAGTGGTGCGCCTCCTACCCGGGCCGGTTCATCCCCTGCGGCATCCTGCCGCTGTTCGACGTGGCCGAGGCGGCGAAGGAAGTCAAGCGACTGGCCGACAAGGGCTGCCACGCGGTGACTTTCTCGGAGAATCCGGAAGCGTTGCAAATGCCCAGCATTCACACCAAGTATTGGTATCCGTTGTTCGAGGCGGTCTGCGAGCACAAGACCGTGCTGTGCACCCACGTCGGGTCCGCGTCGCGATCCCCGCAGGTGTCGAGCGACGCGCCGCCCAGCGTGCAGATGACGGCGTCATCGATGATGAGCATGTTCACCTTCACCGAGCTGATCTGGGCCGAATTCTGGGCAGACTTCCCGCCACTGAAGTTTTCCCTCACCGAGGGCGACGTCGGCTGGATTCCGTACTTCCTGTGGCGCGCCGAGCACGTCTACAACCGGCACTCGGGCTGGACGCTCGCGAAGTTCCCGCCCGGCTACAGCGGGCCCGCCGACGTGTTCAAGCGCCACTTCTACACCTGCTTCATCAGCGACAAGGTCGGCGTCAAGAACATGGACTGGTTCAACGAGGACATGCTGTGCTGGGAGTCGGACTTCCCGCATTCCGACAGTAACTGGCCGTTCGCGCCCGAGGATGTCATGGAAACCATGGGCCACCTCGACGACTCGGTGATCGACAAGATCACCCACGAAAACGCCATGGCCGCCTACTCGTTCGACCCGTTCCGCTACATTCCGAAGGAGCACGCCCGCGCCGGCTACCTCCGCGCGCAGGCCACCGACGTCGACGTCGTCACCCATGTCGGCCGCCGAGCCAGTCAGCGTGACCGGGACGCGTGGACCCGGATGACGCAGTTCGCGCTGCAGGCGCAGGTGACCGCCGAGGCCAGCGGGATCGCGGGACGCGCCACCACCCTGGGCAATTGAGCGTGGCCGCCCGGGCACCGTTCGCCGGCTGGCGGGTGCTGGAGCTGTCCAACGGCATCGCGGCGTCGTACTGCGGCAAGATGTTCGTCGACGCGGGCGCCGAGGTGGTGAAAGTCGAGTCCCCGCAAGGCGATTCGGTGCGGCGTTGGTCGGCCCGCCCCGGCGGATCCGCCGGGGCGCTGTTCGGCTACCTGGCCGCGGGCAAGAAGTCGGTGAACGACGGCGCGGAGACGGCGGCGCTGCTGGCCGGTGCCGACCTCGTGCTGACCGACCTGACCGACGGCTGGACCGTCGACGCCATCACGGCCCACACCGGCGCCGCGGCCGTCGTCGTGGCCGTGACGCCGTTCGGCATGACCGGCCCCTACGTCGAGGACCAGGTGGTCGCAAACGAATTCGTCCTCCAAGCGTTGTGCGGCTCGATCGCGAGCCGGGGCTGGCCGGGCGAGGAGCCGGTGCAGGCCGGCGGGCGGCTGGGCGAGTGGCTCGCGGGCACCTTCGCCGCGGCGGTCGCCGCCGCGACGACCCGTCACGCGACCCGGTGCGGGCGCGGCGAGGTCGTCGACGTGTCGACCTACGAGGCGATGGTCATCGCGATGGGCGGGCTCTCGACCATGTCGGCGAGCGTCCTGGGCGCGGATTCCCTGCTCTACCAACGCAGTCTGGAGTTGCCGTCGATCGTTCCCACCGCCGACGGCATGGTCGGGTTCTGCACGATCACCGCGCAGCAGTTCCAAGATTTCCTGATCATGATCGATCGCGCCGATCTGGTCGACGACGCCGAATTGGCCTCCTTCGCCGGGCGCGTACAGCGCCGCGACGAGTTCCTCGGCATGGTCACCCACTGGACCCAGACCCGCACCACACAGGAGATCATCGACATCGCGGTGGCGTTCCGGATCCCGGTGGCACCCATCGCCACCCCGGTGTCATTGCCCACCGTCGACCACTTCGTGCAGCGCGGCGCCTTCGTCGAATCGGAGCTCGGGGTCCTGCAGCCGCGGGCGCCCTATCGCAGCGAGGCGATGGCCGTCAGGTCGCCCGGGCGGCCGCCGCGACTCGGTGCCGACAACGGCAGCGTCCGCTGGCCGCCCCGGCCGCAGCGGCCCGAGGAACCGGGCGCCGGCGCGCTTCCGTTGTGCGACATACGGATCACCGATCTCACCGCGTTCTGGGCCGGGCCCGTCGCCACGCAGTTGCTCGGCGCCCTCGGCGCCGACGTGATCAAGCTCGAGGGCGTGCGCAGGCCCGACGGCATGAGGTTCTCCGCGGGCCGCCCACCCGACTGGGACCAATGGTGGGAGTGGGGCCCGGTATTTCTGTGCAGCAACAACAACAAGCGCGGCGTCAGCGTGGAGCTCAGCACCGACGCCGGGCGGGCCGTCGCGTTAGAGCTCATGGCGGCAAGCGATTTCGTGATCGAGAACTTCTCGCCGCGGGTGATGGACAACTTCGGATTGACCTGGGACGTGGTGGTGGCGGCCAATCCCCGCGCCATCATGGTCCGGATGCCGGCGTTCGGGCTGGACGGCCCCTGGCGCGACCGCGTCGGGTTCGCGCAGACGATGGAGCAGGCGACGGGCATGGCGTGGATGACCGGACACGCCGACGGGCCCCCGGTGATCCCGCGCGGCGTGTGCGACCCCATCGCGGGGCTGCACGCCGCGTTCGCAGCGGTCGCGGCGCTGGCGATCCGCGACCGGGACGGGGTCGGGATACACGTCGAAGCCACCATGGTGGAGGCGGCCCTGAACGTGGCCGCCGAGATGCTGGTGGAGTACTCGCGCAACGGAATCGAGCTGCGGCGGCAGGGAAACCGGGGCCCCGGCGCGACCCCCCAGGGCGTGTACCCGTGCCCGGGTGACGACGAATGGGTCGCGCTGGCCGCGACGGACGACGCCGCGCGGGCGTCGCTGGCGAGGCTCATCGAGCGACCCGAGCTCGACCCGCGCGAGGACGCGTGGCGGGAACGCGCGGACGAGATCGACAAGCTGATCTCCGACTGGACCGCGCGGCACCCGGTGGCCCAGGCGGTGGCGGCGCTGCGCGCGGCCGGGATCGCCGCCGCGCGTGTCACCGAGCCGGCCGCCCTGCTGAGCGACCCGCAACTGCTCGCGCGCGGCTTCTGGGAAACCGTCGACCACCCGGTCGCCGGGTCCTTCCTGTGCACGGGCATGCCCTTCGCGTTCGTCGGGAAGCCCCGGCGCTGGATCCGGCGGGTGCCGCCGCTGTATGGCGAGCACACCGACGAAGTGCTGACCGGCATTCTCGGGCGCAGCCAACAGGATCTGCTCGAACTGCGCGCCGCGGGAGCCATCAGCGCGCGGCCGGCGGGATTGTGACGTGGCGGTGACGCTGTGCGTGCCGCCGCGTGCCGGCGAGCTGTGCGTACCGGTCCGGTTCCTGGTCCGCCAGGACTCCGTGGTGATGGAGCTGACGGCCCGGCACCGGATCACCGGCGTCGAGTGGGACGCGAGCGAACACGCCGTGGCCATGCTCGTCGAGATCACCGACCCGCGGACCGCCAGGCCCATCGACGTGCGAATCGACGTGGTCGAGGCGGGCGCGACGCCCGGGCAGGCGCGGGCCACGAAGATCGGAACCATCACGCGCGACGGGCGGGAATTCGACGTCGTCGGCACCTACCTGGGAGTTGTCGCGGATGAAAACTAGCCGCACCAAGCGAACCGCCGCGATCGTCGGCGTGCACAACACACGGCAGGGCCGCCGGCTGGATGGCGAGACCTCACGGGGCCTGGCGCTCAAGGCCATTCACGGCGCCCTGGATGACGCCGGGCTGACCCTCGAGGACGTCGACGGCATCAGCGCCAGCCCGCACTCCACGTCGTTGATCTACGACCTGCGCATCGGCCCGGCATGGCAGGGTCTTGCCTTCGGGGTCGGCATGATCACCGAAGCGGTGACCGCGATCGAGCATGGCATGGCCGACGTCGTCGTCCTTGTCGCCGCGCAGGCGGGTGAATACCGCGACCACGAGGCCACGGCGCCGTGGACCAGGCCTGAGAACGAATTCGTCGCGCCCTGGGGGATGTTCACCACCGCCGAGTTCGCGCTCATCGCCCAGCGCCACATGCACGTCTACGGCACGACGCGCGAACAACTGTCCGTCGTCGCGGCGACCATCCGCAACAACGGATCGCGAAACCCGGAAGCCGTTTACTACCAACGGGGTCCGTTCACGCCGGAGGACATCACCGCGTCCCGGCCCATCGCCGACCCGTTTCACCTCCTCGACTGCGCCACGACATCCGAGGGCGGCTGCGCGCTGGTGGTCGCCAACGTCGACAAAGTGGATGTCGCCGGGCGGCCGATCTACGTGCTGGGCAGCGGCGCGGACTTTCACGGCCCGTCGTATCAGCACCCGCCTGCGTGGGACCTCGCCGGTCGGCGCGGCGATCACGTGAACGGCGTGGTCGGCCGGCAGGCGGCCGAGCGCGCCTTCGGCCACGCCGGGCTGCGCCGCGACGACGTCGACGTGTTGGAGCTCTACGATCCGTTCTCTTTCGAAATCATCCGCCAGTTGGAGGCTTTCGGCTTCTGCGCCGACGGCGAGGGCGGACCGTTCGTCGCCGACGGCCACATCGCCATCGACGGCAGCCATCCGGTGACCACCGACGGAGGAACCATGTCCTTCAGCCACGCGGGCTCCAACCCGCAGATGATGCAGCGGGCCATCCGCGCCGTCCAGCAGCTGCGCGGTCAGGCGGGCGACCTCCAGGTCCCCGGCGCGCATATCGCGTTGTGCAGCAACGGCGGAGCGGGCGCCCTGTTCACCACGGTGCTGATCCTGGGAGACGAACCGAGATGACCGCCGACGCCTTGCGGCCCCAGCGTGGCCCCGTGCCACACGCCAGCAGCCACCTCAGCCTTCCGTTCTGGCAGGGCTGCCGGGCCGGGGAGCTGCGCTACCAACGCTGCGCGGCCTGCCGCGCGGCGAACTTCCCGCCGAGCGAGCATTGCCGCCAATGCCTTTCGGCCGAATTGCGGTGGGAGCGCAGCGACGGCCTCGGCGAGATATACAGCTGGACCCTGGTGCATCGCCCGGTCACCGCGGAGTTCGAACCGCCGTATGCGCCGGCGATCGTCACCCTCGACGAGGGCTACCAAATGCTGACCAACATCGTCGGCATCGCCCCGGCCGACCTGGCGATCGGCCTGCGGGTGCAGGTCGAATTCCACGCCGTCGACGCCGACGTGACCCTGCCGTATTTCACCGGTTCGCAATGAGCCCCGCGCGCACCAGCAACGGCCTGCCGGTGACCGCCTACCTGGTCCTCGGCGTGCTGGCGGCCAACGACGAACAACTCACCGCCGGCGAGGTCAAGATGCGCGCCGAACTGTCGGTCGGGCATTTCTTTTGGTCGCCGTCGGTGAGCCACGTCCGGCGCGAGCTGAACCGGTTGCTGGCGCGAGGGATGGTCAACGAGATCGGAGCCCAATCGGGCAAGCGCGCGATCACGCTGTACGAGACCACCGACGCCGGGCTGGACGCGCTGCGCCGGTGGGTCCAGCATTTTCCGGGTCAGGACCAGGTGGTGATCAAACACCCCGTCATCCTGCGGACCTGGCTCGCCCGCGGCGAGGACCCGGAGCGCGTGATCGACACCCTGGACCGGCATCTCGAATCGACGCGGGCTCGCCTGGACGAGGCCCTGTGGTCGCGGCAGCGCTCCCGCGAACTCGGCATCATCGACGATCCGGACCAACGCTTCTCGTTCGCGGTCCTCGACTACGCCATCCGCGGACTCTACGCCGAGATCTCCAACATCTCCCAGCTGCGCGACGAGATCGCCGGGGGCACAAGCAGAGACCCGGTCAAACGGGTGCGACGGGCGAAGGGGCAGATCCGCCGCCGAGCGCGCCGGGAGCCGGGCTAGCCGCCGCGCGCCGGTACGCGGTGCCGCGCGGTTCGCGTTCCCACAGGGCTTCGTCCTCGCCCACGGCGGTTCCCTGGGCGATCAGCTGGCGCTTGAGCACCTTATGGGTGGCGGTGCTGGGCAGGTCGGCGGCGATGCGGACGTAGCGCGGCCAGGCCTTGGGGGACAGGTCGGGCTGCGCGGCGAGGAACGCTTCGAACGCATCGGGCTGGAGTTCGGCGCCGTCGTTGAGGACGATCGCGGCCATCACCTGGTCGCCCACCCGCTCGTCGGGAACGGCGTACACCGCGACGCGATTGATGGCGCTGTGCCGCAACAGGACCCGCTCGATGGGCGCGGCCGCCAGGTTCTCGCCGTCGACCCGCATCCAGTCGGCGGTGCGCCCGGCCAGGTAGATCCAGCCCTCGGCGTCCCGGTAGGCGAGGTCGCCCGACCAGTACATGCCGTGGCGCATCCGTTCGGCGTTGGCTTCCGGATCGTTGTAGTAGCCGGTGAAAAAACCCGATCCGGTGGTGTTGACCAACTCGCCGACCGCTTCGTCGGCATTGGCCAGCGCGCCGGTGGCATCGAAGCGCGCGACGGCGCATTCGGTGACGGTTTCGCTGTTGTAGACCGCGACCCCGTCGGCCCCGCGGCCGATCGAACCCTTCGGCGTGCCGGGTTCGCGGATCACGATGACCGCGTTCTCGGTCGAGCCGAACCCGTCCTCGACCTGAACCCCGAATCGGCGCGCGAACTCCTCAATGTCCTTGTCGTTGGCCTCATTACCGAACGCCACCCGCAGGGGGTTGTCGGCGTCGTCGTCGCGCTCGGCGGTGGCGAGGATGTAGGCGAGCGGCTTGCCGACGTAGTTCATGTAGGTGGCGCCGTAGCGGCGGATGTCGTCGAGGAAGTTGCTGGCCGAGAATTTCGCCGGCACGATCGCGGCGCCGGAGACCACGGCGGGCGCCCATCCCGCCACGACGGCGTTGGAGTGAAACAGCGGCATGGACACGTAGCAGGTGTCCTGCTGCGACAGCGCGAAGCGCTGGACCAGGTTGATACCGGCGAACGTCGCCATGAGGTGGGATACCTGGACCGCCTTCGGATTTCCGCTCGTTCCCGAGGTGAAAATCATCATGAACGCGTCCATCGCGGTGACCTCGCGGTGGGGGACCAGTTCGCCCGCGCCGCCGATGAACTCGGCCCATTGCGGCGTCGAGGTGTCGAGGATCTGCGTTCCCTCGAGGTCCAATCCGTCCAGCAGCGGCCGATGTTCGGCGTCGGTCACGAGGAATTGGCAGTCGGCGCGCCGGACGTCGGCCGCCAACGCCTCGCCGCGCCGCGTGACGTTCAGCCCGCAGAGCACGTAGCCACCCAGCCCGGCGGCCGCCATCTGGGCCAGCATCTCGGGCGTGTTGCCCAGCAGGGCGCCGACGTGCAGGGGCCGATGCGGGTCGGCGGCGGCGATGAAGGCCGCGGCGCGCGCGGTCGATGCCGCGAGGTATTGACGCCAAGTCCATTGCAGGGTGCCGTGTTTGACGGCGACGGCGGGATCGGTCAGGCGCTTGCGCAGTAGCGCCTGAATCGTGTCGTCAGCCATTGGTCGGATTCACCTTCGCTATGTGTGCTTTACGAGACGAGACGGTCCGTCTTATAATAGCGGGCGGCTCGGCCAGCGTGTTGTGAAACCTTTCATGCCCATTTCGCCGAGGGTTCGCCGTCGAAGACGGTGTGGATAACCCGTCTGTTCGCTTCTGACGGCCATCATGGTCTCGTGCTGTTTGAGCTGCATAGGTCGCTGGTGCTGCTACGGAACCGGGCGCGCGAATTTCTGCCTATCCGCCGACCATCATCAGGCCGCCGTCGACCGCGAGGAGCTGCCCGGTGATGAAGCCGGAACCGGTTCCGGCGAGAAACACGAGCATCGGCCCCACGTCTCGCGCGGGGTCTCCGAGCTTCCCGCCGATCGGAATCATCAGCTGCATCTGCTGGTCGATGAGGGCGCTCGCATCGGGACCGAGGAAATCCCGGAAGCGGTCGGAGCCGGGTGTCTGCACCGCCGGCGCCAGCGCGTTGACGGTGACATTGTCGGCGCCCCAGGCCTTGGCGGCCGATCGGGTCCAGGCCTGCACGGCGCCCTTGGTCGCGGCGTAGACCGCCGAGATGGCGCTGCCCTGTACGGCCTCGGACGATCCGAAGTTGATGATCCTGCCGCCCTTGGGATCTTGACTCTTCATCACCGCGTACGCCGCCTGGTTGGTCAGGATGGTGGCCTTGACGTTGGTGTCCAACAGGAACGAGATCTCGTCGGCGCCAATGTATCCGGGGATGCCGGACTGCCACAGCCCCGCGGCGTTCACCAGCACGTCGAGCCCGCCGAGGTGGTCCGCGGCCTGCCGCACCATCGCGGAGACGGCCTCGGCGTCACGTGCGTCGCACTGCAGCCAGGTGTTCGCCAGCCCGTCCGGCGGCGGGGTCTGGTGATAGGTGCCGACGACCTCTGCCCCCGCGGCGGTGAGGACCCCGACGGCGGCCGCGCCGATGCCGGTCGCTCCGCCGGTGACCAGGATCCGCCTGCCCTGCAGCACGTTTTGCATGCCGCGAGCGTAGCGCCCGCCAGGCGCGGTCCCGAGCTAGGTGCGCACCGCGATCGACGACAGCAGATCGGCGAGCCGTTGCGGCTGGTCGACCATCGAGAACGTGCGTGCCCCCTCGATGACCTCGAGGCGGGCGTTGGGGATGGTCGCGGCCAGGCGTTCGCCGTCACCGAGCTCGAAGAACACGTCGTCGGCCGACCAGGCGACGAGGGTGGGCAGGTCGATCTCGGGTAGCCGGGCGGCCACGCCGGTGGTCACCTCCGTGCGCAGCGACAGGGTGAACTGGCGCAGGTCTTCGGCGATGGCCGGATCGGACAGCCCCGGGCGCACCCAGGCCTCCGTGAGGTCGTCGATGTTGCGGTGCGCCAGGCCGTCGAAGGCGCGCTTGCGCGCGGCCGGCGCGCGCATGGCCTGAGCCACCGCCTTGAACATCGTCTTGGACTTGGCGGCCAGGATCACCGGCTTGAGGATCGGCGGCGGAAAGTGTTCGAACGCATCGCAACTCGTCAGCACCAGCGCGCCGAGCCGCTCGGGACGATGCACAGCGACGAGTTGCGTGACGACCCCGCCGGTGTCGTTGCCGACCAGCACCACGTCCTCGAGGTCAAGCGCGGCGAGCACGTCGGCAACGATGCCGGCCACGCCGCTGATGGTGCGGTCGGCGCCGGGGCGCAGGGGCTGCGGGTGCGCGCCGAGGGGCCAGGTGGGGGCAATGCAGCGCAGGCCGAGCCGCGCGAGGCGCTCGCCGACCTGGCGCCAGAGTTGGCCGCCCATCATGTACCCGTGCACGAAGACGACGGGCCTGCCGTCCTCGGGTCCGGTTGCTTCGTAATGAATGGTTCCGGCATTAATGTCGATCGTCGACATAGCTAGCTCCCACCTTCGAGATACACTTACAAACAGGCTGTCTGTTCGTAAGTTACCAACAGGCTGTATGGAAAGCAAGAGACGGACCCAGGAGGAGCGCTCCGCGGCGACCCGCGACGCGCTGATCTCGGCTGCCCGCAAGCTGTGGGGCCAGCGCGGGTACGCCGACGTCGGAACGCCGGAGATCGCCACCACGGCGGGCGTCACCAGAGGCGCGATGTATCACCAATTCGCCGACAAGGCAGCGCTGTTCGCCGAGGTGGTCGAGGTGGTCGAGCAGGACGTGATGGCCCGGATGGCGGTGCTGGTCGCCGAGTCGGGGGCGACCACGCCCGCCGGCGCGATCCGGGCCGCCGTCGATGCCTGGCTCGACGTCTCCGGCGACCCGGAGGTCCGCCAGCTGATCCTGCTGGATGCGCCCAGCGTGCTCGGCTGGCCAGCCTTTCGCGACGTGGCACAGCGCTACAGCCTCGGCATGACGGAACAACTGCTCACCGAAGCCGTCAAGGCCGGCCAGCTGGCCGAACAACCGGTGCGACCGTTGGCGCACATCCTGATCGGCGCGCTCGACGAGGCGGCCATGGTCATCGCCACCGCCGACGATCCGAAGCGCGCCCGCGGGGAGACCGGGGAGGTGCTGCACCGGCTCATCGACGCGATGCTGAGCGGATAAGGGTTGGCGATCTCGCAGTGCGATCCGTTACGAGCGGGCGAGGTTGAACAGGCCGGCGATTCCGGTGCCGATGTTGAGCAAGCCCGCCGCCGAGCCGGCCTCGTGGATCGGGAATTTTCCCTATATTTGCGGGTCCAGCGGCGCGCCGGGTCGGGCGCGGGCCGCGGCCTGGGTGCGGTTGTCGGCACCAAGCTTGGCCAGGATCGCGGCGACGTGGTGGCCGACGGTCTTGGGGCTGATGGACAGTTTGGTGGCCACCTCGGCGTCGCTGTACCCGGCGGCGATCAACGTCAGTACCTCGCGTTGCCGCTGGGTCAGCCCATCCGGATCGGCAACCGTGCCCGCGCCCCTGCCGCGACGAGCGTCACCGCGCAGCGCCGTCAGGCGCTGCTGAGCGCGGCGAGCCGCGGCTCGGGCGCCGAGCCGGCGAAACGTGGCCAGCGCCGACTCGACCGCGGTGATGTCGCCGCCGAGCTCGGCGATGGCGGCGTCGTAGGGACAGCCGCGCCGATGCCACGCCTCCGCCGCGGCCCGCCAGTCACCGCCGACCTCCAGCTCGAAGGGAGTGCTCGGTCCGCCGACGGAGATGGGCTCTGGCGGGCCATCGGGAAGTCGGGCCCACCGGCGGAGCTGCCAGATCAGCCAGGGATTCCAGTCGCCCATCTTGATCAGCGCGCTCTGCGCCAAGCTCCGGGCGGAGTCGTCGTCGCCGGCCAGCCAGGCGGCCTCGGCGCGCGCGGCCCAGACCGGAAAGAACCGCTGCTGGTTCAGCTCCGAGCTGGCTTCGATGTCATCGAGCAGCGAGGCGACGGGTTGGTGGCCGCGACGGGCGTTGATGAGGGCCAGGACCAGCCGCGCCGCAATCAGAGTTACCTTCGTCAGCCCTGGGCGACTGAGCATGTCCTCGGCGATTGCGCCAGCTTGACTCCAGTGGCCGCGATGCAGCGAGGCCTGAGCCTCGGCGCTCGCGGCGATGCCCTCGAAAAGGTAGATCCCCCGGTCGCGGCAGTACGTGACGGCGCTGTCGATGTAGCGATCCGCCCGATCGGGGTCGTAGTGCATCGCCGCGATGTAGCCGTTCACCGCCCCGAAGAACGCGGCGGTCTCGCCGCGGGCATCGGCCGCCATCGCATCGCGCCAAACCGCTTCCAGTTCATGCCATCCCGTGTCCGTGCGGACCACGTTCGCCAAACCCAGGTAGCCGCGGGCGCGGACGACCACCGCGTTGTCGCCAAGCTCGGTGCCGACCGCGATCGCCCTCGCCGCGTAGTCGGCACAGGCCGGGTCGAAGTTCCAGAGGCCCTGCTCGGCCATGTTCACCAACGACCAGGCCAGCTGCGGACATGCGTCGGCATCCTGCACCAGGTGCAGGGAGGCGCGCGCGGCCTCGGCGGATTCTCCCACCCGGCCCAGCCCCCATAGCCCGTGCGACAGCCAGCGCAGGTCGTCGCCCTCGCCCAACCGGTCGCCCATCGCGTGGCGCAGCGAAATCGCCTGGCGCCACGACGAAACCGCGGCCTCGCCGCGCCCGCAGAGGTAGCAGGCCACCGCGTGCTGCTCGAGCCATTGCACCCGCTGCTCGGCGGGTTCGCTGTCGGCGCGGTGCAGCGCCAGCTCATACAGGTCGGCCGCCTGCCGATGGGCGCCCAGCGCCGCCGCACGCTGCGCACCGGCCACCCCGTAGCGGATCACGCCGTCGGTGTCGCCGACCTGATCGGCATGAAATGCCAAGGCCGCGAACGTGTTCGGGTCGATCGGCGGCTCGGCCAGAGCGGCCAGCGCACGGGTGTGCACGGCCGTCCGCTCGTGGTCCGGGACTTGCTCGAGCGTCGCGAGCCGGGCGAGTTCGTGGCGAAACCCGATCGCCTCCCACGCGGTGAGCAACACGCCCGCGTCGAGGCACTCGGCCAGCCCCGCGCCGGCGGCCGGACAAACCTTGTGCAGCAGCTCCGCGTGTACCCGCGGACCACAGACCGCCACGGCGTGCGCGGTCTCGCGAGCGGCCGTCGACAGCCGACCCAGGCGCCCCCAGACGGCCTCGGTCACGCTGCGCGGCAACGCATTGCGTTGCAGCGCTTGGGGGCCGGCCGCCAGGACCTCCGTGGCGTAAAACGGGTTGCCACCGGTGAGTTGATACAACTGGTCCGCATTGACGCCGCTGCCGGCGGCCAGGACGGCCACCGCGTCCCGGCTGAGGGGTTCCAACGCGACGCGGCTGACCGCGGCACAGGTCGCGATATCCCCCAGCGCGACCGAAAGCGGGTGCTGTCGGTCGAGCTGGTCGTCGCGGTAGGAGACCAGGAGCAACAGCGGCAGGGACTCGATACGCCGGGCCAGGAAACGCAGCAGATCGAGGGTCGCGCCGTCGGCCCAATGGGCGTCCTCGATCACCCAGACCCACCGGTTTCCGTCGCGCAGCACCGTCAGCAGCCGCCGGTACAGCGCACCCGTATCGCCCGATTCGATCGCCTCGTCCAGCGCCCGGGCGGCCGGTGCGCCCACCCCCGTCAGCGCGTCCAGTAGCGGGCCCAACGGTCGCGGCGCCGCCAGCGGGTCGCACCAGCCGCGCAGCACCCGCAACTCGGCGTCGAGGCCCGCGGTGAACCGGGCGAGCGCCGCGGTCTTGCCCACGCCGGCTTCCCCGCGGAGCAACACCGCCTGACCCCTGCCCCGGCGCGCGGCGCGCGTCAGCTCGGCCAGTTTCGCGAGGACGGCCTCGCGCTCCAGCAAGCGCTCCACCGGACAAGTAAACCCGCCGAACGTCGGGTTGTTGCGGGAAAAACGCGACGATCGCGCAAACAACTCGACGTTCGAGGCAGAAAACCTAGTGGCTGAAGAATTGCCAGATGGTGTCGGTGGCGTTGAGCGCCGTGGACGGCTCGGGGACCCCCGCGAGCTCGGCGAGCGGACTGGGTTGGCCGCCGGGCCACTGATGGCCGGCCCCCGCCACCGAGATCAGCTCCACCGTGCGTCCGTCGGGGCACCCGGCCGTCTGGGTCGTCACGCCGCCGGTGCTGATCGAAGTCGGTGGTCCGCAGGCGTCGATGGAGCGCCAGGTGGCGTTGACCGACTCCACCGCGGGACCGTCGACGCGCGGATTCCCGTTGATGGCGAAGGCCTTTCCGGGCCCGCCGTTGTAGGGGACCCGGTCGTCGGCGGTGCCGTGAATCTGCAGCACCGATGTCGGCCGGGCCTTCGAGCAGTCGGTCAGCAGGGTTCCCGCCACGGGGGCGATCCCGGCGAAGGTATCGGTCTGGCACCCCAGCCGGAGGGCCATCATGGCCCCGTTCGACATGCCGGTGGCATAGACGCGCGCGCGATCGATCGGTATCTCCTGCTCGATGGCCCCCACCATCGCGGTGATGAAGCCGACGTCGTCGACGTTGTCGCGCTGCGGCTGCCCGCAACAGGTTCCGGCGTTCCAGGCGCGATTGAGGCCGTCGGGGTACGCGACCAGGAAGTGCCCGTTGTCCGCCTCGGCGTCCCAGTTGTAGGAACGCTCGGCCTGCGCGCCGTTGCCGAAGCCGCCGTGCAGCATCACCACCAGCGGCGCCGCGTCGGGCAATCCCTGCGGGCGGTACAGGTGGAACGTCCTGGCCACCCCGCCCCAGTCGATGGTCTGGGTCGACTGCCCGACCGGAATCGACTGCGAGCCAGGTGATCCCATTGCGTGCCGGCCGCCGACGCAGCCGGCGAGCGCGATGGCCAGCACGGACACGAGACACACGCCGAACGTTCGAGCGCATCGCGATCGCATGAGGCCATCGTGGCATCGATGCGGATATTTGACAAGTAACTTGTCAAACTGGCCCGCAGTGGCACACTCATCTGCATGCGACGTGTTGCCGATGCCGAGTGGAAGCCCACCGTCCCGGCGCTGGTGAATTTGGTGGCCGCCTCCGGGGCGCCGCGGTTGAGAGCGGCCTTCGCCGCGGCCGAGCTCGAGGGAATCCGACCGGCTCAAGCCGTTGCGCTGGTGCCGCTGGCGGCCGGCGGCCTGCACGCCTCCGACCTGGCCGACCGGCTCAGGGTGAGTCGCCAGGCGGTGGCCCAGGGGATAGCCAGCCTGGAGCGGCACGGCTATGTCACGCGGGTGGCCGATCCCGGCGACGCCCGTGCCCGGATCATCGAGCTGACGCCGCGCGGCCGCCAGGCGCTGCGTGTGATGCGTTCCAATGCAGTCGCTTTGGAGAAGCGCTGGGCGGAGGTGCTCGGCCCCCAGCGGTTGGGCGAATTGCGGGAGACCCTGCAGCTGTTGTTGTCCAGCGAGGCGGACACACCGGGCGACTGACGCCGGCGAGAAATTTGCTGGTGCTGAGCCTCACGCGGGGCGTAGGTTCGACCCAAGACAATGACAGGAGTCCGTCGTGCCCATCTTCATGGTCGAGCGCAACTTTGCCGAGGAAATGGAACCCAGCTTCGAGATCGCCGACGGCATCAACCGGATCAACGACCATGAGGGCGTTCGCTGGATGTACTCGTTCCTCTCGGCGGACAAGCGAAAGACGTACTGCCTGTACGAGGCGCCGTCGCCCGAGGCCATCCGAACCGCGGCCGCGCGGGCCGGCCTCCCCGCCGACGTCATCGTCGAGGTGCGTGATCGCGTGATGCCCGACGGGGCGGTCTCCGATATCTGAGGCCGCTCACCCGAGCAGCTCGTGGTCGGCGGCATACATCGCCGCCTGAGTGCGGTTCGCGGCGCCGGTTTTGATCAGGATGTTGCGCACGTGGTTGGCGGCCGTGTTGGTGCTGATGTAGAGGCGCTCGCCGATCGCCCGATTGCTCAACCCCTCGGCGAGCAGCCGCAGCACTTCGACCTCCCGATCGGTCAGGCCGTCCGGCCCCACGGTCAGCAGCGAATCCACCAACTCGACAACCCGGCGCTGGCCGATCTGGGCGGCCAGCACGCGCGCCTCGTCGGCCAGGCGGCGGGCCTCCTCGGTGTGCCCGCGCGCCGCCGCGAACAGCGCTGTGCGGGCCAGCGTCTCGCTGATGTGAACCACCGAGCCCATCCGGCGGTCCATCTCGAGGGCCGCGCCGAAATGCCGCTCGGCCGCGGCGTCGTCGCCGTCGAGGGCCGCGATCCGGGCGAGGTAGCGGTCGGCGCTGCCGAACAGGGCGACGAACTGGCCGGCGACCAGATTCTTGCCGGCATAGCGGGACACGTAGGGGCGCAGCGCGTGCAGCGCTTCGCGGTTACCCAGCTCCAACGCCGCCTCGACCATGAACACCAGCTCCATCGGCCACTGCGCCTCGTTGGTGCGGTCGCCGAGTTTGCGGTTCATCAGATGATTGAGGGCGCGGGTCATGCCCGCTTCGCAGCCGAGCTCGGTGTACAGCGCGAGCAGGCCGGGCACCCAGCGCCCGGCAAAAGTCTCGCTGCCATCGATGAACTCGGCGAACTTCTTCAGGTCGCCGGTTTCGCGTTGGATCATGAACATCTGGACCCCGTGGGAGCCCTTGGTGTCGTCCGCGTCGAACAGATCACCGGTGCGCAAGGCGATGTCGGCCCACCGTTCGGCCCCGGTGAAGTCGCCGCGCAGATAGGCGAGTGCCTGCTCGACACACGCGCCGACGAAGCCGAAGACCGGTTGCCCGATGGCTTCGCCCGCTCGCCGCATGTCGGCGGTCGACGCGGCCAAGTCGTCGGGGCTGCCGGCCAGATAGCTGACCATGGCGCGAAAGTGTGAGGACGCCCCCAGCACCTCGTAGTTGCGGCGCTCCAACGCCATCCGGGACACCTCGGCCGAACGCTCCGCCTGGATGTCGCAGAGTTCCGGGGTGAGGCCGTGCCACAGGCTGGCCTTCAGGGTGTGCATCAACACCGCCGGATCCCCGGCGGCCCGCGCGCGGTCGATGGCGTTGCTGCCGACCTCGCGCGCACGTGCCGCCTCGCCCGCGAATGCCAGCGCTCTGCCGAAGCTGCCGAGCGCCTGGATGTAGCGCAGGTCGTCGGTGGTCAAGCCGCAGGATTCCAGCGCCGCCGCCAGCAGGTCGGCCGCCGTCGAATCGGACTGCCCGCGGCGCCAATTCGCTTCCTCGTAGCCGACGGCCGCCCCCAGGCGGATCAGCGGGTCGTCCATCGCGCTGAGCCGTTCGTAGATCGCCCGCGAGCGGGCGAAGTCCCCGGCCCGCACATGATTTGCGGCCGCGTCGAGGTCCAGCCGCGCCCGATCCGCGCGGTTCAGCTCGGGCAGCGACGCCGCCCGCTCGAACCATCTGGCCGCATCCTCATAGGCCAGGCTCTGCTCGGCCATCCGGGCCGCCTGGTACGCGTAGCGCAGCGCCTGCTCGTGATAGCCCAGCACGTGCGCCCGCAGGTAGTGGTTCGCCAGGCGGGGAACGACCGAGGGATCCCCGCGGCCCTCGAGCGCCTCGGCGGCGCGCGCGTGCATGATCCGCAGCCGCGACGCCGCCATCCCGCCGACCACCGATTCGCGGGTGAGCGCGTGCACGAACGAGAATTCGCCGTCGGAGTCGCGAACCGGCCGGATCAGGCCGACGCCCTCCGCCGAATCGACCGCGGCCAGCGTGGCCGACAGGTCGGCATCGCTGGCGGCGATGAGCGCGGGCAGATCGAACGTCTCGCCCAGCACGGCCGCCTGCTCGATCACCCCGCGGACGCCCGCGCCGAGTCCGCTCAGGCGGCGGGCGATCGCGTCGCCGATCGACGCCGGCACGGTGTGCTGGGCGCTCAGCGTGGCCAGCCCGCCCCGGCCCTCCAAATCGTTGACCAGTTCGGTCAGGAAGAACGGGTTGCCGCCGGTCTTGTCGCGCAGCAGGGCGGCGGCCGTGCGCGCCGACGAGGGGGCCAGTTGCTGGGTTCGGCTGACGAATTCGGCGATCGCCTCGGTGTCCAGCCCGGCGAGGTCCAGGCGCCGGACGCCGTCGAAGCGGTGCAGTTCGGCCAGCCGGGTCGTCAACTCGTCGGAGCGGTCGGGTTCGGTGGTGCGGAACGTGGACACGACCAGCAACCGGACGTCGGCGCAGCCGATCAGCACGCGTTCGAGCATCGCGAGGGTCGGCAGCTGAGCCCAGTGCAGGTCGTCGAGGATCAGCGCGACCGGGCGGTCGACGGCCAGGCGGCGCAGGAAGCCGGTCATCGCGTCGAAGAGCGCCTGCCGGGGTGAGCCGACCTCCATCGCCGGCCCGGCCTCGGGCAGGTGCCGGTCCACCTGGGCCGACATTCGCCGCAACTGCGGGCCCGCGTCGCCGAGCAGGTCCGCCAGCGAACCGGGTGGGACGGCCGACAGCAGCCGGTCGAGCGCCTCGGCGAACGGTGCGTACGGGACGTCCTCGTCGGCCGTCGAGCGGCCGACCAACACCGCGACGTCGTGACCGGCCAGCGTTCCGGCCACCTCGGCGGCCAGGCGCGTCTTGCCGGCCCCGGGTTCACCGCCGATGAACACCGCCTGGCGATCGCCGCCCTCGACGCGCTCCCAGGCCCGTTCGAAGGCCGCGAGTTCCGCGTCGCGACCCACCAGCGGGCCGCGACGGCGTGCCACCAGTTCTGCCGGAAGCGGTGGCGGCACCCACTGCGCCATGCAAACAAAGTAACCGCGCCGATGTCGGTCGGTCGATAGTCAGATGTGACTATCGTGGAGTGCCTCGGAAATGCTCCGTTGTGGTCATGACGCGCGGCCCGCTCCTCTCGTAGCGTCGCTTCATCAGGACCCGCGAGCAAACAAGGAGATGCGGCCATGAGCACGACCACCGCAACCGACGAACTGCGCGGCCGATTCGGGGCGGAGGTCATCCTCCCCGATGACCCCGGCTACGACGAGGCCCGGGCGCTGCACAACGCCATGATCGACAAGCGCCCGGCGGTGATCGTGCGGTGCGCGTGCGCCGCCGATGTCGCGGGCGCCCTCGAGTTCGCCCGCGCGTCGCGCCTCGAGGTCGCCGTCCGCGGCGGCGGTCACAACGGTCCCGGTTTCGGTTGCGTCGACGGCGGCCTCGTCATCGATCTCGCGCCGATGCACCGCGTCGAGGTCGACGCCGACCGGCGCATCGTCCGCGTGCAGGGCGGGGCCACATGGGCACACGTGGACGGCGCGACCCACGCGCACGGCCTGGCCACCCCGTCCGGCATCATCTCGAGCACCGGCGTCGGCGGCCTGACCCTGGGCGGCGGCCACGGCTACCTGACCCGCAAGTACGGGCTGACCATCGACAACCTGCTGCAGGCCGAGGTCGTCCTCGCCGACGGCCGCGTGGTGACCGCGTCCGAATCGGAGCACCCCGACCTGTTCTGGGCGTTGCGCGGGGGCGGCGGAAACTTCGGCGTGGTCACCTCGTTCACGTTCCGGCTGCATCCGGTGCACACCGTCGTCTGCGGCCCGACGGCCTGGCCGGCGTCGGCCACCGCCGACATCCTGCGGTGGTACCGCGACTTCCTGCCCGCCCAGGACGAGGACCTCTACGGTTTCTTCGCGGCCATGACCGTCCCGCCGGCGCCGCCGTTCCCCGAGGCGTTCCACCTCCAGAAGGCCTGCGCGGTGGTCTGGTGCTACAGCGGCGATCCCGCCCGGGCCGACGAAGTCTTCGCGCCGATCCGGCAGATGCAGCCGGCCTTCGAGGGCCTGGTCGCGGCCCCGTACCCGGCGCTGCAGTCCACCTTTGATGCGCTGTATCCCAAAGGCCTGCAATGGTATTGGCGCGGCGACTTCATCCGCTCGGTGCCCGACGCCGCGGTGGAAGCCCACGCCCGCTTCACCGCGGAACTGCCCACGATGCACTCCACGATGCACCTCTACCCGATCGACGGCGCAGTCCACCGGGTCGGCCAGACCGACACCGCGTGGGCCTACCGCGACGTGACCTACTCACAGGTCATCGCGGGGGTCGATCCCGACCCGGCCAACGCGACGGTGTTGAAGCGGTGGACGGCCGACTACTGGAACGCCATCCACCCGCACTCGGCCGGCGGCGCCTACGTCAACTTCATGATGGACGAAGGGCAAGACCGGGTCCGGGCGACGTACGGCCCGAATTACCAGCGGCTCAGCGAGATCAAGGCGCAATACGACCCGGGCAACGTGTTCCACATCAACCAGAACATCGTGCCGGCCGGATCGCCGGACGCCGCATAGGCGGTCCGACAGCCCGCCGTCGCGCATAATCGTTGCGTGATAGAAGATGCCCACCTGTACCGGCGGATCGCACTGCTCGAACACCAGGTGCGCCTGCTCTCCGAGCGGCTCGGGGTGCCGTGCCCGACGTTCGGCAGCGACGTCGGCGCGACGGCGTCGGGCGTGCTCGAGGGCGGAGTGCCGTCGGAAGTCGTCGCGCTGGCCCGCTCCGGCAACGCCATCGCCGCGATCAAGCTGTTCCGCGAGCTGACCGGCGCCGGGCTGCGGGAGGCCAAAGAGGTCGTCGATTCGCTGTAAGGCGAGCGACGCTACGGCCGCCGGAACGCGCCGTTCATGCGATGTTTGAAGGCCCGATCGAACCGGTGATAAGTGCCGCGCAGCCGCTGCGCCGGCCAGTCATCGCCGGTGAGCTCGGCGGGCAGCAGCGGGTCGAGCTGCAGATGCCGGACCACCGCGATCGAGAGCGCGAACTCGTAGGTGAAGCTTTCGGTCGAATCGTCGCGCTTGGCGGTGTCGAGCGCGGAGTCCATGGCGTCGGCGAGCAGCGCGGCGTCCCGCGCCCACTCGTCCAGGGAGAACAGCGATCGCACTTTGTCGGCGCCGATGTCCGTGGCGGCGCCGTGAAAGTGCGTGCACTGTCGGTCGACAACGGCCCGGAGCGTCGGAAACCGTTGCGGGTCAAGGTTGTCCGGTCTGATCCACACGCCTTCGCGAAGCTCGGCCAGGTGTAGCGCCGTAGCGGCCTTCCTCAACTCGAGGCGATCGGCCGCCGATCGGCGCTCCAGCGCGACGATCGCCAGTTCCCAGGTGCCGTCCCAGCGGCGCGCGGCGACGTCGTCGATCCGGGACGCCTCGTCGACGCGCTCTCGGCGCTCCGACAATCGCCCCGCGAGCGCGTAACTGCCGCCGTCGGCGACCAGTTCGCCGTTGGACACCATCCGCCACAGGCACGTGCGGGCCGCGCCGGCGCTGATGCCGAACAGCGAGGCCACCGCGACCAGTTCGGCCACCGTCAGGCGGCCCCGGTCGGATCCGAGCAAGGCCGACGCCAGCACCGAGCGCGCGCTGAGGGACCGGCCGTCGATCAGGTCGCTCACTCGCGACCGGGGCAGGGTACGCACGGAACGCAACGATATCACCAAATCATTGACACGTGACAAGCACAGTGTGATACTGGCTCGCATGAGCCTGCCGACGAAGTCGGTGCTCGCCGACGATGTGCAGATCGTGCGGCGCGTCCTCGCCCACATCGACGCCGGTACCACCGACGAGGGTGCGCCCTGGCGCGAGCCGGTCGAAAACTATGTGAGCGCAGGCCGATTCGCCGATGAACTCCGGCTGCTTCGGGCGATGCCGAGCGTCTTCGTCCCCTCGGCCGCGATCCCCGCCCCGGGGGACCACGTCGAGCGGGTCGCGTTCGGCGTGCCGCTCTTCGCGGTGCGCGGACACGATCGGCGGGCGCGGGTGTTCCGCAACGCCTGCCGGCATCGCGGTTTCGCCCTGGTCGAAAAACCCGGCTGCGCGCACGCTTTGGTGTGCCGCTACCACGGCTGGACGTACCGCCTGGACGGTTCGCTCTCCCATGTGCCCCACGCCGACGCGTTCCCGGGCCTGGACGCGTCGACCCGCGGTTTGGTCGAGGTCGAAAGCCACGAGGTGGACGGGCTCATCGTCATCGGCGCGCTCGACGCGCCGGGCCTCGACGACGATTCGATGGCCGCGCTGACCGACGGGAGCCCATGGCGCGATAAATTGCTGCCGGCGCAGCGCCTCGTGAATACGGATTCGACTGTGCGGGCCATGAACTGGAAGGTGCTCGTCGAACAATTCCTGGAGGGCTATCACCTCCGCTCGACGCACCGAGACACCTTCTACCCGGTGCAATACGACGACCTCAATGTCGTGGAGACGTTCGGCCCGAACAGCCGACTCACGTTCCCGTACCGCAATATTGAGCGGCTTCGGGACCGCCCGGAGTCGACCTGGAACGTCGACGCGCGGATCACCTACGTCTATCACTTGTTCCCCAACGTCATGGTGGCGACATTCCCCGACGTGGTTTCCGTGGTCGTGATCGACCCGGTGGACGTCGAGCACACCACGGTGAGCACCTATTCGATGGTGAAACCCGAAGTAGCCGAGCGCGCGCCCCACGACCCGTCCATGCGATTGGTGGGCGCCGGCAGCTTCATCGAGCGGGGCCTCGCCGAGGACAACGAGATGTCGGCGGGCGTGCAACGCGGACTACATTCGGGTGCAAACGAATTCGTGGAGTTCGGCCGGCACGAGAGCGCGATCGGACATTTCCACGCCACCCTCGGCGAGCGCCTGGCACGGAGCGCTACGGCGTTTTGAGGAAGATGTCGTTCAGGGTGGCGGTGCGCAGGTTGCGGTCGCGGATGATCTCAACGAGTTCCGGGTAGACGTGGGTGACCGGCAGGTGGTTGAGGTGGCCGATCACGATGGACTGCGGGGTGAAGTACTGATCGGCCATCTTCACGATGTAGTCCTCGGTGATCAGCGTGGAGTCCGACAGCGAACCCGACCATAGGGTCGGGACGGTGTAGCCGAGGTCGGCGGCCACCGCGTCGACGGCGGCGTTGCGCTTCGCGTACGGCGGCCGCCAGTACGGCTTCGCGCCGATGCCGTACGTCTTTTTCAGGAATTCGTCGTTGCGGGTGATCTGCTGGGCGATCTGGTCTTTGGGCAGGGTGGTCAAGTCGGGGTGCGACCAGGTGTGGTTGCCGAGCTGGATCTGCCCGGAATCGACCAGCGGTCGGAGCATCTGCAGGTTCTCGGTCCAGGATTTGTAGACCCCGTTGACGAAGAACGTCAGCCGCACACCGGTGTCCTTGGCGAACTGCGTGTAGGCGCGCACCACCTCGCTGTTGACGCCGTCGTCGACGGTCAGCGCCAGCAAGTCGCCGTCGCCGGGAATCTTGGTCAGCGCGCCGCCACCGGGCAGCGGAATGCGTGCGCTCAGCGGAGGTGGCGGTAGCAGCGCCGCCGGCGCGGTCGGACCCGAGGTTGCTGCCATGTTCGCCGGGGGCGCCTGGGCGAAGGTCCGCGGTTGCGGGTCGACCACCAGACGAGCCGCCCCCACGCCGGCGACGGTGGCCGCGGCCAGCGCCCCGAGGAAACGGCGCCGGTTCAGCTCCGGCGCGCCGAGGCCACGATCCGACGTCCCGCGGAAGGCGGTGATGGCGAAGGCGCGGTTCCTGGCAGGTCTTTTGCGGTGCGATGTCGGCACACGCGACCCGGTACCCCGGACGCCCTCGCTGCCAAACTCCGCCGCCACAGCAGCGAACGGTACCAGTGCCGCTTCGAAGACGCCGGGTTCGTTACAGGAGGGTCAGCTGTGAATTCAGCCTCGAAAAGGTAACGGTCTTGCGTAGCTGTGATCAATGCGGAGCCCCGCCGCCGCGCTGCGGCAACGGGACTTGCTCGACGCCCGGGGTGCCCAGCGTCCCCGCCAGCCAGGGCAGCGACGCGGCGAACGCCTGCGCCGCGAAGGGCCAGTCGTGCCTGCCGGGTTGGGTGACCACCGCGCAGTCGATGCCATTGGCCGTCGCGAGGGTGCACAGCGAGTTGGCCGCGGCGTCCTGGCCCTCCGGATTGGCGACCGGGTCGGCGCTGGGAACGGCGAGGTCGGGGCCGGCTTCCTGGGCGACGGTGCGCTGGCCGGAAGCCGCGGGCACGTCGAACCACCCCGACAGCCCGGTGTAGCGACCGTGGCGGGCGATGACGGTGGCCGGGTCGAAAGCCGCCCAGGCGTCGCTGTTGCCGCCGAACAGCCGGGCGACGGTTTGGTCCTTCGTGCCGATGCTGGGGCCGCGGTCGCCGGCGATGTCGACGAAGGCGCTGAACAGCTCCGGATGCATGACGGCCAGGTCGACGGCGCAGGTGCCGCCCATCGACCAGCCGGCGACGCCCCAGTTGGCCCGGTCGGCGCTGACGCCGAAGTTCGACACCACGAATGGCACGACATCCTTTGTCAGGTGATCGGCGGCGTTACCGCGGCTGCCGTTGACGCACTCGGTGTCGTTGTCGAACGAACCGGTGGGATCGACGAACACCAGCACCGGGGCAAAGCCGTGATGGGCGGCCGCGAAGTCGTCGATCGCGGTGAACGCGCCCCCGGGGCGCAGCCAGTCGGCGGGGGTGTTGAACGCGGAGCTGATCATCATGACCGTCGGCAGCCGCGGCGGCGGGTTGCTGTTGAACCACGCCGGGGGCAGATACACCAGCTCCTGACGATGCGGGAAGTGCGAGGCGTCGGCGCTGATCGTCACGGGCACCACGACGCCCTTGGCCGGCTTGGTCCCCTCGAGCTGCATCGCGGTGACCCGCAGCCGATCGATCTGATCGGGCAGGGGCTTCGACGTCAGCTGATCCCACGCGGCCGCCACGGTCGGGAAATAGCCGACCCATCCGTTCAGGGCCAGGGCCGCGCACAGCGCGCACAGCGGAACCGAAACCACCGCCAGCGCGCGCCGCCACCAGCGGCCACCCGGCCAGCCCAGCAGGAGCACCGCCGCCGCGAGCCCGCTCAGCGCTATCCACAGCCACAGCGCCACCGGGGCCGGTTCCCCGGCCACGCCGATCGACGTGATGTACCAGTACGACAGGGCCGTGACCGCAGCCGCGGTTCCCAGCGCCACCAGGAGCGGCCAGCCGCGCCACCGCCGCCTGCGCCACCCGATCGCACCCAGGATCGCAAGCAGCGCCAGCGCTTGCACCGCCACCGGCAGCCAGCCGTGCAGCAGGGACCACTGTTCGACGAAGTGGGGCAACGGTCGTGACCTTCGCTCAATCCGATCGTTCTGCGAATCGCCCGCCGGCCGTGGCTTTCCGTACGCGGCGGGCCCGATCAACTATCCCACAGGTTCGTCACGCATGGTGCTCGCGAAGGACCGCAGCCGCAGGCTGTTGCCGACGACGAACACGCTGGAAAGCGCCATCGCGGCGCCCGCCAGCATCGGGTTGAGCAGGCCGAGGGCGGCCAACGGGATGGCGGCGATGTTGTAGCCGAAGGCCCAGAACAGGTTCGTCTTGATCGTGCGCAGCGTCCGCCGGGAGAGGCGGATGGCGTCGACGGCGGCGCGCAGGTCGCCGCGCATCAGGGTCAGGTCGGCGGCTTCGATCGCCACGTCGGTGCCCGTCCCCATCGCGAGCCCCAGATCGGCCGCCGCCAGGGCCGCGGCGTCGTTGACGCCGTCGCCGACCATCGCGACGACCCGGCCTTCGGCTTGCAAACGCTGGACGGCGGCGACCTTGTCGGCCGGCAGCACCTCGGCGACGACCTGCGCGATGCCGACCTCGTCGGCGATGCGCCGGGCGACGGTCTCGTTGTCACCGGTCAGCAGCACCGGCGTCAGTCCCAGGCGTCGAAGCTGCCGGATCGCCTGGGCGCTGGTGGGCTTGACGGTGTCGGCCACCACCAGAATCCCCCGCGCGCGACCGTCCCACCCGACCGCGACGGCGGTCTTGCCGTCGCGCTCGGCGCGGGTTTTGGCCGCCGACAATTCAGCGTCGAGGTGCTGGCCCCGATCGGCCAGCAGGCTCTCCCGCCCGACGGCGACCAAGCGCCCGTCGACCACCGCGTGCACGCCCTGGCCTCCGACGTTTGCGAAATCCCGGGCGGCGGGCAGGTTGCCGAGTTCCGCCTTGGCGGCCCGCGCGATCGCCTGTGCGACGGGATGCTCGGAGGCGTCCTCCACGGCCCCGGCATAGCGCAGCAGCGTTTCGCGGTCGGTGTGCGGGCCGGCGATCACGTCGACGAGGGCCATCTTGCCGGTGGTGACGGTGCCGGTTTTGTCGAGGACGACGGTGTCGACCTGGCGCGTCGACTCCAGCACCTCGGGTCCCTTGATGAGGACCCCGAGCTGGGCCGCGCGACCGCTGCCGACCAACAAGGCGGTCGGCGTCGCCAGTCCGAGCGCGCACGGGCACGCGATGATCAGCACCGCTACCGCGGCCGTCAGCGCGGCGGCGAGGGAAGCGCCGGTCGCGAGCCATATCGCGAGGGTGGCCGCGGCCAGCACGATGACGACGGGCACGAATACCCCGGCGATGCGGTCGGCGAGCCGTTGCACCTGTGCCCGGCCCGACTGCGCCGCCTCGACGAGCCTGGCCATCTGCGCCAGCTGGGTGTCATCGCCGACGCGGGTGGCGCGCACGACCAGTCGGCCGCCGGCGTTCACGGTTGCGCCGGTGACGGGATCGCCGGCACCGACCTCGACGGGCACCGACTCACCGGTCAGCATCGAGGCGTCCACCGCCGAGGATCCCGAGACCACGGTCCCGTCGGTGGCGATCTTTTCCCCAGGGCGCACCACGAACTCGTCGCCGATCCCGAGCCGGTCGACGGGGACGCGCGTCTCGGTGCCGTCCCGCAGCACCGCGACGTCCTTGGCGCCGAGTTGAAGCAGCGCACGCAACGCGGCGCCGGCGCGCCGCTTCGAGCGCTTCTCGAAGTAGCGGCCGGCCAGGACGAACATCGTCACGCCCGCGGCCACCTCGAAATAGAGGTGGCCCGCCCCGCCTCCGCGCGTGGCGGTCAGCTCGAAGCCGTGGCGCAGGCCCGCCCGGCCGGCCGTCCCGAAAAGCAGGGCGTACAGCGACCAGAGGTAGGCCGACAGCGTCCCCACCGAGACCAGCGTGTCCATGGTGGCGGCACCGTGTTTGAGGTTTGCCCACGCCGCGGCGTGGAACGGGCGGCCGGCCCACACGATCACCGGTGTGGCCAGGACCAGCGACGCCCACTGCCAGTGGCGGAATTGCAGCGCGGGGACCATCGCCATGGCGATCACCGGAACGGCGAGCACGATCGCGGCGACGAGCCGGGCGCGCAGGGTCGCCAGGTCGGCGGCCTCAGCCGTCTCGGGCGGCGGTTCCCGTCGCGGCAGCGCGGCGGTGTAGCCGGCCTTCTCGACCTCGGCGATCAGCGCCCGCGGGTCATATCCGGCCGGGACGGTGACGGCGGCCGTCTCGGTCGCGTAGTTCACCTGCGCGTCGACGCCGTCGAGCTTGTTCAGCTTCTTCTCGATGCGCAGGGCGCACGACGCGCACGTCATCCCCGCGATTTCCAGCTCGACGCTGGTCCCTGCGGTCGGTGGTCCGGCCCTCACGCGACCAGGACCGCTTCGTAACCGGCTTCGTCGACGGCGCCGAGCACCGCCTCCGCGTCGATGGGAACGGAACTGGCCACCACGAGCCTGCCCGTGCGGGCGTCGACGTCCACGCCATCGACGCCCGGGATCTGGCCGACCTCGGCTCGGACGGCGGCCTCGCAGTGCCCGCAGGTCATCCCGGTCACCCGGTACTCGCTGGTCGCCATGCCGCTCCTCTCCGCTGATACCCCCTGGGGGTACGCCAATACCCAACGTTTCCGTCCCTTGGGTATTCCCGGATCGGCGGGCTGAACGCAGGCAGCACCATTCTGCCCGGTCGGCGAGCGAAGGCGGCTCGAGGCCGGCGATCAGACGTAGCCGACGCCGCAGTCCACCGAAACCTGGCTGGCGGTCACCAGCCTGGATTGGTCCGACGCCAGCCAGGCGACCGCATCGGAGATGTCTTCCGGCTGGGCGCTGCCGTCGGGCAAGAGCGGTTTGTGCAGGCCCCTCAGGTGCGGGTAGGAGTCGGCGGCCGATCGGAGCGCGTCGCGCATGCGGCCGGTGCCCATGGGGGTCGCGACCGCGCCCGGGTTCAGGCTGTTGACGCGGATGTTGTACCGGCCGAGTTCGGCGGCGAACGCGCGGGCCATGCCGACCACGGCATGTTTGCTGGCGGTGTAGTGGATCATGAACGACTGCATGTTGATGCCGGCGGCGGACCCGATGAGGATGATGGAGCCGCCGCGGCCGCCGTCGATGATGTGATGAGCGCCGGCCATCACGGTGTTCCAGGTGCCGACCACGTTCGTGTCGATGGTGTCGCGGAACGCTTGCGCGGTGATTTGATCCCAGGGCGCAGGGCTGCAGATGCCCGCGTTGGCGACGATGATGTCGAGGCGGCCCAGCTCGCCGACGGCGGCGTCGACGGCGGCCGTCAGCGCATCGAGGTCCCGGATGTCCACCGCCGACGCGACGACCTTTCTCCCGTTGGCGGTGACCAGCCGCGCCGTCTCGGCGAGGTCGTCGGGCGTCGCCGAATCGTAGGGCACGCTGGGCGGCAGGGGCCCCGCGATATCGACCGCGATGATGTCGGCGCCCTCGGCGCTGAGCCGCACCGCATGCGACCGGCCCTGCCCCCGCGCGGCGCCGGTAATCAGCGCCACCCTTCCAGCAATCGACTGGCTCACCGAACCCCTCCATGCGCAGCGTCGTTGTTCTCAAGGTTGTAAACGTTCAACTCGGCGAAGCGTAGCGTCGAACCGGCGCTACCGGACGTCCGGAAGGAGACCGCCATGACCGTCAACGTTGTCGACCCGGGTCCCCGACAGGTGAGCCGCTCGGTCGAAGTGGACGCGCCGGCCGAGGAGCTGTACGCGATGGCGGCCGACCCCCGGCGCCACCACGAACTGGACGGATCGGGCACCGTTGGCGCCAACATCAAAGTCCCCGCGGAAATCGCTGTGGGATCGAAGTTTTCGACACACATGAAGATGTACGGCGTGCCCTATCGCATCACCAGCACGGTGACCGCGCTCAGACCCAACGAACTGGTCGAATGGCGCCACCCGGTGGGGCACCGCTGGCGGTGGGAATTCGAGGCGCTCTCACCGACCCGGACGCGGGTCATCGAGACCTTCGATTACAGCCAGGCCGGCGCGGTCAAGAACGGGCTGAAGTACTACGAACGGATGGGTTTCCGGAAGGGCAACGCCGCGGGGATCGAGGCGACCCTGACCAAGCTGCGCGATCGCTACGCCGGGCGGTAGGGGAATCAGTCCGCCGCGGGATCCGCGGCGTCCCAGGGGACCACACCGGACACCCAATGGGTCAACTGGTCGACCTCGTCGTTGCGGTGCAGGTGGCGCGGCGGAGTCGCGTAGGTGGCGTAGGGGCGGCAGCGGATGACCACGCGGTCTTCCCGTTCGGCCATCGCCGCGACGTGGGGGCGTCCCTCCTCGGTGAGCGGTTCACCGGACATCCGGCCCGCGACCGCCATCATCACGTCGACCGCAAGGTCGCGATCGGCATCGAGGGTCGCGTCGGCGTACACCTGCAGGTAGCTGAACGGCCACCGTTCGTCGAGCACGCACAGGCTGACCTTGCCGTCGCGTTCGATGACGCGGGCTTTGCCGCGGCCCGCCATGGTGGACACCAGCAGTTCGCCGGTGTCGGTGGGGATGTAGTAGACGACCGACATGGCCGGGCCGTCGTTGCGGCGGCGGTATCCGAAGACACACGTCCGGTGGGTACGGACGAATTCGCGGCGCTCGGAGGGCAGCATGTCGCGGTCGGTGGGAGCGGTGTATGGCTCCGGTGCCAGGGGAAGCAGCATGGCGAGATGTCCTTGCTATGAGCGGTGTTTGATCCAGAACGAGTTAACGGATACAGTGTTGCCATAAATATGAACGGTGTCAAACGCTCCCGCGGGCGCCCGGCGGTGCCGCTGGACCGGATCCTCGCGGCGGCCATCGAACTCGTCGACGAGCAGGGGGCCGACGCGCTGTCGATGCGTTCCCTGGCGCAGCGCCTGGGGTCGGGCACCGCCACCCTGTACCGCCACTTTGCGAACCGATCGGAGCTGGTGGCGATGATGGTCGACCGCCTGCTCGGGGAAATCGAACTCGATACGAAAGCCGTCGCCGCGCTGTCCTGGCAGCGGGTCTGTATCGCGTTTGCGCAGAACATGTTTGACGCCTTGGGCCGACATGGGCACGCCGCGTCCCTACTGGTCGGGCACGTGCCGATGGGGCCGAACGCGCTGCGACAGCGTGAGCTGATTCTGTCGGTCCTGCTGGAGAACGGGTTCGCGCCGGGGGTGGCGGCCCACGCCTACGCGACCCTGTCGCGCTACGTCCTCGGCTTCGGGATCCAGCTCTCCGGAACCGGGAACGAGCGGGATGCCCAGCTGGCGACCGCATTTCGTGAGCTCGATCCGTCGCGCTATCCCGCGACGGTCGCGGTCGCGGACGATCTGCCCGTTCCGCTGGAGGAGGAGTTCGCAAACGGGTTGCGGCTCATCGTCGCGGGCCTCGAGCAATTGGGTCGTTGAACCCAACCGCCTCCCCGATCGTGTGCACTACGAACAATTGCCCTCAACACGCATTGCGGGAAGGACGCTCAATCGATGATCGACCACGGAAGTGCCACCGCCGCGCCACCGCAGCGTCTCGCCCCGTCGCTGACCAGATTCGGACAGCTGGTCAGCCGTTACGGGCTGGTGGTCGTCTTGGCCTGGATCGGGTTCGGCAAGTACGTGAAGATGGAATCCCGCGTGCTCATCGAACACAGCCCGCTGATGAGCTGGATCTACCACGTGGCCAGCGTGACGACGGTCGCGCGGGGGCTGGGAACGATGGAAATCGTTGCCGCGCTTCTCATCGCGCTGAGGCCGCTATGGCCGCGCGCGTCTGCGGCCGGCAGTGCCCTTGCGGTGGTGCTGTTCCTGGGAACGTTGAGCTTCCTGTTCACCACGCCGGGGGTGGTCTCGGCGCACGCCGCCGGCCTTCCCGTGTTGTCCGGGATGCCGGGCCAATTCCTGCTCAAGGACCTCGTTTTGATCGGCGTTTCGGTGTGGACCCTCGGGGATTCGCTCGGGGCGCGAAAAGCGTTCCCCTGATCAATTCCTTGGCCGAGCTCAGCGTGGCCGCGTAGGCCGCCGGCTCCAGGTTGGCGGCCCGCTCCGTCAGGCCGCGAGCCAGCGCATAAATCGCATCGACAGCGGCGCCCGGGTCGGTGTCGGGCGGGAGCGCTCCCTGCGCGCGGGCGTCCCGCACGATGTCATCGATGCTGTCGCGCAACGCTTTCAACCCCGCGGGCCGCGCTCGGCCACCGCGGGGGTGGGCGGTGCGTTCGGCACGCATCGCGCGATCGAAGGCGGCCAGGTGGGGATACTCGCGCAGCAACCGGTGTAACTCGTCCAGCATCGCCTCCAGGCGATCCAGGACGTCTCCGCCCGGCGCCGCGGCGGCCCGCAGCCGGGTGGACGCGACCTCGTCGATCTCCCGGGTGGTCGCCGCGAACAACGCCGACTTGTTCGGAAAATAGTGATACAGGCTGCCGCTCGTCATGTCGGCGGCCTTGGCGATCTCGCGAATCGTCGCCTTGGAGTAGCCCACGTCGGCGACGCAGCGCATGGCCGACGCGATGATTCGGGCACGGGTCTGCTCGCCGCTGGCGCCCACCGGGCGGCCGAGTTGTGCTGGCGAAGCCGAACGATAATTGATCGCCCGATTATATTCGAGGGAGTCGGTCGACAGGACGCAGGAGTGAGGACATCACCATGACGCGGGTGCAACTGGGTCGCCCCGTCGGGGCCAGCGGCGAGGAAACCCGCCGACGGATCATCGTCGCCACCATGCGCTGCGTCGCCGAAGTGGGCTACTCCAAGGCGACCATCCGCGAGATCGCCCGCGCCGCGCAGGTGACCAGTGCCAGCCTGTACAACTACTTCCCCAACAAGTCGGAATTGATCCAGGCGGCCATCGCGGCCAGAACCGACGTCGCGTTGCCCCGGCTGCGCCGGGCCGCCGAGCGCCCCGGCAGCCCCATCGACCGGATCGAGGCGGTGCTCGACGAATCGGGACGGTTGATGCGTGAATTCCCCGATCTCGCGGCCTTCGAGTGGGCGATCCGGGCCGAGAGCGCGGTGGAGCTCGATCCCCGGCTGGCCGGCAGCACTGGGTTCACCGCGTTTCGCGACATCATCGAGGGCATCGTGGACGGCGCGCCGGAGGGTGCCGTCGAGGCGATCTATTCGCTGATCTACGGGCTCACCGAGTTGGGGGCGTCGCTGCCGCCGGAGGACTACCAGGCGGCGCTGCGCGCGGCCAAGAAGTTGATCAGGGGAACGCTGCTGGGTCCGAGGGGCCGAAATTCATAGGCGCCGGGCGGGCGAGACTGCAATCAGATCGCCTTTTCGCTGAAATTCGCGCGCTGGGCGCAGGTTCGGCGTCGTTCTCGCGGGGCCCGGCGCACCATTGATATGATCAATTGATTGATTATATAGTCGGGGACACGATGAGGACGATCCCTTGACCGAGACCGTCGGCGTGACGTTCGACGTCGACGCGCTGCGGCGGCGCTACGCCGAGGAGCGGGCGCGGCGCCTGCGGCCGGACGGGATCGCGCAGTACGTGGAGACGGCGGGCGCCTTCGCGCGCTTCGCCGAGGACCCGTGGGTGGACGGAACCTTCACCCGCGAGCCGCTGACAGACGAGGTGGACGTCGCGGTCATCGGCGCCGGCTTCGGCGGGCTGTTGACGGGGGCGCGGCTGCGAGAGCTCGGCGTCGACAGCGTGCGCCTGATCGACCGTGCCGCCGACGTCGGCGGCACCTGGTACTGGAACAGATATCCCGGCATCGCCTGCGATGTCGAGTCCTACGTGTACATGCCACTCCTGGAGGAACTCGGCTACCTTCCCTCGGACAAGTACGCCCGCGGCTCGGAGATCTTCGCGCACTGCCAGCGCATCGCCGAGCGCTATGACCTCTACCGCGACGCCTGCCTGCAGACCGAAGTGCACGAGATACGCTGGGACGCAGAGACTTCCCGCTGGGTCATCCGGACGAATCACGGCGACTCGATGCGGGCCAAGTTCGTTACCATGGCCAACGGCTATCAGGCCAAGCCCAAGCTGCCCGGGATCGAGGGTCTCGGCCGCTTTCGCGGCCAGGCCTTCCACACCAGCCGGTGGGATTACGCGTACACCGGCGAACGGCTGGAGAAACTGGCCGGACAGCGGGTCGGCATCATCGGCACCGGCGCGACGGCCGTCCAGTGCGTCCCGCACCTTGGCGCCGCGGCGCAGCACCTGTTCGTCTTCCAGCGCACCCCGTCCTCCGTCGACGTGCGAGCCAATCGACCGACGGATGCCCAGTGGGCCAACACGTTACAGCCGGGCTGGCAGCGCGAGCGCATCCGCAACTTCCAGGTCCTGACGGCCGGCGGGCAGGCCGAGGAGGACCTGGTGGCCGACGCGTGGACGAGCATCACCCGCAAGCTTCCGGTCATGCGCCAGGGCGGCGACGGTGCGCCGGCGCCCAACATCGAACTGGCCGACTTCGCGAAGATGGAGGAGATCCGGGCGCGGGTCGACGAGATCGTGGCCGATCCCGGAACCGCCGAGGCGCTCAAACCCTGGTACGGCTACTTCTGCAAGCGACCCTGCTTCCACGACGACTACCTGCAGACGTTCAACCGCGACAACGTAACCCTGGTCGACACCCGTGGCCGCGGGGTGGAGCGCATCACCGAGGACGGCGTGGTGGTCGACGGAGTGACCTACCAACTCGACTGCCTCATTTTCGCAACGGGTTTCGAGGTCGGCACCGACTATTGCCGGCGCACGGGGTTCGAGCTGATCGGTCGCGACGGCGTGACGCTGACGGACCGGTGGCGCGACGGAGTGCGCACGTTCCAGGGCCTGTGCGCCAACGGTTTCCCGAATTGCTTCATCGAGAGCATCGCCCAGGCGGGGCTCACGGTGAACTTCCCCTACCTGCTGGACGTGCAGGCGAGCCATGCCGCGTGGATCATCGCCTGGGCGCTGGCCCGCGGCGTCAGCGAGATCGAGCCCTCGCCCGCCGCCGAAGCCGCCTGGGTCGACATGGTGGTGGCCCGCTCATCCGCGACCGCCGAGCGGGCAAAGACCTGCACGCCGGGCTATTACAACCGGGAAGGCAAGGCGGACGCCAAGACTCGGCAGGGCAGCTTCTTCATCGGTGCGCCGACCGAATACGACGACATCTTGACGGCATGGCGGGCCGGCGGGGCGATGGAAGGCCTCGAAATTCGCGGGGGCGGTCCGTGAAGTACGTCCTCGGACGAGCCCGGGCCGCGACGCGGCGCCGGCCCGCACCGAAGGTGGTGATCATCGGCGCCGGGTTCGGCGGCCTCGGCACCGCCGTGGCGCTGCGCCGTGCGGGCATCGACGACCTGACGATTGTCGAGGCCGACGGCGGCGTAGGGGGAACGTGGCGGCGCAACACCTATCCCGGCGCCGCCTGCGACATCCAGAGCCACCTGTATTCGTTCTCGTTCGCGCCCAACAAGTCCTGGAGCCGCACCTACGCGCGACAGCCCGAGATCCTGGCCTACCTGGAGTCGGTGGCCGACGACTTCGATCTGCGTCGCCACCTCATGCTCGACACCCGGGTCCGCGCGATCCGCTGGAACGCCGATACGTGGCAGTGGGACTGCCGGCTGGAACGCTGCGGGCGCGCCGCCGACCTGTCCGCCGACGTCGTCGTCTGCGCCGTGGGTTTGTTCGGGTCCGTCAAGCTGCCCGCCATCGCCGGGCTCAACGACTTCGCCGGCGCGCTCATGCACACCGCGCAGTGGGATCACGCCATCGACCTGGCCGGCAAGAGGGTGGCGGTGATCGGCACCGGCGCCAGCGGCGTGCAAGCCGTTCCCGAGCTGGCCAAGATCGCCGGCCGGGTGACGGTGTTCCAGCGCACGCCGCCGTGGATGGTCCCCAAGGACGACCGCCCGTACAGCCCAGCCGAATTGGCGCAATTCCGGCACAACCCGCTGGCGACCCGCCGCACCCGCTGGCAGATCTGGAAATTCCAGCACGACAACACGGCGACCTTCGCCGACGACCCCGTCGTCACCGCTCGCACCCGGGTCGCGACGTCGTTTCTGGAGCGCACCGTCGCCGACGAGCGGCTTCGCCGGGCGCTGACGCCCGACTACCCATTCCGCTGCAAGCGGGTGCTGCTCGGTGACGACTACTACCGGGCATTGCAGCAAGACCACGTCGACCTGGTCACCGATCCCATCGACCGCGTGACCGAGACGTCGATCGTCACCAAGGCCGGCCGGCTCGTCGACGTCGATGCGATCGTGCTGGCCACCGGATTCGAGACGTCGCGCTATCTGTCGGGGATCGACGTCATCGGCGCCGGGGGACAGCGCCTGCACGAGCGCTGGGGACCCGATCCCAGCGCCTACCTGGGCGTCGCGGTCAGTGGATTCCCGAACTTCTTCATGCTCTACGGCCCCAACACGAACCAGGGCGGCAACTCGATCGTCTACATCCTGGAGGCCGGGGCGCGGCTGGTGGCCAGCGCGGTGAGCCGGGTGGCACGCCGGGGCGGCTACGTCGACGTGCGCCCGGAAGCCGAAAAGCGCTACAACGAACGGCTTTCCGCGGACCTCGAGCGCACCATCTGGACCCGGTGCGACAGTTACTTCCGCTCACCCACCGGCCGCATCGTCACCCAATGGCCTTACACCGAGCTGGAATACGCACGCCGGACCTGGCGCCTGCGGTCACGAGATTGGTCGCACCACTCACGAGGTGCTGCGCCGCTTACGAGTGGCCCTCGGCACGTCGATCTTCGCGGCTTCCTCGGTGGCGATCCTGCCGGCAACGTTGTCTACCGCCCTGCCGAACGCCTGCATGCCGAGACCGATCCCCAGGGAACGTAACTGAAGGGTCTTTTCGGCGATCGCGGGCCAGTCGTCGATGGGCAGCCCGGACCGCAGGAACGGCTGCCGGATCTCGTCGCGCGGTCCGGCTGACTCCCGCCTGAGATTCACGGCTCCCGGACGCCGGCCGGCGCCGGGCGGTGACGGTCAGCCGCTCGCGGCGGCCGCCCTGGCCCGCTCCGTCATGGAGGCGATCACGCCGCCGTCGTTGAGGATGTCGGTGCCGGTGAGATAACCGGCTTTGTCGCTGGCGCAGAACGCGAGCAACTCGGCCATCTCCTCGGGCTTGCCCCAACGCGGGACCGCGGCATCGGCAACCATGGCGCCGGCCCCGGCCTGCTCCTCGAGCCTGCCCATCTCGGTGTCGATCGACCCCGGCGAGACCGAGACGATGCGCAACCCACGCGCGTTGAATCGCTCCGCCTGTGACTGGCTGTACCACCTCACGAAGCTCTTGCTCAACGCGTAGGCGATACCGGATCGCGCATCCTCGGGGACGATGTCGCACGCCGTCATCATGGCTTCCATGAAGGCTGCGGCGTCGTGCACCGCGAGCGGGAATTGCCCCGTCGGAATCATTTCCGCGGGCAACATGTGGGCCGCCATGGAGGCAACATTGACGATGGCGGCACCGTCGGCGGCGGTCGCATAGAACGCCTCGTTGACGTTCGCTGTGCCCAGTGCGTTGGTCCGCATGACGTAGTCGGCGGGGCCCATGCTCGGGCTCACGCCCGCGGTGTGAATCACCGAGGCGAGCGTGCCGAGCTGGTTTGCGGTGTCGAGCAGGCCCGCGACAGCGGTCGGGTCGGTGACGTCACAGTTGACGATGGTGGGCGTGATCCCGAGGTCTTCCAGGGTTGCGGCGGCGGTGGTCAGCCGGTCCTGTTTGACGTCGCAGAGCACCACGGAGTGGTCGCGGCCGACGAGCCTGGCCGTGGCCAGACCCATGCCGCCCGCGCCGCCCGTGATCACCGACACTCGATTCATACGTGGACCGTATACGCACAGCGCATTCGGAGCGTGCCGTGGGCCGGGTTCGTCGCGCTATCGCGGGAGCGTCGGGCCCTCCGCTTCGTGATGGGGATGACCGCTGTGCCGGATGGCCCTGCCGACAAACGGCGCCTGGACGGTGCTCATCAGGTGGCGGCGGTTGACGATCAGCCCGACGACGGCGACCGCGGTGTAGACACCACACAGCACCAGCCTCCCTGCCGTCGAAACGATCGGGAACTGGACGACGAATAACGCCAGCAGCGCGCAGGCCGACGCGCGATGGAACCGCAGCCCGAGGATCAGCGCGACGCCCATCAGCGTCTGCGTGGCGGTCAGGAGTACCTCCTCGACCTGGCGCGAATCGAGCGCGAGAAACGGGCCGCCCCCGCCGAGGATGTGCGCCACGGGCAACGAACCGATCAGCAGCGTCCACTGGTTGACCTTCGAGGAGATCAGTGTGGCGATCGCCGCCGTGCCCTTGCCGCGGGCGGCGAAAATGACCGCGATGATGAACTCGGGCGCTTCGGAGGCCAGCGGCGCGAGCCACTGCACGAGCAGGAAGCGGTCGATGCCCAGCTCCGTACCGGCCGCGACCAGGTTGTCCGCGAACGGCTTGGCGCAGAGCAGAATCACCGCACCCGACGCGACGAACAGGCCGACGACCGCGACGCGTCGCGCGCGATCGGGCAGCTCCCCGAGCGCGGCGGCGGTGCCGATGAGCTCGGGCTCCTCCACGTCGCCGTGACCGATCTTATAGAGGTAGAAGCCGAACCAGGCCAGCAGCACCAGCCCGAGCGCCAGGTGGATCTCCCCGGTGACGGGCATGACGAATGCGACCACGCCGGCGATGAGCAGAAACCCGAGCTCGACGCGATTGGCGGGCTCGAGCGCCACCGCACCGGATTTGGGAGCGGCGGCTCGGGAGCCGGCCTTGCGCGCCACCACGATGCTGACCAGCACGACGACGGGCCAGCCCAGTCCCATCAACAGCCGGTTGGACCCGGTCATGTTGGCGGCGGCGTACTGCGTGTAATCCGCGTTGTGGCCGGACACGTAGGCGTAATAGAGGTCGACCGCGTACTCGGGCAGTACCGCCACGAGGGCGAGAACCGCGATCGCCAGGCCGCCGGAGACGTCGATCTGCGCCGCTTCGGCGGCCCACGCCAGCAGGAAGCTGGCCGCCACCACGGCCGCCCCGTACGTCAGCAGCGCGGCGACCGGGTCCAGGTGCAGGCCGGCGAGCCTGACCACCACCGCCGGGGCGATGAACGCCGCCGTGATGAGGGCCGAGCGGATCAGCGTCAGCCGCCGCTTGTGTGCCGGCGTCGAGACTGTGGCAGCGGGCCGGTCTGTGGCCAGCATCGTCATCCTTCAACTCAAAGGGGGTGCCGATCATGGAGGCTTGGACTTGCGGCCGTGGCTTGACCCGCTCGCTCAAACCTACCCGCGCGGCGGGAAGCCAGCAACGTGGCAGACAGGCGAATGGGTTACAGATCGGATCCCATCTTTGCTGGCAGCAACCTCCAATTCGCAAAGTTAGGGTGGCCTGATCGAAAACTTTGGCAAACCTGGCGCACCGCGTCGGTGGGGTTGCTGGGCCGCCCCGGGCGCGCGGCTCGATTATTTTCGGGCGGGTGCCCTCCGCCGGAGAACCGTGGAACGTCAACATCCATTACGACGCGCTGCTGGAATCCAAGGTTCCGCTCGCCGCCCGCCGTGTTCTGGACGTCGGGTGCGGGGACGGGTTCCTCGCCGCCCGCTTGAGCCGGCGGGTGCCGGAGGTGATTGCGCTGGACGTCGACGGACCCGTGCTGCGGCGCGCGCAGGCTCGATTTGCCGCGGCGCCGGTCCGGTGGCTGCAGGGCGACGTGATGACCGCCGACCTGCCCCGAGCGGGTTTCGACGCGGTCGTGTCCAACGCGGCGCTGCATCACATCGAGGACACCCGAGCGGCATTGGAACGCCTCGCGGGTCTGGTGAGCCCCCGGGGGACGTTGGCCGTGGTCACCTTCGTCAAGCCGTCGATACGAAACGGCTTGTGGCACTTGACGAGTTGGGTCGCATGCGGTGCCGCCAACCGAATCCGGGGCAAGTGGGAACACACGGCGCCGATCAAGTGGCCGCCGGCGGCGACCCTGGAGGAGTTGCGGGGCCATGCCCGCGGGCTGCTTCCCGGCGCCGAGTTACGGCGGCTGCTCTACGGCCGGGTGCTGATCTCGTGGCGCGCGCCCGGCTAACCCGGGGGACCCATCGCCGCCGCCGCGGCCTGCGCGAACAGCTGCACGGTCTGGTTGCGGGTCAGTGAACTGGTCAGCTGCTCGGCAGCGCGCATCGCGTCGCCGACGAACCAAGTGGGGCCGTTCGTGAGGTTCTCGAACGCCTCCGCGATCACGTCGTCCACTGCGGCGGCCCCCGGCGGCACGTCGTCGAGCGAGGCGATCTGCCCGCGACCGTGTTCGAGTTCCCTGAGCGCGGGTGTATCGGTCTTGCCGAGAATGAGGCCCAGGACGTCGACGCCCTTGTCGTGCAGCTCGGCCCACAGGGCCTCGGCGAACACCATGTCGAACGCCTTCGAGGCGCCGTAGGCGACCATGTTGGACCCGCCGGCCAGGCCCGCGCCGGAGCCGAAGATGACGATCCCGCCGCTGCCGCGCTCGACCATGGCGGGGGCGAAGTGGTGGCACAGCTGCATCGGCACCATGCAGTTGCGCTGCACCATCGCCTCGGCCGCCCCGATCGGGTTGGCAAGGAACGGCTGGTAATTCGGGTCGGCGCCGGCGCAGTACACCAGGAACCCGATCTCCAGGTCGCCGGTCGCCGCCGCGATCGCCGATGCCGCACCCGGCTCGGCGAGATCGAGCGCGACAACCCGGGTTTCGACGGAAAACCGCGAATTGATTTCCGCGGCAACATGGTCCAGCACCGACTGGCGGCGGGCCAGCAGCACCACGTTGACCCCGCGCTCGGCGATCCCCGCGGCGAACGCGGCGCCCAGCCCGTCGGACGCGCCGGCGACGAGTGCCCACGGTCCGTACTTGGTTGCGAAAGTCATGTGCCGCGCTCCCTTACTGGCCGAACGTCGTGATGCGGACCTGGGTGAATTGGCGCCGCGCGATGCGCCAACCGGTGGCGGTCCGCACGATCTCGTCGTCGTAGAACCCCCACGCGTTGACGCCGGATTGATTGTCCCCGAACATGATCACCGCATCGACGTACGTGCGGGCCACCGCCTTGTCCCCGTCGACCGTGATGGCGTGATTGGACAGGCGGTGCAGGGTATGGCCCGCCAGCGCATGGGTCTTGTCCATGAAGTCGGTGACTTCGTCCACGCCGTGCCAGGTGCCGATCTCGCCGTAGTCGAGCTCGCAATCGTCGGTGAACACGGTGCGGAACAGGGGCCAGTCGCGACGGTCGATCCCGGTGGCATAGCGCACCAAGAGCTCCGAGATGTCTTGGCGGTCTTCTCGTTCGCTCATGCGACGTCTCCGTTCGGGTGAACCACAATGCGCGGCGGGCCGTCGGACCTGCGGGCCAACTCGAGCGCGTCGGGGACTTCGTCCAGGCCGATGATTCTGCCGACGCTCGGCAGGGGGTCCAGGCGGCCCGCCGCGATGGCGTCGAGCGTCCCATACCAGTCCTGCGGGTGTGGGCCGCCGCCGAATTGGATGGTGACGCCCTGGCGGGTGGCGGTGGTGACGTCGAGCGTGTCACCCGTGTACCAACCGCCCGCGCAATAGATCCTGGTGGCCATCTCGGCGGATTCGACGATGTTCTGGATCAGGCCGGCGGCGCCGACGCACTCGAAAACCACCGCGGGACCCGGCAATCCGCGTTCGGCCCGAACCTCCCGGAACGCGTCGAACGCCGGCTTCTCCGCGGGGTTCACCGCGACGTGAGCGCCGAATTCGCGTGCCAGCGCGAGGCGATCGGGCTTGTAGTCGGCCACCACGATCGGTTCGATGGCGCGGCCGGCCAGGGCGGCGACGGCGGAAAGGCCGATCGCGCCGGCGCCGATGACGATCGGGATCTCGCCGGGCTGGATGTTCGCCGATCTCACATAGAACTCGCCGACGGCGAACGCGTCGGTCAGCGCCACCGCGTCGCTGGCGACGTCACCCGGGACCGGCTTGGCCGCCACCTCCGAAACCACCAGCAGCTCACCGAAACTGCCCTGCGCGTCCGGGTGCTGCCCGATGATGCGCATGCCCCCGGCGCCGCCGTCGACGAGGCGCACGGGCATGGCCGTCACCCGCGAGCCGACCGCGAACCGGTCGGTGCAGCCCGGGCCGTGCCCGATGACCTCGCCGACGAACTCATGGCCGAGCACGATGTCGCGGTCCGGGTCATACAGCGAGCGGCCCGTCGGGTCGTCGACGGCCAGTTCGGGGTGGTCCATGAAGTGCACATCGGACGCACAGATCGCGGTGCTCAGCGTCCGCAACAGCAGTTCGCCCGGCCCGGGCGCCGGGTCCGGCGTCTCGCGGACCTGTAACCGGCCATCCCTCAACACAACCGCGCGCAATGAATCCTCGATTGTTTTCTCGAATAATCGATATATAATCTCGAATGCTCGCCGTAACTGTATGAATCCCGCCCCGAAGGAGTCAAGCAATCCGCGGATCGTCGTCGGCGCCGACCGCTCGCGTGCTCGACGTTGTTGAGCTGCTGGCGCGGTCCGCACACGCCCGGCTGCGGTTCTCCGACATCGTGCGGGAGCTCGACCTCACTCAGGCGACGGCACACGCGATCCTCAAGACGCTCTGCGACCGTGGTTGGGCCAGCCGTGATCCCGTCGCGAAGACATTCACCCTGGGTCCGGCGCTCGCCGTGGTGGCCGCGCGGACGGACACCGCGCGCCCGCTCGCGCACGCCGCACGTTCGGCGGCGCTGCGACTCGCGCGCGAAGTCGGCTACGCCGGCTCCGTCGTGGAGCGGTTCGGTGATTCGTTGGTCGTCACGGCCTTCGAGGGCGACCCCGCGACGCAGCCGGCGGGCATCCCCGGCGACCGGATTCCCTACGCCCCGCCGTTCGGCGTCGCGCTCGCCGCGTGGGACACCGAGGAGGAACAACGGGCGTGGGTCCGCCGCGGCGCCGGCGACAACGGCGATCGGATCCGGCGTCTGGAACGGGTGTTGGAGCACACCCGCCAGCGTGGCTACGACGTCGACTGGACGACGCCCGCGCTGGCGCAGGCCGTCCAGGTCGTCGGCACGCTGGATAGCGACGAGGTGCCCACGCCGGTGCGGCACATCCTGGATCAATTGCTGGTCGAGTTCAGCACCATCGGATTCCTGTCCGACGACAATCCCGGTCGTCGCAAACAACCGGTTGTCACCATCGCCGCACCGGTTTTCGACCATCACGGGCAGGCCGCCCTGATGCTGGCGGTGCATCCGCTGTGTCCGCTCAGCGCCCGACAGATCCGGGTCATCGGAGAAAAGCTCACCAGCGAAACGGCGGCGATCGCGAAATCGCAGCAGCCCACGGTGGATCGCGCCGTATAGGTTAGCCGTACGGATACGGGGGTGACCGTAGGGTGTTGAGGTGCTGACGAGCGGCGCGGTGGTGTGCGGCTACCGCATTGAACGGGTGCTGGGCACCGGCGGCATGGGCACGGTGTATCTCGCGGCCGACCCGATCCTGCCCCGCCAGACCGCACTGAAAGTGCTGTCGTCCGAACTGTCGCGTGATGCCGATTTTCGGGCCCGATTCATTCGCGAGGCCGACACGGCGGCATCGCTCGAGCATCCCCACATCGTGTCGGTCTATAACCGCGGTCAGACCGAAGACGGGCAGCTGTGGATCGCGATGCAATTCGTCGACGGCATCGACGCCGATGCGGCGCTGCGCGGCGGGACCATGGCGCCCCAGCGGGCGGTGCACATCATCGCGCAGGTCGCCAAGGCGCTCGACTTCGCCCACGCGCACAACGTGGTGCACCGCGACATCAAACCGGGCAACTTTCTGCTGTCGGGCCCGATCGGTCCCGACGAGCGAGTCCTATTGGGCGACTTCGGAATTGCCCGCGCCTTCGACGACGTCGGGCTGACCGCGACCGGGTCGGTGATGGCGACCGTCGCCTATGCGGCCCCAGAGGTGTTGTCGGATAGGCCGATCGACGGCCGCGTCGACATCTACTCGCTGGGTTGCGCGTTGTTTCGGCTGCTGACCGGCCACACACCGTTCCCGGCCAGCAATGGGGCGGCCGCGGTCATGATGGGGCACCTGTTCAGTCCGCCCCCGCGGGTGACCGACGCGGTGCCGTCGTTGCCCGCCGCGCTGGACCGGGTGATCGCCGTCGCGATGGCCAAGGATCCGGCCGCCCGGTTCGGCTCGGCCGGGGAACTCGCCGCCGCCGCGGCGGACGCGCTGCGTGACCCCACGCGCCGGGCGCCCCTGCCCCCCATACCCAGCGGTCAGGTCGGTCCCTATCCCGTCGGGTCCCCGACGCCGCCCTGGTGGGAGCACAGCGGACAGCGCACGCTGGCGCCGCCCCCGCCGCGGCGCCGTCGCCGCCGGGGGTTGATCGCCGCGGCGCTGGCCGCGGTCGTGGTGGTCGTCGCCGCAACGGTCACCGTGCTGGTCTGGCCGGACCGCGGGCCGGCCGGCCAGGGCGCCGACCCCGGCGCGGCCCCGTCGCCATCCGCCCCGGGACCACCGGCCACCGACATCACCGCCGCCCAACTTCGTCCGATCCTGCTGACGGCCGATCAGATCCCGAGCGGCGCAAGCGGGGGCCCGCTGGTTCTCGAGCGTGACAGCGCAACGTTGTCCGACGATTCCGCGACCCTCGACAACCCGGAGTGTGTAGGTGCCTGGGCGCCCGCCCAGCAATCGGGGTACGCCGCCAGCGGTTACACCGGCGTGGCCGCCCAGTTCCTTCGGGCGCTGAACGAACCGGAGTCGCAGGACAGCGTGAGCCAGGCCGTCATCGCCTTCCCCGAGGGCAAGGCGGGAGCGTCGCTCGTGACGCAGCGGGGACAGTGGGCCCTGTGCGGCGGCAAGACCGTCACGGTGACCCCTCCGGGCGCACCTGGCCAGGTGTGGGAGTTCGCCCAGCCCGGCATCACTTCCGGGGTCGTCGTCGTGGCGGCCACGCTGCGGGGCGGCAACGCCTCCTGTCAGCATGGGATGCAGGTGCGTGGCAACGTCATCATCGACATTCGGCAATGCCGCGCCGGCGGGGGCGCCGACGTCACGGGGCTGGTCACCGCGACGGCCGCCAAAGTGCCCCGGCAATGAGGGAGGCAGTGAGGGGAATGAGCGCACCGACAACGACGTTCGCCACGACGGCGGCGGCGCTGGCCGTCGCCGCGATCGTCGCCTCCTGCTCCGTCGTGACCGGCGGGACTCCGGCGCTCCCGCACACCTCGGTTCCGACGTCGGTGACCGCGGCGGCGCCGATCAACGAGCCCGCGCCGTCGAAGCCCCCGTCCGACGAGGATCAGATCCGGCAGACCGTCATGGCGTTTCAGGACGCCTACAACACCCAGAACTGGGGCGCCTACACCGAGCTGATGTGCTCGGCGATGCGAGCCGAATTCACCGGGCCCGTCATGGATTACCTCAAGAAGAGCCGCACCCAGAACGGGCTCACCACTGTCAAGATCACTTCGGTCGCGATCACCGGCGATACCGCCACCGTCGCGATGGACGCCCAGAACGAGGCGCTGGGCTCCGGCTCGGTCAGCCTGCCGCTGAAGCTCGAAGACGGCTGGAAGATCTGCAAACCGTGACGGGCCCGGCGCCGCAGGCGAAATGGTTCTTCCTCGCGGCGCTGTTCGCCGCCGTCCTGGTCGCCTGTCAGCACACCACCGCGGGCACCGCCTCCCCGGCGCGATCGAACCCGCCGTCCGCGGTGAACCCCTCCTTGCTCGACCCCGGCAAGTACCCGACCGCCCCGCTGCCCCCGCTCGGTGCCGCCGGTTCCGACCAGGCCGGCCGGCTCGTCGAAGGCCGCCGCATGGCCGCCTATGTCGTCGGGCCCTGGCAGGCCGACCCCGCCCTGAGCTCGCCGGGCTCCACCGGCTCGGTGACCGTCATCACCGCCTTCGAGGAACTCTCCAAGGTGGTGTGGACGCCGATCGTCGGTGGCGCCTTCAACCTTCCGTTCGTGGTCGGGTTCTCCTCCGAGCGGCAAACGCCCGGGCCGAATCCCCAACTGTCGCTGCGCAACGCCGTCCTGCGCTTCGCCAACGCCGCCACCGCGGCCTCGGCCGCCCAGGGCATGCAGGCCAAAGCGATGAGCATGCCCCGCCTTCCCAGCGCCACGCCGATCGTGACCGAGCCCGAGCGCGCCATCGCCGTGCCGGGCCATCCGGACGCCGCCGCGGCGCTGCTGACCTTCCAGGACGGCGCCCAGACGGTGCGAGAGCTGTCGGTGTTCACCGCGCACGGGCCCTACGTGCTCGTCCAGGTGGCGCGCTGCGCCGCCGGACCGGACTGTGAGGCCCCGTTGGCCGCCCGCACGATAGACCGCCAGATACCGCTGATCGACACGTTTGCGCCCACCGAGGCCAACCAGTTCGCCGCGCTTCCGCTGGATCCCACTGGTCTCGTCGCGCGCACCCTCCCGTTGCCGGCGGACCAAACCACTCCGATGTCCGGAGCCGCCTACGAGACGGCCGGCGCGCTGCACCTAGAGGACGACCCCGTCCAGGTCGGGACCGCCCTGACCGCGGCCGGCGTGGACTTTGCATCGGTCAACCTGGCGACCCTGTACCAGGCCAAGGATCCCGGCAGCGCGCAGACGCTGGCCGACGCCTACAGCGACATCGCTGCCAAAACGCCTGCGGCGCAAGCCGCTTCGCCGGTTCCGGGCCTTCCCCAGAGCCGCTGCACCCGCGTTGCGGGGTCCAGCGGGCTGGTGCCCCGCTATTGGTGTGTGGCCGCGGCGGGGCGGTACACCATCAAAACCGTTGCGCGGCAACTCGACAGCGCACACCAGCAGATGGCCGCCCAGTACCGAATCCTGACCGGGTAGGGACGAAACACCATGGCGCATGACTACATAGTGGACGACCTTGCCGGCTTCGTCGTCGGCGCCGGGGCGGCGGACCTGAGCGATTCGCCGCGCGCATTGCTGAAACGCAACGTGCTGGACAGCGTCGCCTGCGCCGTCGGTTCGCTCGACGGTGAGCTCATCGGCACGATCCGTGCGCACGCCGACCAATTCAGCGGGACCGCCACCGCCACCCTGGTCGGCGGGGGCAGGGCATCGGTCGATCAGGCCGCGTTCTTCAATGCGGTGCTGGTGCGCTACCCCGATTTGCTGGACACCTACCTGACGGTGGGCGGGCTGTGCCATCCCGCCGACAACTTCGGCGCGGTCCTGGCGGTGGCCGAGCACGTCAACGCGAGCGGCACCGATTTCCTGTTGGCCCTCGCGGTGGCCTACGAGGTCCAATGCCGGTTCAGCGCCCAGGTTCCGGTGATGGCGCGCGGCCTCAATCACGCGCTGCAACTGGCGATGTCGGTCGCGGCCGGATCGGCGAAGCTGCTGGAGCTCGACGCCGAACAAACCGCCAACGCCATCGCCGCGGCCGCCGCCGACAACGTTTCGCTGGCGGCGGTGCACGCCGAGCCGGTGTCGAACTGGAAGGGCATTTCGCCCGCCATCACCGGCATGCGCGCGGTCTACACCACGATATTGGCCGGCCGCGGCATCACCGGGCCCAAGGCATTGTTCGACGGCCCGCAGGGGCTGGCGCAGCTTTTCGGCCAGCCCATCGACTTTCGCACCGCCGACCGGGCGCTCGCCTGCGTCGAGCAGACCTACCTCAAGCAGTACTGCTCACTCATCCATGGCCAGGTCATCATCGACGCGATCCTGGCGCTTCGCGGCGACAACGACCTGCGCGGCGAGGACGTCGCGCGGGTCACCCTCGAGGTGTTCCAGGGCGCGTTCGACTTCGCCGGCGGGGGAGCCTACGGCGCCAAGGACCATCCGCTGACGAAGGAGCAGGCGGATTACAACCTGAAATATCTGAGCGCGGTGGCGCTGCTCGACGGCGGGGTCGGCCCAGAACAGCTCGAGACCGAACGCGTGTTACGCAGCGACGTTCAGGACCTGCTGGCGCGGGTCGACGTCAGCGCCGCAGCGGACCTGACCGCCGACTACCCGCAACGCACGGCGGCACGCGTGCACATCGTAACCCGCGACGGACGCGAATTCAGCAGGGAGCAAAGCGATTACGAGGGATCGCCCACCCGGCCCATGTCCTGGGAGCGCGTCGTCGACAAGTTCCGCTGGCTTGCCGAACCCTTCTGCACAGAAGCGTTGTGCGACGACATCATCGCCGCGGTCGACCGCCTCGACGAGATACCGGTCGCCGAATTGGCCGCCCTGCTCGGCGCGGTCAGCCCCGCCGCCGCGCGCCCGCGCCGCAAGCCGCGCTTCTGACGGCCCGCTGAGCGCGCCCCCTTGCGTCGTTCGCTGCGGCATTCAATGATCGGCCATGGCCAAAGATCGCGACAAGAACCGATGGGAACTGGTCACCTGCGCCGTGGCGGGCCACGTGACCTATGCGCCGGACGAGGAAGCGCTCGCCGACCGGCTCAGCGGCACCACCGGGCTGGGCGAGGTGTGGCGCTGCCTGCGGTGCGCTGAATTCACCGTCGGTGAGCCACACGGGCGAGGTCGCGCCGAGGACGCGCCGATGATCATGCGGGGCAAGGCTTTACGCCAGGCCATCATCATCCGCGCGCTCGCGGTGGAACGGTTGTTCCGCGCGCTGGTGATCGCGCTGGCGGCCTACGCCGTGTGGAAATTCCGTGGCGCGCGGGGTGCTATCCAGGCCACCCTGGACCGCGACCTGCCGATTTTTCGCGCGGCGGGCTTCAAGGTCGATCAGATGACGATCGTGCACGAGCTGGAGAAGGCGCTGGCCGCCAAGCCGTCCACGCTGGCCTTGCTGACCGCGATGCTGATCGGCTACGCCCTGATCGAGGTCATCGAGGGCGTCGGCCTCTGGTTGCTGAAGCGTTGGGGCGAGTACTTCGCGGTGATCGCGACCTCGGTCTTCCTGCCGCTGGAAATTCATGACCTGGCCAAGGGCATCACGATGACCCGGGTGGTCACCTTCACGATCAACGTGGCAGCCGTGATCTACCTGCTGGTCTCCAAGCGGCTGTTCGGCCTGCGGGGTGGCCGCAAGGCCTACGACGAGGAGCGGCGAGGCGAGCAGCTTCTCGACGTCGAGCGGGCTGCGGCCGCCGGCTGACCGGCATACTGCCCCACGAGGAACGGAGGTCTTCGATGGGCACCTATGCGATCAGCGGTTCCGCATCCGGAATGGGTCGCGAGACCGCGCAGCGGCTGCGGGCCGAGGGACACAGCGTGATCGGGGTCGACATCAAAGACGCCGACATCGTCGCCGACCTGTCGACGCCGCGGGGCCGCACAGCGGCCGCCGACGGGGTCCTGGCGGCCTGCGGCGGCACGCTCGACGGCGCCGTGCTGGCGGCCGGTCTGGGCCCGGGCCCGGGGCGGGATCGCGCCCGCCTCATCGCTCAGGTCAACTACCTCGGGGTGGTCGAGCTGCTCACCGCCTGGCGCCCGGCACTGGCCGCGGCCGAACGCGCCAAAGTCGTCGTCGTCTCCAGCAATTCCACGACGACGGTGCCGGCGGTGCCCCGGCGGGCCGTGCGGGCGCTGCTCGCTCAGGACGCCGACAAAGCGCTGCGGTCGGTGCGGCTTTTCGGACCGGCGGCGCCGACGATGATGTACGCGGCCTCGAAGATCGCCGTCGCCCGCTGGGTGCGGCGCCACGCCGTGCTGCCCGAATGGGCCGGTTCGGGTGTGCGGCTCAACGCCATCGCGCCGGGCGCCATCATGACGCCCCTGCTCGAAGAGCAGCTGGCCGACCCCAGACAGGCCAAGGCGGTCCGGTCGTTCCCCGTCCCGGTCGGCGGCTTCGGCGAGGCGCGGCAGTTGGCCGACTGGATGTGCTTCATGCTGTCGGATTCCGCCGACTTCCTTTGCGGCAGCCTGCTGTTCGTCGACGGCGGGACCGACGCGTACTTTCGCGCCGACGACTGGCCGAAGCCGGTGCCGGCGCGCCGGCTGGTCGGCTATCTTCGCCGGTTCACGCCCAAGGTGTGACGAGCCGGGCGTCGCGCCGTGGATGTGCGTCACGCCACAAGATGCCTTTTCGTGACGTTTACCGCGGCGCGGCACGCCCGTAAAACGGTCGGGGTGCAATTCAATGAATCGGCGAACTGGCCGAACGGACAAGGGATTTTCAACCGTGGCAACACTGCAGGACCGGACGGGTCCGACCAACCGCGACCTGGTCGCCCCGATTGCGGCACGTGCGTGCGACGCACTGCAGGCCGTGCTGAAAGGCGCTCGGCGTCAGGGCGCTTCGGGCCCCCGCATCATGCCCAGGGGCGCCGAGCGCTGCTGATGGCCAAGCGCGGGCGGAGTGCTACCGGCGCGCTGTGCTGCGCTGAGCCGCGCCGTCGCGTTCGCGTCGCCGCGCCCTCGACGCCCGCAGGTTGGCGACGTTCCCGCATGTCTTGACGTCGTGCCACACCCCGCTGTTGTTCTTCGAGCGGTCGTAGAACGTCGACGCGCACTGCGGGTTGTGGCAGCGCTTGATCCGCCGCCAGGTGCCGTCCTGCTGGCTGAGCAAGATCTCCCCCCACAGCGCCGACGCCAGCCAGCGCCACCCCGAACCGGTGGGTTCGAGCCGCACCTCGCCCGTTTTCGAGAGCGTGAGGGACGCGGCGACGGCGCCCGCGCCGTGCTGCGTCGGCGGCTCCCCGGCGACCAGCCGGCCGATCCTGTCGCGCAGCGCGCGAAGCTTGGCCAGGTCCGCGTCGCCGAGCGGTGGCGGCTGCGCGTCCAGGCCGCGCTCGGCTGACCACGCCCGCACCGCGCCGGCCACCCAGTCCTCCGCGAGCGCGCCGTCGGCCAGCAGGTCCGGTCCGTATCCCGCGATGTCCGCGGTGTTGAGGAAGTCCTGAACCAGCGCGAGGCCCCCGGGGGCGGGGGTGAGCTGGTACCGCTGTGACGCATACCATTGCGAAGACATACCCAAAACATACTTGCTTATGTCGCGGCGGTCAACTACGTTGACAGATGCAAAGCACGTTTACCTACGTCAAGGAGTCATCATGGTCAACATCAAGGGGTCGACGGTCGTCGTCACCGGCGGACAGCGCGGGCTCGGCAAGGCCATCGTGGACGAGTTGCTGCGGCGGGGCGCGGCCAAGGTCTACGCCACGGCGCGGTCACCCAAGCCCAGCGAGGACCCGCGGGTGGTCAGCGTCGCGCTCGACGTGACGAATCCGGATTCGGTTGCCGCGCTCGCGGTTACGGCGACCGACGCGGACATCGTCATCAACAACGCCGGCATCATCGGCGCTCCGCAGCTGCTCAGCGCCGACATTGAGGAAGTGCGGGCGGTGTTCGAGACGAACTACTTCGGCGCGCTCCGGGTCGCGCAGGCGTTCGCGCCGATCCTGGCCGACAACGGTGGGGGGGCGCTGGTCGACATCGCTTCGATCCTGTCGTGGGTGGCCGGATTCGGCGGCTACGGCGACTCGAAGGCGGCGTTGTGGTCGGCGACCAACTCGTTGCGCATCGAGCTGGAAAAGCAGGGCACGCGGGTCACCAGCGTTCACCTGAGCTTCACCGAGACCGACATGACCTCCGGTTTCGACGTGCCCAAGAACGACCCGCGGCAGGTGGCACGCCAGATCGCCGACGGCATCGAGCGGGGCGACGCCGAGGTGCTGGCCGATGACGACACCCGCTTCATGAAGGCGGCGCTGTCCGGACCCGTCGAGGCCCTTCGGGTGGGCTAACGGACCGGCCGACGTTGAATGGCCTGTCCGAAGGCAGATCCCCGTCTTGTGACGGTGGGTCAAGCAGGCCGTGGGGGCCTCACCCAAAAATGGGCTCGCTGCACTTCGGACAGGCCACCGGGCGAACCCGGCAAGACCACCATCGCAGCCCGCCGGTGGGCGCTTCGACGGCCGAAGGTCCCAAGGCGCCCGCCGAAAGTCACATCCCGCGCCCTCGGTGGGCGTGTTTGGATAGCGGCATGGAACCGGAACGCATCGTGAGCGCCACCCGCGTGATCTCGGCCAGCGCCGAGCGGATCTTCGAACTGATCGCCGATCCCGCTCGGCAGCCGAGCTGGGACGGCAACGACAACCTCGCCTCGTCCGCTCCCCGGCAGCGCGTCCGGCAGGTGGGTGACGTGTTCAAGACGACGCTGACGAACGGCGCCGTGCGGGAGAACCACGTGGTGGAGTTCATCGAGGGCAGCACGATCGCGTGGCGGCCGGCGGAACCCAAAAAGCTGCCGCCCGGCCACCTCTGGCGCTGGGAACTGCATCCGATCAACGCCACCCTCACCAGCGTGACGCACACCTACGACTGGACGGCGCTGACCGACAGCACCCGCTTCGAGAGGGCCAGCTCGACCACACCCGAGATGCTGCGGGAGTCGATCGACCGGCTCGCCACGATCGCCCAGGCAAGCGAGGCCTGACATGGCGCTGCCGCCGGAGAGCACGCGGCGGGCTCAGCCGTTCCTGCCGCGCACCCACTGGAACGTGCCGTAGTTCTTGACCCGCACGCTGGCGAACCCGTTGCTTTCCAGGACGTCGGCGATTTCGTCGTCGTCGAACACGTGCGCCCCGACGTTCGGCAGCTTTTGCCAAAACCGGGCGGCCCGCCCGACGGTGGGAACCATGATGGCCAGCCGGCCGCCCGGGCGCAGCACCCGCGCCATCTCGGCGAGGGCGGCCGCCGGATTCGGGACCAGCTGCAGCACGGCGGTCGAGATCACCGCGTCAACGGTGTTGTCGCGCAGGGGAAGTCGTTGCGCGTCGGCCTTGATGAAGCCGACCTGCGGGCCCGCCTCGTTGCGCACGGCGCGGGCGAGCATGGGTTCGGAGATGTCGACACCGAGCGCCAGCCCCTCGGGCCCGGCCGCGCGTGCCAGCGACGCGGTGACGTTGCCGGGGCCCGAGCCGACGTCCAGCGCGACGCCGCCTTGCGGGATGTTCAGCCACTCAAGCGGTAACGCCCATGCGCTGATCAGCCGCCGCGACAGCGCCTGGGCGTTGTCGTAGAGCATCGAGCCGATGGGCGAAGCCCACGCCGCCTGGATCGGGCCGGTGTTCTTCGGGACGGCGTCGTCGGCCGACGCGGCGCCGAGCAGATCCAGATAGCCCTTGCTGACGTCCGGATCCGTCGGTGGATCGGCGAGCAGATCCAGCGCTCGGCGCAACGCGGGCGGCAGCGACACGTGCACGTCGGTCACGCGTACTCCTTCGGTCAAAAGCGAAGCTGTAGAACAACAGTCGGGCTGGCAGCCGGCAACCAGCCTAGCCGAGCCGACGGGTGCGTGGACGGTCCGAAGGTGTCGGGTTGGTTACCGCCGGACGGCGGCGCGCTCGCGCATCAGGGCGTGCAGGCGCCAGTGACCGGGGACGCCCTTCAGTGCGCTCTCGCCGCGGTCGGCGAACCGATGGTGTGAGCCGGTGACGATGTCGCGCACCGTCGAGGAGACCAGCACCTCGCTGGCCTCGGCGAGCGCCGCCACCCGCGCTCCGATGTGCACCGCCATGCCGGCGATGTCTTTCTTCAGGGCTCCGCGCACCTCGACCTCGCCGGCGTGAATGCCCACCCGAACCTCGATGCCCAGCACCCGCACCGCATCGACGATGTCGTCGGCGCAGGCGAGCGCGGCGCTCGGGCTGGAGAACGTGGCGACGAAGCCGTCGCCGGCGGTGTTGACCTCGTTCCCGCCGAACCGCTGCAGCTCGTGGCGAATGATCGTGTCGTGGTTGTCCAGCAGGTCGCGCCAGCGGCCGTCGCCGAGTTCGGCGGCTCGTTCGGTCGAGCGGACGATGTCGGTGAACACGATCGTGGTCAGCAGGCGCTCGGCTTCGGACCCACCCCGCATGCCGGTGATGAACTCTTCGATCTCGTCGAGCATCGGCCCGGTGTTGCCGACCCAGTACAGGGTGTCCGCGCCCGGCAGCTCCACGAAGCGCGACCCGGCGATGTGCTCCGCGAGATAGCGACCGTGCGCGACCGGGGTGAACCCGGAGTCGGTGCGGTGCACGATCAGCGTCGGCGCGGAAATGCGCGGCAGCGTGTCGCGAACGTCGGCCTGGCGGACGGCCAGGATCATCGCGCGCGCCATGCTGGGCGAGGCGGCGCGGTTGCCGGCGGCGTCCCACCAGGCCCGGAAGGCGTCGTCGCGGGCGACGCTGGGAGCGATCATGCCGAGCATGTCGAAGCCGTGGTCGACGGCGTCCGGGTCGATCGCGACGGTCGTATACGGGTCGAGGTCCTCGATCTTGGCGCCCATCGGATAGTCGGGGGCGTACACGGTGCGGGCCGCGCCGTTGATGATCACCAGGCTGCTGACCCGGTCGGGGTACTCGGCCGCCAGCGTGAGCCCCGTCATCGAGGTGAAGCTCGGCGCCACGATGGTGGCCCGCTCGCATCCCACCGCGTTCATGACCGAGACGACGTCCTTCGCCCAGAACTCCGGCCCGATCACGTCGATCGAGGGGACGCGGGACGACAGCCCGATGCCGCGCTGGTCGAGGCGGATCACCCGGGCGAACGACGCCAGCCGCCGGTGAAAGCGGTACATCGACGGCTCGGCGTCGACCGAGTCGATCGGAATCGACGGCCCGGGCAGCAGCACCAGGTCGATCGGCCCCTCGCCGAACACCTGGTAGGCGATGTCCGTGTCGCCGCAACTCGCGTATCGGGTGCGTGGTGTGCCAGAAAACCCAGCCACGGCTATCAGGCTAATTCAGGGCCCCGACAACCCGGCAACACCGATCCCGCTAGCGGCCGATGATCGGGACGAGGTAGCGCGCCGCGTAGTCGCGCACCGCCGCCTGATCCGAGGTGTCGAGCCGGTCGGTGGGAAACACGATGATGCCGAGGGCGACGCGCAGCAGGATGTCGGCGATGTTGGCCAGGTCGGGTTCTGCGATCTTCGCCCCGCACCGCCGCAGGGTGTGGGCGATCCCGTCGGCGAACTGGCCGATCGGGAAGGCCCGCGACCGGGAGAACATGCCCAGGAGCTCGGGCTCGCTTTCGGCGATCCGGGAGTACAGGGGCGAGTCCTGGACGAGGCGCACCCCGAGCGAGAAGGCCTCGATGACGGCCTGCTGGGGGTCGCAGCCCGCGGTCGCCTGGTCGAGCGTTCTGAAGAAGATTTCGGCCTCACGGCGCACCACGTGCTCGAACAGGTCGTCCTTGGTCGGAAATCGCCGATAGATGGTGCTGCGGCTGACGCCGGCCCGGGCGGCGACGTCCTCGATGTTCGCCCGGCGCACGCCGTAGGTCTCGAAGACGGCCCTGGCGGTGTCGAGGATGGTGCGCTCGAGATCGGTCAGCTCGCCGAGATCGCCGTGGAGGGTCTGGTTCATTTGACACAAAGATACGCATTTGTTTCTCTGGTTCACAACTTCTGTAGGGGCGCGGCGAGGGGACACGATGACAGCGCAATGGGCTGAGCGGGATTTCGACACGGCCGTTCGCGAGGCGGTGCCCATGCCGGTCGACGACGCCATCGCGCCCGCGGCGCCCCGCCTGGGGCCTGAGTCGCTGATCTGGAAGTTCTACGGCGACCACCGCACCCAATTCTTCGGGTTCCAGCGCACGGCCGGCGTGGAGAACTGCATCGAGCAGCTCGCCCAGGGCGTGTTGGACCACTCGGTGATCTTCAGCGACACGTTGGGCCGGGCCAAGCGGACCGCACCGCCGCTGATGAAGACCGTCTATTCCGACGAGCCGCACGAGTGGGGCCGCAAGGTGCGGGACTTCCACAAGCCGATCAAGGGCACGGTCAGCGACGGCTCCCGGTATCACGCGCTCAACCCGGAGCTGTTCTACTGGGCGCACGCCACGTTCGTCGACCAGGTCATCTACACGACCGACACCTTCATCCGCCGGCTGTCGCGCGCGGAAAAGGAACGGATCTTCCACGAGGGCAAGGTCTGGTACGGCCTCTACGGCGTCAGCGACCGCGGGCAGCCGCAGACCTACGACGAGTTCGTCGCCTACTGGGACGACATGCTGGAGCGGTTCGTCCCGCACAAGACCGTCCTGTACGGCACCGGCTACATCCGCAAAGGCATACCGGGCCCGCGCTGGATTCCCAAGCCGCTCTGGAAGATCCTGTCGGCCCCGCTCAACGGCTACACCCGCCTGGTGTTGGTGGGGACGCTGCCGCAGCAGATGCGCGACGTGTGCCAGCTGGAATGGGATGCGAAGAAAGAGAAGCGATTCCAGCGTTTCGCCGCCGTGGTGCGCGCGCTCAACCCGCTCATCAACCGGCTGCCGGTGGCGTTCATCTACCTGCCCTGGGCGGCCAAGGCGTGGCGCCGGGCGGGCGTCGACCCCCGCCGGCTGCACAACCGCCCGGCCTCAGATATGTAGCAGCCGTTCGGCGTTGCCGTGCGCGATCTTCTCCCGGTCGGCGGCGGACAGCGTCGTGGCCTCGAATCCCTCGACCGCCTCGCGCGAGGACTCGTAGGGATAGTCGACGGAGAACATCACCGCTTCGGCGCCGACCTCCAGCACCGCTCCCAGCATGACCGCCGGGGAGAACACCCCGCTGTTGGTGAACACGATGTTTGTGCCGAGGTATGCCGAGGGCGCCCGCCGCAGCGGAGCGGCGGTGGAGATGGTGGCGTAGCGGGAATCCAGCCGGCTGCGCTGAAACGGCAAGAACTCGCCCATGTGGCCCAGGATCAGCGTCGCGCCCGGATGCCGATCGAACACGCCGCCGAACAGCAGGCGCAACGCGTGCCCGCTCACCTCGGCCGCCCAACTCCACGTCGCCCCGTAGAGCTCCGGCCGGCCGTCGATCACGCGCCAGCGATCGGCCGGCGGCGAACCGGGGTGCAAATAGAGCGGCACGCCAAGGGATTCCACCGCGGACCAGAGCTCGTCGTATGCGGGCGCGTCCAGGTAACGCCCACCCGGGCCACTGATGCAGTCGTTGACCAGCGCCCCGCAGAAGCCGTCCTGGTTGACTGCGCGCTCCAGTTCTCTGGCGGCGGCGGCGGGATCCTGCAGGGGCAGCGCGGCGAACCCGCGGAACCGATCAGGGTGTTGGGCAATCACTTTCGCCAGGTAGTCGTTGGCGTACCGCGCGTTGTCGCGCGCCCGCTCCGCGTCGAGCTCGATCTGCAGACCCGGCGAGGTCAGCGAGAGGACTTGGATGTCGATGCCGGCGTCGTCCATCTCAGACAGGCGGTATTCGGTGAAATCGGGCAGGCGGCGTTCGTACCGCTCGCCGAATTCGGGGCGCAGCAGCCCCATCAGCTGCCGATGGGCCGGCAGGAGGTCGGCCAGCTCGGGAATGAAAAACGCTTCCTCCAAGGCGATGTAGCGCATCGGCCTTCCTCACTGTCGTCGGGGACGCTGTCCGACTCAACTCTGCGCCGCGCTCGCACATTTGTGAAATGAATAGTTAGCATCGACGACATGCATCCGGCGCATACCCAGCGCGTCGACCTGAACTTGCTGCCGCCGCTGGTGGCCCTCCTCGAGGAGCGCCATGTCTCGCGGGCGGCCGACCGCGTGGCGCTCAGCCAGCCCGCGATGAGCCGGGCCCTGCAGCGGCTGCGACGGCACTTCGGTGACGAGCTGCTGGTCCGCGGACCCGACGGGTACTCGCTGACGCCGCGCGCCGAGCGCATCCGCGCCCAGTTGGCCACCGTCGTCACCGAGCTCAACCAGCTCTTCGCCGCCGAGACCTTCGACCCGGCCGCCGCGGCGCCGTCGTTTCGGCTGGCGGTCAGCGACTACACCGCCTCGGCGTTCGGCCACGAGCTGATCCGGCGGATCCTGACCGGATCGCCCAACGCGACGGTGACCATGGAGCCCCTCGACGCGCGCGTGTTCGACAGGCTGGACGCCGGGACGACCGACCTGGTGATCCGCGGCCGCGCCGCGCCCGACGGTTACAGCAGCCTGCACCTTTTCACCGACCGGTTCGTCTGCGTCGTGGCCGCCGAGCACCCGCTGGCCGCGCGCGCTTCGGTGTCGCTGGCGCAATACCTGCGGTGGCCGCATGTGGGCATCGACCTCGGCCAGCCCAGCCTGGACCAGGCCCTGGAGGCGCGGGACGTACGCCGCCGCGTCGCCGTCGTGGTGCCCTACCACGTCGTGGGCACCGCCGTGCTGCCCGGCACCCAGCTGGTGCTGACCGTCCCGGCTCGACAGGTCGAGCACATCGCCGGCTCGGCGCCCGTCCGCGTGCTCCGCGCCCCGAGCGAGCTGGGTGACGTGCAGTTCTACGCGGTGTGGCACCCCCGCGTCGAGGACGATCCGGCGCATCGCTGGCTCCGCCAGGTCGTCCACGCCGCCGTCGGCTCTACCCAGCGGACCCCGAAAGGACGAAAGTGAGACAGTACTGATTCGACGGAGGGGAGCGGCAATGCGGATGACGGGCAATACGGTGCTGGTGACCGGCGGCGGCAGCGGAATAGGTCGCGGCCTTGCCGAGGCGCTGCACCGGCTCGGCAACACGGTGGTCATCGCGGGCCGGCGGCGCGAGCCGCTGCGGGACGTCGCCGAAGCCAACCCGGGCATCCGCACACTGTCGCTGGATCAGGGCGATCCCGCCGACATCCGCCGCTTCGCCACCGAGGTGACCGATCACTACCCGGACCTCAACGTCGTCGTCAACAACGCCGGCGTCCAGCGCTTCGAGGACCTCACCACGACGGGCCCCAGCGTGGCGGAGCTGACGGTCGCGATCAACCTGTTGGGTCCGATCCGGCTCACGGCGGCGCTGCTGCCGTCGCTGCTGAAGAAGCCGCGGGCGGCGATCCTCAACGTCACCTCGGGCCTGGCGTTCGTGCCCAGCGCCGTCACGCCGACGTATTGCGCGACCAAAGCGGCGCTGCATTCCTACACCGAGTCGCTGCGTTTCCAGCTCCGCGGGACCGCGGTCCAGGTGATCGAGATCGTGCCACCGCACGTGCAGACGGGGCTGCAGCGTGGGCGGGGCTTCGACTCCAGCGACCCCAGGGCGATGCCGTTGGACGAGTACATCGCCGAGGCGATCAGCCTGCTGGAGGCGCAACCGGAGGCGGACGAGATCATCGTGGAGCGCGTCAGGCCCATGCGGTTCGCCGAACGCGACGGCCGCTACCACGAGGTCTACCACGCCTTCAACGACGCAGTCGCCGAGGCGGTCAGGCAGGCGCGCGGCAGCTGAAACCGGTTGGCCACGAAGCGTTTCCCGCGGTGTGGGGCAACGTTCACCGCCCGTGCGCCCGGCGCCCCGCGCGCGGCCCTGCCGGGCCGGTTCCTGTGACAGGATCGGTGGCTATGGGCGACTTTTCGCTGCTGGAGGTTCCCCGATCGGTTCCGATCCAAGACCCCGAGGCCTATCTGGCCGCCGCGATGGCCTGGCACTTCGGCGAGCGCACCGGTTCGCCGTTCTGGCTGCGCACCGCCCGGACGCTGGACTTCGACCCGCTGACCGATGTCCAAAGCTTCGCGGATCTGCGCCTGTTCCCCAACCTCGTCAACGAGTTGCGCGATGTGCCGGTGGAGGATCTCTTTCCGCGCGGCTACGGGTCATCCCCGCCGGTGCCCCAGATATTCGAATCCGGCGGCACCACCGGGGCTCCCAAACGGACCGTGCAGATGCCGGACTGGATCGCCCAGGTGGTGCAGTGGCAAACGGAGGACTTCGCCGCGGGCGGTTTCGTTCGCGGCCAAGGCTTCCTGTGCCTGATGCCCGGCGGCCCGCACGGCGTCGGTTACTTCTCCCGCTTGGTGTCGGGGCAGCTGGGCGCGGTGTTCCACGCGATCGACCTCGACCCCCGCTGGGTGAAAAAGGTCGCCGCGCGCAACGCGGCCGCCGAAGTGGCCGCCTATGTCGACCACGTCATCGAGCAGGCCGTGTTCGTGCTGCAGACGCAGCGCGTCGCCAACCTGCACACGACCCCGCCGCTGCTCGAGGCCATCGCCCGCAACGATCGCGTGGTGGACCTGGTGAACGACAAGATCCGCTACCTGTTGCTCAGCGGCGCGCACGTGGACGCCGACACGCTCGACCTGCTTCGCGACATCTTCCCGAACACGTCGATCACCATGGCCTTCGGCAGCACCATGGTGCTCTCGCAAGCGGTCACCCGAACCGCCGACGACGGCTCGTTCGTCTTCGACCCGCGGACACCGTATGTCGTGTTCTGGGTGATCGATCCCGACACCGGAGAACGCGTGCCCTACGGGCAGCCGGGCCAGGTGGTGATGAACCACATCAGCAAGGGAATGTTCATCCCGAACAACCTGGAGCGCGATCTGGCCATCCGCATGCCCGGCCCGGCGGGTCAACTCAGCGATTCCGTGAGCGCGGTGCGGCCGGTCACCACCTTCGAGGGCGAGGCCGTCATCGAGGGCGTGTACTGACCGATGGCACCCGAACAGGCCGTCCCCGCAACGGATTTGGTGCGCATCGACGCGCTGGGCCCGGGCGGCGAATACCGCACCCGCAACCGCGAGATCATCGCGAGCACTGCGGGCATCGCCGTTGCCGAGCTGAGCATCGTTCCGCCGCTGTACGTTTCGCGCAGCATCGCCGCGCAGCGCAAGAGCCGGCCGCTGCCCGTCGCGGAGCGCGAGGCGGCGCTGCGCAAGGCGGCCGAGCTGTTCGCCACCGCCGAGATCGGCGGGCTCGATTTCGAGGATTACGTTCGCCTGGCCAGCGGCATATCCGGGCTGCCGATCGCGGTGACCCGCGCCGGGGCCCGCGGCGTGGCGCACGCCGTCGCCACCGCCTTCGACGCCGTGCGAGCGGCCCGCCCCGTGGGCGCGGCGCTCGACTGGCGCGAGCAACCCGCCCACGGCGGGGCCGTTTGGGCCCGCCGCGGAGAGGTGTTCGCCGTGCACGCGGCGGGGAACGGCCCCGGCGTGCACGGCCTGTGGCCGCAGGCGCTGGCGTTGGGATACCGCGTGGCGGTGCGGCCGTCGCGCCGCGAGCCGCTGACCGCGCACCGGCTGGTGAACGCGCTGCGGCAGTCGGGATTTCGGCCCGAGGACGCCGCGTATCTGCCCACCGACCACGGCGGAGCCGACGAGATCGTCCGGTCGGCCGACGTCGCCACGGTCTACGGCGGCCAGGACGTGGTGGACAAGTACGCCGCCGACCCCGCGGTGGTGGTGAACGGGCCCGGGCGCACCAAGATCCTGATCACCGCCGACCGGGACTGGCGCGACCACCTCGACCTGATCGTCGACTCGATCGCCAACCTGGGCGGCATGGCGTGCGTCAACGCGAGCGCCGTGCTCTACGAGGGCGATCCCGCCCCGCTGGCACGGGCGATCGCCGAGCGGCTCGCGACGATCCGGCCGCTGCCCAGCGACGACGAGCGAGCGATCCTGCCCACCCAACCCCTCGAGCAGGCGCGCGCGGTGGCGAACTACCTGGCGGCCAAGGCGGCCGGCACGACGCCGCTGCTCGGCGCCGATCAGGTCGTCGCCGCGGTCGGCGACGGGTACGCCGCGCTGCGCCCGGCCGTGCACCTGCTGGCCGAGCCCGGCTCCGGGCAGCTCACGGACACGCTCAACGTCGAGTTGCCGTTCCCGTGCGTGTGGGTGTCGCCGTGGTCGCGCGCCCACGGCGTCGGGCCGCTGCGGCATTCGCTGGTCCTCACGGCCATCACCGGCGACGACCCACTACTCGACGAGCTGCTCGACGAACCGACGATCACCAACGTCTACCGCGGCCCGCACCCGACCTTCCAGGCGGCGCCCGAAATTCCGCACAACGGGTTCCTGGCGGATCACCTGATGCGCAACAAAGGCTTCATCGGCGGCTAGCGACCTAGCTGCCGAAGCCTCCACCGGGAGCGCCGGCCGGCGTGGCGCTGTTGCCGCCGAGGTGGCTGGCCGCGAACGCGGCGCCCTTGTCGATCATCTGCCCGTCGGACGCGTACGTGTCATGCGCGGCGAAGTTCATCCCGTCGGAGCACACCGGGTCCTCGGGGGCGCAGACCTTGATGGTCTTGGGCTGGTACAGCGGCCCGATGGCGACCGG
>NZ_LQPM01000035.1 GCF_002101815.1 Mycobacterium paraense | reverse complement strand
AAGGCTAGCCTCCCGGCCCCGCCCGCCGAACCGGCCCCGGGAGGCTAGCCGGGTGCCCGTGCGGATGGATCCGCAGCGGTTCGACGAGCTGGTCTCCGATGCGCTCGACCTGATCCCGCCCCAGCTGGCGGCCGCGATGGACAACGTCGTCGTCCTCGTCGAGGACCGGCATCCCGAGGACGCCGAGCTGCTCGGGCTCTACGAAGGCGTGGCGCTCACCGAACGCGACTCCGACTACGCCGGGTCGCTGCCGGACGCCATCACCATCTACCGGGACGCGCTGCTCGAGGTGTGCGAGTCGGACGACGACGTGGTCGAGGAGGTGGCGATCACGGTCATCCACGAGATCGCCCATCACTTCGGCATCGACGACGACCGGCTGGAAGAACTGGGCTGGGCCTGACGGGCGCGGCAACGCCGTTTCGTCCGGGCCGGGTGCTATGAACGGCTTATGAGCGCACAGTGCCGCGAGTGCCGGGCAGGCTTAGATCACTGCCACGGCACCATCATTCGCCATTCGCTGCGCCGGTGGGAATGCACCGAGCCGGACTGCGACAGCCCCGAGCTGGTGGTGCACACGTTCGTCATCGACTGCGACGCCGTCGGCTGCGTTTGCGCCGAGGAGTCGTCAGCCCATCGGATCGGTGCCTGAGCGCACCGCGTCGGCGACCGGGGTCGCGTCGGCCTGCGGATAGAACGGCGGCGTCAGCCGTCCCCATCGCACGCAGCTCCACCTGCCGTCGGTGATCGGGGCCAACACCACCGATTCGGCGTTGTCGAGGTGGTTGTCGAGCGCGAAGTTGCCGTCCACCCCGGCCAGCACCGCCGACGCCAGCCTGATCGCCGCGCCATGGCTGACGACGACGATGTCGCCGTTCCAGTCGTCGTCGTCCAGATAACGCATCCGTAGCTCGGTCAGCACCGGGACGTAGCGGTCCAAGACGTCGTTGCCGGTCTCCCCGCCGGGCAGCGGCAGGTCGAGCTCACCGCGATGCCAGCGCTCGTAGATCGCGTTGAATTCGGCGACCGCGTCGTCATCGCTGCGGTTTTCCAGGCGCCCGACCTGCACCTCGTGGATGTCCGGCACTGTGAGGGCGCCCAGCTCGACTTCCCCGCCGATCACCTCGGCCGTCTGCCACGCCCGCGTGGCCACCGAGTGGGCCAGCAGCGCCGGCCGCCCCGAGCCGCGGGCGAACGCCCGGGCCTGGTCGCGGCCCAGCGGCGTCAGCTCCGCGCCGGGCGGCCGGGTGTCCAGCCGGCGCTCGACGTTGCCGTAGGACTGCCCGTGCCGCAACAGCACCAACCGACCGCCCATCGCTACCCCCCGACCCCGGATTGCTGCCCGGGTTTGCCGTCGCGCAGCCGCGCCAGCCAGCGCGAGGCCTCGTCCGCCGGCGGTGGCGGCACCCCGACGACCGATCCCGTCGGCCAAGAGCCCAGATACCTCACATCGGCACAACGACGGTGCAGCGCCTTGAGTGCCTCGGCGACGGCGCCGTCGTCGATGTGGCCGACGCAGTCGGCGAAGAACAAGTAGGTTCCGAGTTCGGTTCGAGTCGGCCGGGATTCGATCCGCGTCAGGTCGATGCCGCGGATGCCGAATTCGGCCAGGGCGGACAACAGCGCGCCCGGCTCGTTGTCGATGCGCAACACCACCGACGTTCGATCGGCCCCAGTCCGGGCCGGCGGCGGGCCGGGCAGGCCGATCAGGACGAAGCGGGTCCGGGCGTTGGGCTCGTCGACCACCCCGTCGGCGATGACGCCCAGGCCCCAGTGGGCGGCGGCCAGCGGCGAGGTCACCGCCGCGTCGGCCTGGCCCTCGGCCACCTGCCGCGCCGCGTCGGCGTTGGAGTAGGCCGGCCGCAGCTCGACGCCCGGAAGCCGGGCGGCCAGCCACTGGCGCACCTGCGCCACCGCCACCGGGAAGGCCGCCAGCGTGCGCACGTCGCCGGCGCCCAGCCCGTCCTTCGCGACGATGCTGAACGCCACGTCCAGCGTGGTCTCGGCGTACACCTGCAGGGGCGACCCGATGGCCAGGCTGTCCAGGGTGGGCACCACCGAGCCGTCGATCGAGTTCTCGATCGGCACGCACGCGTAATCGGCGTCGCCGTCGCGCACCGCGTTCAGCGCCGAGGGCGTGCTTTCCAGCGGCATTTGCCGGACGGGGCCCGGCTCCTCCTGCGGAACCAGGCCGCCCGCGGTGATTTGCCGCAACGCCGCCTCGGTGAACGTCCCTTCGGGACCGAGGTAGGCGATGCGGACCACGCCCCAACCCTAACGGCGGTCCACGTCAAACGGCCCTTGCGGCGCGATGTGGGCGTAAGTTAACTTAGGCTTACCTAACAGATGAAGGAGACCGATGGCATCGACGGCCGGCCCCGCACCGACGACCCCGGAACGCATCCGCAGCGCCTGCGCGCGCGCCGGTGGCGCACTGCTGGCCATCGAGGGTGGCGATCCGGTCGCCACGCCGGTGCATCACCTGCTGCCCGACGGGTCGTTCGCCATCGCGCTGCCGGTCGAGTGCGCCGGCCAGGCGGATGGACGCGCGTCCGGATCGCAGGCGCTGCTGGAGCTGACGGACTACGCGCCGCTGCCGCTGCGGGAACCGGTTCGCTCGCTGGTGTGGGTGCGCGGCCGCCTGCAGCGGGTCCCGCCCGACGACGTCGGCGCCACCCTCGACCTGATCGCCGCCGAGTACCCGAACCCGGCGTTGCTCCAGGTCGAGACGCCGCGATCGGCGCCGTCCCACGAGGACCTGCGGTACACGCTGTTCCGGCTGGAGATCGCATCCGTGGTCGTCACCGATGCCACCGGCGCCGAGCCCGTCGGAGTCGCGGACCTGCTCGCCGCCCGGCCCGATCCCTTCTGCGAAGTCGAGGCCGGCCTGCTGTGGCACCTGGACACCGTGCACAACGACGTGGTCGCCCGGCTGGTGTCGAAGCTGCCGCCGACGCTGCGGCGTGGCCAGGTCCGCCCGCTCGGGCTGGACCGCTACGGCATGCGGTTCCGCGTCGAGGGCCGGGACGGCGACCACGACGTCCGGCTGCCGTTTCACAAACCGGTGGACGACATGACCGGGCTGCGCCAGGCCATCCGGCTGCTGATGGGCTGCCCGTTCATCAACGGGCTGCGGGCCCGGAGGTAACCGCTGGTAACCGCGGCGCCCGTTCGGCCACGTACGTTATCCGGGTGAACGGCGACCGATCATGGCAGCGGCCCGGCCCCCGGTCGCCGCGCAGACCGGAGCCGCCGCAGGTAATCGCCCGGCCCACCGCGCCTCCGCCCGCCGAGCCGGCGACGACACCGCTGCGCCGGCCCACCCCGCCGGCCGCCCCGCCGCGACCCGTCAGCCCGCGTGCGCGCCGCAAGCGCCGCTGGCTGCGGGCGGCGGTGCTCACCGTGCTGATCGGCGCGCTGCTCGTCGGAGCCGGCGTCGTGGGCGGGGCCGCGTGGTTCGACACCAGGCTGCACCGCGGGCAGGCGCTGACCGACTATCCCGACCGGCCCGCGGCCGGCCGCGGCACGAACTGGCTGATCGTCGGCTCCGACAGCCGCCAGGACCTGACCGCCGAGCAGCAGCGGGACCTCGCGACCGGCGGCGACGTGGGCACCGGGCGCACCGACACCATCCTGCTGGTGCACGTGTCCGAGTTCGGGTCGAGCGTCCCGGCGACGGTGGTGTCGATCCCCCGCGACTCCTACGTGCCCATCCCCGGCCATGGCAGGGACAAGATCAACGCCGCGTTCGCGATGGGCGGCGCGCCGTTGCTGACCCAGACCGTCGAGCAGGCCACCGGCCTGCGTCTCGGCCACTACGTCGAGATCGGATTCGGCGGCTTCGCGGGCCTGGTTGACGCGCTGGGCGGGATCACCGTGTGCCCGACCGCGCCGATCAACGACCCGCTGGCCGGGATCGACCTGCCGGCCGGCTGCCAGACACTCGCCGGCCGCGACGCGCTCGGCTACGTGCGGACGCGCGATACGCCGCGCGCCGATCTGGACCGGATGGCCAACCAGCGCCAGTTCCTGTCGGCGCTGCTGCACCGCGTGGGCAGCCCAGCCGTCTGGCTCAATCCGCTGCGCTGGTACTCGGTGCCGCGCGCGGCCGCCGACGCCATGACGGTGGATCGGGGCGACCATGTCTGGGATCTGGCCCGACTCGGCTGGGCGCTGCACGGAACCACCACCGCGATCACGGTGCCGATCGGGGAGTTCACCACCGGCGACGCCGGGGCGGTGGTGGTGTGGAACCACGAGGTGGCCGGCCAGTTGTTCGAGGCGCTCGCCGCCGACGCCCCCGTGCCCGCCGCCGCGCTGGAGGGGCAGGGCTAGTTCGACGCCGGCGAGCCGGTGCCGTCGGCGGCGCGCGCGTTCTGCAACCACGCCTTGGTGCGACCCGGATGGTGGGTGGCGAGCCACGCCACGCCGACGTCCCGGCAGAAGTCGATGTCGTCGTACTCGTCGACGTTCCAGCAGTAGACGGCCCTGCCCTGCGCCACGGCGCGGTCCACCAGCTGCGGATAGTCCTTCAACGTCGCCAGCGACGGCCCGACGGCGGTCGCGCCGACCGCGGTGGCCGCGCTGCTGGCCAGGTAGCGCGCCGTCTTGCCGAGCAGCACCGTGGGCAGCAACGGCGCGGCGCGCCGGATCCGCCAGACGGCGGCCGCCGAGAACGACATCACCACGGCGCGGGACCGGTCGGCCGAGGCGGGCGCGGCGATCCCGAAGCGGTGCAACGACGCCAGCAACTTGCTTTCCACCAGGGAGCCGTATCGGACCGGGTGCTTGGTCTCGATGAAGAGCTTCACCGGCCGGTGCCAGTCCAGAACGAGCGACACCAGCGCGTCGAGCGTCAGCAGGCTGGTGTCACCGTGCGTGCCGTCCGCGCGCCAGCTGTCGTGCCACGCACCGTATTCGAGCTCGCGCAACTCGGCGAGGGTCATGGTGCTGACCAAACCGGCGCCGGTCGACGTGCGGTCCAGACGGCGATCGTGCACGCAGACCAGGTGGCCGTCGCGGGTCAGCCGCACATCGCATTCCACGCCGTCGGCGCCCTGTTTGAGGGCTAGATCGTAGGCGGCCAGCGTGTGTTCGGGCCGAGCGGCCGAGGCTCCTCGATGGGCAACGACAAAGGGATGCCCGGCGAGCACCTCCTCGGCCCACGTCATACCCCTATGCTGCCGGTTCCTGCCCCTTCAACTCAACCGGAGCGTGGGATGCGGGCTCGGTGCGCCCCCCGGTGCGCCCCCGCTCGACCACGACCCAACGGTGCGCGGGCCGCTGCACCGGTTTGCGCTCGAACCCCTCGAAGATCCGGCCGGCCGCGGCCACGGTGACCGCCGCCAGCAGGTACGCGAAAATCATCAGCACGGTGTTGTTGGCGATGCCCTGAGCGTCCGTGGCGAAGCTGGTGGCAATGGCGAAGATCGAGACCAGGTAGCTGAAAACCCACGCGATCCACCATTCGAGGATGGGCCGCCGCAGCCGCGCGTAGTGCTCCTCGACGGTCGCCAGCTCGATGACGTACACGGGCGCCCACAGCAGGTTCGCCAGCGGCAGCACGCACCCGGCCCACAGCGCGCGAACGGACCGCGACTCCGGCAGGCCGTGGTGCGAGAAGACTGCGGACCTGCGCGCGATCAGCCAGCGGATCAAGATCACGCCGGAGGCGATCATCGCCGCGATCGCGCCCACGCTGGCCAGCACGGAAATCCACTCCGCGGCGATGGCCAGGATCGAATTCAGCAGGATGTTGCGGTTGATCACCAACAGCACGTACCGCGCCACATACACCAGGGCGGCCAGGCCAAGGACCAGGACGCTCAGGAACAGCGTGGTGCGCACGGTCGGCGCGGAAGGCCCTGTGCGGGAAGGCTTTTCGGCCTCGGCCGGGGCCTGGTCGACGCGATCCGCCAAACCCCAGCGCGGTATCACGGCGTAGCGCGGGGTGGGGCCGAGCAGACGTCGGCCACGGCGCGGCGGCGGCGCGGCGCCGGGGCGCACCGCTATCCACCGGAATTCCGGCGGCAGCCGCGGCGGGGTGCGCTGCCAACCGGGGGCCGCGGGCGGCCCGGCCGGCGCCGGACCGGGCTGCGCGCTCCACCGCGGGTCGGCCACGGAAGTGTCCGGCAGTGGCGCCATCAGTGCCCCGCGGCAGCGGGGACACCAGTCGCGGCGACGGTCGCGCACGTTCCACCGAGTGCCGCACTGGGAGCACACCTGGATCACCGGACCAGCCTAACCTCGCGACTACTGAGGCCCTGCGGAAGCGGTCGGTTCGGCAACACAACAATTGCCTAGGGCTATCCACAGTTTCCACAGGTTTATCCACAGTCAGCCAACGGGTATCGAATCCGTCAACACAGCCTTTTGGAGCCGCCCGGGCCGCAACTGTGGATAACCGCCGGGTGGTACTGATGTGCCATAAACAACCCGACCCGGCGCCCGAGCGAAATGGATTGCCTCGCTAAGCACTCACAGATGAGCCCGCCGGGATCGCCGGCGCCCGCGGGATCGCGCGCCCGTCCGTTCGGCCGGGCGACATCAAGAAGTCGCCGCCCGGCGCGTCGTTATGCAGCGCGTTTTCCAACCTCGGTGCAAGGGGTTATGATCACCGTCACGCAAAATCGTTGTGACTCACCTCACTCAACCGGGGTGGACTTGCAGGTGAAAGGCGCTTGATGGCCACGCATTCGTTCGGTCCGGGTTCGCCGGCCGCGTCGAACCCGTCTTCCGGCTCGCCCGCCTGTAACCACAGCTATAGCGTCGCCGCCCTGCGCGCCGCCCTGCTCGCGCTGGCGTTGCTCGCCGTTCTGGCAATCATCGTTTTGTACTGACGTCACGCCCCGGGGGGTATTCGTTCCCGGCGGTCGTCCTTGCGGCGGGCGCGCGCATGGAGCAGGGTTGATTATGGCTGGCCGCCGCGTGGCAGCCCCGCGCGATGAGCGTCCGATCATCACCAACGATGCACCGAAGAAAGGAAAGCTGTGGCTGTATACACCCTGCCCGACTTGGACTGGGACTTTGGAGCGCTGGAACCGCACATCTCCGGCCAGATCAACGAGCTACACCATGACAAGCACCACGCCACCTACGTCAAGGGCGCCAACGATGCCCTGGAGAAGCTGGAGGAGGCCCGCGCCAAGGAGGACCACTCGGCGGTCCTGCTGAACGAGAAGAACCTGGCGTTCAACCTCGCCGGCCACGTCAACCACAGCATCTGGTGGAAGAACCTCTCGCCCAACGGCGGCGACAAGCCGACCGGTGAGCTCGCCGCGGCCATCGACGACGCCTTCGGATCGTTCGACAAGTTCCGCGCGCAGTTCCACGCGGCCGCCACCACCGTGCAGGGCTCGGGCTGGGCGGCGCTCGGCTGGGACACCCTCGCGCAGAAGCTGCTGATCTTCCAGGTGTACGACCACCAATCCAATTTCCCGCTCGGAATCGTGCCGCTGCTGCTGCTCGACATGTGGGAGCACGCGTTCTACCTGCAGTACAAGAACGTCAAGGTCGACTTCGCCAAGGCGTTCTGGAATGTCGTCAACTGGGCTGACGTCCAGGACCGCTACGCGGCCGCGACGTCGAAGACGCAGGGATTGATTTTCGGCTGAGGTCGTTTTGTCAGGCTGGGGCGTCACGCGATTCGCGTGGCGCCCCAACCGTTTGCGGGGCGTGAAAACGGGGCATCTTGAGAACATGTCCGTCAGTGGCCGTGTCGGGTTGCACGGCGTCTAACCCCCAGGCATGCTTAATCATTCGAGCTACCAGTGTGGTTAGGCGGAGCCAGGCGTCACACGGAGGTCGAGATGGAGACTGGGTCTGACCGTCCTATCGGGGTTTCCCCCTTCCATGCGCGCGGCTCGCTGAAAGGTTTTGTGATCTCCGGCCGTTGGCCGGATTCGACGAAAGAATGGGCCCAGCTGTTGATGGTCGCCGTCCGGGTCGCGTCACTGCCCGGATTGCTGTCCACCACAACGGTGTTCGGCGCCCGGGAGGAACTACCCGACGAACCCGAGCCCGGCACCGTCGGCCTGGTGCTGGCCGAGGGCACGGTCTTCGGCGAATCGGCAATCCAGCCAGGATATTTCGCCGAGCATCAGCCACCGGCATTGCTGATGCTGCACCCGCCTTCGGAAACCATGCCCTCGTTGCCGGAATGCACCGGGGCGGCGTCCGGGTGCGTCCTGCTGCCCGGGCTGCCGTATCTGGGATTGGAGCACCGGGCCGCGTGGGTCGAGGCCGAGGCCGACGGGACGATCACCTCGATGGTGAGCCGCGTGGGCGTCGACCCGATCAGCCACCCCGATACCGCGATACTGGCCATGCTGCTTGCCGCGTAAGGGAATTCGAACCCATTGATTCGGGCGGCGAATCGGGAAATACGGGCGCCCGAACTCGGGTGCTTGTCTGGCGCCCGGCCGGGACGACCGTTAGCCTTGGCACCGTTAGCGAAGGGGAGTAGCCCCGAATCGTCGAGTCGACATACTGGCGCATAGCCCGGCCGGCGGACCGGACCCGATGGGTCCGGTGGGCGAGACCTTCGACCGATGTTCGGCGAGAGATCGCCGACCACGCGTCGAAAGGTCGCCCGGAATGCTCGCCGCCACATTGCTCACCCTCGGGGTGGTTTTCCTGGCCGAACTCGGCGACAGGTCCCAGCTGGTCACCATGACCTATGCGCTGCGCTACCGATGGTGGGTCGTGTTGATCGGCGTGGGGATCGCCGCGTGCCTCGTGCACGGGGTCACGGTGTCGATCGGGCACTTCCTGGGCGCCACCCTGCCGTCGCGTCCGATGGCGTTCGCGTCGGCGATCGCGTTTCTGATCTTTGCGGTGTGGGCCTGGCGCGAGGGCGGCAACGGCGACGAGACGGTGCCGACCGATCAGGAGCCCCGCTTTGCGCTGCTGACGATCGTGTCCACCTTCGTCCTGGCCGAGATGAGCGACAAGACGTCGCTGGCGACCGTCACGCTGGCCAGCGATCACGACTGGACCGGGGTGTGGATCGGCTCCACCGTGGGCATGGTGCTGGCCGACGGGTTGGCGATCGCGGCGGGCACACTGCTGCACCGGCGCCTTCCGCAGCAGCTGCTGCACACGCTGGCCAGCCTGCTTTTCCTGATCTTCGGGTTGTGGATGCTGTTCGACAGCGCGCTCGGGTTGCGCCCGCTGGCAATCGTGGTGACCGTGGCGGTAATGCTGACCGCCGCGACTGTGGCGGCCGCGCAAACTCGGCGCCGGCGCCGGCAGGACGCTGCGACCGCCGGGAGGTTAACCGACATCGGCTAGAGTGCCGTCGACACCCCTCTCCTTCGCGCCGCCCCGCCCCGCAGTCGCCCCCGGGGTATCTGCGGGGGCCATTCGTTGCACCCGGAGCCCGTTTTTTGGGCGTGTCACCGACCTGACAGCAAATGATGTCGCCGACTGCCGCACGTTGCCTGCCGGTTGCGGTGCGACTGCCCAGCATCCTCGCCCGAATCGCCTCGCCACCCGCGCGCCCGTCCGCCCGCCACCGTCGCCCCGACCCCCAATTCTGCGGATAACCTGTGAAGTTGGCTGATTTAGTGGACACCTCAGCGAATTAGTTAGACGCTCGTCAAGTGGGTATTCGGCTGCTATCAGCAACGCCGGTGTCGGAGTACTGCGGGTTTGCAACTGGTTGCGGACCCAATCCGTCGCTACCATTGTCAGCAAATACACCTAGGCAATAGTTCACTTCTACAGCCCAGTGGAGGTCATATCGATGAGCACGACGTTCGCCGCCCGCCTCAACCGCTTGTTCGACACGGTGTATCCACCGGGACGCGGGCCGCACACCTCGGCGGAGGTGATCGCGGCGCTCAAGGCGGAGGGCATCACGATGTCGGCTCCCTACCTGTCCCAGCTACGTTCGGGCAACCGCACCAACCCGTCGTCGGCAACCATGGCCGCGCTGGCCAACTTCTTCCGCATCAAGCCGGCGTACTTCACCGACGACGAGTACTACGAGAAGCTCGACAAGGAGTTGTCGTGGCTGGCCTCGATGCGCGATGACGGCGTGCGCCGCATCGCCCTGGCCGCCGTCGGTTTGTCGCCTCAGGCCCAGCAGGACGTGGTGGAGCGGGTCAACGAGCTGCGCCGCGTCGAACGCCTCGACGCATAGCGGCCCAGCCCGACCTGACCGGCCGCCGTCGGCGTAATCCGATTAGGGTTGGCTCTCGGATCGCGCACGCGCGACAGCGACAGTCACGAGATACCGGGAGGCGGCCGGGAATGGGCCTGTTCCGCAAGCGAAAGAGTCGCGCGACGCGTCGCGCCGAAGCCCGCGCGATCAAGGCCCGCGCCAAGCTCGAGGCCAAGCTGGCCGCAAAAAACGATGCCCGCCGGCTCAAGGCCGACCGGCGCGCCGCCGAGAAGGCCCTGAACGCGCAGATCAAATCGCAGCGGGACAGCGACCGGGCGGCCCTGAAGGTGGCCGAGGCCGAGCTCAAGGCGGCCAAGGAGGGAAAGTTGCTGTCGCCGACACGGATTCGCCGGGTGCTCACGGTATCTCGGTTGCTCGCGCCGATCCTGACGCCGGTGATCTACCGGGCCGCGATGGCCGCGCGCGCGGCGATCGATCAGCGGCGCGCGGATCAGCTCGGCATTCCGCTGGCTCAGATCGGCCAGTTCTCCGGACACGGCGCCCAGCTGTCGGCGCGGATCGCCGGCTCGGAGAAGTCGTTGCGGATCGTGCAGGAACGCAAGCCCAAGGACGCCGAGACCAAACAGTTCGTCGCCGCGATCACCGAGCGGCTCACCGATCTGGCGGCGGCGGTCACCGCGGCGGAGAACATGCCCGCCGCCCGGCGCCGGGCGGCGCACGCCGCGATCTCGTCGCAGCTCGACGGCATCGAGGCGGACCTGATGGCACGCCTCGGCCTCACGTGACCGCCGTACGCGTCCTTCTCGCGGCCGCGGCGCTGTATCTGGGCTCGGCGGTGGGCATCCCGGTGGCCTGGGCACACGTCCACGCCAGCAGCGACAACCCCGCGCGCGGCGCCATGGCGATCGTCACCTTCCAGGTGCCCAACGAATCGAACACCGGGGCGGCGACCACCGCGCTGACCGTCAGCCTGCCCAACGTGGCGGCCGCCAGCACCGAAGCCATGCCCGGCTGGACGGCCAAGCTGGATCGCGACGCGGCGTCGGGAACCGTCCGCTCGGTGACATGGACGGCCGCGCCCAACGGCGGGATCGGCGCCGATCAATTCGGGCTGTTCCGGATATCGGTGCAGCTGCCCGACGCCGACACCGTCACCTTCCCGGCCACGCAGACCTATGCCGACGGGACCGTCGTGAAGTGGGACCAGCCGGCGCTGCCCGGCGGCGGCGAGCCCGAACATCCCGCGCCCACGCTCAGCCTCGGCGCCGGCGGCGGGGCGGCGCACCAGCACCATCCGCCCGCCGCGGCGCCCTCGTCACCGACAGCGCCGGACACCACCGCCCGCGTCCTGGGCGGGGCGGCCCTGGTGGTGGCGGCCCTCGGTATCGCGGTGGTGCTGCTACGCCGGCGCGCATGACCCGCCGGGCGGTCGCCGCGTGGGTCGGCCTGCTGCTGGCCGCGATGATCTCGACCGCCACCATGAACGCACAACCGGCGGGCGCGCACGCGGCGCGGGTGTCCACCGACCCCGCCGATAACGCGGTTCTCGCCGCCGGTCCCGATCGGGTCACGGCGACGTTCAACGAGCGGCTGCAGACGGCGTTCGCCGCCATGACCGTCGTCGGGCCCGACGCCAACGTGTGGTCCACCGGGGAGCCGACGGTGCAGGGCGCGGTCGTCGCCGTCGGCCTGCGTCCCCTGGGGCCGGCCGGCACCTACACGGTGAACTACCGCGTCACGTCCGCCGACGGCCACGTGGTGTCGGGGTCCTGGTCGTTTCGGCTGACGGTCCCGGGCACCGGCACCCCCGGGCCACCCGCCGCCGGGCCCACCGGGGGTGGCGGCACCCCGATCTGGCCGTTTGCGGTGGTGGCGGTGGCCCTGGTCGCCGCGGGCGGCTGGTGGGCGCTGCGGCGCAGGCCCTGAGCGCCCCGGTCACCGAGGGCCCCCCGCGCGTCCTGGCATGATGGGACACGAGGAAACCGGCGCCCGACACAACACTGGCGAAGACAGCTGCAAAGGAGCGGCCGCATGGCAGACCCGCAGGACCAACACAACGGCGAACCCGACGGCCCACCGGCCCCGCCGGAGAAGAAACCTCCCGCGGAGCCCGCCAAGAAGGCCGCGAAGGCACCCGCCAAAAAGGCCCCTGCGAAGAAAGCCCCCGCCAAAAAGGCTCCGGCGAAAAAGGCACCCGCCAAAAAGGCGCCCGCCAAGAAGGCCCCGGCCAAAGCCGCCGAACCCGCTCCCCCGAGGCCGGCCGAGCTGGGCACGCAGCAGCGCATCGAGACGAACGGTCAGCTCGCCGCCGCCGCGAAAGACGCCGCGGCCCAAGCCAAATCAACCGTCGAGGCCGCGCCCAACCCCGTCTCGCCGGAGGTTTCGCCGACGCGATCCGGCCAGTCGCCGGTGCCGTTGATCGTCGCCGTGACGCTCAGCCTGCTCGCGATCCTGCTGATCCGGCAGCTGCGGCGCCGCTGACGTGCCCGCGCCGTTCCGGCCGACCGCCGACCTCGTCGACGACATCGGCGCCGACGTACGCAGCTGCGACCTCCAGTTCCGCCAGTTCGGCGGCCGCCCCGAATTCGCCGGGCCGATCAGCACCGTGCGCTGCTTTGAAGACAATGCGCTGCTGAAGTCGGTGCTGTCCGAACCCGGGGACGGCGGCGTCCTGGTGATCGACGGCGCCGGCTCGCTGCACACCGCCCTGGTTGGAGACGTCATCGCCGAATTGGCCCGGTCGAACGGGTGGGCCGGCCTGATCGTCCACGGCGCGGTGCGTGATGCCGCCGCGCTGCGCGGCATCGACATCGGCATCAAGGCGCTGGGCACCAATCCGCGCAAGAGCACCAAGACGGGCGCCGGGGAGCGTGGCGTCGAAATCAGCCTGGGCGGAGTGACTTTCGTGCCCGGCGAGATCGCCTACAGCGACGACGACGGCATCGTGGTGGTGGCCAGCTAGGCCGGGACCGCCGCGCGCCTCTTGGAGAACCGCAGGCCTTCGTCGGCGACCTTGCCGCGCCGAATCGTGCGCATATCGAAGAAATAGTTCTGCTTGAGCCGCCACGGCGCGCGCGACCCCGATTTGGGAAGTATGTCCTTCGAGCGCTGGAAGTAGCCGGGGTTGAAGTCCATGAACGGCAACTCGTCGACGTCGTTACCCGGATGCTCCGGCTCGACGGTGTCAAAACCCTTGGCGTCCATGTAGTTCAGCAACCGGCAGACGAACTCGGAGACCAGGTCGGCCTTCAACGTCCACGACGCGTTCGTGTATCCGAAGGTGATCGCGAAGTTCGGGACACCGGTGAACATCAGGCCCTTGTAGGTCATCAGCGAGGGCAGGTCGATGGGCTCACCGTTCTTGGTCGGCTGCACCCCACCCAGCAACTGCATGTTCAAACCCGTTGCCGTGATGATGATGTCGGCCTGCAGCTCCTCACCCGAGGAGAGCCTGATACCGGTTTTGGTGAACCGGTCGATGGTGTCGGTGACGACGTCGGCCTTGCCGTGCCGGATGGTCCGGAAGAAATCGCCGTCGGGCGCCAAACACAGCCGCTGGTCCCACACGTTGTAACTCGGCCCGAAGTGCTTCTCCACGTCGTAGCCCTTCGGCAGACGACGCTGGGCCATCGTCATCAACGTCTTGCGCATGTAGGCGGGGCGCTTGCGCGCCAGCTGATACTGGAAAGTGCTGAACGCGATGGCTTTCCACCGATTCGCGATGTGCGCCAGGCGATCCGGCAGCCACCGGTTGGCCTGCACGGCGAAGGGGTCGACCCCGGGCAGTGAGCCGATGTAGGTGGGCGAGCGCTGCAGCATCGTGACGTGTCCAGAGCCGGAGTTGACCAGCGCCGGGATCAGGGTGATCGCGGTGGCGCCGGACCCGATGACCACGATCTTCTTCCCGGCGTAGTCAAGGTCTTCCGGCCAGTGCTGCGGATGAACGATCGTGCCCTGGAAGTCCTCGGCGCCGGGGAAGCTCGGCGAGTAGCCCTGGTCGTAGTTGTAGTAGCCGGTGCAGGCGAACAGGAAGGAGCAGCTGATCTCGCTGCGCTGGCCGTCGTGCTCGACGGTCAGGGTCCACCGGTTGTCGGCGTCGGACCAGTCGGCGGCGACCACCCGGCGCCCGTAGCGGATGTGCCGGTCGATCCCGTTCTCGGCCGCGGTCTCCCTGATGTAGGCCTTGATCGAGGGGCCGTCGGCGATCGACTGCGCCGAGCGCCATGGCTTGAACCGGAACCCGAGGGTGAACATGTCGGAGTCCGACCGGATGCCCGGGTACTTGAACAGGTCCCAGGTACCGCCGAGGTCGTCGCGGCGTTCCAGGATGGCGTAGCTCTTGGTCGGGCAGCGGTTCTGCAGGTGCCAGGCCGCGCTCACCCCGGAGATGCCGGCGCCAACGATGACGACGTCAAGGTGCTCAGTCATGGGCCCACGCTATCAACACTATGTCGAACCAGTCAACGGGCTGTCGAAACTTTCAACGCCGTGTAAAGTAACGTCCCGTGACTACCGTCGGCCCCAATCGCGCCCTGCGCGGCCGCCGCGCCCTGCGCCCCTCCGGGGACGACCGGGAGCAGGCCATCCTCGCGACCGCCGAACGGCTGCTGGAAGAGCGCGGGTTCGCCGGCATTTCGGTCGACGACCTGGCCAAGGGCGCCGGCCTGTCGCGCCCGACGTTCTACTTCTATTTCAAGTCCAAGGAAGCGGTGCTGCTGTCGCTGCTCGAGCCGGTCATCGCGCGCGCCGACTCCGAGTTCGACGGCGCGGTGCAGCGGCTCCCCGAGGACCCGCGCCGGGTGTGGCGCAACGGCATCAAGGCCTTTTATAAGGCCTTCAGCTCGCACCGCACGCTGGCGCGCGCCGCGACGGAGGCGCTGGCCACCAGCTCCGAGCTGCGGTCGGTGTGGCTGGGATTCATGCAGAAGTGGATCGACCAGACCGCGACCCTCATCACTGCCGAACGCGCGCGCGGCGCCGCCCCGGAGACCATCCCGGCCGCCGACCTGGCGACGTCACTGAACCAGATGAACGAGCGCACGATGATGGCCGCGCTCGCGGCCGAGAGCCCCGCCGTCGACGAGGACCGGGTCGTCGACACCCTCACCCACATCTGGGTCACGAGCATCTACGGCGAGTCTGGCTAAGTGGTGATCGCGAGCGCGGCGTAAGCCGGCGAAGCGGGTCACCACCATTGGCTAAGTGGCGATCGCGAGCGCGGCGTAGCCGGGCGAAGCGGGTCGTCACCATCGGCTAAGTGGTGATCGCGAACGCGGCGTAAGCCGGGCGAAGAGGGTCGCCACCGGCAGATGCTGTCAGAGCCGCATGCGAACATATGTTCGTGCGGTGTGACGCGTCCATCCTGCACGCGGACCTGGACTCGTTCTATGCGTCCGTCGAACAGCGCGACGACCCGACCCTGCGCGGCCGTCCGGTGATCGTCGGCGGCGGAGTCGTGCTGGCGGCCAGCTATGAAGCCAAGGCCTACGGCGTGCGCACCGCGATGGGCGGGGCGCAGGCCCGTCGGCTGTGCCCGCAAGCCGTGGTCGTACCGCCCCGGATGACGGCGTATTCCCGCGCCAGCGACGCGGTGTTCGAGGTGTTTCGCGACTGCACACCGATCGTGGAGGCCCTGTCGGTGGACGAGGCCTTCCTCGACGTCGGCGGCCTGTCGCGGGTCGCCGGCACCCCGGTGCAGATCGCGGAGAAGCTGCGCGGCGACGTCCGCGACCGCGTGGGCCTGCCCATCACCGTCGGCATCGCCCGGACGAAATTTCTCGCCAAGGTCGCCAGCCAGGAAGCCAAACCCGACGGGCTGTTGCTGGTGCCGCCCGATCGGGAGCTGGCGTTCCTGCGCCCGCTGCCGGTGCGCCGGCTGTGGGGGGTGGGCGCCAAGACCGCCGAGCGGCTGCACGCGCACGGCATCGCGACCGTCGCCGATGTCGCCGAGCTCAGCGAGTCGACGCTGTCCTCGATGCTGGGCGGGGCAATGGGCCGCCAGCTGTACGCGCTGTCCCGCAACATCGACCGTCGCCGGGTGACCACCGGCGTGCGCCGCCGGTCCGTGGGTGCGCAACGGGCGCTCGGCCGTGCCGGCAACCGCATGTCGGCCGCGGAACTCGACGCGGTGGTGGTCAACCTGATCGATCGCATCACCGCCCGGATGCGAGCCGCGGGGCGCACCGGCCGCACGGTGGTGCTGCGGATGCGGTTCGACGACTTCAGCCGGGTGACCCGGTCGCGCACGCTGCCGTGGGCCACCTCGTCGACGCAGCCGATTCTGGCCGCCGCGCGACAACTGGTCGGCTGCGCGGCGCCCCTGATCGCGGAGCGCGGGCTGACGCTGGTCGGCTTCGCGGTGTCGGGGATCGACCGCAGCGGCGCCCAGCAGCTGACGCTGCCCTTCGGCGCGGACGCCGGCCGGCTCGAGATCGACGAGGCGATCGACCGGGTGAGAAGCCGCTACGGCAAGTCCGCGCTGACGCCCGCGGTACTGGTCGGTCGCGACCACGGCATCGAGATGCCGCACCTGCCCGACTGACGCCTAACTTGCGTCGACGATCAGCGCCGCCTCGTTGGCGAAGCAGCTCATCTGCACCCGGCGTTGGGACAGCAGTGACTCCATGTCCTTACCCGGCACTGGGCGCGAGAACAAGAAACCCTGCGCCCGGTGACATCCGTGCTCTAGCAGAGTTTGTACGGCGGCGGGCGTCTCAACGCCTTCTGCGACCAGTTGCAACCCGAAGGCCTCGGCTAGCCCGATGATGGCGCGGACGATGGCCAGGTCGCTGGTGTTGGTGTCCAAGTCGCGGACGAACCCGGCATCGATCTTGAGCATGTCGACCGGAAGCGATTTCAGGTGCGACAGCACCGCATAGCCGGTGCCGAAGTCGTCGATGGCGATCTGGACGCCGACCTCCTTCAACTCCGCGAGGGTTCGCCGCGTGACTTCGATGTCGCGAACCACAGCGCGTTCGGTGATCTCCAGGCACACCGATTCGCCATCGATGCCGAACTCCTCGATGGTGTCGGCGACACTACGGACGAAGCCGCGGGTGATCAGTTGAACGGGCGATACATTGATGCGCATTATCGCGTCTTGTCCCACCCCGTTGGATTGCCACCGGCTGAATTCGGCACAGGCGCTGCGCATGACCCATCGACCCAACTCTGCGGCGAGGTTGGTCGATTCGGCCACGGCGATGAACGAATCCGGTAGCAACAGCCCGCGCGTCGGGTGGCGCCAGCGGACCAGCGCCTCGACGCCCAGGATCTCGCGGGTCAGCAAGTCGACTTCGGGCAGGTAGTGCAGCAGCAGAGCATCGCTGTCTATACCGGCTTGCAGATGGAATTCAATTTCGTTGCGGAAGGCGACATTGCGAGAGATGTCATTGGTGCACACTGCGACCTGGTTGCCGCCGGCGCGCTTTGCCGTCAGGGCGGCCTCGTCGGCGCGACGGAGTAGATCCGCGGTGTTGTCGTGCCCCGGCTTGCCCACCGCCATCCCGATGCTGACCGAGGGAGTGATCACATCGTCGCCGATCTTCAGGGGACCGCGCAGCGTCCTCTGCAGCCGGTGCGCGAGTAATTCCGCTGTCCCGGTCAGCATCGCCCGGTCCGGAAAGACCAGGAACTCGTCCCCGCCGATCCGGCCGATCGTCCCCAGCCCTCCCACGCTCTCCTGAAGCCGCTGGGCGAATACCCTGAGGTAAAAATCGCCGGCGGGGTGGCCGAAGTAGTCGTTGATCGCCTTCAGTCGATCGAGGTCGAAATACAGGACCGCGACGGGTCCGGGGCGTCCCGCGGCGAGTCTGTCGGATAGGCGCGCCACAACCGATCGACGATTGTGCAGACCGGTTAAATCGTCATGCTCAGCCAGGTGCCGAAGCCCTTCTTCGGCGGCGATGCGGGCCTGCAGCTGGGCGAACAAAGTCGCGACCGCCCCCAGCGTGCCCACCTCTTCCTGCTTCCACTTCTTGCGCCGATAGGTGACGAAGCCCAGTACACCGGTGGTCACTCCCCTCGAAATCAGCGGCGCTGCGACCATCGAGGGCGTCGCGACGTGCCGCCTTCCCCTGGCTTGGCGTTGAAAAGCCTTGTATGCGTAGTTGGTTGAGGCCGGAGGCCGAATCACGACCGGTTCCGCCGGCTGAACCACGCGGGGTCCCTTGCCGTGCGCACAAGGGCCGAAAACGTCCTCGGCGCTGGTGAAGTCGACAATCGCCACGAGATCCGGGTGTGGATCGTCTGGTCGCGGTGGCCATTCCGCGATCAATTTCGAGGCCGAGATTGCTGGGGCGTTGTGGCGTAGGAAGCCGGTGTCCGCGTCGAACAATTCGACAAGCCTCGCCAGCACCTCTTCGCTCACAGCGTTAGCGGTGTGTGCGTTCGCCTCCATCAGTTGGGCGGCAACGGAATTGACGAACCCTAAGCCGCGCGTCACGATGTCTCGATCGCCGGAGGCCGGACAGTCTCGACTGCTGGAACCACAGCATCAGAGAATTCGGCCCGAGCCGACCCGGTCATGGGCTGGGTCATCGTAGGACTTCTCGACCTTCCAGATGATTGTCGCTGACCCGCCGGCTCCACCGGTCGCCTGTCGCGCTTCCTTGCCAGAGTTCCCTGTCTGATGTTGTGACGATGTCTGGCATGGAATCTCCAAGCGGGCCGGGACCGGTCGAAAATAACCATACTCAATGTACAGTCAGCAGGCGCTCGTTGGCACCTCGGGTCTGGATTACCTCGTAGTCCATGACCCGTCGTATGGTCCCGGCGGACGTTGTCGTTCGTCAGACGCCGGAGCAGCTATTTCTGGCCCGGCACTGCTCTCGCCGCTACCAGGACTCCCTAGAAACATCCCGCGACAGTTCTCCCGTGCTAGAGGGCCGTGATCCGGGTTGCGAAATGCCGCATTTTGCCCGACTAGCGCCTTTCTACCCGGAGCGGCTGTCATTTCTCGCCTATGCGGGAAAGACATAGCCTCCACGGCCTTGATTGCCGGGTTATCGCAGAACGCCTCGGCCGAGCGCTGGTTCTTGGGTTTAACGCGGTCGATGTTAAGCCGCGAGCCGGCAACGAGTTGCGGGGCAAGAGCCAAGGGTCACAAGGCGCCTGCCGCGACGAATTATGCCGTCGGCTTTGGTTAAGAGCTTGGCGCGACGAATCGTTGGCCGACGCGATCGGTGCAGGGTGCAAAGCCGCGCCGGGTTGGTCGAGTGGTGCAAATACCGCACATGCGCCATTCTGCGGGACGTCTTTGGGGCCGCGGGCGACGATTGATTTAGCAAAAATCTGCCTGCGCGAAATCACCTCCCATTCCAATCTGAAAGCGTAGATTTTCAGTTGCCCATGATTTCTCTGGCAGTCCCTCTAGCAAAAGGAGCCGTAGATGTCGTCTTTCGTTCTGATATCCCCTGAGATTGTTGGCGCAGCGTCGTCGGATTTAACGGGGATCGGATCGGCAATTAGGTCAGCCAATGCTGCGGCGGCGGGCGCGACGACATCGGTATTGGCCGCGGCGCAGGACGAGGTTTCGACCACGATTTCTCGAGTGTTCGGCAACTACGCCCAGGAGTTTCAGTCGTTCAGCGCACAAGCGGTGCAATTCCACGACCAATTCGTGCAGTCGCTGACATCGGGCGCGGGGCAGTATGCGGCCGCCGAGGCGGCCAATGTCACCGCCGCCAACGCGGACCCCCTGACTTCGTTGGTCGGCGAAATCCAGAGCCTGGGGCTGCCGACCGGGCCGGTCAAGCTGCTGACGGGGCGACCGCTGATCGGCAACGGGGCCAATGGCGCGCCGGGCACCGGACAGGCCGGCGGAAACGGCGGGTGGCTGATCGGCAACGGCGGCAACGGTGGATCCGGCGGGCTCGGGCAGGCCGGCGGGAACGGCGGGTCCGCCGGCTTGTGGGGTCATGGCGGTGACGGCGGGGCCGGCGGAAACGGCAAGCCCCTCACCAGCCCGGCGGGCGGGAACGGCGGGGCCGGAGGGGCCAACGGGTGGCTCGGCGGCGGTCCGGGCGGGGCCGGCGGGGCCGGCGGCGCCGGCATCACC
>NZ_LQPM01000034.1 GCF_002101815.1 Mycobacterium paraense | reverse complement strand
GCACTCAACGCGATGCTGAATCTGACGTTGCCGGGTCTGCCGCCGATCAACTTGTCGCTGCCGGGTCTGCCGAGCTTCACGTTGCCGCCGTTGCCGGGGCTGCCGTCGATCACGCTGCCCAACCTGGCTGCCGACATCAACGCCGCACTGAGCGGTGCGCTCAACTTGACGTTGCCGGGTCTGCCGCCGATCAACTTGTCGCTGCCGGGTCTGCCGAGCTTCACGTTGCCGCCGTTGCCGGGTCTGCCGTCGATCACGCTGCCCAACATCGGCGCCGACATCAACGCCGCACTCAACGCGATGCTGAATCTGACGTTGCCGGGTCTGCCGCCGATCAACTTGTCGCTGCCGGGTCTGCCCAGCTTTACGTTGCCGCCGTTGCCGGGTCTGCCGTCGATCACGCTGCCCAACATTGGGGCGGACATCAACGCGGCACTGAACGCGGTGTTGTCCGGGGCGTTGACTCTGCCGCCGATCAACTTGTCGCTGCCGGGGTTGCCGAGCTTCACGTTGCCGCCGTTGCCGGGGCTGCCGTCGATCACGCTGCCCAACCTGGCTGCCGACATCAACGCGGCATTGAGCGGGGCGCTGAATCTGACGTTGCCGGGTCTGCCGCCGATCAACTTGTCGCTGCCGGGGTTGCCGAGCTTCACGTTGCCGCCGTTGCCGGGTCTGCCGTCGATCACGCTGCCCAACATCGGCGCCGACATCAACGCCGCACTCAACGCGGTGTTGTCCGGGGCGTTGGCGCTACCGCCGATCACCTTCCCGGCCCTGCCTCCGTTCACGCTGCCTAACCTCGGTGCGTTGGGTCTGAACTTGAGCGCGGCGCTGAACGGGATCGGTGGCTCGATTAGCGCGTCGCTGAACGGGTTGGGTGCGTCGCTGAACGCGATGTTGGCGGGAAGCCTGAACCTGGGCACCAACCTCAACGCGTTTATCCAGACCGGTCAGACGCTGGCGGCCAACTTCGCTGCAGGGCTCGGGGCGGGCCTGAACACGGCGATCCAGACCGGCGAGAGCCTCGCCGCGAACCTCGCCGCCGCGTTGTCGACGCTGTCCCTGCCCAACCTGGGACTGTCCATCAATGGAGCGCTGTCGGCTAACCTCGGTGCCGCTCTGAACGGCCTGCTGCAGGCGACCGGATCCCTGGCGGGCGGCCTCACCGGCGGTCTCGGGGGCCTGGTGAGGGCCGGTGAAATGCTGGGCGGGAGCCTGGCGGCGGGCCTGTCCGGGTTCGCCGGCACGGGTAACGCGTTGGCGATGATCTGGGAGAACACCGCGGCGCAGGTTGGTTCCGCGCTGAGCGGCGGCTTCTCGTCGACCGTCGCGGTGGGCGCCCCCGGCTTGATCGGACTCGGCTCGGACCTCGCGACCGGGTTCGCGGGTGCCACCGCTGCACTCGAGCAGACGGGCGTCTCGCTCGTCGGCTCGCTGAGCACCGCACTGACCGATCTCGAGCTGTCGCTGCAGGCCGCCCTGGACGCCAGCCTGGGCATCAGTTTCGCCGCATAGACCGGTGGCGCCCAGGAGATTCGTGTAGGCCCTCGCTCTCCCGAAGCGGAGCCTTTGCCCGACACGATCTCCTGGGCGTACGCCGCTCCAGCAGGAGCGGAATGGATTTGCAAACTGCTGCATAACCATGCAGAATCATCCGAATGGCCGACGTATTGAGGGTGGCGGTTGCCGGCGCCACCGGCTACGCGGGTGGTGAGATTCTCCGGCTGCTGCTCGGGCATCCCGCCTGCGCCGACGGGCGGCTGACCATCGGCGCGCTGACCGCCGCCGCCAGCGCCGGCAGCACGCTCGCCGAGCATCATCCACATCTGATTCCGTTGGCCCAGCGCACGATTGAGCCCACCGATCCCGCCGTCCTGGCAAGCCACGACGTGGTGTTTCTGGGTCTGCCGCACGGGCATTCGGCCGCGCTGGCCGAACAGCTCGGCCCGGACACCCTGATCATCGACTGCGGGGCCGACTTCCGGCTCACCGACGCCGGCGCCTGGGAGCGGTTCTACGGCACGGCCTACGCCGGCAGCTGGCCCTATGGCCTGCCGGAGCTGCCGGGTGCGCGCGAGCGGCTGCGCGGCGCCCGCCGGATCGCCGTCCCGGGTTGCTACCCCACCGCGGCGCTACTGGCGCTCTCTCCCGCGATGGCCGAGGACCTCATCGAGCCCGCCGTCACCGTGGTCGCCGTCAGCGGCACCTCCGGGGCCGGCCGCGCGGCCAAGACCGAACTGCTCGGCTCGGAGGTCATCGGCTCGGCGCGGGCCTACAACATCGCCGGCGCGCACCGGCACACCCCCGAGATCGCGCAGGGCCTGGGCGCCGTCACCGACCGCGACGTCACGGTGTCGTTCACCCCGGTGCTGATCCCGACGTCCCGGGGCATCCTGGCGACCTGCACCGCGCGCACCCGGGCGCCGTTGTCGCAGCTTCGGTCGGCCTACGAAAAGGCCTACGACGCGGAGCCTTTCGTGTACCTGATGCCCGAGGGGCAGCTGCCCCGTACCGGGTCGGTGATCGGCAGCAACGCGGCACACGTCGCCGTGGCACTGGACGAGGCGGCCGAGACCTTCGTGGCAATCGTCGCGATCGACAACCTGGTCAAGGGCACGGGCGGGGCCGCGGTGCAGTCGATGAACCTGGCGCTGGGTTGGCCGGAGGGCGAAGGCCTTTCGGTGGTTGGGGTCGCGCCGTGACCCACACAGCCGAGGCGCGGATGCTGCGCGAGCAGGGCGTCACTGCGCCCGCGGGGTTCCGGGCCGCCGGCATCGTCGCCGGTATCAAGGCATCGGGCAACCCCGACCTGGCCCTCGTCTTCAACGAGGGGCCCGACTACGCGGCCGCCGGCGTGGTCACCCGCAACAAGGTCAAGGCCGCGCCGGTGCTGTGGACCCAGCAGGTGCTGACCACCGGCCAGCTGCGCGCGGTGATCCTCAATTCCGGCGGCGCGAACGCTTGCACCGGGCCGGGCGGCTTTCAGGACACCCACGCCACGGCGGAAGCCGTCGCGGCCGCCCTGTCGGACTGGGGGACGGAGACGGGAGCCATCGAGGTCGCGGTCTGCTCCACCGGCCTGATCGGTGACCGGTTGCCGATGGACAAGGTGCTCGCCGGGGTCCGCCAGATCGTGCACGACATGGCCGGCGGGCTGACCGGCGGCGAGGACGCCGCCCAGGCGATCATGACCACCGACACCGTGCCCAAACAGGTTGCGCTGCATCATCCGAACAACTGGACCGTCGGCGGAATGGCCAAGGGCGCGGGCATGCTGGCGCCGTCGTTGGCCACCATGCTGTGCGTGCTCACCACCGACGCGGCCGCGGAAGCCTCGGCGCTCGACCGGGCGCTGCGCCGCGCCACGGCGCGCACATTCGACCGGCTCGACATCGACGGCTGCTGTTCGACCAACGACACCGTGCTGCTGCTGGCGTCGGGAGCCAGCGAGATCACGCCGTCACAGGCCGAACTCGACGAGGCGGTGCTGCGTGTCTGCGACGACCTGTGCGCCCAGCTGCAAGCCGACGCCGAGGGCGTGACCAAGCGGGTCACCGTCACGGTGACCGGGGCCGCCTCCGAGGACGACGCGCTGACCGCCGCGCGAACGGTCGCCCGCGACAGCCTGGTCAAGACCGCGGTGTTCGGCTCGGACCCCAACTGGGGGCGCGTGCTCGCGGCCGTCGGCATGGCGCCGGTCACCCTCGAGCCCGATCGAATTCGGGTGTCGTTCAACGGTTCCGCGGTATGCATCGACGGGGTCGGGGCGCCCGGCGCGCGGCAGGTGGACCTGTCGGACGCCGACATCGACATCACCGTCGACCTGCGGGTCGGCGACGCCTGCGCCGCCGTCCGGACCACCGACCTGTCGCACGGCTACGTCGAAGAGAACTCGGCCTACAGCTCATGACCCTCCGCGTCGACGCCCTGCCCACGGGGGTCAAGGCCCAGGTGCTGGCCGAGGCCCTGCCCTGGCTCAAGCAGCTGCACGGCAAGATCGTCGTCATCAAATACGGCGGCAACGCCATGACCGACGACACGCTGCGCCATGCGTTCGCCGCCGACATGGCGTTTTTGCGCAACTGCGGCATCCATCCCGTGGTCGTGCACGGCGGCGGGCCGCAGATCACCGCGATGCTGCGGCGCCTCGGCATCGAGGGCGACTTCAAGGGCGGATTCCGCGTCACCACACCGGAAGTGCTCGACGTGGCGCGCATGGTGCTGTTCGGCCAGGTGGGCCGCGAGCTGGTCAACCTGATCAACGCGCACGGTCCCTACGCCGTCGGGATCACCGGGGAGGACGCGCAATTGTTCACCGCCGTGCGGCGCAGCGTCACCGTCGACGGCGTGGCGACCGACATCGGCCTGGTCGGCGACGTCGATGAGGTCAACACCGCCGCGGTGCTGGATCTCATTGCCGCGCGGCGCATTCCGGTGGTGTCGACACTCGCGCCCGACGCGGAGGGCGTGGTGCACAACATCAACGCCGACACCGCCGCGGCGGCGCTGGCCGAGGCCCTGGGCGCCGAAAAGCTGCTGATGCTCACCGATGTCGAGGGCCTGTACACCAGCTGGCCGGACCGCGGTTCGCTGGTCAGCGAGATCGACACCGTCGCGCTCGCGCAACTGCTGCCGACGCTGGAGTCGGGCATGATCCCCAAGGTCGAGGCGTGCCTGCGGGTTGTCACCGCGGGCGTGCCCAGCGCGCACATCATCGACGGGAGGGTCGAACACTGTGTGTTGGTCGAGCTCTTCACCGACGCGGGCACCGGAACCAAGGTGGTGCGCGCCGGCGACGATGCAGCGCGCAGCGATGAGGAGGAGCGGCGCAAGTGGAAGGCGTGACACACACCGACGAGATGCGGCAGCGGTGGGAAGCCGTGATGATGAACAACTACGGCACCCCGGCGCTGGCGCTGGCCAGCGGTGACGGCGCCGTCGTCACCGACGTCGACGGCAAGACCTACGTGGACCTGCTCGGCGGCATCGCGGTCAACGTCCTCGGCCATCGCCACCCGGCCGTCATCGAGGCCGTCACGCACCAGATGGCGACGCTGGGCCACACCTCCAACCTGTATGCCACCGAGCCCGGCGTCGCGCTGGCCGAGGAACTGGTCGCCCTGCTGGCGGTCGACGCGAAGGCGCGGGTGTTCTTCTGCAACTCCGGCACCGAGGCCAACGAGGTCGCGTTCAAGCTGTCGCGGCTGACCGGTCGCACGAAACTCGTTGCGGCGCACGAGGCATTTCACGGCCGCACGATGGGCTCGCTGGCGCTGACCGGCCAGCCGAGCAAGCAGGCGCCGTTCGAGCCGCTGCCGGGCTACGTCACGCACGTGCCGTACGGCGACGCCGACGCCCTGGCCGCCGCGGTCGACGACGGCACCGCCGCGGTCTTCCTCGAGCCGATCATGGGGGAGAGCGGCGTCGTCGTCCCGCCCGAGGGCTACCTCGCCGCCGCGCGGGACATCACCGCGCGCCACGGCGCCCTGCTGGTGCTCGACGAGGTGCAGACCGGAATGGGCCGCACCGGAGCGTTTTTCGCCCACCAGCACGACGGCATCACCCCGGACGTGGTGACCATGGCCAAGGGGCTCGGCGGCGGGCTGCCCATCGGGGCGTGCCTGGCCGTCGGTCCGGCCGCCGAGCTGCTGACCCCCGGCCTGCACGGCAGCACCTTCGGCGGCAACCCGATCTGCACCGCGGCCGCGCTGGCGGTGCTGCGCACCATCCGGACCGACGACTTGGTCCGGCACGCCGAGGTGCTGGGCAAGTCGGTGCGCCACGGCATCGAAACGCTGCGCCACCCCCTGATCGACCACGTCCGGGGCCGCGGGCTGCTGTGGGGCATCGTGCTGACCGCCGAAAGCGCCAAGCACGCCGAGGCGGCCGCCCGCGACGCCGGGTTCCTGGTCAACGCCGCCGCACCGAACGTCATCCGGCTGGCGCCGCCGCTGATCATCACCGAAGCGCAGATCGACGGCTTCATCGACGCGCTCCCGGAAATCCTCGACACCGCAGGGGCCACAGCATGATTCGGCACTTCCTGCGCGACGACGACCTGTCGCCCGACGAGCAGGCCGAAGTGCTCGAGCTGGCCGCCGAGCTCAAGAAGGACCCGTTCAGCCGTCGTCCCCTGGAAGGGCCGCGCGGCGTCGCGGTCATCTTCGACAAGAACTCGACCCGCACCCGGTTCTCGTTCGAGGTGGGCATCGCCCAGCTCGGCGGGCACGCCGTCGTCGTCGACGCCCGCAGCACCCAGATGGGCCGCGACGAGACGCTGGGCGACACCGCGCAGGTGTTGTCCCGCTACGTGGAGGCCATCGTATGGCGAACCTTCGGGCAGGACCGGCTCGAGGCGATGGCCGCGACGGCGACCGTGCCGGTGGTCAACGCCCTCTCCGACGACTTCCACCCCTGCCAGGTGCTGGCCGACCTGCAGACCGTCGCCGAACGCAAGGGATCGCTGAAAGGCTTGCGGCTGTCCTACTTTGGCGACGGTGCCAACAACATGGCGCACTCGCTGATCCTCGGCGGGGTCACCGCCGGCATCCACGTCACGGTCGCGGCGCCCGACGGGTTCGCGCCGGACCCGGCGGTGGTGGCCGCCGCCGGACGGCGCGCCGACGCCACCGGCGCGTCGGTCACCGTGACCGCCGACGCCGACGCGGCCGCCAAGGGCGCCGACGTCGTCGTCACCGACACCTGGACGTCGATGGGTCAGGAGGGCGACGGGCTGGACCGGGTGGGGCCGTTTCGGCCGTTCCAGGTCAACGCCCGGCTGCTGAGCCTGGCCGACGCCGAAGCCGTTGTGCTGCACTGTCTTCCGGCCCACCGCGGCGACGAGATCACCGACGAGGTGATGGACGGCCCGGCCAGCGCGGTGTGGGACGAGGCCGAAAACCGGCTGCACGCCCAGAAGGCGCTGCTGGTCTGGCTGCTGGAGCGCTCCCGATGACCCGCTCAAAGGCCACCCCCGAAACCACCCGGGCCGGACGCCAGGACCGCATCGTGGCGATCCTGTCGTCGGCGTCGATCAGCAGCCAGAGCGAACTGGCGGCCAGGCTGGCCGACGAGGGCATCGAGGTCACGCAGGCCACGCTCTCGCGCGACCTCGAGGAGCTGGGCGCGGTGAAGCTGCGCGGCGCCGACGGCGGCGTCGGGGTCTACATCGTTCCCGAGGACGGCAGCCCGGTGCGCGGGGTGTCGGGCGGCACCGCCCGGTTGTCCCGGTTGCTGAGCGAGCTGCTGGTGTCCGCCGACGCCAGCGCCAACCTCGCGGTGCTGCGCACACCCCCCGGCGGCGCCAACTATTTGGCCAGCGCAATCGATCGCGCGGCGTTACCGTACGTGGTCGGCACCATCGCCGGCGATGACACCGTCTTCGTGGCGGCCCGGGAGCCGATGACCGGCGCCGAGCTGGCCACCACCCTCGAACGCCTGAAGTAACTAAGGAGACCTATGTCAGAGCGCGTCATCCTGGCGTATTCCGGGGGCCTGGACACCTCGGTGGCCATCAGCTGGATCGGCAAGGAGACCGGTCGCGAGGTGGTCGCGGTCGCGATCGACCTCGGGCAGGGCGGCGAGGACATGGAGGTCGTGCGCCAGCGAGCCCTGGACTGCGGCGCCGTGGAGGCCGTCGTCGTCGACGCCCGCGACGAATTCGCCGAGGGCTACTGCCTGCCGACCGTGCTCAACAACGCGTTGTACATGGACCGCTACCCGCTGGTGTCGGCGATCAGCCGGCCGCTCATCGTCAAGCACCTCGTGGCGGCCGCCCGCGAGCACGGCGGCACGATCGTCGCGCACGGCTGCACCGGCAAGGGCAACGACCAGGTGCGGTTCGAGGTCGGCTTCGCGTCGCTGGCACCGGATCTGGAGGTGCTGGCGCCGGTCCGCGACTACGCGTGGACGCGGGAGAAGGCGATCGCGTTCGCCGAGGAGAACGCGATCCCGATCAACGTCACCAAGCGCTCGCCGTTCTCGATCGACCAGAACGTGTGGGGCCGCGCGGTGGAAACCGGCTTCCTGGAACACCTTTGGAACGCGCCCACCAAGGACGTCTACTCCTACACCGAGGACCCCACCTTGAACTGGAGTCCGCCCGACGAGGTGATCGTCGGGTTCGAGCGCGGCGTGCCGGTGTCGATCGACGGCAAACCGGTGTCGATGCTGCAGGCGATCGAGGAACTCAACCGGCGCGCCGGCGCGCAGGGCGTCGGGCGTCTCGACGTCGTCGAGGACCGGCTGGTGGGCATCAAGAGCCGGGAGATCTACGAGGCGCCGGGGGCGATGGTGCTCGTCACCGCGCACACCGAACTCGAGCACGTCACGCTGGAGCGCGAGCTGGGCCGGTTCAAGCGGCACACCGACCAGCGCTGGGCCGAGCTGGTCTATGACGGGCTGTGGTACTCGCCCCTGAAGGTCGCGCTGGAGAGCTTCGTCGAGAAGACCCAGGAGCACGTCTCCGGCGAGATCCGAATGGTGTTGCACGGCGGGCACATCGCGGTCAACGGCCGGCGCAGCTCCGAATCCCTTTACGACTTCAACCTGGCCACCTACGACGAGGGTGACAGCTTCGACCAATCGGCCGCCAAGGGCTTCGTCTACGTGCACGGGCTGTCGTCGAAGATCGCGGCCCGCCGGGACGCCGCCGCCGAGGACGCGTGAGCACGCGCGAGGGTTCGCTGTGGGGCGGCCGGTTCGCCGAAGGCCCGTCCGACGCGCTGGCCGCGCTGAGCAAGTCCACGCACTTCGACTGGGTGCTCGCGCCGTACGACATCGTCGCCTCGCGCGCCCACACCGTGATCCTGTTCCGGGCCGGGCTGCTGGACGAGGAGCAGCGCGACGGGCTGCTGGCTGGCCTGGACAGCCTGGCCGCCGACGTCGCCGACGGCAGCTTCGCCCCGCTGGTCACCGACGAGGACGTGCACGCCGCGCTGGAGCGGGGCCTGATCGACCGGGTCGGGTCTGACCTGGGCGGGCGGCTGCGGGCCGGGCGGTCGCGCAACGACCAGGTGGCCACGCTGTTCCGGATGTGGCTGCGCGACGCGGTGCGACGGGTCGCGGCCGGGGCGCTCGACGTCGTCGCCGCGCTGGCCGGGCAGGCGGCCGCCCACCCGGCGGCGATCATGCCGGGCAAGACGCACCTGCAGTCGGCGCAGCCGATCCTGCTGGCGCAGCACCTGCTCGCGCACGCCCACCCGCTGCTGCGTGACGTGGACCGGATCGTCGACTTCGACAAGCGCGCGGCGGTGTCCCCGTACGGCTCGGGGGCGCTCGCCGGGTCGTCGCTGGGGCTGGACCCCGACGCGATCGCCGCGGAGCTGGGCTTCGCCGCCGCCGCCGAGAACTCCGTCGACGCGACCGCCGCCCGCGATTTCGCGGCCGAGGCCGCGTTCATCTTCGCCATGATCGGCGTCGACCTGTCCCGGCTGGCCGAGGACATCATCCTGTGGAGCTCGACGGAGTTCGGCTACGTCACCCTGCACGATTCCTGGTCGACGGGCAGCTCGATCATGCCGCAGAAGAAGAACCCCGACATCGCCGAGCTGGCCCGCGGTAAGGCCGGACGGCTGATCGGCAACCTGGCGGGACTCCTGGCGACGCTGAAGGCCCAGCCGCTGGCCTACAACCGCGACCTGCAGGAGGACAAGGAGCCGGTCTTCGACGCGGTGGCCCAGCTGGAGCTGGTGCTGCCGGCGATGGCGGGGCTGGTGGCCAGCCTGACGTTTAACGTCGAGCGGATGGCCGAGCTGGCCCCGGCCGGCTACACGCTGGCCACCGACATCGCGGAGTGGCTGGTGCGTCAGGGCGTGCCGTTCCGGTCCGCGCACGAGGCCGCCGGCGCGGCGGTGCGGGCGGCCGAGAACCGCGGCGTCGGGCTCGACGAGCTGACCGACGACGAACTGGCCGCGATCAGTCCCGAACTGACGCCACGGGTGCGCGAGGTGCTGACCATCGAGGGCTCGGTGGCCTCCCGGGACGCCAGGGGCGGCACCGCGCCGGCCCGGGTGGCCGAGCAGCTGGACGCGGTGCTGGCCAGGCGCGCGGAGCTTCGCGACCGATTGGCCGACGGCGGGTAAATGACCTGGGCATATGCCCGGCGGTTTTCAAACGGCTAAACTTCCAGACCTATGGCATCGAGTTGAACGACTCGGCCTATGTCGTCGTGACCAAGGGATGGGACCAATGAGCGTCATCGCCGGAGTCTTCGGTGCGCTGCCGCCGCACCGCTATTCCCAGCGCGAGCTCACCGATTTCTTCCTGCGCATTCCCGGTTTCGAGGACTACGAGGACATCGTCCGCCAGCTGCACACCAGCGCCAAGGTCAACGGCCGCCACCTGGTCCTGCCGCTCGAGCAGTACCCCGCGCTGACCGACTTCGGCCGGGCGAACCGGATCTTCATCGACAAGGCCGTCGACCTCGGCTGTGAGGCGCTCGAGGGCGCCCTCGGCGAGGCGGGTCTGCGGCCACAGGACCTCGACGTGCTCATCACGACGACGGTGACCGGGATCGCCGTCCCGTCGCTGGACGCCCGGATCGCCGGGCGGCTCGGGCTGCGCGACGACGTGCGGCGGGTGCCGCTGTTCGGCCTGGGCTGCGTCGCCGGGGCGGCGGGCGTGGCGCGCCTGCACGACTATCTGCGCGGCGCCGTGGACGGCGTGGCGGCCCTGGTCTCGGTCGAGCTCTGCTCGATGACCTACCCCGGGTACAAGCCCTCGCTGGCCGGCCTGGTGGGCAGCGCGCTGTTTGCCGACGGCGCCGGGGCGGTGGTGGCCGTCGGTGACCGGCGCGCGGAGCAGATCGGCGCGGGCGGCCCGGACATCATCGACTCCCGCAGCCACCTCTATCCGGACTCGCTGCGCACGATGGGCTATGACGTCGGCGGCGCCGGCTTCGAACTGGTGTTGTCCAAGGACGTGGCCGCCGTGGTCGAGCAGTACATCGCCGACGACGTCGGCGGGTTTTTGGGCGCGCACGGCCTGAGCACCACCGACATCGGCGCCTTCGTGAGCCATCCCGGCGGCCCCAAGGTCATCGAGGCGATCAACGCGAGCCTCGACCTGCCGCCGGAGGCCCTCGAGCTGACCTGGCGCTCGCTGGGGGAGATCGGCAACCTCTCGTCGGCCTCGGTGCTGCACGTGCTGCGCGACACCATCGCCAAGAAGCCGCCCAGCGGAAGCCCGGGTCTGATGCTCGCGATGGGTCCGGGATTCTGTTCCGAACTCGTGTTGCTTCGGTGGCACTGATTCGTCGTGTTCGTGAACTTTTCGTCGTACGGTAAAGCTCTGCCTATGGGGTCTGTTGGGGCGTTGCACAAGGTGCTGACAGTGGGGCGGCGAGAGTGTGGTCGGGGGTCTGTTCGGGGGTTCAGGAAAGGCGCAAGCCGTGTCGGCCTGGGCGATGAGCCCGGGTCGGCGTTGGCTGTCGCGCCGCCGTACCCCCGTTCGGATGAGTGACACGAGAGGCCGGGTGGCATGACCAGCACCCACGATGAGCTCGTCGCCGCGCTCCGAAAATCGCTGAAGGAAAACGAGCGGCTGAAGCGGGAGAACCGCGAGTACCTCGCCCTGATCGCGGAAGGGCCCACCGAGCCGGTGGCGGTGGTGGGCATGGCCTGCCGCTACCCGGGCGGGGTGGATTCGCCCGAGGGCCTGTGGCAGATGGTGGCCGAGGGCCGCGACGTGGTGTCGGACTTTCCGGCCGACCGCGGCTGGGATGTGGCCACCTTGTTCGATCCGGATCCCGACGCGGTGGGCAAGTCGTACACGCGCAGCGGCGGCTTCCTGGCCGACGTCGCGGATTTCGACGCCGCGTTTTTCGGGATCGCGCCCAGCGAGGCGCTGGCGATGGATCCGCAGCAGCGGCTGTTGCTGGAGGTGTCGTGGGAGGCGTTGGAGCGGGCCGGGATCGATCCGGTCGGGCTGCGGGGCTCGCCGACGGGCGTGTTCGCCGGGGTGTTTCACGGTTCCTATGGCGGCCAGGGCCGGGTGCCGGGGGACCTGGAACGGTATGGGCTGCGCGGTTCCACCTTGAGCGTCGCCTCGGGCCGGGTGGCGTACGCGCTCGGCCTGGAGGGCCCGGCGGTGTCGGTGGACACGGCGTGCTCGTCGTCGTTGGTGGCGCTGCACCTGGCGGCGCAGTCGCTGCGGTCCGGCGAGTGCGATCTGGCGCTGGCCGGCGGCGTGACGGTGATGGCCACCCCGGCGATGTTCATCGAATTCAGCAGGCAGCGAGCGCTTTCCGCGGACGGCCGATGCAAGGCGTACGCGGGTGCCGCCGACGGCACGGCGTTCTCCGAAGGCGTTGGCGTGCTGGCGCTGGAGCGGTTGTCCGATGCCCGGCGCCTGGGGCATCCGGTGCTCGCCGTGCTGCGGGGATCCGCGGTCAATCAGGACGGCGCCTCCAACGGGCTGGCGACGCCCAACGGGCCGTCGCAGCAACGGGTGATCCGGGCGGCGCTGGCCAATGCGCGGCTCAGCGCGGCCGAGGTGGACCTGGTGGAGGGCCACGGCACCGGAACCACCCTGGGCGATCCCATTGAGGCGCAAGCACTTTTGGCCACATACGGGCAGGAGCGGCCGGCGGACCGGCCGCTGTGGCTCGGGTCGATCAAATCGAACATGGGGCATACCTCGGCCGCGGCGGGCGCCGCCGGGGTGATCAAGCTGGTGCAGGCGATGCGGCATGGGTTGATGCCCAAGACGTTGCACGTCGATGAGCCGACGCCGCACGTCGACTGGTCGGCCGGGGCGGTGTCGTTGCTGACCGAGCCGCGGCCCTGGCCGGCGCAGGACCGGCCGCGGCGCGCCGGAGTGTCGGCGTTCGGGATCAGCGGCACCAACGCGCACGTCATCGTGGAGCAGGCGCCGCTGGAGGCGGAAACCCCCGCGGCCCCCGGCGATGACGCTGCCGCGCCGTGGGTGCTGTCGGCGCGATCGCCCGAGGCGCTGGCCAACCAGGCCGCCCGGCTGCTGGCGCACGTGGAGGCCCGGCCCGGGCTGCGCGCGGTCGACGTGGGCTGGTCGCTGGTCTCGACGCGCTCGCTGTTCGAGCATCGCGCGGTCGTGGTGGGTGCCGGCCGCGACCAGTTGGTGGCGGGGTTGGCGAGCCTGGCCGCCGGTGAGCCCGGCGCGGGCGTGGTGACGGGGCGGGCGCGGCCGGTGGGCAAGACCGTGTTCGTGTTCCCGGGCCAGGGCTCGCAGTGGGTCGGCATGGGGGCCGAGTTGCTTGACCGCTCAGCGGTATTCGCCGAACAGCTGCGCCGCTGCGACAAGGCGCTGGCCGAGCATGTCCAGTGGTCGTTGATCGACGTCGTCCGCGGCGCGCCGGGCGCGCCGGGGCTCGATCGGGTCGACGTGGTGCAGCCGGTGCTGTGGGCGGTCATGGTGTCACTGGCCGAGCTGTGGCGCTCGCTGGGCGTGGCACCCGACGCGGTGATCGGGCATTCGCAGGGCGAGATCGCGGCGGCCTACGTGGCGGGCGCGCTGTCGCTGGAGGATGCGGCCCGGGTGGTGGCGCTGCGTAGCCGGTTGCTGGTGGGCCTGTCGGGCGCGGGCGGCATGGTCTCGCTCGCCTGCAGTCCGGCGCAGGCCGCGGAGCTGGCGGCCGCGTGGGGCGATCGGCTGAATATCGCTGCGGTCAACGGGGTTTCGTCGGTGGCCGTGTCGGGCGACGTGGACGCGCTCGAGGAGCTGGTGCGGCGCTGCGAGGCCGAGCAGATTCGCGCCCGCCGGATCGACGTCGACTACGCGTCCCACTCCGCCCAGGTCGACGTCATCCGCGAGCCGCTGCTCGAGGCGCTGGCCGGCATCGCGCCGCGGCCTTCCTCCGTCGCCTTCTTCTCCACCGCGACCGGTGACGTCATGGACACCGCCGGGCTGGACGCCGAGTACTGGTACCGAAGCATCCGCCAGACGGTGCAGTTCGAACGCGCGGTGCGCAGCGCGGGCGACGCCGGCTATCGCGTCTTCATCGAATCGAGCCCGCATCCGGTGTTGATCGCCGGTATCGAGCAGACGCTGGCGGACCAGGTTGCCGACGCGATCGTGATTCCGTCCCTCGGTCGTGACGACGGTGGCCTGCAACGGTTTTGGCTGTCGGCGGGGCAGGCGCACGTGGCCGGCGCGCGCGTGGACTGGCGCCCGGCGCTGTCCGGTGGGCAGCGGGTGGAGCTGCCGACGTACGGGTTTGTCCGGCGGCGCTTTTGGCTCCCCGACGCATCGGTGGGTTCGGGGGATGCGGCCAGCCTCGGTGTGCTGGATGCCGAGCACGGTTTCCTGCGCGCGGTGGTGGAGCGGCCCGACGCGGGCGGAGTGGTCCTGACCGGCCGGCTGTCGGTGGCGGCCCAGCCGTGGCTGGCCGCGCACGCGGTGGGCGGCACGGTGCTGTTCCCCGGTGCGGGATTCGTGGAGTTGGCCATCCGGGCCGGCGACCAGGTCGGGTGCGGGGCGATCGAGGAGCTGACCCTGTGGGCCCCGTTGGTGTTGCCCGCGACCGGCGCCGTGCAGCTGCAGGTGGTCGTCGGCGGCGTCGACGACTCCGGGCACCGGGAGGTGTCGGTGTATTCGCATGGCGCCCAATCGGGTTCGGAATGGGTCTGCCATGCCCAGGGGCTGCTGAGCGAACGGCCCCTGACGGCGGATTCGGACCTGTCGGTGTGGCCGCCCCTCGGCGCCACCTCGGTGGACGTCGCCGACGCCTACGAGCGGCTGGCCCAGCGGGGCTACCAGTACGGTCCGGCCTTCCGCGGCCTGCGGGCGATGTGGCGGCGGGGGGACGAGACTTTCGCCGAGGTCGAGGTCCCGCAGGACGCCGGGGCCCAGGCCGGTGGCTTCGGCATGCACCCGGTCCTGTTGGATGCGGCGCTGCACGCGCTCGGACTGGCGGGCGAGCAGGCCCAGACGGTGTTGCCGTTTTCCTGGCAGGGCATGTCGCTGCACGCCGCCGGCGCCGTGCGGGCGCGGGTCCGCATCGCACCGGCCGGCGCCGACGCGGTGTCGCTGGAGCTGGCCGACGCGACGGGGCTACCGGTGCTGTCGGTGCGGTCGTTGGTGATGCGTCCGGTGTCGCGTCAGCAGTTGTTGGCGGCCGTGGCTCCGGCCGAGGGGTTGCTGGAGGTCGTGTGGTCCCCGATGACCCTGGACGGCAGCGGGGCTGACGACGGTGTCGCGATCTGGGAGCTGGCGAGCGCCGGCCCCGACGTGGTGGGCTCGGTGCACGCGGCCGCCACCGAGGTGTTGGGGGTGCTGCAGTCCTGGCTGGCCGGCGAGGGCTCCGGGGTGCTGGCCGTACTCACCCGTGGGGCCGTCGCGCTTGCCGGCGAGGACGTTTCGGATCTGGCGGGTGCGGCGGTGTGGGGCCTGGTGCGGTCGGCGCAATCCGAGCATCCCGGCCGGGTGGTGCTGGTGGACTCCGACGGCTCGGTGGACGTGGCGGCCGCGATCGGTTGCGGCGAGCCGCAATTGGTGATCCGCGCCGGTGTCGTCCATGCGGCGCGCCTGGCGCCGGTCGCGGGGGAGTCGGTGCTCACGCTGCCTGCCCGAGGCTGGCGATTGGACGCCGGAGGCGCGGGCACGCTGGAGGACCTGGTGCTGGGGCCGCTGCCTCGGGTGGAGCTGGCCGCCGGGCAGGTGCGGGTGGCGGTGGCCGCGGTCGGGGTGAACTTCCGGGATGTGTTGGTGGCGTTGGGGATGTACCCGGGCGGCGGCCAGCTGGGCGCCGAGGGTGCCGGGGTGGTCACCGAGGTCGGGCCGGGCGTGACCGGGCTGGCCGTCGGCGACGCCGTCATGGGCTTGCTGGGTGTGGTCGGTTCCGAGGCCGTCGTGGACGAGCGCCTGGTGGTGCGGGTGCCGGCGGGACTGTCGCTGGTCGAGGCCGCGGGGCTGCCGGTGGTGTTCTTGACTGCGCTGTACGGGTTGTCGGATCTGGCCGGGCTGAAGGCCGGTGAGCGGGTGCTGGTGCACGCCGCCACCGGCGGGGTCGGGATGGCCGCGGTGCAGCTGGCGCGGCATTGGGGCGCGGAGGTTTTCGCGACCGCCAGCCGCGGCAAGTGGGACACGTTGCGCGCCATGGGCTTTGACGACGCCCATATCGGCGATTCGCGCACCTTGGAATTCGAGGAGAAGTTCCTGGCCGCCACCGGCGGCGCGGGTGTCGACGTGGTGCTCAACTCGCTGGCCGGCGAGTTCACCGACGCGTCACTGCGGTTGTTGGCCTCCGGCGGGCGCTTCATCGAGATGGGCAAGACCGACCCGCGCGACGCGGCGGCCGTCGCCGACCAGTACCCGGGCGTGGCGTATCAGTCGTTCGACCTGATGGAGGCCGGCCCCGACCGCACCGCCGCGATGCTGGCCGCGGTGATCGGGTTGCTGCGCGACGGCGCGATACGCCCGTTGCCGCTCAAGGCGTTTGACGTCCGGTGCGCCTCGGCGGCGTATCGGTTCGTCAGCTCGGCGCGCCACATCGGCAAGGTCGCTCTGACGATCCCCGATGGGCCCGGCGGCGCCCTCAGCGGATCCGGCGGCGGGCTGGCCGGGGGCAGCGTCGTGATCACCGGCGGCACCGGCATGGCCGGTTCGGCGCTGGCCCACCACCTCGTCGAGCGCTACGGGGTGGCCCATGTGGTGCTGGTCAGCCGCGCCGGCGCGGACGCCGCCGGGGTGCCCGAGCTGGTAGGCCGACTGGAAGACGCCGGTGCCCGGGCGTCGGTGGTGGCCTGCGACGTGGCCGACCGCGACGCCGTCGCGCACATGCTCGCCCAACTTCCCGCGGAGTACCCGCTGCGCGCGATCATCCACGCGGCCGGGGTGCTCGACGACGGTTTGATCTCCTCGTTGACCGCCGACCGCGTCGACGCGGTGTTGCGGGCCAAGGTCGACGGGGCCTGGAATCTGCATGAACTGACCCGGGACCGCGACCTGGCGGCGTTTGTGGTGTTTTCGTCGATGGCCGGGATCGTGGGGACCCCGGGACAGGCCAACTACGCGGCGGCCAACACCTTCCTCGACGGCCTCATCGCGCACCGGCGCGCGCACGGACTTCCGGGCGTGTCGCTGGCCTGGGGACTCTGGGAGCAGGCCTCGGCGATGACGGCACACCTGGGCGATCGCGACAAGGCCCGGATGAGCCGCATCGGGCTGGCGGCCCTGTCGACCGAGCAGGCGCTGGAGTCGTTCGATACCGCCCTGCTCGTCGACCATCCCGTGGTGGTCGCCGTCCGCGTGGACCGAACCGCGCTGTCCGACAACGCCGCCGGGCTGCCCCCGCTGCTGCGTGAGCTCGCCGGCCGCCGGACCCGCCGCGTCGTCGCCGACCCCGGCCAGACCGCGTCGACGACCGGACTCAAGGCGCGCCTGCACGGGCTGAGCCCCGAGGCGCGCCAGCGCGAGCTGGTCGACCTGGTGTGCGGCAACGCCGCGACCGTGCTGGGGCTGCCCAGCGGCAGCGACATCGCCGCCGACCGCGCCTTCCAGGACCTCGGCTTCGACTCGCTGACCGCGGTCGAGCTGCGTAACCGCCTCAAAACCGCTGCCGGCCTGACGCTTTCGCCCACCCTGATCTTCGACTACCCGACACCGGCGATCCTGGCGGCCCACCTCGGCGCCGAACTGGCCGGCACCGCCGACGGTCCCGCGCTGATGTCGCGCTTCGAGGACATCGTCCGCGAATTGCAGGCGCTGCTGGACTCGCCGGACTGCAAGCCGGACGACAAGGCGCGGCTGAGCGCACGCCTCCAAACCCTGCTCGCCACAGCGGCTTCCGCCGACCACCCCGACCCCGACCACCTCGACGACGACCTCGACGCCGCCGACGAAAGCCAACTCTTCGCGATCCTCGACGAAGAACTCGGCCGCTGATGAGCCAGGAACATCCCGGGAATGACCCAGCAATGACGACGCCGAGCACCGAAAAGCACGTCGATTACCTCAAGCGCCTGACCGCAGACCTCAGGCGGACCCGGCGACGGGTGGCCGAGCTCGAAGGCAAGCTGTCCGAGCCGGTCGCGGTGGTCGGCATGGCGTGCCGCTACGCGGGCGGGGTGGATTCGCCGGAAGCCCTGTGGCGGCTGGTGGCCGAGGGCCGCGACGCGGTGTCGGATTTTCCCACCGATCGGGGCTGGGAGATCGACGCGCTGTACGACCCGGATCCCGACGCGCAGGGCAAGATGTACACGCGTCAGGGCAGCTTCTTGCAGAACGCCGGCGACTTCGACGCCGGATTCTTCGGCGTCGGGCCCAGCGAGGCGCTGGCGATGGACCCGCAGCAGCGACTCATGCTCGAGGTGTCGTGGGAGGCGTTGGAACGGGCCGGGATTGACCCGCTGGCGCTGCGCGGCTCGCCGACGGGGGTGTTCGCCGGGGTCATTCACGCCGGCTACGGCGGCGAGGTCAAGGGCGAGCTGGAGGGCTACGGGCTCACCGGCTCCACGCTGAGCGTCGCGTCGGGCCGGGTGTCCTACGTGCTGGGCTTGGAAGGCCCCGCGGTGTCGGTGGATACGGCATGCTCGTCGTCGCTGGTCGCCATGCACCTGGCGGCGCACTCGCTGCGCACGGGTGAATGCGATCTCGCGCTGGCCGGGGGCGTGACGGTCATGGCGACGGCGGCCGCCTTCGTCGAGTTCAGCAGGCAGCGGGCGCTGGCCCCCGACGGCCGCTGCAAGGTCTACGCGGGCGCCGCAGACGGCACCTCGTGGTCGGAGGGCGCCGGCGTGCTGGTGCTGGAGCGGCTGTCCGACGCGCGCCGGCTCGGACATCCGGTGCTGGCGCTGCTGCGCGGATCCGCGGTGAACCAGGACGGCGCCTCCAACGGCCTGACCGCCCCCAACGGACCGTCGCAGCAGCGGGTGATCCGGGCGGCGCTGGCCGACGCCGGGCTGACGACGGCCGACGTGGATGTCGTCGAGGGCCACGGCACCGGAACGGTGCTGGGCGATCCCATTGAGGCGCAGGCGCTTTTGGCGACCTACGGGCAGGATCGGCCCGCGGACCGGCCGCTGTGGCTGGGGTCGATCAAATCCAACATCGGTCACACGTCGGCCGCCGCCGGGGTGGCCGGGGTGATCAAGATGGTGCAGGCGATGCGCCACGAGCTGATGCCCCGGACGTTGCACGTCGACGTGCCCAGCCCGCACGTGGATTGGTCCGCGGGGGCGGTGTCGGTGCTGACCGAGCCGCGGCCCTGGACGTCCCGGTCGGCGAACGGCCCACGGCGGGCGGGGGTCTCGTCGTTCGGGATCAGCGGGACCAACGCGCACGTCATCATCGAGGAGCCGCCCACCGAGGCGGAAAGCCCCGCGCCGCACCGCGACGGCGCCGATCCCGTTGTGCCGTGGGTGGTGTCGGCCCGTTCGGAACGGGCGCTCGCCGATCAGGCGGCCCGGCTGGCGGCGCACGTCGGTGCCGACCCGGCCGCGGACGTCGTCGACGTCGGGTGGTCGCTGGCGACGACCCGGTCGGCCTTCGAGCATCGGGCCGTGCTGGTCGGCAGCGACCGCGCGGCCCTGCTGGACGGATTGGCGGGTCTGGCGTCCGGGAGCCCGGACACCGCGGCGGTGGTGGGCGGCGCGCGGTCGGTGGGCAAGACCATCTTCATGTTCCCCGGGCAGGGTTCGCAGTGGTTGGGCATGGGGGCGGCGCTGTACGGGCGCTTTCCGCAGTTCGCCCGCGCCTTCGACGAGGCCGCCGACGCGTTGGACCGCCACTTGCGGCTGCCGTTGCGGCAGGTGATCTGGGGCGACGACCCGGAGTTGTTGGAGAACACCGAGTTTGCGCAACCGGCGCTGTTCGCCATCGAGGTCGCGCTGGCCGCGCTGTGGCGGTCCTGGGGCGTGCTGCCCGATGTGGTGCTGGGCCACTCGGTGGGGGAGCTGGCGGCGGCGCACGTGGCCGGGGTGCTGTCGCTGGCCGACGCGGCGAGCGTGGTGGCGGCGCGGGGACGGTTGATGGCGCGGTTGCCCGCCGGCGGGGCGATGGTGGCCGTCGCCGCCACCGAGGCGGAGGTCGCACCCATGCTGACCGAGGGCGTGAGCATCGCGGCGGTGAACGGGCCCGAGGCGGTGGTGGTTTCGGGTGAGCGCGGCGCGGTCGACGCGGTGGCGGACCGGCTGGGGAAGCTGGGCCGGCGGGTGCACCGGCTGGCGGTCTCGCACGCGTTCCACTCGCCGCTGATGGATCCGATGCTCGACGACTTCGCCGCGGTGCTGGGCGGCATCTCGGTCGGTGAGCCGCGGATCGGGTTGGTGTCCAACCTCACCGGGGAGTTGGCCGAGTCGGGGTATGGGTCGCCCGCCTACTGGCTGAAGCACGTGCGCGAACCGGTGCGCTTCGTCGACGGGTTGCGCTTGGCCGAGTCCCTGGGCGCGGGCGTTTTCGTGGAGGTGGGCCCCGGCGCGGCCCTTACGGCGTCGCTGGCGCAGTCGCTGACCGCGGAGCCGGCGGCGTCGGTGATCACGATGGCCAAAGACCGCCCGGAGATCGATTCCGCGTTGCGCGCCGCCGGCCGCCTCTACGTGACCGGTGTCGGCGTCGACTGGGCGGCGGTGTACGACGGCCTGGCCGCGCGACGAGTCCTGTTGCCCACGTATGCTTTTCAGCGGCGGAGATACTGGCTGCCGCCTGAGCTGGTCGGTTCGGCCGACGTGAGCACGTCGGGCTTGGCGGGGGCCGCGCACGGATTGCTGGGTGCGGTGGTGGAGCGGCCCGATTCGGGCGGGGTGGTGCTGACGGGCCGGTTGTCGACGGTCGCCCAACCGTGGCTGGCCGACCACGCGGTGGGCGGCATGGTGCTGTTTCCCGGCGCCGGGTTCGTCGAATTGGTGTTGCGCGCCGGCGACGAGGTCGGCTGTGCGGTGGTCGAGGAGTTGACGTTGTCGGCTCCGCTGCTGCTGCCGGCGCCCGGCGCGGTGCGCGTGCAGGTGGTGGTGGCCGCCGCCGGAGAGGGCGGCCGGCGGGCGGTGTCCGTCTATTCGTCTGGCGTTCAACCGAATTCGGAGTGGATACTGCACGCCGAGGGCGAGTTGAGCGCGGGTGCGACAGACCCGGCCGCCGACCTGTCGATATGGCCGCCGGCGGGCGCGACGGCGGTCGACGCGACCGGCGGCTACGAGCGGCTGGCCGACCTGGGCTACGACTACGGCCCGGCGTTCCGCGGCCTGCGGGCGATGTGGCGGCGGGGCGAGGAGATCTTCGCCGAAGTCGCCGTTCCACAGGACGCCGGCGTGACGGTCGCCGGGTACGGCATACACCCCGTCCTGCTGGACGCCGCCCTGCACGCGCTGGGTATGGACGACGCGCAGGCCCAGGCGGTGTTGCCGTTTTCCTGGCAGGGCGTGTGCCTGCATGCGGCCGGGGCGTCGCGGGTCCGGGTGCGGCTGGCCGCGGTCGGCTCGGGCGCGGTGTCGCTGGAGCTGGCGGATCCGACGGGCCTGCCCGTCTTGTCGGTGCGGGAGCTGGTGCTGCGCCCGGTGTCGGCCGAGCAGCTGGCGGCGGGCGCGCCCCGTCCCGGCGGGGCGGCCCTCTTCCAGCCGACGTGGTCGTCGGTGTCGTTGCCGGCCAACGGCGTTGCCGAAGCCGCCGTGGTGTGGGAGCCCGGCTCGCAGGATGGCGCCGGCCTGCCGGGCTTGGTGTACGCGGCTACGCACGAGGCGCTGGGCGTGTTGCAGTCCTGGCTGGCCGGGGACGGGGCGGGCGTGCTCGTCGTGCAGACCCGCGGGGCGGTGGCGTTCGACGACGAGGAGGTCACCGATCCGGCCGCCGCGGCGGTGTGGGGGTTGGTCCGTTCGGCGCAGGCGGAGCACCCGGGCCGAGTGGTACTGCTGGATTCCGACGGGTCGATCGGCGTCGACGCCGTCCTCGCCTGTGGCGAACCGCAAGTGGTCGTGCGCGCCGGCGAGGCGTATGCGGCCCGGCTGGCGCCGGCCGAGGGTTCGATCTTGGCGCTGCCGCCGGGGGAGTGGCGGCTCGCCGCGGGCGACGCCGGCACGCTCGAGGACCTGGTGGCGCAGCCCTGCCCGCGGGCCGAGCTGACGGCCGGTCAGGTGCGCGTGGAGGTGGCCGCGACCGGGGTGAACTTCCGGGATGTGTTGGTGGCGTTGGGCATGTACCCGGGTGCCGCCGACCTGGGCGCCGAGGGTGCCGGGGTGGTCACCGAGGTCGGGCCGGGCGTGACCGGGCCGGCCGTCGGCGACGCCGTGACGGGAATCATCGGGCTGACGGGCTCCGAGGCGGTGGTGGACGAGCGCCTGGTGGTGCGGGTGCCGGCGGGGTGGTCGCTGATCGAGGCGGCGGGCGTGCCGGTGGTGTTCTTGACCGCGCTGTACGGGTTGTCGGATCTGGCCGGGCTGAAGGCCGGTGAGCGGGTGCTGGTGCACGCGGCCGCGGGCGGGGTCGGGATGGCCGCGGTGCAGCTGGCGCGGCATTGGGGCGCGGAGGTATTCGCGACCGCCAGCCGCGGCAAGTGGGACACGTTGCGCGCCATGGGCTTTGACGAGGACCACATCGGCGATTCGCGGACGCTGGAGTTCGAGGAGAAGTTTCGTGCGGCGGCGGGCGACCAAGGCTTCCAAGTGGTGCTGAATTCGCTGGCGGGCGAGTTCACCGATGCGTCGTTGCGGTTGTTGGCCTCCGGCGGGCGCTTCATCGAGATGGGCAAGACCGACCTGCGCGACGCGGCGGCCATCGCCGGGCAACACCCGGGTGTGCGGTATCGCGCGTTCGACTTGATGGAGGCCGGACCCGACCGCATCGCGGCGATGCTGGGCGACCTGATGAGCCTGTTCGCCGCCGGCACGTTGACGCCGTTGCCGGTCAAGACTTTTGACGTCCGGCACGCGACCGAGGCGTATCGGTTCGTGAGCCAGGCGCGCCACACCGGCAAGGTGGTGCTCACGCTGCCCGACGGCCCGGGCGGGCTGGCCGCGGGCACGGCGTTGATCACCGGCGGGACCGGCATGGCGGGTTCGGCGCTGGCCCGCCACCTGGTCGCGAAGTACCGGGTGCCCCACGTGATGTTGGTCAGCCGCGGCGGCGAGCGGGCCGACGGCGCCGCGGAATTGGCGGCCGAACTGCGAGAGGCCGGCGCCTCGGTGTCGGTGGTCGCCTGTGACGTCGGCGATCCCGAGGCGGTCGCGGGATTGCTCGCGCGGGTGCCGGCGCGCTATCCGTTGCAGGGCGTCTTCCACGCCGCGGGCGTCCTCGACGACGGGTTGATCGCGTCCTTGACACCCGAGCGGATGGACACGGTGCTGCGGGGCAAGGTCGACGGGGCCTGGCATCTGCACGAGCTCACCAAGGACTCCAATCTGTCGGCGTTCGTGATGTTTTCGTCGATGGCCGGCATCGTGGGCGCGCCGGGCCAGGCCAACTACGCGGCCGCCAACAGCTTCCTGGACGGGCTCGCGTCCTACCGGCGTGGGCAGGGACTGGCCGGGTTGTCGGTGGCGTGGGGCCTCTGGGAAGAGGCCAGCACCATGACGCGACACCTCGGCGAGCAGGACCGGGCCCGCATGAGGCGGGCGGGGTTGGCGCCCCTGTCCAGCCAACAGGCGTTGCAGCTCCTCGATGAGGCGCTGCTGGCCGATCGCCCGCTGGTGGTGGCGGCCCGGCTGGACACGGCGGCACTCGGCGGCGACGGCGCGATGGTGCCGCCGATCCTGCGCGCGTTGGCCACGACCCGCCGATCGCGGCGCGTCATCGCCGACGCCGCGACGGCGGCCTCGGTGTCCGGGCTGCGGGCACGACTGCACGGGCTCACCGCGGAACAGCGGCGCCGCGAACTCGTCGATCTGGTGTGCGGCAACGCCGCCACGGTCCTCGGCCATGCCACCGCGGACGTCGACGCCGAGCGCGCCTTTCAGGATCTCGGGTTCGATTCGCTGACCGCGGTGGAGCTGCGGAACCGCCTCAAGACGGCGACCGGGCTCACGCTGTCGCCCACGCTGATCTTCGACCACGCCACCCCGGCCGCGCTGGCAGAACACCTCGACGCCCAGTTGGCCGCGGCGCCCACCAACGACCCGCCCGATCGCATGGCCCGCTTCAACGACGTCGCGCGCGAACTGCAGGCGCTGATCGACCAACCCGGCTGGACGCCCGACGACAAGGCCCGCCTGACGGCCCGGATCCAGGCGCTGCTCTCGCCCCTGAGCGCCCCCGAGCCGGAGCTGGACCCCGTCGAGCTTTTCGGCGACGACCTCGACACGGCGACCGAAAGCCAACTGTTCGCCATCCTGGACGAAGAAGTCGGGCCCTGACCCGTGCCGCCGACAGCCATCGCAGTCATTGGGCTGGCCTGCCGGTTCCCCGGAGCCGGCAGCCCCCACGACTTCTGGCGGCTGATCCGCGACGGCGGCGAAGCCACCGAGTTGCCCGGTGACGTCGCCGAGTTCGACGCCGACTTTTTCAACGTGTCGCCGCGCGAGGCCGCCGCGATGGACCCCCGGCAGCGCCTCGCGCTCGAATTGGCTTGGGAGGCTATCGAAGACGCGTTCGTGATTCCGGAAACCCTCCGCGGAGAACCGGTCGCGGTGTACCTCGGCGCGATGAACGACGACTACGGCGCGTTGACCCTCGCCCAGGAAATCGACCACCACTCCTTCGCCGGGGTGAGCCGGGCGATGATCGCCAACCGCATCTCGTACGCGCTGGGGCTGCACGGCCCGAGCTTCACCGTCGATTCCGGCCAATCGTCGTCGCTGGTGGCGGTGCACCTCGCCTGCGAAAGCATCCGAACCGGCGAATCGGAGCTGGCTCTGGCCGGCGGCGTGCACTTGAACCTGGCCGACGAAACCGCCCTACTGGAAACCGAATTTGGCGCGTTGTCCGCCTCAGGGCACACCTATGCGTTTGACGAGCGCGCCGACGGCTACGTGCGAAGCGAGGGCGGCGGCCTGGTGCTGCTGAAGCCGTTGCGCGCGGCCCTCGACGACGGTGATCCCATCCGCGCCGTCATCCGGGGCAGCGCGGTCGGCAACGCCGGGCACGGCGCCGCCGCCCAGACGGTCCCGTCCGTGCAGGGCGAGGTCGACGTCATCCGGCGTGCGTTGCGGACCGCCGGCCTGGACGCCGGGCAGCTGCAGTATGTCGAGGCGCACGGCACCGGAACCGAAATCGGCGACTCGGTGGAGGCGGCGGCGCTCGGCGAGGTGTTCGCCGGGCCCCGGCGCCACCCGCTCGGCCTCGGGTCGGTGAAGACCAACATCGGCCACGCCGGCGCAGCCGCGGGCATCGCGGGCTTGATCAAGACGGTGCTGGCCGTCGAAAGCGCCGCCATTCCACCGAGTCTCAACTACGCGCACCCGGGTCCCGGATTCGATCCGGCAAGCCTCGGGCTGCGCGTCAACGCCGCGCTTACCCCCTGGCCGGAGGATGGGGAACCGCGGCGGGCGGGCGTGTCGTCGTTCGGCATGGGCGGAACCAACGCGCACGTCATCGTCGAGCAGGCACCGGCGCGCCCTAAAGCCGAAGCGGGAGAACACGGTAACGCGCCCACGGCGTGGGTGCTGTCCGCTCGTTCGGAACGGGCGCTGGCCAACCAGGCCGCCCGGCTGCTGACCCGCGTCACCGCCGACGCGGCGCTGGACGCCGGCGACGTGGCGTGGTCCTTGGCCACGACGCGCTCGGCGTTCGAGCAGCGGGCGGTGCTGGTCGGCGCGGACCGGGCGGCGCTCACGTCGGGATTGGCGCGATTGGCCGCCGGCCAGGCGCATCCCGACGTGGTGGTGGGCCGGGCGGGCGCACCGGGCAAGACGGCGTTCGTGTTCCCCGGTCAGGGCGCGCAATCGCTTGCGATGGGTGCGCAGTTGTACGGCCGGTTTCCCGCGTTTGCGCGGGCCTTCGACGAGGCCGCGAAGGCGCTGGACGACCACCTGCGGCTGCCCCTGCGCGAGGTGATGTGGGGGAGCGACGCAAAGCTGTTGGACAACACCGAATTTGCCCAACCGGCGTTGTTCGCGATCGAGCACGCGCTGGCGGAGTTGCTACGGGACTGGGGCGTCGTCGCGGATGTCGTGCTGGGCCATTCGGTGGGCGAGATCACCGCGGCGCAGCAGGCCGGGGTGTTGTCGCTGGCGGACGCGGCGAAAGTGGTGGCGGCGCGTGGCCGGTTGATGGCGGGGCTGCCCGCGGGCGGTGTGATGATCGCGGTGGCCGCCGGCGAGGCCGACGTGGCGCCGTTGCTGACCGACGGGCTGGCGATCGCGGCGGTCAACGGGCCTGATGCCGTGGTGATCTCGGGCGCGCAGGATTCCGCCGGAGCCCTCGCGGACACCCTCGCGCGGCTGGGCAGGCGGGTGCATCGGCTCCCGGTCTCGCACGCGTTTCACTCACCGCTGATGGACCCCATGATCGAGGACTTCGCGGCGGTGGTGGCCGAGGTGTCGCCGGCGGAGCCGCGAATCACGTTGGTGTCCAACGTGTCCGGCCGGCCGGTCGGCCCCGGTTACGGATCGGCGCAGTATTGGGTCGAACATGTGCGCCGTCCGGTGCGCTTTGCCGACGGGGTGCGGGCCGCCGAATCGTGCGGTGCCGACGTGTTCGTCGAAGTCGGGCCGGGTGGCGGCCTCGGTGCCGCGGTGGAGCACTGCGTGGCCACCGACCATCCCGTGTCGGTGAGCACGCTCGCCAAGGACCGGCCGGAATTGGAATCGCTGCTCACCGCGGCCGGCCGGCTTTTCGCCGCCGGCGTCACGGTCCGCTGGGACGCCGTGCTGCGGGGCGGCCGGCGGGTCCCGCTGCCCACGTATGCCTTTGCGCGCCAACGGTTCTGGCTGGGTGCCCGCACGGACTCGCCGTCCCCGGTGGTCTCACGTCCGGCCGAATTGGCGCGCCGGCTGCGCCAATTGCCGGCCGAAGAGCAGCACCGAGAACTCATCGCGCTGGTGTGCGGTCACGCCGCGGCCGTGTTGGGACACGCCGACCCGGCTGCCGTCGAGGCGGAGCGTGCTTTCCAGGACCTCGGGTTCGATTCGTTGACCGGGGTCGAATTGCGCAACCGCCTCAAGGCGGACACGGGGCTGGCGCTGTCGCGCACACTGGTCTTCGACTATCCGAACCCGGCGGCATTGGCCGATCACCTCGCGCAACGGTTACTGCACGGCGAAGCCGAAAAATCCAATGACGAAAAGATCTGGTCGGCGCTGAAAAAGATTCCGCTTCATGAACTTCGAAGAACCGGATTGCTCGACAAATTATTGGCGTTGGCGGGTGATCCGGAAAATCCGGAAACTCGATCCACGATCACCGAAGACGTCATCGACTCCCTGAGCGCCGATGCGCTGATCGCCCTCGCACTTGATGCCGGCGAAGCGGACGACGTTCAATAAGGAAACAATCGCCGGGGGAAGCGAAAACGCCACGCGGTAAGGTAATTCGACATGCGTTAAATAGCGCAATTTGACATACGTTGAATAGCAACGGCTTTGCGGCGCTGACGCAAAACTCCTAAACTTCCACATTGGCGCTAGATTCTCGGCGGCGCACGAAAGTGATCGTTTTCTTCGATCACGACCTAACCAAGGTAGGGGCATGAGCGTTATCGCGGGCGTGTTCGGAGCGCTGCCGCCACATCGGTATAGCCAGAGCGAGATCACCGACCAATTCGTCGAGTTCCCCGGATTGAAGGAACACGAGGAGATTGTTCGGCGATTGCACGCGGCCGCGAAGGTCAACAGCCGCCACTTCGTCCTGCCGTTGGAGCGCTACCCGACGCTGACCGACTTCGGCGAGGCCAACGAGATCTTCATCGACGCCGCCGTCGACCTCGGCTGCGAGGCGCTGCTGGGCGCGCTCGAGGAAGCCGGCCTCGAGGTCGAAGACATCGACCTGATCGCCACCTCGACCGTCACCGGCGTCGCGGTGCCGTCGCTGGACGCGCGGATCGCCGGCCGTCTCGGCCTGCGGCCGGACGTGCGCCGGATGCCGCTGTTCGGCCTCGGCTGCGTGGCCGGTGCCGCGGGGGTGGCCCGGCTGCACGACTACCTGCGCGGCGATCCGGACGGCGTCGCGGTGCTGGTCTCGGTCGAGCTCTGCTCGCTGACCTACCCGGCGGTCAAGCCGACCGTGTCGGGGCTGGTCGGCAGCGCGCTCTTCGGCGACGGCGCGGCCGCGGTGGTGGCCGTGGGTGACCGCCGCGCCGCCACGGTGCGCGCCGGCGGGCCCGACGTCATCGACTCGCGCAGCCGCCTCTACCCCGAATCGCTGCACATCATGGGCTGGAACGTCAACTCCTCGGGGCTGCAGCTGGTGCTGTCGCCGGAGCTGACGACGGTCATCGACCGCTACCTGGCCGACGATGTCAACGGCTTCCTCGCCATGAACGGGCTGACCAAGGACGACATCGGCGCGTGGGTCACCCACCCGGGTGGTCCGAAGGTCATCAACGCGATCGCGAGGAACCTCGAGCTCGGCCCCGACGCGCTGGAGCTGACCTGGCGCTCGCTGGGCGAGATCGCGAACCTCTCGTCGGCCTCGGTGCTGCACATCCTGCGCGACACCATCGCCAAGCCGCCGCCCAGCGGCAGCCCCGGGCTGATGCTCGCGATGGGTCCCGGATTCTGTTCCGAACTGGTGCTCCTGCGCTGGCACTAGCGCACTGAGCCGACGTCGACGGTCAGCCCCGGCCGGGGCGACAGCGCGGCGAGGTTGTGGGCCCGGACGCGCTGGGCGGGCAACCGCAGCGTGGTCCTGGCGACCAGCCGGGCCAGCATGACGGTCATCTCGGTGGTGGCCATGACCGCCCCGATGCAGCGGTGCAGCCCCCCACTGAACGGAATGAATTCATACGGCGCGGGCCGGCGGTAGTCGGGGGAGCCGGGGTCCCAGCGCGCCGGGCGGAACTCGGTCGGCTCGGGCCACAGCTCGGCGAGCCGGTGCGTGACGTACGGGCTGAAGATCAGCAGCCGCCCCGCCCGAATCCGGCGCCCGTCGAAACGCAGGTCGCGCATCACCTTGCGGGCGGAGATGACGCCCGGCGGATACAGCCTCAGCGTCTCGTGCACGACGCCGTCGAGGTAGGTCAGCCGCTCCAGGTCGCCCGCGGCGGGCGCCCGGTCGCCCAGCACCCGGCGCACCTCGTCGGCGGCGGCGTCCCACGCGCCGGGCAGCGACAGCAGCGTGTGGATGGCCCAGGCCAGCGCGCCGCTGGTGGTCTCGTAGCCGGCGGTGATCAGCGAGATGACCGCGTCTCGAATCTCGTTGTCGCTCAGCGCGTAGTCCTCGTCGCCGCGGCCGTTGATCAGCATGGTGAGCATGTGGTCGTCGGGCCTGGGGTGCGCTCGGGCCGCGGCGATCTGGGCGTCGACGAGGTCGTTGATGCGCCTGCGGGCCGCCATCGCCCGCCGCCAGCCCGGGGAGCTCAGGCGCCGCTCCAGCTGCATCACCTGGGGGAGCCGGTGGGTCATGTCCAGCAGGGGCTGCAGCTGCTCGCCGAGGAAGTCCGAATGCTCGGCCAGGCGCGGGCCGAACAGGCTCGCGGCGGTGCTGCGGCGCACCGCCGAGCGGCACTGCCGGTAGATGTCCAGCCGCTGCCCGGGTCGCCATTCGTCGATGACGGCGTCGATGCTCGCCACCATCGTCTGCACGTAGTCCTGGATCTGCCGATGCCGCAGGCCGGGCGCCACCACGCTGCGCCGGCGGCGGTGGTCGTCGCCGTCGCTGACGATCAGCGCGGTGGGCCCGTCGACGAGAGCCAGGTTCTCGAACGTCTCCCGCCAGCTGAACGCGTCGGCGTTGGCGAACACGAACTTGTTCGCCTCGGGCCCCAGCAGGTAGGTGTAGCCGCGCCGGCCGACTCCGGCATCGATCACCGGACCGCGCCGGCGGTACAGCGCCAGCAGCGCCTCGCCGGGCGGGTAGCGCACCGGCCGATACGCGCTCATTCGAGCAGCTCCGACAGCTCCAGCCAGCGGCTTTCGGTCGCGGCGACTTCGTCTTCCAGGCCGCGCAGGTCCCGGGTCAGCCGGGTCAGGCCGACGTGATCGGACTGATCGTGATCGGCGAGCTCGTGGTGTTTGGCCGCGATCCGTTCGGCGAGCCGGGCGAGCTGGCGGTCGACGGCGGCCAGCTCCTTCTCGGCGGTGCGGCGCTGCGAGCCGGACATCGCTTCGGAAGCCGGCGGCTCGGCCCGCGGGCGCTCGGCGGCGACCGGGCGGTGCGCCGCCAGCCGCAGGTACTCGTCGACCCCGCCCGGCAGGTGGCGGAGCCGGCCGTCGAGGATCGCGTACTGCTGGTCGGTCACCCGCTCCAGCAGGTAGCGGTCGTGCGAGACGACGATCAGGGTGCCCGGCCACGAGTCGAGCAGGTCCTCCACGGCGGTCAGCATGTCGGTGTCGACGTCGTTGGTGGGCTCGTCGAGCAGCAACACGTTCGGTTCGGACAGCAGGGTGAGCATCAGCTGCAGCCGCCGCCGCTGACCGCCGGACAGGTCAGCGACGCGGGCGGACAGCTGGCCCCGCCCGAACCCCAGCCGCTCCAGCAGCTGGGCCGGCGTGACCTCCCGGCCGTCGACCTCGTAGCCCCCGCGCAGCCGGCCCAGCACGTCGGCGATCCGGTCGCCGGCCAGCGTGTCCAGCTCCTCGCCCCGCTGGTCGAGCACCGCCAGCCGCACCGTCTTGCCCCGCTTGACGCGCCCGGTGTCCGGGGTGACGGTGCCGGCGATCAGCCCCAGCAGCGTCGACTTGCCGGCGCCGTTGGCCCCGACGATGCCGGTGCGTTCGCCCGGCGCGATCCGCCATTCGACGTCGCGCAGCACCGGGCGGCCACTGAAAGGCGGGTAGGAGACCGACACGTCGAGCAGATCGATGACGTCCTTGCCGAGCCGCGCGGTCGCCAGCTTGGCCAGCTCGACCGTGTTGCGCAGCGGCGGAACGTCGGCGATCAGCTGGTTGGCGGCCTCGATGCGGAACTTGGGCTTGGAGGTGCGCGCTGGCGGTCCCCGGCGCAGCCACGCCAGCTCCTTGCGCATCAGGTTCTGCCGCTTGGCCTCGGTGGCGGCGGCCACCCGGTCGCGCTCGACGCGCTGCAGCACGTAGGCGGCGTAGCCGCCCTCGAAGGGCTCGACGATCCCGTCGTGCACCTCCCACGTCGTGGTGGCGACCTCGTCGAGGAACCAGCGGTCGTGCGTCACCAGCAGCAGCCCGCCGGTGTTGCGGGCCCAGCGTTGCCGCAGGTGGCCGGCCAGCCAGGTGATGCCCTCGATGTCCAGGTGGTTGGTGGGCTCGTCCAGGGCGATGATGTCCCACTCGCCGATCAGCAGCCGCGCCAGCTGGACCCGGCGGCGCTGCCCGCCGGACAGCGTGTCGATCCTTGCGTCCCAGGCGATGTCGGCCACCAGCCCGCCGACGACGTCGCGGACCCGCGCGTCGCCCGCCCACTGGTGCTCGGGCTGGTCACCGACCAGCGTCCAGCCCACGGTGTGCCCGGGTTCGAGGGTGTCGGCCTGGCTCAGCGCGCTGACCCGCAGCCCGCTGCGGCGCGTGACCCGGCCGGCGTCGGGTTGCAGCCGTCCGGTCATCAGGCCCAACAGGCTGGACTTGCCGTCCCCGTTGCGCCCGACGATGCCGATCCGCGCGCCGTCGTCGACTCCCAGCGTGACCGACTCGAACACGACCTGAGTCGGGTATTCCAGGCGGATGCCCTCGGCTCCCAGTAGGTGCGCCACCCGGGCAATTATTCGAGGGTCAACAGAGCGTGATCGACGTGGGTCCGCGTGTCCGGCGACGCCTTGCCGGCCACGGCGACCAGGAAGCGCGCGGCGAGGTCGCGCACCTTCATGTTGGTCTCCTGGGAACGCCAGACCAGGAGGTCGAACGCGCGCTCCGCCGAGATGCCGTAGGCGCTCATCAGCACCCCTTTGGCCTGCTCGATCTTCGCGCGGGCATCGGCCACCGCCTCCAGGACGTTGGTGATGTCGGTGTGCAGCGAGTCGGTGACGTCGACGTAGAAGCCCGACGTGCCGGACAGCGCGCCGCTGTCGTCGACCATCCGGTCACCCGCGACGACGACGCAGCGGGTGTGCCCGGCGGTGTCGATGATGCGGTGGCGGCTGCTGAACGGCTTTCCCTTGAGCACGTGGTCGAGCACGGCCGCGACCCGCTCGCGGTCCTCCGGGTGCTTGTGTTGCAGCAGCAGTTCGGTGGTCGGCTCGACCTGCCCCGGCTCGTAGCCGTGCATCCGCGCGACCGCGTCCGACCACTCCCAGCGCTGGCCGTCCAGGAAGAACCGGAACCGGCCGACCCGCTGCGGCTCGCCGAGGCCCAGGACCATGTCGACGGCACCCAGCTCCTGCTCCTCGACCACATCGGACATCAGCGCCTCCGACGGCGTCGCCTGCCCGTCGGCGCTCCCGTTGCGACGTTGTGCGGTCTCATCGTCGAAGTTCACAGTCATCGCCTTCTCCCCCGCAGTGCCTTGATCCTTTTTGCATATCAATGCCCGTTTTCGGGCACCTTCATGCACGGATCGAGGGTTGTCAGCCGACCCGGTACTGCTCGGCGTCGCCGTGTTTGAACTCGAGCCCCAGGCCGGGCCGGTGCTGATCGGGCCGCAAGGCTCCGCCGTCGGGCGGCAGCGCGCCGTCGAAGAGCATGTGCTCGATGCGGTGGTGATCGTGGAAGTACTCCAGGTGCCGCAGGTTGGGGATCGCGGCGGCGACGTGGGCGTGCAGGTTGGGGGCGCAATGTCCGGAAACGTCGATGTTGTGCGCGGCGGCGACGGCCGCGGCCCGCAGCCAGTCGGTGATGCCGCCACAGCGGGTGACGTCGATCTGCAGGCAGTCGACCGCTTCGGCGGCCAGCATCCGGCGGAAGTAGGTCAGGTCGTAGCCGTACTCGCCGGCGGTGACGTCCGGCGTCACCTGGTCGCGCACCTCGTGCAGCCCGGCGAGGTCGTCGGATGAGACGGGCTCCTCGAACCAGGTGACGTCGTGATCGGCCATGGCGTGGGCGACCCGGATCGCCTGCTTGCGGCCGTAGCCGCCGTTGGCGTCGACGTACAGCTCGGTGTCGGGCCCGATCACCTTGCGCGCCAGCGCGATTCGGTCCAGGTCGCGGCGCTCGTCGGAACCCGACGACTCGCCGATCTTGATCTTGACCCGGGGGATCTTCCAGGCGTCGACCCAGCGCTCCAGTTGGGTGCGGGTCTGGTGCTCGTCGTACGTGGTGAACCCGCCGCTGCCGTAGATCGGCACCTCGGGGTGCGCCACGCCGAGCAGCCGGCACACGGGCAGCTCGAGCAGCTTGCCCTTGAGGTCCCACAGCGCGGTGTCGACCGCCGAGATCGCGCACGACACCAGGCCCGGGCGCCCGCTGTTGCGGATCGCGTGGACCATGGATTCCCAGGCGCCGGTGATGTCGAGGACACTGTGCCCTTTGACCGCGTTCGCGAGCGGCCCGTTGATCAGCTCGCGGCACGCGCCGGCGGCGTAGGTGTAGCCGAGCCCGCGCCGGCCGCCCCCGACCACCTCGGCCAGGACCAGCGTGGTCGACGACCAGGCGAAGGTGCCGTCGGCTTCCGGTGCGTCGGTGGGGATTTCGTAAGCCTGCGCGGTGACCTCGTCGATGCAAGCGTCCAGCATGCGGTCCTCCTACGTTTTCAGGGCGGCACGAACGTCGCCCGGCAGGGTGTAACTGGCGACGGTTTCGGCGATCCGGTGGCGAAGCCGTACGAGGGTGGCCAGCGCGTCGCCGGTGGGCGCGTCCGCGACCGCGGGCGCCCGCCGAGCCTGCGCGGCGCCGGCGACGGCGAACATGCCGGCGGTCGCGGCGCTCAGCAGCGTCAGCCGCCGGGCGCCGCGGTCGACGGCCGCCCAGCCGAGCATGGTGATCGCGTGCACGAAGTCGACCTCGGCGCCCAGCGCCACGCTGACGGCGTCGGGCCGAATGTCGGTCACCGCGGCCTGGGTCAGCAGCCGCGCCCCCAAGACGCGGGTCACCGCCCGCTCCCGATTGCTCGCCGGCTTGCCGGACGCCAGCCGCAGCAGCGACCTCGGCGCGGCGAGCAGCACCAGGCCGTAAACCGTTCGCGCCCAAGCCGTCATCGCGCCCGCCGCAGCGCCAGCAGCGCGCCCAGCCCGAGCCCCAGCGCGCCGGTGCCGCCGACGAGCGGATGCTGGGACAGCCACACCTGCGGGCTGTGGGCGTGCGACTTGTCGTCGAACTCGCCGTGGGCGCCGTGGTCGCTGCCGCTCTCGCCGTCGACGGGCTCCCACAGGTTGTGCGGCCGCCCTCCGTTGACACGTTCGTCGGTTTGCTGCGAGTCGAATCCGGTGCGACCCAGGTAGCGGTCCAGCAGCGGGGCGACGAACTTCTGGGCGAGCAGGGTGACCGCGGTGCTGTCGCCGACCCAATACTGTTTGCGCCCTGGGTGATCCGCGGCGTAGACGACGCCGCGGGCGGCGACCTCCGGCTGATAGATCGGCGGCACCGGCTGCGGATGCCGGGGCAGGCGCGACAGCACCCAGGAGAACTGCGGGGTGTTGACCGCCGGCATCTGGACGACGGTGATCCGCACCTTCGAGCCCTCGTGCAGCAGCTCGCAGCGCACGGACTCGGTGAAGCCGTTGGTGGCGTGCTTGGCGCCGCAGTAGGCCGACTGCAGGGGGATGGACCGCTCGCTGAGCGCCGACCCGACCTGGACGATGGTGCCGCGGTCGCGCGGGCGCATCTTCGCCAGCGCCGCCAAGGTGCCGTGCACGTAGCCGAGGTAGGTCACCTCGGTCACGCGCTTGAACTCCTCGGGGGAGATTTCCCAGAACGGCGCGAACACCGAGGTGAACGCGACATTGACCCAGGTGTCGATGGGACCGAACGTCAACTCGGCCTCGTCGGCGGCGGCGGCGACCGCCGAGTAGTCGGCCACGTCGGTCGGGATGGCCAGCGCCTTGCCGCCGCCGGCTTCGACGTCGCGGGCGGCGCCTTCCAGTCCGGCCGTGCCGCGGGCGAGCAGGGCGACGTTGGCGCCCCGCTGCCCGAACAATTGGGCGGTGGCCCGGCCGATTCCGGCGCTGGCTCCGGTGATCACCACAGTCTGTGTCATCGTCTGGATCTCCTTTCGTTCAGTCGTGATGCACGGCGTCGTCGGCGAGGGTGGCCGTGCACTCCAGCAGCAGGGCGTGCGCGAACGCCTGGGGCAGGTTGCCCCGCAGCTGGCGTTGCCTGACGTCGTATTCCTCGCACAGCAGGCCCGGCGGGCCGCATGCGGCGCGGTTGCGCTCGAACCAGCGCATCGCGCAATGGGCGTGTCCCAGTTGGTGTTCGGCGAGCGCCATCATGAATCCGCAGAGCAAGAAGGCGCCCTCGGCGTCGCCGAGCTCCCGTTCGTCGTGCCGGAAGCGGTAGACGTAGCCGTCCTGGGCGAGTTCCCGGCGAACGGCGTCCAGCGTGGCCCGGGTGCGCGGATCGTCGACGGGCACGGCGCCGCGCACCGGCGGCAGCAACAGCGACGCGTCGACGCCGGCAAGCCGCGGGCTGCGTTGCCAGTAGCCGTGCGGGTGCACGCTGTCCGAGGCGGTGCCGGCGAGGATCGCGTCGGCCAGCGACGCGGAGGCGGCGACCTCGGGACCGGCCCCGGCCACCTTGGCGATGGCGCGCAGTCCGGCCACGCAGGCCAACCGGGACTGCGTCCAGAGCTCGTCCTCGATCTCCCAGACTCCGGCATCCGGCTCGCGCCAACGCTTTTCGATCGCGTCGATGGCGGTCTGCGCGGCGCGCCAGCCCTCGGCATCGAGCCGGTCGGCGGCACCCGCGGCGGCCAGCAGCTGCAGCGCCTCGCCGAAGACATCGAGCTGGAATTGCTGGTTGACCCAGTTGCCGACCTTGTCGGTGCCGCCCGGGTAGCCCGGGAGGTCGAGGGTCTCTTCGCTGGGCACCGCGCCGCCGGTGACGGTGTAGGCGGGCTTGAGCTGCGGGCCGTGCTCGAGCAGCCGGGCGCCGACGAACTCGACCGCCTGGTCGAGCAGCTCCAGCGCGCCGGCCGCGGCCGCCGCGAGGCCGGCGTACACCTGGTCGCGGATCCAGGCGTAGCGGTAGTCGTAGTTCTGGTTGGTGTGCGCGCGTTCGGGCAGGCTCATCGTCGCCGCGGCGACCATGCCGCCGCCGCTGCTGGTCAGTCCGCGCAGCACCGCGTAGGAGTGACGCCCGTCGCGGGGGGCGATCGTGCAGTTCAGTTCGGGGATACTGCGCTGCCAGGCGGCCGCGGTGGCGTCCCAGGTGATGTCGGGGTCCGGCGGCTGCTCGGGCAGTGCGCGTTCGGAAAACTCGAGCACCAGGTCGTGATGCCGGCCCTCGTCGATGGTGATCTCGCCCATCAGCGGCTCACCGCGGCCGTGTGCCGATTTCACGGGACGCGCGTCGGCGCCGCCCGACCATCGCCACCGCAACCGCCCCGACCGGCCGCTCCACACCCCGTCCTCGCGGCTGGGCTGGCCCGGACCGTGGCGTCCGAACCCGGCGCTGGGCGCCAACAGCATCCGCAACCGCGCCGTCCCGCGGCAACCCATCAGCCGCCGGAGCAGCACCACCCGGTCGGGGTCACCGGGGAAGGCCAACGCCTCGCGGCACTCGACGATGCCGTCGCGGGTGATCCAGCGGTTGCGCCAGATCAGGGTTCCCGGCTCGTAGTACCCGCCCCACACGTGCCGCACGTCGGTCGGGGTGATCGCGTACACCCCGTCGCCGCCGATCAGGTTGGAGAAGACGGCGTCGGAATCCCATCGCGGCGCGCACATCCACGCCACGTCGCCCTGTGGGCCGATCAGCGCGCCCCGCTCGCCGTCGGCCAGCAGCGCGTACTCGCGCAGCACGCGGGGCGCGTAGGCCGCGTCGACGTCGATCGTCTGCTCAGCCACGGGCCTCCGCCTTGGACCGTCGATCGACCGTGCCGGCCGCGTCGGTGCGGATCTTCCCGCCCGCCAGCCGTTCGGCCAGCCGGGAGGCCAGCGCCATGATGGTCAGGGCCGGGTTCGCCGAGCCCTGCGTCGGGCAGACCGAGCCGTCGGCGAGAAACAGGTTCGGCACCCCCCACACCCGGTGGTCGGAGTCGACCACCGAGTTCTCCGGGGCGGTTCCCATGCGGGCGCCGCCGATCAGGTGGGCGAACCGCTCGATGGTGAGCACGTCCTGGGCGTCGGCGGCGTGCAGGATGTCGCCGATCACCTTGGTGGAGTAGGCCATGTTGGCCTTGTCGTTGTCGCAGAGCGTGTAGTCGAACCGGGCCACCGGGATGCCGTACGGGTCCTTCTCGTCGGCGAGGGTGACCCGATTGTCGGCCCGCGGCAACAGCTCGTTGAGCACGCCGATGGTCGCCCAGTGGTTGTAGTCGCGCATGTACTCGCGCAGCGCGCGGCCCCAATGCCCGTCGGCCATCACGTGTTCGGCCCAGCCGATGGGCATGGGCGACACGGTCTGGATGGAAAAGCCGCGGGCGAATCCCCGCGCGGGGTCGGTCTCGTAGAACTGCTCGGAGGACACCTCCGGGGGAGGCGCCTTGTACATCCGGACCTCTTCGGACCACCGGCCCGCGGACTGCGTGGCGCCCTGCACCATCACGTAGCGCCCGACCTGATCGTCGTTGTTGCCCAGCCCGTTCGGGAAGCGATCGCTGGCCGAATTGAGCAGCAGACGGGGCGTCTCGATCGAATATCCGGCCACGGCAACGACTTTCGCGCGCTGCAGCCGTTCGGTGCCGCCCGCCTCGTCGTAGTAGACCACGCCGCGCGCGGCGCCGCTCTCGTCGAGTTCGACGCGCGCGGCCATGCAGTTGGCGCGGATCTCCACGCCGTGGGCGAGCGCGTCGGGCAGGTGCGTGACGTACGGGCTGGCCTTGGCGTTGACCTTGCAGCCCTGCAGGCAGTAGCCGCGGTAGATGCAGTGCGGACGGTTGCCGAAGGTGCCGTTGACGATGCCCACGGGCCCGACGCGCATCTCGATGCCGAGCTTCAGCGCGCCGTCCCACAGCTTGGCCGCGGCACCCGAAATGGGATGCGGGGCGAACGAATACCGGTGCGGATAGCCCCACGGCCAGTTCTGGCCGGCCACCGGCAACTCGAGCTCGACGCGCTCATAGTGGGGCAGCACGTCCTCATAGCGGATCGGCCAGTCCGCACCGACCCCGTCGAGGCTGTGGGTGGCGAAGTCGCTGGGGTGGAACCGCGGGCAGTAGCCGGCGTAGTGGACCATCGAGCCGCCCACCCCGCGCCCGGAGTTGTTCTTGCCCAGCTCGATCGGGTCCTCCCCGCCGATGATGCGCTTCTGCGTCCAGTACAGGGAATGCGAACCGGCCTCGTCGGAGACCCAGTCCTCGTCGGGGTGCCAGAAGGGTCCGGCCTCGAGGATCACCACCCGCCAGCCCGCGCGCGCCAGCCGTTGGGCGAGCACCGAACCGCCGGCGCCGGCGCCGACCACGACCAGGTCGACCTCGTCGTCGTCGTGGAAGCGGCGCATGGTCTTCTCGCCGGGCAGGTCGCGGGAGTGCACGTCGAGCAGGAACCGCGAGTCGTTGTCTTTGGGTCCCACCGCCCCCTTGAACAGGCCGCGCCAGAAGTCGCCCATCACACCTCACCCTCTTGCTCGACCTGGACCGGATCCTCGTCGGTGGCCCCGCGGGTCTCGAACGGTTCGCGCGCCGAGGCCGGCCCGGTGGCACCGCCCAGGCGCATGAACCCGCGGGGGTAGGCCGGTCCGCCGAAGCCGATCTCGTTCCACGCCCAGGGGTGGGAGTAGAAGCCCGACAACGTCATTCGCATGCACACCGACCAGGCGCGCTTGACGTTGAGGCGCTCCCAGGTCCCGTCCTCGAGCTGGCCCTTGGAGAACTGGTCGATGATCGCTTCGCGGGTGACGGGCTCGGCGGCGGCGAAGGAGGCGGCGCCGTAGCGGCGCTCGGCGGTCTCGTCCAGCGCGCGCAGTACCAGCCGCCAGGTGTCGCGGTCGTCGGGCATGTCGGCGTACTGGTAGCCGTCGAGGCGCCCGTCGGCGAGCTTGGAGTCGACCGATTCGGCCACCGGCACCTTCGGTTCGCGATCCTGCGCCAGCACCGTGTCGCAGAACGCGCGCAGGCAGGGTTCCTCGTCGTCGGTGAAGAACCGCAGCGGCCCGGGGGCCTCCAGCCGGGCCAGCACCACCTTCCTGGTGGCGTCGTCCCACGAGTCGGCGGTTTCCAGCACGTCGAAATCGGGGTAGCGCCCGATCATTTGGGGCGTGATGCCGCGGCGCTGCTTCGGCAGCCACGACGGGTGCGGGGGCTGGCGATCCGGGCGCAGGTTGGGCAGGTGGTCGGGGAGTGAGGTGTCGGCCATCGCGCGGATCCCTATCGCCGGAACCGTTCGCGGCGCAGGATCGAGGCGAGCAGCCCCATCCCGCCGACCATGCACATCAGTCCGGGCGCCGCGATCGGCGGGCCCATCGGCACGTTGTAGGACGCGTGCTTCCAGCCACCCGGTTTGCGCGCGACCCCGCGGGCGTGCAGGTACTCGCCCATCAGGCCGTTGGCCGTGTAGATCCCGGCGGTGATCGGCAGCCAGAGCTTGGCCCAGCGCCGCGAGAACACCCCGCCGATCCCGGCGACGACCACCGGCGGGGTCACCACGATGGGGCTCCACATCCACTTGTTGCCGAAGCTGGCCTTGTAGTGCTCGAAGTAGATTTCGGCCGTCGTCACGACGGCGGCCATCGCCGTCAGGCCCGACAGCGAGCGTTCGAAGCGACCGTGCGCGACGTCGTAGAGTGCCCGCTCGGCCAGCTGCTGAGGCTGCCCGCCTTTGCGCCGTCCGCCGTTGCCTAGCAACAACATTTCGCTACCCTTTCGTGACGTCCGCCGGGCACGACCGGCCCGGCCGGGATTCGTTGGCGAATTGCGGGAGGGTGCCCGGAACCGACAGATCGGGCCGTCGTCTTGCCCATCGGGCCACCTCACTCCCGCACGGAAACACGCTGTCGCAGCCACCCCGACGACACCGGTCACAACAACGAGTCGAGATGGCTGCCCAGAAAACTGGTTAAGCGCCCAGCTGCGTGTTTCAACCGAGGTGGTCCTGACGGCATGCAGGCATGCGTCGCGAACCATGCGCTTGGGATGCATACCCCGATTCGCCGGCGCTAACCAACGCAAGTCGTCGCCTTCGAGACTCGTTCGGCCAAAAGCGTTTCAGGGGCGCCAACCGGGTCAATCCTGCCGCCAGAAAGGACTGGAGCATGGTCAGCGCAGAAAACGGGCTCCAGGCTGAACCCGATCTCCAGGTGTGGGGCGCCGACGACGCGTTCCGCACCGGTCAGCGAGCGGAGCGTGCGTGGCGACTGGCCAGGGCGGCCCAGCGCTCCGCCGCCAGGAGCTTCGACCATTCGGCAGACAGCCACGAGCGGACAGCGGACGCGTACGAGGAGGCCGTCAAACACGGCGGCCGGCAAGGCGATGAGTGCCGGCAACACGCCGCGCGCCACCGGGAATTCGCCCGGGAGGATCGCCGGATGGCGCAGCGGCTGCGCCGAATGGCGGACACCGGTCCGATGGGTTTCGCGGGCCTGTAAAGCCCCGGCCGGGGCGCGCACAATTGACGGCCCCGACTAATTCGACGGGGCCCGAGCGCGTGCCCGGGTCGGCCGCGGGCAAACACCTGACCAAAACCGCAGGACGCGCCGATGTGCCATGATGTCGGAGCTGTCAAGAGTCAGGGAGCAGCGGTGGATCTCAATTTTTCGATGGTCACGCGGCCGGTCGAGCGCCTGGTCGCGACGGCACAAAACGGGCTCGAGGTCTTGCGACTGGGGGGTTTGGAAACCGGCAGCGTCCCGTCTCCGTCCCAGATCGTCGAGAGCGTCCCGATGTACAAGCTGCGCCGGTATTTCCCGCCGGACAGCCGGCCCGGGCATGCGCCGGTGGGCCCGCCGGTGTTGATGGTGCACCCGATGATGATGTCCGCCGACATGTGGGACGTCACCCGCGAAGACGGGGCGGTGGGGATCCTGCACGCGAGCGGCATCGATCCGTGGGTCATCGACTTCGGCTCGCCGGACAAGATCGAGGGCGGCATGCGCCGCAACCTGGCCGACCACATCGTCGCGCTCAGCCAGGCGATCGACACGGTCACCGATGTCACCGGCAGCGACGTGCACCTGGTCGGCTACTCGCAGGGCGGAATGTGGTGTTATCAGGTCGCCGCATACCGGCGGTCGAAGAACCTCGCCAGCATCGTCGCGTTCGGCTCGCCGGTGGACACTCTGGCCGCCCTGCCGATGGGCATCCCGGCGAACTTCGCCGCACCCGCGGCCAACTTCATGGCCGATCATGTCTTCAGCCGGCTGGCCATCCCGAGTTGGATGGCGCGCACCGGTTTTCAGATGATGGACCCGCTCAAGACGGCCAAGGCCCGCGTCGACTTCGTGCGCCAGCTGCACGACCGGGAGGCGCTGCTGCCGCGCGAGCAGCAGCGCCGGTTCCTCGAGCGCGAGGGCTGGATCGCGTGGTCGGGCCCGGCGATCTCCGAGTTGCTCAAGCAGTTCATCGCGCACAACCGGATGATGACAGGTGGTTTCGCCATCAACGGCCAGATGGTCACGCTCACCGACATCACCTGCCCGGTGCTGGCCTTCGTCGGCGAGGTGGACGACATCGGGCAGCCGGCCTCGGTGCGCGGCATCCGCCGCGCGGCGCCGTACGCCGAGGTCTACGAACGCCTGGTCCGCACAGGCCATTTCGGTCTGGTCGTCGGATCGAGAGCGGCGCGGGAGAGCTGGCCCACCGTCGCCGAGTGGGTGCAATGGCTGTCCACCGGCGGCGACAAGCCCGACGGCATCGACCTGATGGCCGACCAGCCGACCGAGCACACCGACAGCGGTGTTGCGTTCAGCTCGCGGATCGTGCACGGCCTCGGGGAGGTGTCCGAGGCGGCGCTGGAGGTGGTGCGCGGCACCGCCAACGCCGTGGTCGCGGCCAACAAGTCGATGCGCACCCTGGCCGTGGAGACGGTCCGAACGCTGCCGCGGCTGGTCCGGCTGGGACAGATCAACGACCACACCCGAATCTCGCTGGGGCGCATCATCGACGAGCAGGCGCGCGACGCCCCGCAGGGCGAGTTCCTGTTGTTCGACGGCCGCGTGCACACCTACGAGGCGGTCAACCGCCGCGTCAACAACGTCGTCCGCGGCCTGATCGAGGTCGGGGTGCGCCAGGGCGACCGCGTCGGCGTCCTGATGGAGACGCGGCCCAGCGCGCTGGTCGCCATCGCCGCGCTGTCCCGGCTGGGTGCCATCGCCGTGGTGATGCGCCCCGACGCCGACCTGGTCGCGTCGGTGCGCCTCGGGGGCGTGACGGAGATCCTCACCGACCCGACCAATCTCGACGCGGCGCGCGACTTGCCCGGGCAGATCCTGGTGCTGGGCGGCGGCGAGGCGCGCGACCTGCACCTGCCCCAGGACTCCGACATCATCGATATGGAGCAGATCGACCCGGACGCGGTGCAGCTGCCCGCGTGGTACCGGCCCAACCCGGGACTGGCCCGCGATCTGGCGTTCATCGCATTCAACGCCGCCGGCGGCGAGCTGGTCGCCAAGCAGATCACCAACTACCGCTGGGCGGTGTCGGCCTTCGGGACCGCCTCCACCGCCGCGCTCGACCGCCGCGACACCGTCTACTGCCTGACGCCGCTGCACCACGAGTCGGCGCTGCTGGTCAGCCTGGGCGGCGCGGTCGTCGGCGGCACGCGCATCGCGCTGTCGCGGGGCCTGCAGCCCGACCGGTTCGTGCAGGAGGTGCGGCAGTACGGCGTGACGGTGGTGTCCTACACCTGGGCCATGCTGCGCGACGTCGTCGACGACCCCGCGTTCGTGCTGCACGGCAACCACCCGGTCCGCCTGTTCATCGGGTCGGGCATGCCGACCGGTCTGTGGGCGCGCGTCGTCGACGCGTTCGCCCCGGCGCGCGTCGTGGAGTTCTTCGCCACCACCGACGGGCAGGCGGTGCTGGCCAACGTGTCCGCCGCCAAGATCGGCAGCAAGGGCCGGCCGCTGCCGGGCGCCGGGCGCATCGAGCTCGGCGCGTACGACGCCGAGCACGACCTGATCCTCGAGGACGACCGCGGTTTCGTTCAGGTCGCCGCGCCCAACCAGGTCGGCGTGCTGCTCGCGCAGTCCAACGGCCCGATCGACCCGAGCGCGTCCGTCAAGCGCGGGGTCTTCGCGGCCGGCGACACCTGGATCTCCACCGAGTACCTGTTCCGCCGCGACGACGACGGCGACTACTGGTTGATGGGCCGGCGCGGGTCGGTGGTCCACACCGCGCGCGGGCTGGTCTACGCCGAAGCGGTCACCGACGCGCTGGGCTGCATCAACGGCGTCGACCTCGCGGTGACCTACAACGTGCCGGTGGGTGACCAGCAGGCGGCGGTGTCGGCGGTGACGCTGCTGCCCGGGGCCACCATCACCGCGGCCGACCTGACCGAGGCCGTCGCGAAGATACCCGTCGGGCTGGGGCCCGACATCGTGCACGTCTGCCCGGAGATGACGCTGAGCGCGACCTACCGGCCCACGGTCAGCGCCCTGCGCGCGGCCGGGATCCCCAAGGCGGGGCGGCAGGCGTGGTATTTCGACGCCGGCAGCAACGAGTTTCGCCGGTTGACTCCCGGGGTGCGGTCCGAGCTGAGCGGCGCCCGGTGATGGTCGACGACGCTCTGCTCGCCATCCTGGTGTGCCCGGCCGACCGGGGTCCGCTGCTGTTGATCGACGACGAGCTGCTCTACAACCCGCGGCTGCGGCGCGCCTACCGCATCGAGGACGGCATCCCGGTGTTGCTGATCGATGAGGCCCGCGACGTCGACGACGACGAGCACGCCCGGCTCATCGAGCGAGCCCGTCCGGCAGCTCCCCGGTGAGATAGCGCTGCAGGTTCGGCGCGATCGTCCGCGCGATCTGATCGGCCGGGAGCGACGCGAACGGCTGCAATTGCAGGATGTAGCGCGCCATCACGACGCCCACCAGCTGCGACGCGACGAACTGGACGCGGATGGCGCCGCTGCCCGGCGGGTCGTCGACGCGCGGGCCCACCTCCACCGCGATCACGTCCTCGATGAACGTGCGGAACAGGTTGACCTCCGAGCCGGCCAGGATCGACCGGAGTACCGCGATGAATCCGGTGCCCAACTCGGAATCCCACAGCGGCAACAGCATTGACGGCAGCCGGTAGCCGATCTCCTCGATCGGCACCTCGCGCAGCGGGACGATGATGTCCATCGGGTCGATCGGGATGTGAACGGCCGCGGCGAACAGCTTTTCCTTGGTGCCGAAGTAGTGATGCACCAACGCCGAGTCGACGCCCGCGCCGGCAGCCACCGCCCGTATCGACGTGTCGCGAATCCCCTTGGTGGCGAACAGCTCCCGGGCGCTGGTGAGGATGCGGTTGCGGGTGTCGGAGACCCCGGCCGGTCGCCCGGGCCGTCGCCGCCCGGTCTTGGTGTCCGCCACTAGGGCCCTCCGTGGCGACCCGCCGCGCCCGGCAGCGCCGCGCTTACGATCGCCACTACGGGGTCCGCCGCCGCAGCGTCGCCGCGGCCAGGCACAGCGCGGCGATGGCGAAACCGAGCACCACGATGATGTCGCGCACCGCGATAGAGGTCAGCTCGGGGTGCGTGCCCACCTGCTGTAGGGCCTCCAGCGCGTAGCTGGCCGGGAGCACGTTGCTGATCCATTGCAGCCAGTGGGCCATCAGCGCCCGGGGCACGATGATGCCGGCCAGCAGGAACTGGGGCACCATCACCAGCGGGATGAACTGCACGGCCTGAAACTCGGTGCGCGCGAACGCGCTACAGAGCAGGCCGAGGCCCACCCCCAGCACGGCGTTGACGATCGCGATCACGAACACCCACACGGGGCTACCCGCGGTGTCGAAGCCGAGGAACCAGAACGACACGATGCACGCCAGAATCGCTTGCACCGCAGCGGCGATCGAGAAGGCGGTGCCGTAGGCGATCAGCATGTCGAGCCGGCGCAGGGGAGTGGTCAGGATTCGCTCCAAAGTCCCGGAGGCGCGTTCGCGCTGCATGGTGATCGACGTGATGATGAACATCACGAAGAGCGGGAACAGGCCGAGCAGGATCAGGCAGGCGTTGTTGAACGGCGTCGGCGCGCCCGGGCGGTGCGGGGCATTTTCGAACATGAAGTACATCAGCGTGATGACCAGGATCGGCACGAACAGGATCAGCGCGACGCTGCGATGATCGGCGGCCAGCTGACGCAGGATCCGCGTCGTCGTCGCCGCGTACGCCTGGAGCCCTAACCCGCCTTTTGCTTCGTGCTGCGCCTGATGATGGACAGAAACGCGTCCTCCAGTGACGTGCATCCGGTGTCCTCTCGTAGTCGGGACGGGGTGGTGTGGGCCACCAGGTGGCCCTCGCGCATCAACAACAGGTCGTCGCAGTGGTCGGCCTCGTCCATCACGTGGCTGGACACCAGCAGCGTGGCGCCGCCGCGGGCGAGCTCGGTGAACTGCTCCCACAAATCGACCCGCAGCACCGGGTCGAGGCCCACGGTGGGCTCGTCGAGCACCAGCAGCTCCGGCTGGCAGACCAGCGCGCAGGCCAGCGACGCCCGCGTGCGCTGGCCGCCGGAAAGGTTGCCGCAGAAGGCGGTTCGGTGATCGGTGAGGCCGACCCGGTCGATGGCGGCGTCGGCGGCGCGGTGGTCGAAGCCGTAGAGCGCGGCGAAATAGCGCACGTTATCGACGATGCGCAGGTCGTTGTAGATCGTCGGGTCCTGCGGCATGTATCCGACGCGGCGGCGCAGGGCCGGGCTGCCGGCGGGCTTTCCCAACACCGTGACGGTGCCCGACTTCAGGATCTGGGTGCCCACGATGCTGCGCATCAGCGTGGTCTTGCCGCAGCCGGACGGGCCGAGCAGGCCGGTGATGGTGCCCTGGGCGATCTGCACCGAAAAGTCGTGCAGGGCAGGGCGTTTGCCGCGCACGACGCGCAGATGCTCGATGCTGACCGCGGCGGCGTGGCCTCGTGCCAATAATTCATCACTCGATGAACTCATCATACGGTGAATAATCGTCCTCGGGCGAGGGCTTGTCAAGGGGTGCCGAAAGTGCCACTAGCGACGGGCGCACTCGCGAAATGCGTCGCCAGACGCACTCTGGCGGTTACGCGGAGGGCAGGCCCGGGCGGCGCTGGGGCAGGTGCCCGTGCACGCCCTCGGCGTACGCGGTTTCGGCGTGCTGGGTCAAGTCGACGCCGGTGGTCTCGTCATCGGCGCTGAGCCGGAAGCCCATGGTCGCGTCGATCAGCTTGGCGAGCGCGAACGACACGACGAACGCATACAGCGCCACCACGACGATCGCGAGGCACTGCTTGCCCAGCTGGCCGAAGCCGCCGCCGTAGAGCAGGCCCCGCGGGCCCGCCGTCATGACCGCGGTGGCGAGCAGCCCGATCAGCGACACACCGACCACGCCACCGACGAAGTGCACGCCCACCACGTCCAGCGAATCGTCGTAGTTGAAGCGGAATTTCGCGCCCACTGCGAACGAGCACACGACGCCGGCCGCCAGGCCCACCACCGCCGCGCCGAGCGTGTTGACCGTCCCGCACGACGGGGTGATGGCGACCAGGCCGGCGACCACCCCGGACGCCGCGCCGAACGTCGTGGGCCGGCCGTCGCGGACCCGTTCGACCGCGAGCCAGCCGAGCATGCCGAGGCAGCCGGCGACGAGGGTGTTCAGGAAGATGGCCGCGGCGGTCCCGCTGGCCGCCAGGGCCGACCCGGCGTTGAACCCGAACCAGCCGAACCACAGCAGCCCGACGCCGAGCAGGACGAACGGCAGGTTGTGCGGCCGCATGGCGTCCTTCTTGAACCCGATGCGCGGCCCGAGCACCAGCGCCAGGGCCAACGCCGAGGAACCGGAAACGATTTCGACGACGAGGCCGCCGGCGTAGTCCAGCACGCCGAGCTTGGCCAGCCAGCCGCCCGGCCCCCACACCCAGTGCGCGACAACCGAATACACGACGACCGCCCACACCGCGACGAACGTCATCCAGGCCGCGAACCTGGCGCGGTCGGCGATCGCGCCGCTGACCAGCGCGGCCGTCACGATCGCGAACGCCAGCTGAAACGTCGCATACAGCAGCTCGGGAACCGTCCCGTGCAGGGTGTCGGGGCCGATGCCGAGCATTCCGACGTGTCTGAGGTTGCCGACGAACCCGCCCGCCCCGTCTTCGGAGAACGCGATCGTGTAGCCGACCAGCAGCCACGCCACCGTGACCAAAGGGATGGAGATGAAGCTCATCATGATCATGTTGAGCACCCCGGTGGTGCGGACCATGCCTCCGTAGAAGATGGCCAGGCCCGGCGTCATCAGCAGGACGAGCGCGGTGCTGGCCAGCAGCCACGCGGTGGCGGCGGGGTCGATCGCATGCATGTTTTGGGCTCCTTCGCCACGCGGCAACCGGAGATATTGCCATGTCGGCGGTGTCGGTAGGTTCGTTGGGTGGTTGCGGACCGGCTGGTGGTGGACCCCGTCGCCGCCGCCCATCGGCTGCTCGGCGCCACGCTGACCGGACGGGGGGTGCGCGCGGTCGTGGTCGAGGTCGAGGCCTACGGCGGAGTGCCCGACGGTCCCTGGCCGGACGCCGCGGCCCACTCCTACCGCGGCCGCTCCGGGCGCAACGCCGTGATGTTCGGGCCGCCCGGGCGGCTCTACACCTACCGCAGCCACGGGATCCACGTGTGCGCCAACGTCTCCTGCGGGCCCGACGGCATCGCCGCCGCGGTGCTGCTGCGCGCCGCGGCCATCGAGGATGGCACCGACGTCGCGCGGGCCCGCCGCGGCGAGCTGGTCCGCACCGCGGCGCTGGCCCGCGGGCCCGGCAACCTGTGCTCGGCCCTGGGGATCACCATGGACGACAACGGAATCGACCTGTTCGACCCGGCGAGCCCGGTGACCCTGGAACTGCACGACCCGCTGACCGCCGTGTCCGGCCCCCGCGTCGGGGTCAGCCAGGCCGCCGACCGGCCGTGGCGGCTGTGGCTCGGGGGCCGCCCGGAGGTCTCGGCATACCGGAGAAGCCCGCGCGCGCCCGCCCCCGGGACGAGTGACTAGTGGCGATCGCAAGCGCGGCGTAGCCGGGCGCTGCGGGTCGCCACCATCGGGCTAGACGGCGACGGGGGCGCTGGTGCGAAACGCCGGGTCGACCCGGCGGGCGACGAGGATGAACGTCACGGCCAGCAGCGGCGCGACGGCGCTGTATACCGCGGCCGGCGTGGCCATGACGGCGCTGTTCAGCAGCTGGGGGCTCAAGGCGATGCCCATCGCCACGACGGCGTTGTGCATGCCGACCTCCAGGCTGACCGCGACGGCCTGCCGCGGGGCCAGCCGCATCAGGCGGGGCGCCAGGTAGCCGACGCTCAGGCTCACCGCGCAGAAGGCCACGACGGCCCCGCTCAGCAGGCCGATGTTGTGCCACAGCGTCGTTCGTCCCCCCGCGATGGCCGCGACGATGGCGAGCACCAGCAGCGTGATCGCGGCGATGCGGACCGGCTTCTGCAATCGCCGCGCCAGCTCGGGGAAGCGGTGGCGGATGGCCACCCCGATCGCGATCGGGACGAGCACCAGGCCGATCACCGCGAGGAACTTGTCCAGCTGCAGCGGGAGGAACCGCCCCTCGCCCAGGAACCACGTCATCGCCACCGCCAGGATCGCGGGCAGGGCGACGACCGACAGCACGGCGTTGATTGCGGTCAGGGTGAGGTTAAGCGCCAGGTCGCCGTTGAACAGATGGCTGAGCAGGTTCGACATGGTCCCGCCCGGGGTCGCCGCCATCAGCATCAGCCCGACCGCCAGGTGCGGTTCGAGGTGAAAGGCCTCGGCGATCAGCAGGCACAGGCCCGGTAGCAGCAGCGACTGGCAGGCGAGCGCGACCACGAGTGGTTTGCGCAGCGTGGCGGCCCGCTTGAAGTCGTCGACCGTGAGCGTCAGCCCGAGGGCGAGCATGATGATCGCGACGACCAGCGGCCAGTATCGGTTGTCCATGACGCTCCGCGTTGTTGGTGCGCTGACGGGGGAAGGCGATAGCGCGACGATGCGCCACGTAGTTAGCTTGCCTTAGAGAGCGGCGCGCGGGCGAATCGTGGCGCCGGGAACGACTAAAGTCGTGCGCGATGTCTTCCGGGATCCTCGACGAGCTGGGCTGGCGCGGGCTCATCGCCCAGTCCACCGACCTCGATGCGCTGGCCGCCGAAGCGCAGCGTGGGCCGATGACCGTCTATGCCGGCTTCGACCCCACCGCGCCCAGCCTGCACGCCGGCCACCTGGTCCCGCTGCTGGCGCTGCGTCGGTTCCAGCGCGCCGGGCATCGCCCGATCGTGCTGGCCGGCGGCGCCACCGGCATGATCGGCGACCCCCGCGACGTCGGCGAGCGCACCCTCAACGAGGCCGACACCGTCGCCGCCTGGACCGAACGGATCCGCGGCCAGCTGGAGCGCTTCGTCGACTTCTCGGATTTTGGCGAGTCCCCGACGGCTGCCGTCGTCGTCAACAACCTGGACTGGACCGCGCCGCTGTCGGCCGTCGAGTTCCTGCGCGACATCGGCAAGCACTTCTCGGTCAACGTGATGCTGGACCGCGACACCGTGCGGAGGCGCCTGGAGGGCGAGGGGATCTCCTACACGGAGTTCAGCTACATGCTGCTGCAGGCCAACGACTACGTCGAATTGCACCGGCGCTACGGCTGCGTCCTGCAGATCGGCGGCTCCGACCAGTGGGGCAACATCATCGCCGGGGTGCGGCTGGTGCGCCAGAAGCTCGGCGCGGCGGTGCACGCGCTGACGGTCCCGCTGGTGACGGCCGCCGACGGCACCAAGTTCGGCAAGTCCACCGGCGGCGGCAGCCTGTGGCTGGACCCCCAGATGACCAGCCCGTACGCCTGGTACCAGTACTTCGTCAACACCGCCGACGCCGACGTGATCCGGTACCTGCGGTGGTTCACCTTCCTGTCGGCCGACGAGCTGGCCGAACTGGAGCGGGCCACCGCGGAGCGCCCGCAGCAGCGCGCCGCCCAACGCCGGCTGGCCCGCGAGCTGACCGCGCTGGTGCACGGCGAGGCGGCGACCGAGGCGGTCGAGCACGCCAGCCGGGCGCTGTTCGGGCAGGGCGAACTCGACCGGCTGGACGAGGCGACGCTGGCCGCCGCGCTGCGCGAGGCGTCGGTCGCCGAGCTCAAGCCGGGCAGTGCCGACGGGATCGTCGACCTCCTGGTGGCCAGCGGCCTGTCGGCCAGCAAGGGGGCCGCACGGCGCACCATCGGCGAGGGCGGCGTCTCGGTCAACAACGTGCGCATCGACAGCGAGGACTGGAAGCCGCAGCCCTCGGACTTTTTGCACGGCCGGTGGCTGGTGCTGCGGCGCGGCAAACGCAACATCGCCGGCATCGAGAAGGTCTAGAACCGGCCCAAACCTTTATCGCGCCGTGCCCCCGACGTGACCGCCGGCGACCACTGTGGTCACGGTGACTAGCGCGAGGCGGGTGCTGCGGGTCGTCGGGGTGGGTGCGGGCGTGGCCGGTTTGACCGCGGTGCTGGCGGCACCCGTCCACGCCGACCTGCGGGGCAACGCGTTCCTGCGGGCCCTCACCAACGCCGGCGTCCCGGTGTCGCAGCCCGACTCGGCGATGGCGCTGGGCCAGTCGGTCTGCCCGATGCTCCTGCAGCCCGGCGGGTCGTTCGACTCGGTGATCACCGCGGTGGCCGACGGCTACGGCATGCCCCGCGACGCGGCGGGCGTGTTCACCGTCGTCGCGATCGCGACCTATTGCCCCGCGGTGCTGGCGCCGCTGCTGACCGACCGGGGCCCGGCCTAGCCGTCCTCGGCTCCGACGAGTGTGAGCTGACGGCTTTCGGTGTGCACTCAGGGCGGGATTTGGCCGGTTTTGCCGCCCTGGACGCGCACTCGAAGCCGTCACCGCACACCCAACGGCCTCGCCGCGGGGCGTCCGTATCCTTTGCAGGGTGGTTGACGACAGGCAGGGGCGCGACAGCAGGCGGCGGCCCCGCCCGGCATCCGGGTCGTGGTCGGGCCCGGGCCGCGCGCGCCCGGTGCAGCCCCGCAGCGCCGAGCAGGACGGCAACGGCGACCGGCCCGGCGCGCCCCCGATCCCGCCCGGCGTGGAGGCCCGCCAGCTCGCGCCCGAGATCCGGCGCGAACTGAGCACCCTGGACCGCGCCACGGCCGACGCGGTGGCGCGCCACCTGGTCGCGGCCGGCGAGCTGATCGACGAGGACCCCGAGGCCGCGCTGAGCCACGCGCGCGCGGCGCGGGCCCGCTCCAGCAGGATCGCCGCGGTCCGTGAGGCCGTCGGGATCGCCGCCTACCACTGCGGCGACTGGGCCCAGGCGCTGGCCGAGCTGCGCGCCGCCCGCAGGATGGGCAGCAAGTCGCCGCTGCTCGCGCTCATCGCCGATTGCGAACGCGGGCTCGGCCGTCCGGAGCGGGCGATCGAACTGGCGCGCGGCGAGGAGGCGGCCCAGCTGTCCGGCGACGACGCCGACGAGTTGCGCATCGTCGCCGCCGGCGCCCGCGCCGACCTCGGGCAGCTGGAACAGGCCCTGACCCTGTTGTCCACGCCCCAGCTGGACCCGAACCGCACCGGTTCGACGGCGGCGCGGTTGTTCTACGCCTACGCCGACACGCTGCTGGCGCTCGGCCGCAATGACGAAGCGCTGCAATGGTTTTTGCGCTCGGCCGCCGCCGATGTCGAAGGCGTCACCGACGCCGAAGAGCGGGTCGGCGAGCTGGCCTGAGATGAAAAGCCTTGCCCAACAATACGATTGCCTGCTAGTCGACCTCGATGGGACCGTCTTCCGCGGCGCTCAGCCGACCCAGGGCGCGGTGCAGTCGCTGGACGAGGTGGGCGGCCGCAAGCTCTACGTGACCAACAACGCGTCCCGCAGCGCCGACGAGGTGGCGCTGCACCTGCGCGAGCTCGGCTTCACCGCCGCCGGCTCGGACGTCGTCACCAGCGCACAAAGCGCGGCCAAGCTGCTCGCCGATCAGCTGCCGGCGGACTCCCGCGTGCTGATCGTGGGCACCGACGCGCTGGCCAACGAGATCGCCGCCGTGGGGCTGCGCCCGGTGCGGCGCTACGACGACGAGCCCGTCGCCGTCGTGCAGGGCCTGTCCACGACCATCGGCTGGCCGGACCTCGCCGAGGCCGCCCTGGCCATCCGCGCGGGCGCGCTATGGGTCGCGGCCAACGTCGACCCCACGCTGCCCACCGAGCGCGGCCTGCTGCCGGGCAACGGGTCGTTCGTGGCCGCGCTGCGGGCGGCCACCGGCGCCGAACCGCGGGTCGCGGGCAAGCCGGCGCCGCGGCTGCTGCAGGACGCGGTGGCCCGCGGCGAGTTTCGCGCGCCGCTGGTCATCGGCGACCGGCTGGACACCGACATCGAGGGCGCCAACGCCGCGCGGCTGCCCAGCCTGATGGTGCTCACCGGCGTCAACACCGCGCGCGACGCCGTCTACGCCGACCCCGCCCGCCGGCCCACCTACATCGGCCACGACCTGCGTTCGCTGCACTCCGACGGCGACCTCCTCGCGGTGCGGCCCCAGCCGGGCTGGCACGTCGACGTGGTCGACACGGCGGTGACGGTCAGCGCCAACGGCGCCGACGAGGGGGACGGGCTCTCGGTCGTGCGCGCGGTGGCCAGCGCGGTGTGGGGCGCCGAGGACCCGGCGTCTTTGCGGATCGAGGCCGACGGCGACCGGGCCCGCGATGCGCTGCAGCGCTGGTCTTTGGTCGACGGCGACTAACGTAGGTACGCGATGACTATCGATCCCGATCAGCTCCGCGCTGAAATCGACGCCCTGGTTGCCCAGCTGTCCGAGGTCGGGGATCCGGAAAACCCCGAGCGCCAGCCGTCTCTCACCGAGCTCGAAGAGATAGCCCGCCGCCTCTCGGAGGCGCACGACGTGCTGCTGGCGGCGCTGGAGTCGGCGGAGAAGGGCTGAGTGCGACGGTGGCACGGCGTGCCCGCGTCGATGCCGAGCTCGTCCGCCGCGGGCTCGCAAGGTCCCGCCAGCAGGCCGCGGAGTTGATCGACGCGGGCAAGGTGAGCATCGACGGCATGCCGGCCCGCAAGCCGGCCACCGCCGTCGACGTCACCGCGGCGCTGACCGTCGCCGACGACCGCGAACGCGGCTGGGTGTCGCGCGGCGCGCACAAGCTCATCGGCGCCCTGGACGCGTTCGGCATCGCGGTCGCGGGCCGCCGCTGCCTGGACGCCGGCGCGTCGACGGGCGGGTTCACCGAGGTGCTGCTGGACCGCGGGGCCGCCGCGGTGGTGGCCGCCGACGTCGGCTACGGCCAGCTGGCCTGGTCGCTGCGCAGCGACCCGCGGGTGACCGTCGTCGAGCGGACCAACGCCCGCGACCTGACCCCGGAGGCCATCGGCGGGCCGGTCGACCTGGTGGTGGCCGACCTGTCTTTCATCTCGCTGGCCAGCGTGTTGCCCGCGTTGATTGGATGCGCCTGCCCCCGCGCGGATATCGTTCCCATGGTGAAGCCGCAGTTTGAGGTGGGCAGGGGCCAGGTCGGCGCCGGCGGGGTCGTTCGCGACCCGGGCCTGCGGGCCGACGCGGTGCTGGCCGTCGCGCGCCGCGCCGGGGCACTGGGCTGGCACACCGTCGACGTCACCGCGAGCCCGCTGCCGGGCCCGTCGGGCAATGTCGAATACTTCCTGTGGTTGCGCGCCGAGACCGAGCGGGGGCTGACTGCTGATGGGCTGGTGGACGCGGTGACGCGGGCCGTGGCAGAGGGCCCGGAATGACCGATCACCGAACCGTGCTGCTGGTGGTGCACACCGGCCGCGACGAGGCGACCGAGACCGCGCGTCGCGTGCAAAAAGTGCTGGGCGACAACGGAGTTGGGCTCCGGCTGCTGTCCGCCGAGGCGGTCGACCGGGGGTCGCTGCACCTGGCGCCCGACGATATGCGGGCGATGGGGACCGAGATCGAGGTGGTCGACGCCGAGCCGTCGGCCGCCGAGGGCTGCGAACTGGTGCTGGTGCTGGGCGGTGACGGCACCTTCCTGCGGGCCGCCGAGCTGGCCCGAAACGCCGGGATTCCCGTGCTGGGCGTGAATCTGGGCCGGATCGGATTCCTGGCCGAGGCCGAGGCGGAGGCCATCGACCGGGTGCTCGAGCACGTGGTGGCCCGCGACTACCGGGTGGAGAACCGCCTGACGCTGGACGTCGCGGTGCTGAACAAGGGTCACGTCGAACACGGGTGGGCGCTCAACGAAGTCAGCCTGGAGAAGGGCCCGCGGCTGGGTGTGCTCGGGGTCGTCGTCGAGGTGGACGGGCGGCCGGTGTCCGCCTTCGGCTGCGACGGCGTGCTGGTGTCGACGCCGACCGGCTCCACCGCCTACGCGTTCTCGGCCGGCGGCCCGGTGCTGTGGCCCGACCTGGAGGCAATCCTGGTGGTACCCAACAACGCTCACGCGCTGTTCGGCCGGCCCATGGTCACCAGCCCCGAGGCGACCATTGCGATCGAGACCGAGGCGGGCGGGCACGACGCGCTGGTGTTCTGCGACGGCCGCCGCGAGATGGTGATCCCGGCCGGCAGCCGGATCGAGGTGACCCGCTGTGACACGCCGGTCAAATGGGCGCGGCTGGACAGCGCGCCGTTCACCGACCGCTTGGTGCGCAAATTCCGCCTGCCGGTGACCGGTTGGCGCGGAAAGTAACGACGCTCGTCAGGTGCTCACCGAATGCTGACGGAAATCAGAATTGAATCGCTGGGCGCGATCAGCGCCGCGGTCGGGGAGTTCGGCCGCGGGCTGACGGTGCTGACCGGCGAGACCGGCACCGGCAAGACGATGGTGGTGACCGGGCTGCACCTGCTCGGCGGGGCCCGCGCCGACCCCGCCCGCGTGCGGTCCGGCGCCGACCGCGCCGTCGTCGAAGGTCGGTTCGCCACAAGCGATCTCGACGATGAGACGGCGACGCAGCTGGATGCGATGCTGGAAGACCTGGGCGGCGAGCGCGACGAGGACGGCAGCGTGATCGCGCTGCGCTCGGTCAGCCGCGACGGCCCGTCCCGCGCGTATCTCGGCGGCCGCAGCGTGCCGGCCAAATCCCTGGGCGACTTCACCACGGAACTGCTGACCCTGCACGGCCAAAACGACCAGCTGCGGCTGATGCGCCCCGAGGAGCAGCGCGGCGCGCTGGACCGCTTCGCCGGCGCCGGCCCGGCGCTGGAGCGCTACCGCAAGCTGCGCGACGCGTGGCTGACCGCGCGGCGCGACCTGATCGACCGCCGGGAGCGGGCCCGCGAGCTGGCCCAGGAGGCCGACCGGCTGAAGTTCGCCTTGAACGAGATCGACACCGTCGACCCGCAACCCGGCGAAGACGACGCGCTGGTCGCCGACATCCTGCGCCTGTCCGAACTGGACACGCTGCGCGAGGCCGCCGCCACGGCGCGCGCCGCCCTGTCGGCCGACGACGCCGACGGGCTCGGCCAGAGTGCCACCGACGGCCTCGGAAAGGCAAGGGCCGCACTCGAATCCACCGACGACGCGACGCTGCGCGCGTTGGCCGGACAGATCGGCGAGGCGCTCACCGTGGTCGCCGACGCCGCGCAGGAGCTCGGCGGGTTCCTGGACGAACTGCCGGTGGACGCCAGCGCGCTGGAATCCAAGCTGGCCCGCCAGGCGGAGCTGCGCACGCTGACCCGCAAGTACGCCGCCGACATCGACGGGGTGCTGGAGTGGGCGCGGGAGTCCCGCGAACGCCTGGCGCAACTCGACGTCTCCGAGGAAGGGCTGGCGGCGCTGGAACGCAGGGTCGACGAGCTGGCCCGCGAATTATCCGATGGGGCAGTCGATCTCAGCAAGCTGCGGCGCAAGGCCGCCAAGCGGCTGGCCAAGGAGGTGACCGCGGAACTGTCCGGGCTGGCGATGGCCGACGCCGAATTCACGATCGACGTGGCCCTGGACGTCGCGGCCGGCCCGGACGACCCCGCCACGCTGGTGCTGCCGTCCGGCGAGCTGGTGCGCGCCGGCGGCGACGGCGTCGACCAGGTCGAGTTCGGCTTCGCCGCCCACCGCGGCATGACGGTGCTGCCGCTGGCCAAGAGCGCGTCCGGCGGCGAGTTGTCCCGCGTGATGCTGGCATTAGAAGTCGCGCTGGCGACTCTCCGTAAAGAGGCGGCCGGCACCACGATGGTGTTCGACGAGGTCGACGCCGGCGTCGGTGGCCGGGCCGCCGTGCAGATCGGGCGGCGGCTGGCGCGGCTGGCCCGCACCCACCAGGTCATCGTGGTCACGCACCTGCCGCAGGTCGCCGCGTACGCCGACGTGCACCTGGTGGTGCACAGCGCCGGGCCCAAGGGCACCAGCGTGGTGCGGCGGGTCACCGGCGACGACCGGGTGGCCGAGCTGGCACGCATGCTGGCTGGGCTGGGCGACTCCGACAGCGGCCGGGCGCACGCCCGCGAGCTGCTCGAGACGGCGCAGAACGACAGGGACTAGCGCCTCGAGCGTCGACTTGTTGTCGGCATCTTGGCCGTTTTCGCGCAACAAGTCGACGCTCGAGACCATCCCGACATCGACCTGTTACTGATGTGACTCTAGATAACTTCTGAGGCTAATGTTACGGCGCGCCTACTCGCCTGGCCCGGGCTTCACCGACAGAATCGCCCCCATGAAGATGTCAGGTCTGCTTTCGCGTAACACGTCCCGGCCCGGCCTCACCGGCACCGCCCGGGTCGACCGGAACATCGACCGCCTGCTGCGCAGGGTGTGTCCCGGCGACATCGTGGTCCTCGACATCTTGGATCTGGATCGCATCACGGCCGACGCGCTGGTGGAGGCCGACATCGCCGCCGTCGTCAACGCCTCGCCGTCGGTCTCCGGCCGCTACCCGAACCTCGGCCCCGAGGTGCTGGTCAACAACGGCGTGACGCTGATCGACGAGACCGGGCCCGAGGTCTTCAAGAAGGTCAAGGACGGCGCCAAGATTCGCCTCTACGAGGGCGGCGTGTACTCCGGCGATCGCCGCCTGGTTCGCGGCACCGAACGCACCGACCACGACATCGCCGACCTGATGCGCGAGGCCAAGAGCGGCCTGGCCGCCCACCTGGAGGCCTTCGCGGGCAACACGATTGAGTTCATCAAGAGCGAGAGCCCGCTGCTGATCGACGGGATCGGCATCCCCGACATCGACGTCGACCTGCGCCGCCGGCACGTGGTGATCGTGGCCGACGAGCCCGGCGCCGAGGACGAGCTGCGCTCGCTCAAGCCGTTCATCAAGGAGTACCAGCCGGTGCTCATCGGCGTGGACACCGGCGCGGATGTGTTGCGCAAGGCCGGGTATCGCCCCCAGATCATCGTCGGCGACCCCGACAAGATCAGCACCGACGCCCTCAAGTGCGGTGCGCATGTCGTCCTGCCCGCCGACGCCGACGGCCACGCGCCCGGGCTGGAGCGGATCCAGGACCTCGGCGTCGGCGCGATGACGTTCCCGGCCGCGGGGTCGGCGGTCGACCTGGCCCTGCTGCTGGCCGACCACCACGGCGCCGCGCTGCTCGTGACGGCCGGCCACACCGCCAACATCGAGACGTTCTTCGACCGCAACCGCACCCAGAGCAACCCCTCGACGTTTCTGACCAGGCTTCGGGTGGGGGAGAAGGTGGTGGACGCCAAGGCCGTTGCCACGTTGTACCGCAACCACATTTCGGCGGGCGCCATCGCGCTGCTGGCGCTGACCATGCTGATCGCGGTCATCGTGGCGCTGTGGGTGTCCCGCACCGACGGTGTGGTGCTGCACTGGGTCACCCACTACTGGAACCACTTCTCGCTGTGGGTGCAGCACCTGGTCACCTAGTTCGAGGACGGTGCGTTAAATGATCTCGTTACGCCAACATGCCCTGTCGCTGGCGGCCGTCTTCCTGGCGCTGGCCGTGGGAGTCGTGCTGGGCTCCGGATTCTTGTCGGACACCCTGCTGTCCAGCCTGCGTGACGAGAAGCGCGACCTGTACACCCAGATCAACGGGCTCAACGACCAGAAGAACGTGATGAACGAAAAGCTGGCCGCCGCAAACAATTTCGACAACCAGCTGGCGGGCCGGATCGTGCATGACGCGCTGGGCGGAAAGTCCGTCGTCGTCTTCCGCACCCCTGACGCCAAGGACGACGACGTCGCCGCGGTCTCGAAGTTCGTCGGCCAGGCCGGCGGGACGATCACCGGAACGGTTTCGCTGACGCAGGAGTTCGTCGACGCCAACTCCGCGGAGAAGCTGCGCACGGTGGTGAACTCGTCGATCCTGCCCGCCGGTCAGCAGTTGAGCACCAAGCTCGTCGATCAGGGTTCGCAGGCCGGCGACCTGCTGGGCATCGCGCTGCTGGTCAATGCCAACCCGGCCGTGCCGCCGGTGGACGACACGCAGCGCGACACCGTGCTGGCCTCGCTGCGCGACACCGGCTTCATCACCTACCAGCCCGCCGACCGGGTGGGGGCGGCCAACGCCGCGCTGATCGTCACCGGTGGCGGGCTGCCGCAGGACGCCGGCAACCAGGGCGTCAGCGTGGCCCGGTTTTCCGCCGCCCTCGCCCCGCACGGCTCGGGCACGTTGCTGGCGGGGCGCGACGGTTCGGCGACGGGCGGCGCCGCGGTCGCCGTGACCCGCGCCGACACCGGCATGTCGTCGGCCATCAGCACCGTCGACGACGTCGACGCCGCGCCCGGGCGCATCACCGCGGTGCTGGGCCTGCACGACCTGATCAACGGCGGCCACGTCGGCCAGTACGGCACCGGGCACGGGGCAACCTCGATCACCGTGCCGCAGTAGCGGGCGTGTTCCCCGCGACACGGCGCGGTGGATGTTAGGGTGGGTTTCCGTGGGTCGGCAGGCCCATCTAGTTAACCGCTAGAAAAATCGAAGCCCTGCCCGTCTTCACGGAGGTCGCCTGTGCGGAAGCACCCGCAAACAACCACCAAGCACCTCTTCGTCAGCGGTGGGGTCGCTTCCTCGCTGGGCAAAGGGCTTACCGCCAGCAGCCTGGGGCAGCTACTGACGGCGCGCGGGCTGCACGTGACGATGCAGAAGCTCGACCCGTACCTCAACGTCGACCCGGGCACGATGAACCCGTTCCAGCACGGCGAGGTCTTCGTCACCGAGGACGGCGCGGAGACCGACCTCGACGTCGGCCACTACGAGCGGTTCCTGGATCGCGACCTGTCCGGCTCGGCGAATGTGACTACCGGTCAGGTGTATTCGACCGTCATCGCCAAGGAACGGCGCGGTGAGTACCTCGGCGACACCGTCCAGGTGATCCCGCACATCACCGACGAGATCAAGCGGCGCATCGTGGCGATGGCCCAGCCGGACGCCGACGGCAATCGCCCGGACGTCGTTATCACCGAAATCGGCGGCACGGTGGGCGATATCGAGTCGCAGCCCTTCCTCGAGGCCGCGCGGCAGGTGCGCCACGACCTCGGCCGGGAGAACGTCTTCTTCCTGCACGTGTCGCTGGTGCCCTACCTGGCCCCGTCGGGGGAGCTCAAGACCAAGCCCACCCAGCACTCGGTGGCGGCGCTGCGCAGCATCGGTATCACCCCGGACGCGCTGATCCTGCGCTGCGACCGCGACGTCCCCGAGGCGCTGAAGAACAAGATCGCGCTGATGTGTGACGTCGACATCGACGGGGTCATCTCGACCCCCGACGCGAAGTCGATCTACGACATCCCGAAGGTGTTGCACCGCGAGGAACTCGACGCGTTCGTGGTACGCCGGCTCAACCTGCCGTTCCGCGACGTCGACTGGACCGAATGGGACGACCTGCTGCGCCGGGTGCACGAGCCGCACGAGACGGTGCGAATCGCGTTGGTGGGCAAGTACGTTGAGCTGTCCGACGCCTACCTGTCGGTGACCGAGGCGCTGCGCGCCGGCGGGTTCAAGCACCACGCCAAGGTCGAGATGGTGTGGGTGCCCTCCGACGACTGCGCGAGCCCCGGCGACGCCGCGGCCGCGCTGGGCGACGTGCACGGCGTGCTGATCCCCGGCGGGTTCGGCATCCGCGGCATCGAGGGCAAGATCGGGGCCATCCGCCACGCGCGCGGGCGCGGGCTGCCGGTGCTGGGGCTGTGCCTCGGGCTGCAGTGCATCGTGATCGAGGCCGCGCGCTCGGCCGGCCTCACGGAGGCCAACTCGGCCGAATTCGAGCCGGGCACACCGGATCCCGTCATCTCGACGATGGCCGACCAGGAGCAGATCGTCGCCGGCGAGGCCGACCTCGGCGGCACCATGCGGCTGGGGGCCTACCCGGCGGTGCTGGAGCCGGATTCCATTGTGGCCCAGGCGTATGGGGCCACCGAGGTGTCCGAGCGGCACCGGCACCGCTACGAGGTCAACAACGCCTACCGCGACAAGATCGCCGAGAGCGGGCTGCGCTTCTCGGGCACCTCGCCCGACGGCCACCTGGTCGAGTTCGTCGAATACCCGCCCGACGTGCACCCGTTCGTCGTCGGCACCCAGGCCCACCCCGAACTCAAGAGCCGCCCCACCCGGCCGCATCCGTTGTTCGTCGCGTTCGTCAAGGCAGCGCTCGACTACAAGGCGGGCGAGCAGTTGCCGGTGGAAATCCCCGAGCAGCATTCGCCTAACGGCACCCAGCATCGAGACAGCGTTGAGCGGCCGCTACCCGAGCCCGCGGCCCGTGGCTGAGCACGTCTTCGAGACGGCGTCATCCGAAACGCTGTACACCGGAAAGATTTTCGCGCTGCGCCGCGATCGGGTCCGGATGCCCGGGGGCAAGCTCGTCACGCGCGAGGTCGTCGAGCACTTCGGCGCGGTGGCCGTGGTGGCCATGGACGACGACGGCAACGTCCCGATGGTCTACCAGTACCGCCACGCGCTCGGCCGGCGGCTGTGGGAGCTGCCGGCCGGGCTGCTCGACGTCGGCGGCGAGCCCGCCCAGCTGACCGCCGCCCGGGAGCTGCACGAGGAGGCGGGGTTGAAGGCCGACACCTGGCGGGTGCTGGCCGACCTCGATTCCACCCCCGGCTTCAGCGACGAATCGGTGCGGGTCTATCTGGCCACCGGGCTCACCCAGGTGGACCGCCCCGAGGCGCACGACGAAGAAGCCGACATGAAGCTGGAGTGGTATCCGCTCGCGGATGCCGTCCGCAAGGTGCTCAGCGGCGAGATCGTCAATGCCATTGCGGTGGCGGGGATTCTGGCCGCCCACGCGGTGACCGACGGCGTCGCGCAGCCCCGCCCGGCGGACAGCCCGTGGACCGACAAGCCGACCGCGTTCGCCGCGCGTAAGGCGGCGCAATGACGGCGGCCCTGGACACGCAACTGCAGGGCTACCTCGACCACCTGACGATCGAGCGGGGCGTCGCCAAGAACACGCTGAGCTCGTACCAACGCGACCTGCGTCGCTACAGCAAGCACCTGTCCGACCGCGGCATTCACGACCTGGCCAAGGTCGGCGAGGACGACGTCAGCGAGTTCCTGGTGGCGCTGCGCCGCGGCGACCCCGACAACGGGACGGCCGCGCTCTCGGCGGTGTCGGCGGCGCGGGCGCTGATCGCGGTGCGCGGCCTGCACCGGTTCGCCGCCGCCGAGGGGCTGGCCGAGCTGGACGTGGCGCGGGCCGTGCGGCCGCCGACCCCGGGCCGGCGGCTGCCCAAGAGCCTGACCATCGACGAGGTGCTGGCCCTGCTCGAGGGTGCCGGCGGCGACAGCCCGAGCGACGGCCCGCTGACGCTGCGCAACCGCGCGCTGCTGGAGTTGTTGTACTCCACCGGATCTCGGATCTCCGAGGCCGTCGGCCTCGACGTCGACGACATCGACACCGAGGCGCGGTCGGTCCTGCTGCGCGGCAAGGGCGGCAAGCAGCGGCTGGTGCCGATCGGGCGGCCCGCCGTGCAGGCGCTGGACGCGTACCTGGTGCGCGGCCGCCCCGATCTGGCGCGCCGCGGCCGCGGCACGCCGGCCATCTTCCTCAACGCCCGCGGCGGCCGGCTGTCGCGGCAGAGCGCGTGGCAGGTGCTGCAGGACGCCGCCGAGCGCGCCGGCATCACCTCGGGGGTGTCGCCGCACATGCTGCGGCATTCCTTCGCCACGCACCTGCTCGAGGGCGGGGCGGACGTGCGCGTCGTGCAGGAGCTACTCGGCCATGCGTCGGTGACGACGACGCAGATCTACACGCTGGTCACCGTGCACGCGCTGCGCGAGGTGTGGGCCGGGGCGCACCCGCGGGCCACCTAACCCCTCCCGCCGAACGTCGACTTGTTGCGCCAATGCGGGCCGATTCCCGACATCAAGTCGACGTTGGGCCCAGGAATTCCGACTCCAGCACCAGGTCGGACACCAGCGACTGGTACTCGACGTGCGTCTTGTGCTCGACGGTCTTCCAACCCTTGCCCTGCTGTTGACGCATGTACTCGCGGTACTTCGGCGCGCCGGGAATCCTGACGTTGTCGGCGACCACGATCGCGCCCCGGTGCAGCCAGCCCCGATCGACGATGCTCAGCAGGTCGTCCAGGTAGGCGTCCTTGTCGTGGTCGAGGAACACGAAATCGATTGCGCCGGAAGCGAATCCGTGCTCGTTGGCCAGCGTGTCCAGGGTGCGCCCGCCGTCACCGATGGTGCCGACGACGCACGTCACCCGGTCGGCGACCCCGGCGTGCGCCCAGATCCGCCGCGCGTTGGCGGCGTTGGCCTCGGCGAGCTCGACGGAAAACACCGTGGCGTGGGGCGCGGCGCGGGCGATCCGCAGCGCGCCGTAGCCGCAATAGGTGCCCAGCTCGAGCGCCAGCGCGGGATCGGCGCGCCGCACGGCCGCGTCAAGCAGGAGCCCCTTCTCGTCACCGATGCTCATCAGCATCGACTTCTCGTAGGCGAACCTGTCCATGGCGGCGAGCACGTCGTCGATATCGCCGGCGCGGGCGTTCCGCAGCACGTATTCGGTGGCGGCGGCCTCGCGGCCGTCGCCGATCTGACCCGTCGTGGTGATGTGGCGCACGCCCGCGGCCATCCGCAACACCGACCAACGCAGGATGGGCAGCCGTCGCTTGAGATCCATGTCAATCCACGATAGTGACGCCCCCGCGCGCCGTGCCCAATGGTGCTGGTGTGACTGAAGTTAGCCCTGCGCGCAAAGGTGCGTTTCACCAGCGATTTCCGCCCATATTGGCTGGTGACTCGCCCGCGCGGCGCCCGGCTTAACTGCGCGAAGCCGTTAGACTTTCGAGCGATGTTCACCTCCCGAACACGCCGGGCGTGATGACCGAGCACCCGGACAACGGCGTCGAGATCGGCTTGACGGGACGCCCGCCGCGGGCGATCCCCGAGCCGACGCCGCGCACCTCGCACGGCCCGGCCAAGGTCGTGGCGATGTGCAACCAGAAGGGCGGCGTCGGGAAGACCACCTCGACGATCAACCTGGGCGCCGCGCTCGCCGAGTACGGCCGGCGCGTGCTGCTGGTGGACATGGACCCGCAGGGCGCGCTGTCCGCGGGCCTGGGCGTGCCGCACTACGAGCTGGAGAAGACGATCCACAACGTGCTGGTCGAGCCGCGGGTGTCGATCGACGACGTGCTGCTCAAAACCCGGGTCAACCACATGGACCTGGTGCCCAGCAACATCGACCTGTCGGCCGCCGAGATCCAGCTGGTCAACGAGGTCGGCCGCGAACAGACCCTGGGCCGCGCGCTGTATCCGGTGCTGGACCGCTACGACTATGTCCTGATCGACTGCCAGCCGTCGCTGGGCCTGCTCACCGTCAACGGGCTGGCCTGCGCGGACGGCGTCGTGATCCCCACCGAGTGCGAGTTCTTCTCGCTGCGCGGGCTGGCGCTGCTCACCGACACCGTCGACAAGGTGCGCGACCGGCTCAACCCCAAGCTGGAGATCAGCGGCATCCTGCTCACCCGCTATGACCCGCGCACCGTCAACTCGCGCGAGGTCATGGCCCGCGTCGTGGAGCGGTTCGGGGACCTGGTGTTCGACACCGTGATCACCCGGACCGTCCGGTTCCCGGAGACCAGCGTGGCGGGCGAGCCCATCACCACCTGGGCACCCCGATCGACCGGCGCCATCGCCTACCGCGCGCTGGCCCGCGAATTCATCCACCGATTCGGCGCGTGAACGGCACCGCCAACGGTGAGGCGCCAGCCAAGAACGGCTTCCAGGTCCGCCTGACCAATTTCGAGGGGCCGTTCGATCTGCTGCTGCAGCTGATCTTCGCCCATCGCCTCGACGTCACCGAGGTGGCGCTGCACCAGGTCACCGACGACTTCATCGCCTACACCAAGGCGATCGGCTCCCAGCTGGGCCTGGAGGAGACCACGGCGTTCCTGGTGATCGCCGCGACGCTGCTCGACCTCAAGGCCGCCCGCCTGCTGCCGGCGGGGCAGGTCGACGACGACGAGGACCTGGCGCTGCTCGAGGTCCGCGACCTGCTGTTCGCACGGCTGCTGCAATACCGCGCCTTCAAGCACGTCGCCGAGATGTTCGCCGAGCTGGAGGCCGCCGCGCTGCGCAGCTACCCGCGCGCGGTGTCGCTGGAGGACCGGTTCACCGAGCTGCTGCCCGAGGTGATGCTCGGCGTCGACGCCGAGCGGTTCGCCCAGATCGCCGCCGTCGCGTTCACCCCGCGCCCGGTCCCGACGGTGGCCATCGGTCACCTGCACGAGCTGCAGGTCTCGGTCCCCGAGCAGGCCGAGAAGCTGCTGGCGTTTTTGGAGGCCCGGGGCAGTGGCCAGTGGGCGACGTTTTCGGAGCTGGTCGCCGACTGTGAGGCGCCGATGGAGGTCGTCGGGCGCTTCCTCGCGCTGCTCGAGCTGTATCGGAGCCGGGCGGTAGCATTCGACCAGTCAGAGCCGCTTGGCGTGCTCCAAATTTCGTGGACCGGGGAGCGTCCGGTAGAAGTGCGGGACGAATGACCGACGAGTTGCCAGAAGAGCTGCCCGAGATCGATCTGGGCATCGAGATCGCCGAGGCGGCGCCGATGGACGCCGAGGAACTCGGCTCCGTGCTGGAAGCGCTGCTGCTGGTGGTGGACACGCCGGTCACCGCCGAGGCGCTGGGCGCGGCCACCGGACAGCCCGTCTACCGCATCGCGGCCCGGCTGCAGCAGATGGCCGAGGAACTCACCGAACGCGACAGCGGCATCGACCTGCGGCAAAACAGCGAGGGCTGGCGGATGTACACCCGCGCCCGGTTCGCGCCGTACGTCGAGAAGCTGCTGCTCGACGGGGCGCGATCCAAGCTCACCCGGGCGGCACTGGAGACGCTGGCCGTGGTCGCCTATCGCCAGCCGGTCACGCGCGCGCGGGTCAGCGCGGTGCGCGGCGTCAACGTCGACGCCGTCATGCGCACCCTGCTGGCGCGCGGCCTGATCACCGAGGCCGGTGTCGACGACGACACCGGCGCCACGACGTTCGCCACCACCGAGCTGTTCCTCGAGCGGCTGGGGTTGACGTCGCTGGCAGACCTGCCCGACATCGCGCCGCTGCTTCCCGACGTCGACACGATCGAGGACCTGAGCGAATCCCTGGACAGCGAGCCACGTTTCATCAAACTCGCGGGCGGTTCGGCCTCCGAGGAGTCGCTGTCCTTCGATGTGGACAAGGATTGATGGCCGAATCTGAAGGGGTCCGCCTACAAAAAGTCTTGTCCCAGGCCGGAATTGCGTCGCGGCGGGCCGCCGAGAAGTTGATCGTCGACGGCCGCGTCGAGGTGGACGGCGAGGTGGTGACCGAGCTGGGCACCCGGGTCGACCCGGACACGTCGGTGATCCGCGTGGACGGCGTGCGGGTGCTCGTCGACGACTCGCTGGTGTACTTCGCCCTGAACAAGCCGCGCGGCATGCACTCGACCATGTCGGACGACCGGGGTCGGCCGTGCATCGGCGACCTGGTCGAGCGCCGGGTTCGCGGCACCAAGAAGCTATTTCACGTCGGCCGGCTCGATGCGGACACCGAGGGGCTGATCCTGCTGACCAACGACGGCGAGCTGGCGCACCGGTTGATGCACCCCTCGCACGAGGTGCCCAAGACGTATCTGGCGACGGTGAGCGGAACCGTGCCGCGCGGGCTGGGCAAGAAGCTGCGGGCCGGAATCTCGCTGGACGACGGGCCGGCGCGGGTCGATGACTTCGCGGTCGTCGATGCGATTCCCGGAAAGACGTTGGTGCGCCTGACATTGCACGAGGGGCGCAACCGCATCGTGCGCCGGCTGTTGGCCGCCGCCGGTTTCCCGGTGGAGGCGCTGGTGCGCACCGACATCGGCGCGGTGTCGCTGGGGGAGCAGCGCCCCGGCAGCATCCGGGCCTTGCGGCGCGACGAGATCGGTTCGCTCTACAAGGCGGTCGGCTTGTGAGTGCTTTGGTGGTCGCCATCGACGGCCCCGCGGGCACCGGGAAGTCCTCGGTGTCAAGGGGTTTGGCGCGTGCGCTGGGGGCCCGCTACCTGGACACCGGGGCGATGTACCGAATCGTGACACTGGCGGTGCTGCGCGGCGGGGTCGATCCCGCCGACGCCGAGGGCGTCGCGTCTCTGGCGTCTACGGTGGAGCTGTCGGTCAGCTACGATCCCGACTCGGACCGCTGTTACCTTGCGGGAGAGGATGTTTCGGTCGAGATCCGCGGCGACGAGGTCACCCGGGCGGTCTCGGCGGTGTCGTCGGTGCCGGCCGTGCGCGCCCGGCTGGTGGAGCTGCAGCGGTCCATGGCCGAGGGCCCGGGCAGCGTCGTCGTCGAGGGCAGGGACATCGGAACCGTGGTGCTGCCCGACGCGCCGGTGAAGATCTTCCTCACCGCCTCGGCCGAAACGCGCGCCGCGCGCCGCAACGACCAGAACGTCGCGTCGGGTTTGGTCGACGACTATGACGGCGTGCTGGCCGACGTGCGCCGCCGCGACCACCTCGATTCCACCCGGGCGGTGTCGCCGCTGCGCGCCGCCCCGGACGCGCTGGTCGTCGACACGAGCGACATGACCGAGGCAGAGGTGATCGCGCATCTGCTCGAGCTGGTGCGGCAGAAGAGCGGGGCGGTGCGATGACGCAGGACGGCACCTGGGCCGACGAAAGCGATTGGGCGCTCACCGATTCCGGGGTTTCGGATGTCGACGAACCCGGCCCGGCTCCCGTCGTCGCCGTGGTGGGCCGGCCCAACGTCGGCAAGTCGACTTTGGTCAACCGAATCCTCGGGCGGCGCGAGGCGGTGGTGCAGGACATTCCCGGCGTGACGCGCGACCGCGTTTCCTACGACGCGCTGTGGACCGGGCGGCGGTTCGTCGTGCAGGACACCGGCGGGTGGGAGCCCGACGCCAAGGGGCTGCAGCAGTTGGTGGCCGAGCAGGCGTCGGTGGCCATGCGCACCGCCGACGCGGTGATCCTGGTGGTCGACGCAACCGTCGGCGCCACCGCGGCCGACGAGGCCGCCGCGCGCATCCTGCTGCGCTCGGGAAAGCCGGTGTTCTTGGCGGCCAACAAGGTGGACAGCGAGAAGGCCGAGGCCGACGTCGCGGAGTTGTGGTCGCTGGGGCTCGGCCAGCCGCACGCCATCAGCGCCATGCACGGCCGCGGCGTCGCCGATCTGCTCGACGAGGTGCTGGCCGCGCTGCCCGAGGTGTCCGAAGCCGCGCCGGCGCCCGGCGGGCCGCGACGGGTGGCGCTGGTCGGCAAGCCCAATGTCGGCAAGAGCTCGCTGCTGAACAAGCTTGCGGGCGACCAGCGTTCGGTGGTGCACGATGTCGCCGGGACGACCGTGGATCCGGTGGACTCGCTCATCGAGTTGGGCGGCAAGGTCTGGCGGTTCGTCGACACGGCGGGGTTGCGGCGCAAGGTGGGCCAGGCCAGCGGGCACGAGTTCTACGCGTCGGTGCGCACCCACTCGGCCATCGATGCGGCCGAGGTGGTGGTCGTGCTGATCGACGCGTCGCAGACCCTGACCGAACAGGATCAGCGGGTGCTGTCGATGGTGATCGAGGCCGGCCGCGCCCTGGTGCTGGCCTTCAACAAGTGGGACCTGGTCGACGAGGATCGCCGCGAGCTGCTGGAGCGCGAGATCGACCGCGAGCTGGCGCAGCTGCGGTGGGCGCAGCGGGTCAACATCTCCGCCAAGACGGGCCGCGCCGTGCAGAAGCTGGTGCCGGCGATGGAGAGCGCGCTGGAATCGTGGGACACGCGGATCGCGACCGGCCCTTTGAACGCCTGGATCAAGGAAGTGGTCGCGGCCACGCCGCCGCCCGTCCGCGGTGGGAAGCAGCCACGCATCCTGTTCGCCACCCAGGCCACCGCGCGTCCGCCGACGTTCGTGCTCTTCACTACGGGTTTCTTGGAGGCCGGCTACCGGCGGTTCCTGGAGCGCCGGCTGCGCGAGACGTTCGGGTTCGAGGGCAGCCCGATCCGGATCAACGTGCGGGTCCGCGAGAAGCGGGGAGCGAAGCGGCGCTGAGCGTCGTGGCAGTCCCAGCCGTCACTTCCGCCTCGGCTCGGAGGGAATTGGCGATGTGCCCGCCTCATAGCGACAACTGCTTGGCGTGAGGCAGACTCGCAGCTGGCTCGGGCATTCGTCAGGCCGCGGCTCGGCTGCGGTAGGCTGTCGACCTGCTGCCGGTGATCGCGGCGGCATGCGGGCTGTGGCGCAGTTTGGTAGCGCACTTGACTGGGGGTCAAGTGGTCGCAGGTTCAAATCCTGTCAGCCCGACGGTGTGGTGAAGCACGACATCGGAATGGCCCCGAACTTGCGTTAGCTGCGGGGGTTTTTTGCGCGCGGGGCCCTTGGGTGCGGCGATGGGTTGATAATCGCTGGTTGGTCCACGATGAGATCGCGCAGAGTTCTCCGATGGGACTACGGCGCAGAGGCGGACGCCGCAGTCAATAGCGGGCAGCGACCGTCTCGTCCAGTTTTTTGGTCAGCTGCGCGACTACGTTCGGTGGCGCTTTGACGGCCGCTAGCGAGGAAACAAGTCGTCTGAACCGCTCCACCTCCTCGGCCGTCAAGGATTCATTACGAACACAGGCGATGTCGCAGAAGGTATACATGTCAACCGCTTTGCGAGCGGGCGCCAGCGATGGGTACGTGGCGGCGTTGTAGCGCTGATTTAAGGCTCCGCGTGTTCTCAACCAGGCTCTGTCGGGGCGATCGTCGGAATAGGGCGGCCCCTTGGACTCGGGCAGGTCTCCAAAGTAGTAAAGCGTGTAACCGCGGTTGTAAGACGCTAAATTATGATCGGATTGAAGTTCGTCGAAGTACTTGCTTGTGTACGTCCAATTGTTTTGCTGGGCAAGGGCCCAGGATAGACTATTTCGGAGAAATAGATTCGTCTCGTCCCTCAGGAGTTCCACCAGTGATTCATGGGCGGGCACTTCGAGCCGAGATGCCAAGTATGCCAACAGGTTTTTCACCGTTAGCCCGTCCTGGAGATGTTCCGTCGCGGGATCTTTATACATCTTGGCCAGATGGTGAGGCCATTCGGTTAGGTCTATGCCGGAACGCGTCAGTAGATCCACGAGGTGGTGCCGGATTTCGGGCGTGAGATCGCGCCTGAGAAGGCTTATGCATGATTCCGGATCTGACCCCATGTTGCGCTGAAGTGCCGACGATATATACCGCGCCGTTAAGAATTCATAGAATGAATAATGGAAATATGCGGAGGGGCCGTCTTGTATGTCGAGTATGCCGGCTAGGGCTCGGCGCACGCATTGCGCTGAAGCGTGTTGATCGAGCGCGAATTGCGCTAAATCTGCGGGATAAAGTGAGTCAGGTTCAAGTTGTGAGCGGCATATGTGCCAAGATAAGTCTTGCCACAGATCCACCGCACTCGGAATATCATTGCATCCTACGGCACGAACACGCACATCCGTCGCCGAGCCGAGTCGGTTCATATATTCCGAATACAGGGACGTGCGATCTGATGGAAGTTCGCCATTATCGGCAAGGAAAGTCAACATGCGAGCGAGTAATGGCCTGCGTACCAGTGCAGCGAGGTTGGGGTCTGCTTGAACCCGACTAGTCAGCGACTGATCGACAAAGACGTGGCCCTCGTTCAGTTGAGCAACGAACTGTTCGAATTGCATGGGATCCCAGTCATGCACATACCAGATGTGATCAAATATATCAAAGGGAACGTAGCCGGAAAGAGTGTAATCATAGTCGTTCTCTCGACAGGAAACTATTAGCTGGCCCATCTTTGCTAATGCCTTTAGATGCGAGCTGATGGTCGTAGCCGCTACTCCTGCTGAGAGCGCTTCGTCAATACCGTCAACTATGAAGGCTCCCGATGATCTAACTTTTTCTTCGAGACTCGAAAGATTAACCTCGCCTATTTGGACCAAATCTGATAACTGTATTTTGGAATCTTTGAATTTGGCAATGTCGACAACTATCGGGACTCGCTCGGTTTGCTCTAATAGTCCTTTGCTAATTTCGTACAGGATCACAGTCTTTCCCGCGCCCGGGGCGCCCAAAATCAGAATGTTCTTCTCGGAATAGTCGGCGATAACGCTGCCAGCCGACATCAGTTCTGACTGGTCTTTCGCTCCTCGACGGCCGAAGCGCGTCGTAACTACGAGGCCAGCGGCGCGAAGTTCCTCGACGCTCATGTCTGTTGGGAATGCAGTTCGCCGTCGCCCAAGCTCGGCAACCGCGCTTCGGGCGAATCGCCGGAGGGGGTCACCAGGCAGCGGGACCGGTGCGGCCCGGACCGGAGACCGAATTACGTGCTCGACGAAAGGCGAGCCCTCGGGTAGTTGTTCGGAGTCCGCGGCCCAACGGACCTGTTTTCCGGCCCATCGCCGAGGCCAGATTCGGATGGCTATAGACCCGTCGTCCAGTTCGACGATGGCTCCCACGCTAAAAGTCGCAGGGGTGCCAGCTCGGTTTTCAGCTTCATCAGGGTGCACGGCGCCCGCCGCAACGGTCACAAGAGATCCTCCTGCGCCGTACGTTATTCTTTGGGTCTCTGGGTCGTGCATGTGGCCGTGAAGGTGCACGTGAGCATATTTGCGCATCATCCGAGCTAGATACGGTCCGTTCGCCGCATTCAGCCAATCAACCGGATGATGTGTGAGGGCGAAGACAAGATCGCCCTTTGGTATGTTCAGGAAGGCCGCATTGCTCGCAGCTTTCGCTAGGCTCAATTTTTCTTTATCTGTATCGTCATTACACAGTAGTGCCGTATTCATGCCGGCAAGGTGAACTTTCAGATTTCCGCCAATATCGACTCTTTCAAGCCACAGGCCGTCTGCGTTCTCGTCGACGGGGGAGCCGATTTTTTGGCAAAACTCATTATAGTTCTGAAAACGTGGTGCAATTAGATCAGTATCTGCGGTATTACGGATTACATCGTCGAGGTTTTCACCTGACTTTGCATCACGTAAGGCGCGAAGGAGGCGAGTCGTGTTATTTGGCAGATCCTTCTCGTTATTGGCCTTGATGTCCGGCGTTCTCTGAACATCGTGGTTTCCCGGTACGGCAAACACCGGTAAGTGATTATCGAGCAGATTTCTTAACTTCGAAACCAGGTCCACAGCGTCGGCGTATTCCTGGGGTCCACGTGCCATTCCGCCGGAGAATGCTATGTCGCCGGTTAGTAGAATAGCTGCAGGCTTCGGCGCACCGATTTCGACAAGTACTTCAACAGCAGAAAGAATTTCAGTGATTACCGCTTCTTGCTCCTCTTGGTACGGCTTACTGCCATGACCGAAATGTATGTCGGAGAGGTGCAGCCATGCCCAATGGACCTTTTCGTTTACCATCTTCGCCACTTCTGTAGGCCTCGGTGCAGCAATCCTAGTGAAGATCCCTCAAGTAGCCAAGGCCGACTTATGAGCTACTACCGCGATGGCGCCGCCGCCGTCATTTGCGCCAGGCGACGCTGCGCAGCGAGTGCGAGCCATCGGTATGCCGAAGGCATGATGACCACCATGGACGCTGAACTGAAACGCTGGCTGGACTCGGGGGAGTACTTCGATTACCTCGGCTTCGACATCTTCTACCGCGTCGAGGGCAGCGGGCCTCCACTGCTGCTGATCCACGGCTATCCGTTCAACACGTTCGACTGGGCGCCGATCTGGCCGACGCTGACGCAACGGTTCACCGTCATCGCCCCGGACATGATCGGCATGGGGTTCTCCGCGAAACCGGTGGCCTACGAGTACTCGGTCCTAGACCACGCCGACGTGCACGAGGCTCTCCTACAGCACCTCAACATCGACCACGCGCACATTTTGGCCCACGACATCGGCGACTCGGTGGGCCAGGAACTGTTGGCCCGCCACGAATTCGGCCAACAGGCCTACGGCTCGCCACAGATCGACTCGATCACCTGGCTCAACGGCGGCATGTTCATCGAGTCGTACACGCCCAGGGCCGCGCAGAAGCTGATGTCGGGCACCCCGCTGGGCGACGTCTTCAGCCAGGTGCAGAACACCCCGCTTGCTCGCCGGCTCCTCGAACCGACGCTGCGCGAGATGTTCGGGCCGAACACCAAGCCGACCCGGCACATGATGGACGTATTCAACCAGATCCTGGATTACAACGACGGCCGCCGCGTGCTGCACAAGGTCGGCCGGTTCATCAACGACCGCTACAAGCACCGCAACCGGTGGGTGCGCGCCATGCGGCAGACCGCGGTTCCGATGCGGCTGATCGACGGGCCGATCGACCCGAACTCCGGTGCCCACATGGCCCGCCGCTACGCCGAGGTGATACCCAACCCCGATGTGGTGATGCTCGCCGACGACATCGGGCACTGGCCGCAAATCGAGGCGCCCGAGGAAGTGCTACAGCACTTCCTCGCCCACATCGACCGACTCGCCCGGCCCAAGGGATAGGGCGCGAACATCAGACGGTGTACGACATAGATGTGGTGAACAAGCACGAATTGGCCCGGGAGCTGGGCCACCCCGGCGCCCAGAAGCTGCTCTCCGGCTCTATGGCCCGGCTCGCTTACAACGGACACGATGGCTTCCCGCGGGTGATCCCGGTCGGGTTCTACTGGACCGGCGAACGCATCGTCGTCTCGACGGCGCCGACCTCACCGAAAGCCCGCGCGATCTCGTCCCGCCCGCAAGTCGCACTGACGATCGACACCGGCTCCACGCCGGAAGAGGCAAGGGCCCTGTTGGTCCGCGGCCTCGCGACGCTGGAAACCGTCGACGGCGTCACCGAGGAGTACCTCGCGGCGGCGAGGAGCTCAATGGACGAACCCGGGCTCGCCGAGTTCGAACACAACGTGCGCTCCACGTATAAGCAGATGGTGCGCATCTCGATCGAGCCCCTGTGGGCACGGTTCTACGACTTCGGCGCTGGCCGGTTGCCCGTTTACCTCGCGAACCTCATCAACGATGCTTAGCGAGGCTCCGGTCGGGGCAAGTCGGATTGCCAGAGCGCAAGGAGCGCCCATGCGCGGCAACGCATTACCTCGATTGATCGCCATCGCCTGTGTCGCGAGCCTTGCGGCCTGCAGCACCGCGGCGAAGACCGCGGTGGGTAGCGGCAGCGCGTCGCCGCCCGCGAGGCCGCGGTCGATCACCAGCGAACCGTTCGGCGAAATGAGCGGGGCGCCGGTGAGCCGCTACACGCTCGACAGCGGAAACGGCATGCGCGTGCGAATCCTCACCTACGGCGGCATCGTCCAGTCGATCGAGGTTCCCGATCGCACCGGACATGTCGACAATGTGGTGCTCGGATTTCCGACCCTTGACGGCTACCTGCGCAACACCGGCTCCGGCAAAACCTACTTCGGCGCGATCGTGGGCCGCTACGCCAACCGGATCGCCAAGGGAACCTTCTCGCTGAACGGCACCGAGTATCACGTGCCGCTCAACAACAACGGCAACAGCCTGCACGGCGGCACCGCGGGCTTCGACACGAAGGTGTGGCAGGCGAGCCCGCAGAACGGGACCGACAGTGTCGGCCTGCAGCTCCAATACGTCAGCCCCGCAGGAGAAATGGGCTATCCCGGGAACCTGACGACCACGGTCAGCTACACCGTAAACCCGAACAACGAACTGCGCATCGACTACCACGCGACCACCGATGCCCCGGCCGTGCTCAACCTGACCAACCACAGCTACTTCAACCTGGCCGGCGAGGACACGCTCGACGTCTACAACCAAACGATCACCATCAACGCCGACAACTACACCCCGACCGACGCCACGCAGATCCCGACGGGGGAGATCGCTCCAGTGAAGGGCACACCGTTCGACTTCACCTCGGCGACAGCGATCGGCGCGCATATCACGGCGAACGACCCGCAGCTGCTGCTGGCCCACGGCTACGACCACAACTGGGTGATCAACCGCGGCGGCAACACCGGGCTGGTCCAGGCGGCCCGGGCCGTCGATCCGCAGACCGGGCGCACGCTGACGGTCTCCACCACCGAACCCGGGGTGCAGTTCTACACCGCCAACTTCCTCGACGGGGCGCTCACGGGCACCGGCGGGCACATCTATCGGCAGGGTGCGGGATTCACAGTGGAGACCCAGCACTACCCGGATTCGCCGAATCACCCGAATTTCCCGAGCACAACCCTGAACCCGGGCCAAACCTACGATTCGGCAACGGTTTTCGCTTTCGGCACCCAATAGGCCAGCCAAGGCTGTTCCAGCGGACGTTCGCTGTCGAGCTGTTTTTCCAGGATTGCCGAAGCGCAGCGCGGCAACGTCGGGATGTCGACTGACGGAGCGGGTCTGCAGCCCTGCGGATCAAGGCTTTCGGTCGCGCCGCTGTGTAGCAAGGCGGGGTGGGTCAGGCCGAAAATGGGTAACCGCCGATTAGCGCACTATTCGTAACCGAAGAGAAGGACACGCCAGTGAGCGGTGCGAATAAAGCCCGAAACAAGATCGACCAGGTCACGGGCAAGGTGAAGGCGGCAGTCGGCCGCGCGATGAACGATCCGGCGTTGGAGGCTGAGGGCAGGGCTGATCAGCGTGCGGCTCACCTGCGAGACGCGGGTGAAAAGGTCAAAGACGCGTTCCGGCCTCGTCGGCGTCGACAGATGCCTCGTCGGCGTCGACAGATATAGCGGACGAAGCCCCCACGAAACGCCCAGCGGGATCGGTCCCGCGCCCACGCCTAGCGAGGGCAGGACCGCCCGCTCCCGCGCGGCACGGCGCAAGGCTCCGCCTGATGGCCTGAAGCCCGGACGAGGCCCGGATGAACTTACTGGATGTTCTCAACGTCGTACATATATGAGCACCATCTCCACAATGCGGACCGGACATCGTCGACTGGCGGACGGATCGCTGCTCCGGATTGACATCGAGCTGGGCCGCTTTGTGGGAAGTCTTTACACACGAGACATGCGGGTGAAGAAACAAGTCGTCGGCAGTGAGGTCGAGGTTCATGCGTGGGCCGGCGGCGTGCACCCGTCGTTCGGCGGAACCATTGCGAAGGTTTCGCATATCGCAACGAAAGTGGCACCACCACAACAGATTAACGCTGACGTCCGATTCCCTACTTCACTAGGGTGAAGTGGTTGACGTCCATATAACCGATCCGGAACATCTTGGCGCAGCGGTCAGGTACTTGATATAGCGCTCGTACACCTCTGCCGAGTGAATCTCGAGGGCCTCGCTTTTGTGTGCCTGCAGCACATCCCGCGCTTCACATCTCCGCGAGGCTGGCGAAGCGTCCGGGGCCCGCGTTAGGCTGTTAGCCGCGCTGATCCGTAGCTTTAGCGACTGTCGCGGGGGTGTCAGGTGAGCTTGAGTGATTTGGCGGCCAGGTTTGTGGCGTTCATCCGCGCCGGCTACCCGCACGGCATCCCCAAGACCGACTGCAGAGCGCTGCTGGCATTGTTGCGGCGTCGGTTATCCGAGGACGAGGTAGCGGCAGTGGCCAAAGACCTGGTGGCCCGCGGCGAGTTGAAAATCGCCGATATCGGCGCGACCATCGCGTGGTTCAGTGACAAACCGGCAACGGCGGCAGATCTTGAACGTGTCCAGCGTCGCCTTAGAGGTGATTGGCTGTCCCGCCCGTCCTGACCAAGTGCCGTGGGTGCTTCCTACCCGGCCGGTCACAACGCTGCGCGGGAAATTCGTTTCAAGGGCGGGCCAGAAATCAAAAGCCGCGGATCTTGCGGTTCATGTAACGGTACGTCACTGCCCGGCGCACTGAACCTCGACGACGCGGCCCGACGAGATCTTCGCCAGCGCGCCGTCCTGGGCGGCCGTCGGCGTCATGCCCCAGTCGGCGGCCCACCCGTGAGGGGCGAGAGCCAAAGCGGTGCAACCGTTTTGAGACCACGACGCGACGGTGCAGCCGGGGCCATGCACCTGGCATTTACCCAGCGCGATGTGGGTAGCCTCCTCCATGGTGGTGCCGTTGGTGGTCCAGCCGGCCCAGCCGGTGATGGGGGAGTAGGCGATCACGACGTAACGGTCGACGGCGGCCGCCTGCGCGGCGGGCGACGCCAGGAACGCAGCGCCGAAGAAAGCGGCGGCGGTCAAGGCGATCAAGGCGTAGATGCGGTGGCGAGTCATTGCGGAACCTCATGAGTCGTTTGGAGTGGACGAACTCACGATCGGACGCGCGGCTTGGCGAGTCCTAAAAAGATTCTTGGTTACCGAGCTTTCCGAAGATCGGCGAGCGAGTTCCGCGGCCCACCGTCCATGCGAATCTGGATGGCCGCCACCGCGAGCATCACGCCGGCGGTCACCAAATGCACCACCGCGTCGGTCGTATTGTTGGGAAACGTGAAGACAAACGCCACCTGATGCGAGAAGAACGCCCAAATACCCGGCAGCGCACCGGCTACCGCCGCGAACAAGAGATACAGCACCGCCCACGACTTGCGCGTCGCGAACACCAAACCCGGCGCGAACAGGGCCAGCCCGGCGACGGCATGCCAGCCGTTGTAGTCCATTCCGAACAGTTGAACAGTGGGTGCACCGGGCCCGGTCGCGAAGCTCGGCTCAAGAATGAAGCCGATCACCGCCTGCGCGACGTGCAAAACACAGATGATCAGCAGCCCGATCTGGGCGAAACTCCACCTCACGTTGCACCTCCTTGTGCACGGTGGGATCGCCCCGAATACTACGCCGGGTAGTAGGTCATCGCAATGTCACTTCCGCCCGGGCAGCCGCATCACCGCGCGGACCACGGGCACCAGCGACTTCTGCCACAGGGTCGACGGAACACCAAGCGGCGGATCGAGATTGAACACGCGAGCCGCCGCGATCGTCTGCGATTCGGTGTACTTCAGCAGGCCCTCGGGACCGTGCCGGCGGCCGACGCCGGACTGGCCCATCCCGCCCATCGGCGCGCCGAGGCTGCCCCACGCGAACGCGTACCCCTCGTTGACGTTCACCGTCCCCGACCGCAGCCGCGCGGCGATCTGCTCGCCCTCCGCGGCCGACCCCGCGAACACGCTGGCGTTTAGCCCGTACTCGGTGTCATTCGCCTTGTGGACTGCCTCGTCCACGTCGGCGACGGGATAAATGGACACGAGCGGCCCGAACGTCTCGTTGGCCGCGCATTCCATCTCCGGTGTGACGTCGGTGAGCACCGTCGGCTCGTAGAACAGCGGCCCGATGTCACTCCGGGCCTTGCCACCCGTAATCACCTTGGCGCCCTTGGCTTTCGCGTCGTCGACGTGGTCGGTCACCGTGTCCAGCTGACTCGCGGAGATCAAGCTGCCCATGTCCACCGAGAAGTCATACGCGGTGCCCAGCTTCATGTTTCGGACGGCGGCGCCGAACTTACTGGTGAATTCGTCGGCGATGTCCTTCTCGACGTAGATCCGCTCGATGGAGATGCACAACTGGCCCGCATTGGAGAAGCACGCCCGGGTGGCGGCGCGCGCGGCCTTGTCGAGGTTGGCCCCGCGCGTGACGATCATGGCGTTCTTGCCGCCGAGCTCCGCCGAGAAGCCGATCAGCCGACGGCCACAGTGCTCGGCGAGCTGCCTGCCGGTGGCGGTCGAGCCGGTGAACATCAGGTAGTCGCAGTTGTCGATGATCGCGGTGCCGACCACCGAGCCCGGACCGGGGACGATCGCGTAGAGCGCCCGCGGCAACCCCGCCCTGTACAGCAGCTCGGCGCACGCCAGCGCGCAATACGGCGTCTGACTGTCCGGCTTGAGCACCACCGCGTTGCCCGCCAGCAGCGCCGGCACCGAGTCCGAGGCCGTCAAGGTCATCGGGTAGTTCCACGGCGAGATCACGCCGACGACGCCCTTGGGCTGATAGGCGACGGTGGTCTTGCCGACCCCCGGGAGCAGCGCTTGGACCTTGCGCGGCTTCAGCAGGTCGGCGGCGACGCTGACGTAGTAGTTCGCGTTGGCCATCAGGTCGATGATTTCCTCCTGCGCCGCCCAACGGGCCTTGCCGGCCTCGGCTTGCAGCAGGTCCATCAGGAACTCACGGTTCTCGACGACCAGGTCGCGATAGCGGCGGATGACGTCGACGCGGTCGGTCACCGGACGGTTCGCCCACTCGACCTGCGCCGCGCGGGCCTCGGCGAAGGCCGCTTCGACGTCCTCGGCCCTGCCGATGGGGATCGTGGTCAGCGGTTTACCGGTGAAGACCTCATCGATCGTCTTGGTCTCGCGTGCCTCGACGTCCTTGATGGCGGCGAGCTGGCGCAATCGGTCGAAGACCTCGGCTGATGGTGCGGACATGTCGTAACCCCTCGGAAATGCACAGCGTCCAAAGCACCAGCCTATAGCCGCGACTACAGTCCACCACCGTGAAGCCTGACGCGGTTGCTTTCGCCGAGCAGTGGGTGGAGGCATGGAATGCCCACGATGTGGAGTCGGTGCTGCAGCATTTCGACGACGAGGTCGTGTTCACGTCGCCGGTGGCCGCCAAGCTGCTGCCCGAAACGGCGGGCGTCGTTCGTGGCAAGCCCGCGCTCCGCGGCTACTGGGCCCTGGCGTTGCAGCGCAAACCGAACCTGCGGTTCGTCGTCGAGGGCGTCTATGACGGCATCGACACCATCGTCATCGCCTACCGCAACCAGGACGGCGGCCTCGTCAGCGAGGTGCTTCGATTCAGCGGCGGCCTGGTCGTCGAGGGCCATGGAACGTATCGCGTTGCCGCGCAAGGAGATGACTAGACGATCGGCGTTGGCGGGCCGTCCGGCTCGCCAGTAGGCGACAGGTCGAGCTGCATCCACGCGACGTCGTGCCAGCTGTCGTGCTTCCATCCGACGCGACGGTAGAGGCCCGCGTCGCGAAACCCGAAGGATCGATGAAATGCGTTGCTGGATTCGTTCGGTTGGGTGATGCCGGCGAAGGCGCGGCGGTAACCGCGCTCGGCCAGCCGGTCCAGCAGCCGCGTGTAGAGCTTGCGGCCGGCGCCCGAACGATGATGCCCATCGTCGATATAGATGCTGGTTTCGGCCGACCATTGATACGCGGCGCGGGGATTGAACGCGTGCGCGTAGGCGTAGCCGATCACGCGCCCGGCGGCGTCCTCGGCGACAAGCCAATCGTGGGTCGCCCGGGCCGCCTCGATGCGGGCTGCCATCTGCGCCACCGTCGGGACCTCGACTTCGAAGGTGATCGCCGTGTCCTCGACGTAGGGCCGGTAAATCGCCGCGCAACGGGCGGCATCGGCCGGGATCGCCGAGCGCACCGTGCTGTCGCTTGCTGCCATGCGGGTAGTGTCGCACTACCAATTCGGCAGGCGCACCGAGCTATTCGGTGATGGCCGCGGCGAGCTGTTGCCGGGCGGCCTGCAGGATCAGGCCGGCGGTCAGAAACGCCTGCTTGCCTTGGTCGCAGGAGTCGACGGGCAGATCGGCGGCGCGGCGCAACACCATCACCGCGAGCGCAGTGTAGGTGGCATACGGGACGACCAGCAGGTTGACGTGTGCCAGACCGCCGCTCAACGTCATCACGTGCTGGCGCTTGTGTTCCCAACCCGCCCAATTGAAGTCGGGCGGTCGTTGCAGCGGTGGCCAGTTGACGTTGATGGCGTCGATCTCGCCGAGCAGGGGAGTCAGGGCCGTTACGAGGGTGGGCAATTCGTTGGTGATCCGGTCCGCGCGGGGCCACCACGCACCATCGATCGCCCCACCCAATTGGTGAGCCACGGAGAGCCGGACGGGTTCGCTGCGGCGCCGGCCCGCGCGCGGATAGGTCATCGCTCAGCCGACCGACGTGGGACTGTACAAACGGTTGACGCTGTGCGATTCACGGGCTGGTCCTTCACGTTCTGCATCGCCCGCACGCGCGGATGGCGGTAGACCACCGCTGACAAACGAAACGGCTCGTGGTTGACGCTACGCTCCTCGCCGCCGGGCGAATCGGTCGGGTGCTCAGCGCGGAACGTAAATCCCACGTAGGGTTGCGGCAACAGCTAAAGGATGGACGACAGTTGCCTATAGAGAATTGGTGCGACGCACCCCAGATCCATCCGTCGCAGGTCCGGGTCGGTGACATCATCGGCACTTTGCGGGAAACCACATTGCGCCTCACCGTGAAACTGATCGGTGGGCCCCAGAGCACCCCGCGCCAGTGGACGTTTTTCACCCGCGACGACAACGGCCTGCAGCGCACCAGCACGTTCGGCGAGGACGAGCTGGTCCGCAGGTACGTCAAAGCCTGCTGACAGGCCGCCGACCGCCACGAAGATAGCCGACCGGTCGGCTACTCTTGGCGGTATGCCGCGCCCGCCGAACCCCGAGGTGCGCCGCCGCCTGCTCGAGGCGGGGCTCGACCTCGTGCACGCCCGAGGTTTCACCGCCAGCGGCGTCAAGGACATCACCGACGCCGCCGGCGTGCCGAAGGGGTCGTTCTACGCGTATTTCGACAGCAAAGAGGCCTTCGCCGCGGCGATCCTCGAGCATCACTGGGCCGACATCGAGGCGCGGCTGCTGCCGATCCTGGAAACGGACGGGACGGCGCAGGAACGAATCACGCGGTTCTTCCATGCGCTCGCCGACGAGCACGAGGCCGGCGACTTCCTGCTCGGCTGCCTCGTCGGCAACCTGTCGCTGGAGCTGGGCGGCTCGAGCGAGCCGGTGCGCACCGAGCTCGTCCGCATCCTCGACCGCTGGGATGCGGCGCTGAGCACGTGTGTGCGTTCCGGCCAGCGCGGCTCCGGGGGTATCCGCAGCGACCTCGATGCCGGCGAGCTGGCCGCCCAGCTCACCGAGGCATGGGAGGGCGCTGCCCTGCGCGGGAAGGTGACCCGCAGCCGCGCCCCCTATGACCGCTTCGAAGCGGTCACCGTCCCGGCCCTGCTGCACTAATCCGTCCCGGGAATACGCGGCCACGGAACCCGGTTAAGTAGACGACTGGTCGTCTATCGCAGCGCGGCCAGCGGCAACCGACTAGCGAGGATGGCCCCATGACAGACCTCAGCCGGCACAGATTCGCCTTAAACAACGGCAGCGGTGCGATGCCCGCGCTCGGCTTTGGGACGTCGCTGTCCGACAACACCAGGACGCGCGACGCCGTCAAGGCCGCGGTGCAGGTCGGGTTCCGCCATCTCGACGCCGCCGAGCGGTACCGCAACGAAGCCGACGTCGGTGCGGCGCTCAAAGAATTGTTCGCGGACGGGACCGTGCGCCGCGAGGAACTGTTCGTCACCACCAAACTCTGGAACAACAACCATCGACCCGAACGGGTCAGGCCCGCGCTGCAGGCCAGCCTGGGCCGCCTCGGGCTGGAGGCGGTCGATCTGTATCTGGTGCACACGCCGTTCGCGTTCCGGCCCGGTGACGACCAGGATCCCCGCGACGCCCGCGGTGCTGTCGTCTACGACGACGGGGTCACGCTCGAGGAAACCTGGGCGGCAATGGAATCCCTTGTCGACGAAGGTCTTACGCGAGCGATCGGGCTGTCGGACATCGACGCCGCCGGCACCCGCAACGTCATGGAAAGCGCCCGGATCAAGCCCGCGGTCGTCGAGGTCGAGTCGCACCCCTACCACCCGCAGTGGGAACTTCACGAATTGTGCGCGACGCACGGCATCATCCTGCTGGCATTCGCCTCGCTGGGGCATGCGCTGGAACCGCGGTTGCTCGACGACCCGCTGATCGTGTCGATCGCCTCCAGCCTCGGAAAGACCCCCGCCCAAGTGCTTTTGGCGTGGGGCATCCAGCGCGGCAGCGCGGTACTCACGGCATCAGTGACGCCCGCGCGCATCCGCGAAAACTTCGACGTCACTGCCCTTCCCGAGAACGCGATCCGAGAGATCAACGAGCGCCTCGAAACTCGCTACCGGTTCAATTCCGTCGTCGATGCCGGGCAACCCGGATTCGCCGAAGTCCCGCAAGGCAGCTGAGCAGATGACAGGTTTCCACAGCGGCGAGCTGACCGTGCAACGACAAGCCGGCGTCGAGGCGCAGGCCGCCCGGCTCGCGCCGATGGTCGGCCGGCGCCAGCTGAGTGGCGGAACGGCCGCCGCCCTCTCCGACATGACGTTCGCGGCTTTAGCCGCCCGCGATGCGACCGGGCGGCTGTGGACCTCACCGCTGCTCGGGCCGGCCGGTTTCCTACAGGTCGCGTCGCCGACCACCCTGCAGATCCACGCGTCGCTGCCGGGCGTCGATCCCCTGCACGGCCTACCTTGCGGGCAGCCGGTCGGTGTCGTCGCCATGAACTTCCTGACCCGGCGGCGCGTTCGGATCAACGGTCGACTCGCCTCCACCGAGGGCGGACTGGCCATCGACGTCGACCAGGCCTACGGCAACTGCCCGCAATACATCCACCAGCGCCGGGTCCGGGCCGATGGACCGCCCGGCGACAACCGGGTGCGGCTGCACTCCGGAACTACGTTGCGGCCCAGCGACCTTCGCCTCATCAACGCCGCGGACACGTTCTTCCTCGGCACCACCCACGCCACCTCCGGCAACGACGCCTCCCACCGCGGCGGGCCGCCGGGCTTCGTTCGCGCCACACCCGGTCGGCTGTGGTGGCCGGACTACCCCGGCAACAACATGTTCAACAGCCTCGGCAACCTCTCGACCGATCCCGCCGCGGCGCTGCTGTTTTTGGACTTCCGCACCGGCATCGCGCTGCAGCTCTCCGGCAGCGCCGCGGTCCGCTGGAGCGACCCGGGGGCCGCGGGCGACGACGGCCACACCGGCCGCCGCGTCGAGTTCGTACCGCAACGGGTGATCAGTACGGGGCCGCCGGCCCTCGCGGAGGCCGGCGTCAGCCCCTCGACCTGATGGCTCCATCACGCCGAGACTGCACTCAGCGCGCGCGTTTGTAGGCAAATCGCGATCTGTGCGCAGCCTCGATGCCCACGGCCCGCTGACCAAAGCGCAACGGTGGACTGGCCGGGAGGCGAACGACGACTTCGCCAAATGCCACCGAACTGCCCCCAAATGGAAGACGGCGCGCATTTAACAACTAAGTTTGTCTTCATGGGGGCCGACGAACGGGACGACTCCACGTTCACCTGGCAGGGCCGGCGTGAGCTGGAGGGCCCTGTGCACGAACAGCTCGACGAGCTGGTGGCGGCCCGCGACCAGCTGGAACAACTGGTGCGGGTCATCGTCGAGATCGGCTCCGATCTGGACTTCGAGGTGACGTTGCACCGCATCGTCGATGCGGCGATGGAGCTGACCGGTGCCCCGTACGGCGCCCTGGGGATCCGCTCGTCCGACGGCGCCCTGGTCTCCTTCGTGCACGCGGGTATCGACGACGACACGGCGCGGCGGCTGGGCGAGCTGCCGGTTGGTCGGGGGCTGCGCGTCGACGACGTCAGCGGTGACCCGCAGACAAGCGGGCTGGACGTGCGCGGCACGCCGATACGGGCCCTCCTCGGAATACCGATCACCGTGCGGGCGGCCGACTTCGGCAGCCTCTATTTGGCCGACGATCGGCCGGGCCGGGTGTTCTCCGACATTCAGGAGGGCGCGGTGCGGGCAATGGCCACCGCCGCGGCCGCCGCCATCGACAACGCGCGGCTGTTCGAGCGGGAACGCGAATCGGCGAAATGGACGAAGGCCAGCCGCGAGATCACGACCGCGCTGCTGTCCGGGGCCCCGCAGACGGGACCGCTGCAACTGATCGTGAACCGGGCGCTGGAGCTGGCCGACGCCGAACAGGCGATCTTGCTGATCCCCAAAGAGCCGGACCTGCCCGCCGACGAAGTCGACACCCTCGTCGTGGCCGCCACCGCGGGCCGGTACTCCGCTGAGGTGATCGGCCGGCAGGTTCCGATGGAGGGATCCACCACGGGCGGCGTGGCGCGGCGCGGGCTGCCGCTGATCACCGATTCGTTCCAGTACCCGATCGAGGGGTTCACCGATGTCGGTGAACGCTCGGCGACGGTCATGCCGCTGATTGCCGACGACAGGGTGCTTGGCGTCATCGCCGTCGCGCGCCACCCGCAGCAGGCCCCGTTCGACACCGATTACCTGGAACTGGTCAGCGACTTCGCCCGGCACGCCGCCATCGCTTTGGCGCTGGCCGCCGGTCGGGAACATGCGCTCAATCAGGAACTCGCCCAAGCGGACACCGTCGACGACGCGCTGCGCGCCGCCGCCGAGGAGCTGCGCCGGCTATGGCGGGCCCGGCGCGTCCTGGCAGTCACCTTCCCGGCCCACAGTTCCTCCACCGAAACCGTTTACAGCGCACCGCAAGTGGTGTCGGTCGGGGAGCCCACGCAATGGGCCGACCTACCCGCCGACACGCGAAAGATGCTCGGTTCCCTGCGCGAGGGCGACCTCCTCACCCCCAACGCGACTCAGCCCGGGACGGCCGGGATCGCGCTACAGCATCCCGAGGGTGTGCTCGTCGTGTGGCTGGACTTGGCCGAGCAGCGCCCGTTTACTCTCGAGGACCAGACCCTGCTCACCGTGCTCGCGGGCCGGCTCGGCCAGGGCCTGCAGCGCGTGCACCAGGTGGATCAGCAGCGCGAGACCGCCCTGGCGCTGCAGCACGCGATCCTGGGTCCCGCCGAGTTGCCGCACGGGTTCGCGGTGCGCTACCAGGCCGCCAGCCGACCCTTGCAGGTGGGCGGTGACTGGTTCGACATCGTCGATCTGGACGACGGGCGCATCGCGATGGTCGTCGGCGACTGCGTCGGCCATGGCCTTGCCGCGGCCACCGTGATGGGTCAGATGCGCAGCGCCTGCCGCGCCCTGCTGTTCGAGAACCCCAGCCCGGCCGCCGCGCTCGCCGGGATGGACCGGTTCGCGGCGCGGCTGCCGGGCGCCCAATGCACCACCGCCGTCTGCGCGGTGCTCAACCGCGATACCGGCGAACTGGTGTACTCCAGCGCCGGCCACCCGCCGCCGATCCTGGTCCACTCCGACGGCACCACCGAGATGCTCGACGACGGCCACACCATCGCGCTGGGAGTGCGATCCAGCTGGCCCCGCCCCGAGGCCCACGTCACCATCCCGGCGCGCGCGACCCTGCTGCTCTACACCGACGGCCTGGTCGAACGTCGCCGTAGCCCCCTGCACCAGGGCATCTCCCGCGCCGCCGGCCTCCTTCAGGACGGCCGCACCTCCACGCTCGAGGATCTGGCGGACCAAGTCATGTCCGGACTTGCGCCGAGCGGCGGCTACCAGGACGACGTCGTCCTGCTGCTCTACCGGCATCCCGCGCCGCTGGAGCTGACGTTTCCCGCGGACGTCAGCCAGCTCGCCCCCGCGCGCACCGCGCTGCGCACCTGGCTGACCCAGGCCCGGGTGGACCCGGATCAGACGGTGGACGTGCTCGTCGCCGCCGGCGAAGCCGTCGCCAACGCCATCGAGCACGGTCATCGCCACGCCCCCGAGGGCATGATCGTCCTCGGGGCGACCGCGCTCGTAGACCGGGTGCAGCTGACCATCACCGACACCGGCTCGTGGAAACCACCGCAACCCGCCGCCAGCGCCAACCGCGGCCGGGGCATCGCGCTCATGCGCGGCCTCATGCAGGACGTCACCATCAGACCCGGGGCCGCCGGAACCACAGTTCACCTATCCGCGAGGATCACCTGATGACCACGCCGCTCACCCTCGACACCGCGCGCCGCGACGACGGCAATCTCGTCCTGACCGCGGCCGGCGAAATCGACCTGAGCAACATCGACGCCTTCAACAAGGCCCTCACCACCGCCACCAGCGAAGCCGGTGACAGCGGCGAAACCCTCACCGTCGACCTCAGTGCCGTGGAGTACCTCGACAGCGCCGCCATCAACGCCCTGTTTGCCCGCGCCGACGACATCCGCCTCGTCGCCCACCCGCTGCTGATGCCGATCCTCAACGTCAGCGGCCTCACCGAACTCGTCACCACCGAACCCGCGCCGTCCATCGAACGCTGACGCCGGCGGAAACCCGATGATCCGCGGAAAGTCCGTTCTCGTAACGGGTTCCACGTCAGGCATCGGCCTGGGCATCGCGCGCGCCTTCGCGGCGGAGGGCGCGAATGTGACCCTCAACGGTTTCGGTGACCCCGGGGCCGTGGAGCAACAGCGGCGCGGCATCGAGGAGACGTTCGGGGTGGCGGCCGCCTACTCGGGCGCTGACGTGACCAAGCCGGAGCAGATCGCCGAGATGATCAGCGGCGCCGAAAACGCCTTCGGGGCCATCGATGTCCTCGTCAACAACGCGGGCATCCAGTTCGTGGCGGAGGTGGAGGACTTTCCCGTCGAGAAGTGGGACGCCGTGATCGCCACGAATTTGTCGGCCGCCTTCCACACTTGTCGCTGCGCGGTCCCGGGAATGAAACGCCGGGGTTGGGGCCGAATAATCAACATCGCCTCGGCCCACGGCCTCGTCGCCAGCGCCGGGAAGGCGGCGTATGTCGCGGCCAAGCACGGGTTGATCGGACTGACCAAGGTGGTGGCGATCGAAACCGCCGACCACAACATCACGTGCAACGCGATCTGCCCCGGCTGGGTGATGACACCCCTGGTCGCGGGTCAGGTCGAAACGCGCGCCCACGCGACCGGCAAGCCCTTCGACGATGCCAAGCGGGAATTCGTTGCGGAAAAGCAGCCGATGGCCCGCTACACCACCCCGGAAGACATCGGTGCCCTCGCCGTGTTCCTGGCCGGCGATGCGGCCGGCACCATCACCGGAGCGAGTTATTCGATCGACGGCGGGTGGACCGCTCAATGAGGCGCGATGCGCCTAAGAAGTTGTTGAGATTTCCGACCATTAAGAGGCGCAGAATTCGCCCCGTTCATTTAGATCACGGCAATTGCTGAAAAGCCGAGTTTTCGTAGCTATTTCGACGCTTTCCTATTACGCTCATGTCACTTAGGTCATCGGGCGACCGTCGCATCCGACCCACGGGGAGGCGCATGTGTCATATCTGGTGACCGCTCCAGACGAGGTCGGAGCGGCGGCCCAGAATTTGGCAGGTATCCGCTCGTTGTTGGCCGGGTCCGCCGCATCCGCCGCGGCGCCCACGACTGCGGTGGCCGCCGCGGCCCAGGACGAGGTGTCCGCCTTGGTCGCGGCCATGTTCAACGATTTCGGCCAGGAATTTCAAATAATCAATGCCCAAGCCAACGCGTTTCACGGCGAATTTGTCGGACTGATTAAGGCGGGCGCGGATGCCTACCTCGGCACCGAGGCGGCCAATGCCGCGGCGGCCGCGATGGGCGCGATGAACTCGCCCCTCCAAGGATTCCTTGGGCTCTCCGTTCAGAGCGCGGCCGGCGCCGGCCGCGCGGCCGCCGTCGACCTGAGCCTGACCTCGATCCTGGGCGGCAGCGCGAGCCTGTCCCTCGATGGCGGCGTGGTGAGCCTGCCGCCGATCCTGGGCGGTGGCGTGCTGAGCGTGCCTTCGCTCGTCGCCGGTGGTGTGCTGAGCCTGCCGCCGGTCCTGGGCGGCGCGCAATTGACCGTGCCGCCGATCTCCAGCGTCGGGCCGGCGGTCCTCACCGCGCTGAGTCCGATCATCAACGGCGGCGTGGTGGATCTGCCCTCCTTCCTCGGCGGCGGGGAGCTGAGCGTGCCGTCGATCCTCGTCGGCGGCGTGCTGAACCTGCCCGCGTCCCTCGGTGGCGGGGTGCTGGGCCTGCCGTCGATCCTCACCGGTGGCCTGCTGAGCCTGCCCGAGAGCCTCGGCGGCGGCATCTTCACGGTGCCGCCGATCACCACCGTCTTGACGTCGATCGTCAACGGTGGCGCGGTCACCCTGCCGCCGGTCCTGGGCGGCGGCCAGCTGAGCGTGCCGTCGATCCTCACCGGTGGTGTGCTGATCCTGCCGCCGATCGCCGGCGGCGGCGACGTCGGCATCCCGTCGATCCTCACGGGTGGCGTGCTGAGCCTGCCCTCGAGCCTCGGCGGCGGCGACGTCGGCATCCCGTCGGTCGTCACCGGTGGTGTGCTGAGCCTGCCCTCGAGCCTCGGCGGCGGCCAACTGACCGTGCCCCCGGTGCTCACCGGTGGCCTGCTGGGTCTGTTCGGCTAGGCCGGCGCCGCAAGGGATTGCGGCTGGGTCCCCGACGCGGCCGATTCCAGGATTTCCCGGATGCGCCGCCGCGACCTCACCCAGCCCCGCACGCGCTCTTCGCCTACCTTTTTGCCGTCGCGCTTGATCACGATCCGCCACGGCACTCCGAGCCAATGCGCCACGAACCAGAAGGGCCACCACAGCCCGAGGACCACGACGCTCGTGACCAACGACCCGAGGCCGCCGCCCCCGGAATCGCTGAACATCCACCAGGACAGCCCATACCACCGGCGCCGACGCACAGACCAGACCACGCCACCCGGGTCGGTTACCTTCGCCATGCCGCCCTCATTCCTTCGTGCTATCGACTCTCGCCGAGCCGGCCATGCGCAGTCTGGGGAAGAGGCCTTGGAGGATCCTTGGAGCCCAACGGGATTGGGGCCCGCGCCGTCAATTCATCACTGTGACGGCGCCGGGGTCATGGAGCCGATGTAGTAGGTCTCGTGACCGGTCGGGTATCCGCCGCCGTTGGTGGCGATATGGACGTGGTCGTAGTGGTTGAGGGTTTCGTTGCCGTAGTCCGCCGTCCAGCTGGGTGAGCCGACCCCGGGGTAAATCTTCTGCCGCCAGATCACGTGGTTGATGCCCCACCGCTTCGCATTCGCCAGCGCATACCCGGCGATTTCGTTGCCCAGCTGGATGCCGTCGGGGGAGGAGTGGTTGGGAATCATCACGTCGATCGCCAGGCCGTTGGGGTGCCACGGCAGCGGATCCTCCCGGTACCCGTAGATGGTGGTGATCTCCGGAAACAGCACGCTGATGGCGCGGGCCGCCCAGATGGTCTTGACCTGCAGCCGCTGCTCGGACGCGACGCCGGGCGACAACGGGAACAGGAACTGCTGGGCCGCCGCGGGGGCCCCCGCCGCCAGCTTTTCCACCTCCGCGGGAGTGGCGATCTGCGGCGCCGGTCCGGCGGCCGCCGACGGTGCCCCGGCCACCATGGACGGCGGACCGGCCGGGGCGGGCGCCGGCGGTGTCGGGCCGGCGGCCGGATTGTCAACGCAGCAAGGCGCTTTGGCGCTTTCGGCATGCAGCGGCTTGGCGCCCTGGGCATAGATGATGGCGGCCGAGACCACGAGGGAGGCCGCCAACGCCAGCCAGCGGCTCCTGCCGATGGCTAACACACCTTTGCCCACGATCAGCAGCTTAGCGCCGCGCGGGACGCCCGTGGCAATCTTTTCCGAAGAATCAGGGCACCATCCACGACAGCACCGAGGCCTGCAGCCCGGACAGGGCGCAGACGAACGCCAGGAACACCAGGCTCCAGATGAACACCCGGCGGAAGATGTCGCCCTCCTTGCCGTGCACACCCACCGCGGCCGCCCCGATGGCGAGGTTCTGCGGCGAGATCATCTTGCCGAGCACACCGCCGGAGCTGTTGCCGGCGGCCATCAGCACCGGGGATAGCCCCGCCTTGGTCGCCGCGGTCACCTGCAGCGCGCCGAAGAGCGAGTTCGAGGAGGTGTCGGACCCCGTCACCGCCACACCGAGCCAGCCCAGGATGGGGGATAGGATCGCGAACGCGCCCCCCGCCCCGGCCATCCACGTGCCCAGGGTGATGGTCTGCCCGGACGCGTTCATCACGAAAGCCAGTGCCAGCACGGCCATTACGGTGACGATGGCCCAGCGCAGCTGGTGCAGCGTCGCCCCGTAGGCCTTCAGCGCCCTGCCCACGGACAGGCGCAGCGTCACCATGGTGAACACCCCGGCCACCAGCATCTGCGTGCCCGGCGTAGTCAGCAGATTCAGGGTGAAGTTCGGCAGCGACGACGGGGTGCCCTTGGCCGTGTAGAGGTGTAGACCCGGCCAATGCACGACGGAGGTCGCCTCGTCGAGGAGCTTTTTCACCGGGGCGATCTGGCAGACCACGAAGACGGCGATGACGATCGCGTAGGGCGCGTACGCGCGCAACACCTCCCCGCGTGGGTCGGGACTCGTGACGCGCTCAGTGGGCTCGGGGGCCGGCGCGTCGGCGACACCGCCGGCAGTGACCGGGGCGCCGACGTGCTCGGGACGCGAAGGACTGAGGCGAACCACCGACACGACGGCTCCCGCGGACAACAGCGACGCGATCACGTCGGCCAATGGCACCGACACGAAGTTCGACGTCGCGTACTGGCCCAGGCCGAAAACCACGCCGCCCGCCAGCGCGGGGATCCATGCTTCGCGGACGCCGCGCCGGCCGTCGACGATGGCGACCAGCGCGAGGGGGACGAAAACCGCCAGGATCGGTGTTTGGCGCCCGACCATCGCGCCGAGCGTGTCGGTCGGCAACCCTGATGTCTTGGCGAGGGTGATGATGGGCGTGGCCATCGCGCCGAATGCCACCGGCGCGGTGTTGGCGACCAGCGCCAGCACGGCCGCCTTGATCGGTTTGAAGCCCAGCGCGAGCAGCATCACCGAGGTGACCGCCACGGGCGTGCCGAACCCGGCCAGCGCCTCGAGCAACGCGCCGAACGAAAACGCGATGATGATCGCCTGGATCCGGTGATCGTCACTGACCGTCGCAAAGCTGCGTCGCAACACGTCGAAATGGCCTGTCTCGACCGTCATCTGGTAAACCCAGATCGCGTTGATCACGATCCAGAGGATCGGGAAGAAGCCGAACACGGCGCCCTCGGTGCCCGCCAGCGCCGCCTGGCCGATCGGCATCCCGTAGACCGCAATCGCGATCACGATCGCGACGGCCAGCGAGGCGACCGACGCCAGCCAGGCCCGCACCCGCAACACACCGAGCATCACGAATAGCGATGCCAGCGGCAACGCCGCCACGAGTGAGCTCCACGCCAGCGAGTGGGCGACGGGATCAAGGATCTGGCGATACATGTTGCGCACCTTCCGGACGGAGGGGTGTGAAGGGCGATTCTGGCCGCGAACCTCCTTGAGCCGCAACGGGAATCGGTGGCCGGCCGTGGGCACGCCACCGTGGTGACCGTCGTCGTGGTCGTAACAGTGCTCTACGCAGCACTCTATATCCGCGGGCGTTGTTCGCGGCGTTCTGTTTTCGTGCCAGAGAGTTTTCGGCGGCGACGTTAGCCGTGCAGCCTTTCGGTGTTCACCTCGAATTAATCTGGCCGACTGGCTCTTTGCGGCGCCACAGGTATACGCGGAGCGCGACGATCGACACGAACGGTATGTCGCCGAGCCGGCCTGCGCCGCGACGAACGCACCTCGACGACGGCGCCGCCTTGCCGGTCGGTCGCGCCAGAATCCCGACCTGGCTCGACTAGGCATCGAGGTGGGCCTCCTGCGGCGCGCCGAACGCGGTTCGGTGCTGCCGAACGAAGGCTTCCAGCGACTGGGGCGCCACGCCGCCAATTGATTCCACGACGTCGGTCACGGTGTCGAAAACACCGTGTTGGTGACTCTCGGCCACCCGCGAGAGGTGCTCGATCAAATACGGCGTCATGACGGGGACCTGTGCGAGGGCCTGCCTCCAGGCCTCGCCGGGAATGTCGACGTATTCGACGGGGCGGCCCAGCACCCGGCTGAACACCTGGGCCTGTTCCGCCACCGTCAACGACGCCGGCCCGGTGGGCACATACGTCTTTCCGCGGTGCGCGGCCGGATCGGTCAGGATGCCGACTACCACGCGCGCGATGTCTTCACCCCCGATCGGGGCGTGGGCCCCGTCGCCGTACGGAAGATAGATCTTGTTCTCAGAGCGAACGGTCGGGGCCGCGACGTTGAAGAGATTCTCCAGAAAGAACGGGGGCCGCAGGTGCGTGACACCGATTCCCGACCAGTCCAGCACCCGCTCGGCCAGCCAGTGTGCGCGAGCCGCGGGGCTGCGATGATCGGGGCCCGCGGTGATCTGGGACATGTTCACCACCGATTGCACGCCCGCCTCGGCGCCGGCCACGGCGAAGGTCGCGGTGGCCTCCAGGAGGCCCTCGGCGAGCGGATACGTGAAGTAGGCGCGCTGCACACCCTCCAGCGCGGCGCGCACGTCGCGGTAGTCGCGGAGGTCGCCGACGGCGATCTCGGCGCCGAGCTGCCTGAGTAGGTCGGCGCGTTCGTCGGCGCGACGAACGAACGCGCGAACCGTCAGCCCGCGGGCGAGCAGCAGTCGCGCCGCGTAATTGCCCGTGGCTCCATGGCTTCCACCCGCACCCGCGATCAGGTAGCGCGTGGGTGTCTGCTGTGTCATCTCGGGTTCCTCTCGAAGGCAAACACTCTGAACGCCTATACAGAGGCGGCGTGCGGCGCAAACTCATCGGCGGCCTGGGCAGTAGCTGGCCATGGCGAGCGACGACGTGGGCGCGGCAGACAAGTGCCGGTCGGGTTTCAGCCGGCGCGCGTAAGCCCACGTCCCGGGCCGCGACTTGTGGGAGCATTCCGGTCATGGACCCCGACGATCCCGAGAAGCGAATCAGGGAGTTGGAACGCCGCCTCGCCGACGCGAAAGGCGGCCCGCGGGAGAATGTCCCGGCGGGCGACGAGGTCGGATCCGCGCCGCCCGCATGGGTGCCACCGCCGCCGGGCATGAGTCCGCCCAACTACGAACTGCTGCGCCGGCAGCTGAACCGGCGGCGCCGGCTGAGCAGCATGTGGGGGATCGTCCTGATCCCCGGCATCCTGCTGGTGGCCATTCTGGTCTTCCATCCATACCGGGTGGAGAAGCACTCGCCGCCGGCCACCGCCTTGCCGGGCGCCGAACCCACCGCGGACCTGTCCAGCGCCCTGACCGTGGGTCCGGGCGGGAACCTCACCGAGGAGCCCACCAGCGACACCTTCACGGTGCTCTGTGATCGCGCCGAACTGACGATCGCCGGCAGCGGGAACTCGGCCTACGTGGCCGGACACTGCGCCCATCTCATCGTCCGGGGATCGCGCAACAAGGTGGTCGCGGACAACGCGGACGTGATCGACACCGATGGCTCCGCGAACCACGTGACCTATCACGGGGGAGCGCCACAGATCTCGGTCGGGGGCACCGACAACATCGTCAGGAAGGGCTGAGACCGCCTGCGCGACTTGGGACTGGCCCATCTACGGTGAACTCATCGAACACGAAATGAGATCCCGCTAGCGTGCTGTACGCATCCGCTCGTCTCGCCCTCGCCGCGCCCCGCCGCGTCATCGCCCTGGCGGTTCTGGTCATGATCGGCGCCGCGATCTTCGGCATCCCGGTGAGCAAGACGCTGTTGCCCGGCGGCTGGTTCGACCCCGGCTCGGAGTCGGCGCAGGCGTCGGCATTGCTCTCCCAGAAGTTCGGCCAGGGCGACATGGTCATGCTGATCACCGTCACCTCCGACGCCGGCGCGGAAGGCCCGCGGGCCAGGGCGGTAGGCACCGATCTCGTTGCACGGCTGCAGGATTCGCCGAACGTCGGGCAGGTGCAATCCGCGTGGACCGTGCCCGCGGCGGCGGCGCGCGCGTTCATCAGCAAGGACGGCAAGACGGGGCTGATCGTGGCCGCGATCACCGGCGGCGAGGCCCACGCGCAGAAGGCCGCCGAGCGGCTGTCCCACGAACTCGTTCACGACCGCGACGGCGTCACGGTGCGCGCCGGGGGCGACGCCACCGTCTTCTGGCAGGTGGACGATCAAACTCGCACGGACCTGCTGGTGATGGAGTCGCTGGCACTGCCGCTGAGCTTTCTGGTGCTGATCTGGATTTTCGGGGGCTTGTTCGCCGCGGCGCTGCCGGTGGTCGTCGGCGGATTCGCGATTCTCGGTGCCATGGCGTCGCTGCGGGCGGTGTCGCTGTTCGCCAACGTGTCGATCTTCGCGCTGAACCTGACGGTCGCGATGGGCGCGGCACTTGCCATCGACTACACGCTGCTGATCCTCAGCCGATACCGGGATGAGTTGGCGGAGGGCCAGACTCGCGAGGCGGCGCTGATCCGCGCGATGGCCACGGCCGGCCGCACGGTGCTGTTCTCGGCCACGACGGTCGCGCTGTCGATGGCCACGATGGTGCTGTTCCCGCAATACTTCCTGAAATCGTTCGCCTACGCGGGCGTCGCGGTGATCGCGTTCGCGGTGGCCGCGGCCGTCGTCGTGACGCCGGCCGCGATCGTGCTGCTGGGCGAACGGCTCGACTCGCTGGACGCGCACCGGCTGTTGCGCCGGATCCTGCGGCGGCCGGAACCCCAGCCCGCGCCCTACGAGCAGTGGTTCTGGTATCGCTGGACGAGATCCGTTACGCGCCATGCGGCGCCGATCGTCATCGCCATCGTCGCGCTGCTGCTGTTGCTCGGGTCGCCCTTCCGCGATGTGCGATGGGGCGTCGCCGACGACCGGGTGCTGCCCACCTCGGCCTCGGCGCGTCAGGTCGGCGACCAGCTGCGCACCGACTTCCCGGGCAGCGGGATCCCCGACGTCACCGTGGTGCTGCCCAACGCGACCGGCATCAGCGCCGCCGATCTCGCTGCCTACGCGGCCGCCCTGTCGCGGGTGCCCGACGTGACATCGGTGTCGTCGCCGGGCGGCACGTTCGTCGGCGGCAGGCCGGCCGGACCGCCCGCCGCGCCCACCGACTTCAAGGACCGGAGCGCCTTCCTGACGGTGAGCACCGCCGCACCGCTGTATTCGGCCGCGTCGGCCGCTCAGCTCGACCGGCTGCACGCCGTCGCCACCCCGGCGGGCAGGCCGGTGCAGTTCACCGGCGCCGCACAGAGCGATCGCGACACCGTGCACGCGATCACCACGCGCCTGCCGCTGGTGCTCGCGATCATCGCCGTGATCACCCTGGTGCTGGTGTTCTTGCTGACCGGGAGCGTGGTGTTGCCCTTCGAGGCGCTGGTGACGAACACCCTGTCGCTGGCCGCGGCGTTCGGCGCGGTGGTGTGGGTGTTCCAGCAGGGCCACCTGGGCGGGCTCGGCACCGCCGCGACCGGCACGATCGGGGTGGATCTGCCAGTCTTGTTGTTCTGCATCACCTTTGGGCTTTCGATGGACTACGAGGTGTTCCTGATCGCGCGGATCCGCGAGTACTGGCTGGCGTCGCACCGCGGTTGGGGGGCGAACGACAAGAGCATCGCGCTCGGCGTGGCCCACACCGGGCGGGTGATCACGGCCGCGGCGCTGATCATGGCGATCTCATTCGTGGCGCTGATGGCCGCCCAGGTGTCGCTCATGCGGCTGTTCGGATTCGGGCTCACGGTGGCGGTGCTGGTCGATGCCACGTTGGTGCGGACGCTGCTGGTGCCCGCGGTCATGCATGTGCTCGGCCGGGCCAACTGGTGGGCGCCCGAATCGCTGGCGCGGCTGCATGAACGGTTCGGGATCAGAGAAACCGCGGACCGCGGCCCCGGCGATGCCCAACCCGACTGGCGGATGCTGAGTCGCCGCGTGCTGTTCGGCGTCCAGAGCTAGCCGCGGCGCGGCCGGGGATCAAACGGCGACGGCTTGTTCGAGCGTGGTCCGCGTGGCCAGCAGCTCGACTTCCTGGCCGGCGAACCGCTCCACGAGGAGCGGAACGTACTCCCGCACCGGCCGGCCTTCGAAGCGGGCGTGAACGTCCCGCACGACCGCGGTCACGGTTTCCCCCGAAACGGACGGATACTTGCTGGTCAATCGATCGGCCACCCCGTCGATGATCTGCTGCTCGCTCAACTCGATCACGGCGTAAGGCTCGCATGCGTTCACACCGAAGTCAAACTTCGTTAACCCTCGCGGACCCCACCGCGCTCTGTCTCATTACTGAGTATTGTGTACTATACCCAGCATGACGGAAAAGCTTCCCGGCCGGTTGGCCGAGCACCCCACGGTGCGACGGGTGCGCTCGCGCACGACGCGGCGGCCCGGCGCGCTGGACGCCGACTGGCTGCGCGAGATCTGCCTGGCCGCCGGCGCCGACGACGTCGCGTTCGCCGGCATCGACAACCCCGACCTGGCCTCCGAGGCCGAGCACGTCGAGGCCGCGCTGCCGGGCACCAAGAGCTACATCTCGCTCGTCGTCAAGATGAACCGCGACAACGTGCGCTCGACCGCGCGCAGCGTGGCGAACCAGGAGTTCCACCGCAGCGGCGAGGTGCTCAACGAAGCGGCCCACCGCATCGTGCGACGGCTGCAGGACGCCGGCTATCGGGCGCTGAACCCGTCGGCGACCTTTCCGATGGAGATGGACAACTTTCCCGGCCGGATCTGGGTGGTGGCGCACAAGCCCGTCGCCGTGGCCGCCGGCCTGGGCGTAATGGGCATCCACCGCAACGTGATTCACCCCAAGTTCGGCAACTTCATCCTGCTCGGCACGATCCTGGTGGACGCACCGATCAGCAGCTACGGCCGGCCGCTCGACTACAGCCCGTGCCTGGAATGCAAGCTGTGCGTGGCGGCCTGTCCCGTCGGCGCGATCGGCAAGGACGGCGATTTCGACTTCGTCTCCTGCTCGGTGCACAACTACCGCGAGTTCATGGGCGGGTTCACCGACTGGGTGCAGACCGTCGCCGACAGCACCGACGCGGCCGACTTTCGTTCGCGGGTAAGCGATTCGGAGAACGCCTCGATGTGGCAGAGCCTGGCGTTCAAGCCCAACTACAAGGCGGCCTACTGCCTGGCCGTGTGCCCGGCGGGGGAGGACGTCATCGAGCCGTACCTCGAAAACCGCAAAGGGTTCATGGACCTGGTCCTGAAACCGTTGCAGGACAAGAAGGAAACGCTGTACGTGCTGCCCAACTCGCGGGCGAAGGCGCACGCCGAGCGCCGCTATCCGCACAAGCCGGTCAAGGTCGTCGACGGCGGGGTCCGGGGACGGTAGCGCCTATCCGGACACCGTGGTCCGGTACTGCGGGCAATAAGCGGCCGTGGAAATGCCCAGGAAAAAACCCGCTTGCCTGGCCGTGAGATTGGTGTCCTTCATCAGCCTCATCACCAGCAAGGGGCGCGTGGTGCCCTGGTCCAGCATGGCGCACATGGTGCGGCCCTCCTGGATCGCGGCGTCGTTGTCGGGAACCGGGAGGCCCTGGTTGATCAGCGCGGCGATGAAGGCGTCATCGGTCTCGTCCGCGGCCGCCGGCGCCGCGGCGAGCAGGGCGCCGGACGACAGCAGGACGGCAACGAACGCCGACCACGTCCCGCGAGCACCCCTCCGGTGGGTCATGGTTCCCCTTTGTGCGGGCGAAACTGCGCCGATCCCAAAATAACGCCGCCGCAGCGGGGGGAAAGGGTCCCGCGGGCTCACATCATCGGCGGGAACGGCACCGCCCAGTTGAACGAGTTGTCGGTCTTCCCGCGATATTGGGGGCAATAGGCGGCCACCGAAACGCCCACGAAATAGCCGGCCTGTTTGGGCGAAAGCGGGGTCTCCCGGACGATTCTCATCGCCACTTCGGTCGACGGTTGGCCCTGATCGAATCCGGCGCACACCGAGTGACCCAGCGACACCGCGGCATTGCGGTCGGACAGGGAAATACCGTTCTTGGCCAGGGCCGCGACGAACGCGTCGTCGGTCGCATCCGCCGCGGCCGGCGCCGCGCAGATCAGCGCGGCGGCCGTCAGCAAGCCCGCGCATGCCGCCGACCACTGAGTGCGACCGATATTCATGGCCTTCCGATGCTGGTAAATCGGCGTGAAGTCAAGAACGACTTGATTGAACGGTAGCTGAAGTCTCGGCTTTTCTCTCTCCGAGCGGCCGCAAGAATTCCGCAAGAACTTCACGACGAACCGGCAAGCGGCGGGGAGTTATGTACGTGCTGCGCAAGAAAGTGTCCGACCGCGGGGGAGCGGTGGCTCTTACCTGAGCGAGCGGCCCACCGCGCGGCGGTCGGAGATGTTGGGACCGGTAGCCGAGCGGGCGGGGTCGACTAGCACACAACTACAGACCACCCACCGAGAGGAAACACCCCGTGAGCACCGACCTCGACAACGCGCCGACGCTGCGCACGCGCAGCATCGGAGCGCTGACGCCCACGAGCGAGCCCCGCATCGCCCACCGCGGCTGCTACACGACGGGGTCGCGCGCGCTCGCCGCGACGGACACGCTTCCCCGGGTCCAGGTTGTCGGCGCCGCGGTCGTCCCGCTGCCCGCGGCCTCCGTCGAACGTGCCTCCCGGAAATGGCAGGGCCTCTACGCGCTGAAGCCGTGGTACACCCGCCGGTTGACGCCGATCCTGAACGTCGCCGTGGAGCGGCGCATCTCCCCGGACGTCTTCACCGCGGCCGGCGTCGTGGCGGCGGGCGCGGCCGGCGCCGCCGTCGCGCTGGGTTGGTGGCCGCTGGCGGCGCTGTTCCTCGCGCTGCGGCTGGCCGGAGCCAATCTCGACGGCGCGGTCGCTCGCGCCCGCGGCGTGAGCCGGCCGTGGGGGTTCGTCCTCAACGAGATCGGCGACCGCACCTCGGATCTGCTGACCTTCGCCGGGCTGGCGGTGTGGGCGGCGCGGCAGCGCGGCCCCGGGCTGCATTTCTTGTCCTGGCCGGTGCTGCTGGTGCTGGTGGCGGCCCTGGCCGCGACGCTGCCCACCTTCGCGTCGCTGGCCGCCGCGGCGGCCGGGGCGCAGCGGCGCAACGGCGGCCCGCTCGGCAAGACCGAACGCTGCCTTTTCGTCTTGCTGGCCACCGCCTTCCCGGTCATCCTGCCCGTGGTCTGCACGCAGCTGGTGAACGGATCGCTGATCACCGCGACGCTGCGGCTGCGGGCGGCCCGTCGCGAGCTGGCGGCGAAGCAGCGGGGCGAGGTGTCGGCGTCATGAGTGCGACCCGAATCACCAGCGTGCTGCGGCACCGGCTGTGGCGGGCGGTATGCGCCGTTTCGGGCGGGCTGACCGTCACGGGTCGGTGGCGCGTGCCGGGCGGCTGCGTCGTGGTGGCCAACCACTCGTCGCACGCCGACACCGCGGTGCTGCTGGCCGCGCTGCCCGCCGGCGCCCAGCCGGTGTTCGCCGCGGCCGCGGACTACTGGTTCGACGTGCCGGTGCGCCGTTTCGTGGCCTCGTCGCTGATCGGTGTGCTGCCGGTGCGGCGGTCCGGGACCGACACCTACGCGCAGTTGCTGGCGGCGGCGCGTCCGGCGCTCAAGGCCGGGCGCACCGTCGTCATCTACCCGGAGGGCACCCGCTCCGCGGATGGCAGCGTCGCCGAATTCCGTTCCGGCGCAGTGCGCCTGGCGCGCGACTGCGGCGTGCCCATCGTTCCGGTCGCCGTGCTGGGCACCGCCGAGGTGCTCCCCAAGGGGGCCAGCTTCATCTCCCACGCGCCGATGCAGGTGCGCATCGGCGCACCCGTCGACCCGCACACCGCCTCGGCGGCGCAGCTGCGGGCGCAGGTGCTGGCCCTCCGGGGCGACGACACGACGAAGCCGCTCGAGCAGCTGGCGTACGCCGCGTGAGCGGCCGGTCACGCCAGCAGGTACGCCAGGGGCAGCACCAGCAGTAGCGAGTCGATCCGGTCGAGCAGGCCGCCGAAGCCCGGCAGCCACGTGCCGGCGTCTTTGACCTGCGCCTGCCGCTTCACCATCGACTCGACCAGGTCGCCCAGCACGCCGCCGAACGCCACTGCGATCCACAGCCCGACGGTGACCGTCCCCAGCAGCATCAGCACCAGAAACGCGCCGATGACCGCGCCGACCAGGCCGCCGACCGTCTTGTTCGGGCTCAACGGCGACAACGGCTTTCGGGCCCACCCGAAGAACCGCAGCCCCTTGCCGCCGCACCAGGCCGCGACGTCGGTGGCCGCCGCCGCGAAGCACACCAGGTAGGCGTCCGACCACAGCGTCACCAGGTGCGCCAACGACCAGCAGATCCACACCGAACCGAACGCGGTGAACGTGGTGCGCCTGCCGCCGTTCTCGACGTCGCCGCTGAACACCGACGGCAGGGCGCACGCCAGCACGATGATCGGCGCCAGGCGCAGCAGCGGCGGGTGCAGCCACGCCGCGAGCGGATAGAGCACGGCCAGGCCCAGCAGCAGGTACGTGTCGACCTTGCCGAGTTTGACCAGGCGCGCGTACTCGAAGACCGCCACCACCGCCAGCGCGGCGGCCAGCGCCGCGGTGGTTCCCCGGCCGATCCAGATCGGGATCCCGACCACCGGCGCGATCATCACCCACGTCGTCCACCGCCGGATCAGCTCCCGCCTGCGCGACGCGAGCACCGCGACGCCGGCGACCACCAGGATCACCACGGTGACCCACATGAAGAACACCGATCGCGCGTACAGGTGCACGTGCAGCGGGCCCAGGTCGAAGTTGAGCGGCATCCGCCGATCCCATTCCAGGATCCGCAGCGAGTCCTCGGTGAGCATCAGCGCGGCCGGGCGTGTCGGTGGAGCGGAGCAGTCGAGCGGTACCGGCCGAACGGCGTCCCGTCCACATCAGCCTCCCAGCAAACTGTGGTCCAGGAAACGATAAGGCTTGCGGCCCTATCCGGGAAACGAAAACGCAAGAACCGGATCGGCGGTGGCTACCCATCGCCGCGGCCGCACTGTACGCGCCGGAACGGGTCCCGGTAGGGTCAAAGGAGTGTGTGGACTCACCGGTGAGGTTCGACTCGACGGCCGGGTTCCCGATCTAGCGGCGGTGTCAGCGATGGCCGCCGTGATGGCACCAAGGGGGCCGGACGCGGCGGGGGCCTGGTCACAGGGCCGGGCTGCCCTCGGTCATCGTCGACTCCGAATCATTGACCTGACCGAAGCCGGCGCCCAGCCGATGTTCGACGCCGAACTGGGCCTCACGATCGCGTGGAACGGCTGCATCTACAACTACCAGGAACTGCGGCGCGAGCTCGCCGGGCACGGCTACCGGTTCTTTTCGCACAGTGACACCGAGGTCCTGCTCAAGGCCTACCACCGCTGGGGCGACGACTTCGTCAGCCACCTGCACGGGATGTTCGCCTTCGCGATCGTCGAACGCGACAGCGGCCGGGTTTTGCTCGGCCGCGACCGGCTCGGCATCAAACCGCTGTACCTGACCGAGGACGCCCACCGGATCCGGTTCGCCTCGACGCTGCCGGCGCTGCTGGCCGGCGGCGGCGTGGACACCCGCATCGATCCGGTCGCCCTGCACCACTACATGACCTTCCACTCGGTGGTGCCGGCGCCGCTGACGATCCTGCGCGGCGTGCGCAAGGTCCCGCCCGGCTCGCTGGTCGCCATCGAGCCCGACGGCCGGCGCACCACCACCACCTACTGGTCGCCCGACTTCAGCCGGCGGGAGGACCGTGCCGACTGGTCCGAGCGCGACTGGGAGGACGCGGTGCTGTCCGCGCTGCGCGTCGCGGTCGAGCGCCGGCTCGTCGCCGACGTCCCGGTCGGCTGCCTGCTGTCCGGCGGCGTCGACTCCAGCCTGATCGTCGGGCTGCTCGCCGAGGCCGGTCAGCACGGGCTGTCGACCTTTTCCATCGGCTTCGAGTCGGCGGGCGGCGTCGAGGGCGACGAGTTCCGCTGGTCGGACATCATCGCCAAGCGCTTCGACACCGACCACCATCAGATCCGCATCGGCACCGACCGGATGCTGCCCGCGCTCGACGGGGCGATCGGCGCGATGAGCGAGCCGATGGTCAGCCACGACTGCGTGGCCTTCTACCTGCTCAGCCAGGAAGTCGCGCGCCACGTGAAGGTGGTGCAGTCCGGCCAGGGCGCCGACGAGGTGTTCGCCGGCTACCACTGGTACCCGCCGATGGGTTCGCCGGCGGCCGCGACGCTGCGCGGGGCGGTGGCCGAATACCGCGGCGCCTTCTTCGATCGCGATGCGCTGGGCGTCCGGGACCTGTTGGGGCCGGCCTATTTCGCTGAGGGCGACCCGAGCGAGCGGTTCGTCAGCGAGCACTTCGCCCGCGCCGGCGCCGAGACCGGCATCGACCGCGCGCTGCGGCTGGACACGACGGTGATGCTGGTCGACGACCCGGTCAAGCGGGTCGACAACATGACCATGGCCTGGGGGCTGGAGGGCCGGGTTCCCTTCCTCGACCACGAGTTGGTCGAACTGGCCGCGACGTGCCCCCCGGAGCTGAAGATCGCCCACGAGGGCAAGGGAGTCCTGAAACAGGCTGCGCGACGGGTGATTCCGTCGGAGGTCATCGACCGGCCCAAGGGCTACTTCCCGGTTCCCGCGTTGACCCACCTCGAGGGGCCCTACCTGGAGCTGGTGCGGGATGCCCTGTACGCGCCGGTGGCCAAGGAGCGCGGGCTGTTCAACGCCGAGGCGGTCGACGCGCTGCTGGCCGACCCGAACGGCAAGCTGACCCCGCTGCGCGGCAACGAGCTGTGGCAGATCGCCCTGCTGGAGCTGTGGTTGCAGCGCCACGGCGTGACCGGGCAGGCCGCATGACGGCCGTCGACCCGTCCGAGGAGCACGATCACACCGAGGCCATCACGATGGGCCTGCATGACGCGTCGCCCCCCGAGCTGGTCGACGCGATGGCCAAGGACGTCGAGCTCGAAATGGGTTGGGGCCGTCTCATTTTCGGCCAAACCTTCGCGGACGCGGAGACCCTGGCCGAGACGCTGCGCCGCGAGGTCCCGGGCCGGCGCGACATCTGCATCTACGCGCGCGAGTCCCACGTGGTGGTCGCCGGGGCGCCGACCGAGCTGTTCATCGACCCCAGCCACACCTATCGGCTGCGCTTTCACCCGGACGATGAGGACACCACGCCGTCGCCGATCGGCATGACCGTGCGCACCCTGGCCGACGCGGCCGACGCCGACGCCATGAACCGCGTGTTCGTGCGCTGCGGCATGGTCCCGGCGCCGGTCGAAACGATCTGGGACAACCACCTGCACGCGGAGGCGGTGACCTACCTGGTCGCCGTGCGGGACGACGACGGCGCCGTGGTGGGCACGGTGACGGGCGTCGACCACGAGCTGCTCTTCTCCGATCCGGAGGAGGGCTCGAGCCTGTGGACACTGGCCGTCGATCCCGCCGCTGCGCTGCCCGGGGTGGGTGAGGCCCTGACCCGGGCGCTGGCCGACCATTTCCGCCGCGCCGGCCGCGCCTACATGGATCTGTCGGTGGCGCACGACAACGCCGCGGCCATCGGCCTCTACGAAAAGCTCGGCTTCGTCAGGGTTCCGGTGCTGGCGATCAAACGGAAGAACGCGATCAACGAGCCGCTGTTCACCGCGCCCCCGGAAACCGTCGAGGATCTCAACCCCTACGCGCGGATCATCGCCGACGAGGCGATGCGCCGCGGGATCTGGGTCGAGGTCCTCGACGCCGAGACGGGCGAGATGCGACTCACCCACGGCGGACGCAGCGTGATCACCCGCGAATCGCTGTCCGAATTCACCTCGGCGGTCGCGATGTGCCGTTGCGACGACAAGCGTTTGACGCGGCGCCTGGTCTCCGAGGCGGGCATCACGGTGCCGCGCGCGCGCCTGGCCACCTTCGACGACGGCGACTACTCCTTCCTGCAGGAGGTGGGGGAGGTCGTCGTCAAACCGACCCGCGGCGAGCAGGGCAAGGGCATCACCGTGGGCGTGCCCGCGGAGAAGGGGCCCGACGAGCTGGCCGCGGCCGTGACGCGGGCGCGGCAGCACTACCCGGAGGTGTTGATCGAGGAGCGGGTGTCCGGCGACGACCTGCGGCTCGTGGTGATCGACGGCCGGGTGGTCGCCGCCGCCCTGCGGATGCCGCCGGAGATCATCGGCACGGGCGAGCACAGCATCCGCGACCTGATCGCGGCCGAGAGCCGGCGACGGTCGGCGGCCACCGGTGGCGAGTCCAGGATCCCGATCGACGACCTCACCGAGGCGACCGTCGCCGAGGCCGGTTGGACGCTGGATGACGTGCTGCCCCAGGGCACCCGGCTCCGCGTGCGGCGCACCGCCAACCTGCATCAGGGCGGCACCATCCACGACGTCACCGCCGTGGTGAACCAGGAACTGTGTCGCGTCGCGGTGGCCGCGGCCGAGGCGATCGGCATCCCCGTCACGGGGATCGACCTGCTCGTCCCCGACGTCACCGGCGCCGAATACGCATTCATCGAAGCCAACGAGCGACCCGGGCTGGCCAACCACGAACCCCAGCCCACCGCCGCGGCTTTCATCGACTACCTTTTCCCGGGCCAGCCCGGCCAGCCGCTGGCCTGGACCCCCGAGGAGTCACGCCCGGACCGGGATTGAGGCTTGCCCCACCGCTTGGGTGGGTAATTCTCTGCTCACCCCGATAGGAGTCAGATGAGCGCAGGCGTGCAAACCGGAACCATCACCACCCACGTGCCGGCCCGGCTGGACCGGTTGCCCTGGTCGCGGTTTCACTGGCGCGTGGTCATCGGCCTCGGCGGCGTCTGGGTCCTCGACGGCCTCGAGGTCACGATGGTCGGCAACGTGTCGTCCCGCCTCACCGAGAAGGGCAGCGGCATCGGACTCAACGCCGCGCAGATCGGTACGGCGGCAGCGTTCTACATCGCCGGGGCCTGCCTGGGCGCGTTGTTCTTCGGTCATCTGACGGACCGCTTCGGCCGGCGCAACCTGTTCATCCTGACCCTGGCGGTGTACCTGGCCGCCACCGTCGCGACCGCTTTCGCGTTCGCGCCTTGGTATTTCTTCCTCGCGCGCTTCTTCACCGGCTCCGGCATCGGGGGCGAATACGCGGCGATCAATTCGGCGATCGACGAGTTGATCCCCGCGCGCGTGCGCGGGCGCGTGGACCTGGTGATCAACGGGACCTACTGGCTGGGGTCGGCGGCGGGCGCCGCCGGCGCGCTGGTCCTCCTGGACACCTCGAATTTCCCGGCGAACATCGGGTGGCGGCTGGCCTTCGGCGTCGGCGCCATCTTCGGCATCTTCGTGCTGCTGGTCCGGCGCAACGTCCCGGAAAGCCCGCGGTGGTTGTTCATCCACGGCCGCGCCGACGAGGCCGAACGGGTCGTCGGCGAGATCGAGGGGGAAGTGCAGCGCGACACCGGCGAACCGCTGCCGCCGCCGGGCGGCCGCCCGCTCAAAGTCCGCCAACGCGAGACGATTTCGTTTCGCGAGATCGCCAAGGTGGCATTCACGCTGTACCCGCGGCGCGCGGTGCTCGGGCTGGCGCTGTTCATCGGGCAGGCGTTCCTCTACAACGGGGTCACGTTCAACCTCGGCACGCTGCTGAGTGGCTTCTACGGGGTCCCGTCCGCGAAGGTGCCGCTGTTCTTCATCCTTTGGGCGCTGAGCAATTTCGTCGGCCCGCTGGCCCTCGGGCACCTGTTCGACACCGTGGGCCGCAAACCGATGATCACCGCGACGTATATCGGTTCGGCCGCCGTGGCCGTCGTCTTGGCGGTGCTGTTCGTCACGGGGACCGGCGGCGCCTGGATGTTCATCGCCGTCCTCGCGGTGGCCTTCTTTTTGGCCTCGGCGGGGGCGAGCGCGGCCTATTTGACCGTCAGCGAGATCTTCCCGATGGAGACCCGGGCGCTGGCGATCGCGTTCTTCTACGCGGTCGGGACCGCGATCGGCGGCATCACCGGCCCGCTGCTGTTCGGCCAGTTGATCAACTCCGGGCAGCGCGGCCAGGTGATGTGGTCGTTCCTTATCGGGGCGGCGGTGATGGCCGTCGCGGGCCTGATCGAGCTGTGGCTGGGCGTCGCGGCCGAACGGCGCCCGCTGGAAGAGCTGGCATTGCCCTTGACGGTGGCCGACGCCGAGCGCGAGGACGAGTCGACGGACGGCGCGGCGCAAGCAGATCCTCGCGGGGGCGGCCCTCAAACCTGACCGCGGGTTGCGGGTATTGCCGGCGCCGCCGCCCGGCGAGCGCGTCGGGGCGGCGATTGGTTCAATTGCACCGTGATGCGTTCGCGGCGGTTGGTTCAGATCCGCCGGCTCCGCGAATGGCTGGCGCTGTGCGCCGCGATCGCGTTGATCCCGTGGACCATCTTCCTGGGGATGACGCTGCCGCAGAGCTACACCGCCCAGCATTGGCAGCTGACCTGGGTCGGCTTCGACGTCCTGCTGCTCGCGTTCATGATCGCCACCGCGGTGCTCGGCTTCACCCAGCACCACCTGCTGACGCTGTTCGCGTTCACCACGGGGGTTCTGCTCGTGTGCGACGCCTGGTTCGACGTACTGACCGCCAAGCGTGGCGACTTCGCGGTGGCGGTCCTCACCGCGGCGCTGGGGGAGCTGCCGCTCGCGGCGGTGCTGATCGCCGGCACCCTGCGCATCGTGCGGCTGCAGGGCCGCCCGTCGATCGGGGTGCGGTGGTCGTTGCCGCTGCGCCTGGCCGGCGGCAGGCGCGACCCGGCCCGCGTCTCGCGATCGCAACCATCGCGGACCCAGCGTTGACACCGGCGTAACAGATTTGCCATCGAACGTTCCTATCGTGGGGCCGTCCGTCGTCCGCCACGGGAACCGTGGGGCCCCTCAGCGATAGGAATTCAATTGAGCGGAAACGCTGTCCGCCTGCAGGCGATCAACAACGTCGAGGCGTATGTCCCCCCGGCCATCAGCTTCGTGCCCGGCGAGCCGCCGGGCGAGATCTTCGGCTCCAACGTCTTCACCAAGGCCGAAATGCAGGCGCGGCTGCCCAAGTCGGTGTTCAAGTCCGTCGTGGCGACCATCGAGAAGGGCGCCAAGCTCGACCCCGCGGTCGCCGACACCGTGGCGGTGGCCATGAAGGACTGGGCGCTGGAGAAGGGCGCCACCCACTACGCCCACGTGTTCTACCCGATGACCGGCCTGACCGCCGAGAAGCACGACAGCTTCCTGGAGCCCATCTCGGACGGGCAGACGCTCGCAGAGTTCGCCGGCAAGACCCTCATCCAGGGCGAGCCCGACGCCTCCAGCTTCCCCTCGGGTGGGCTGCGCAGCACCTTCGAAGCGCGCGGCTACACCGGCTGGGACGTCACCAGCCCGGCCTACATCCTGGAGAACCCCAACGGCAACACGCTCTGCATCCCAACGGTTTTCGTGTCGATGACGGGCGAGGCGCTGGACTACAAGACGCCGCTGCTGCGCAGCCAGCAGGCCATGGGCATCCACGCCGAGCGCATCCTGAGACTGTTCGGCCACAAGGACCTCAACAAGGTCGTGTCCTTCTGCGGCCCGGAGCAGGAGTACTTCCTGGTCGACCGGCACTTCTTTCTGGCCCGGCCGGACCTGGTCAACGCCGGGCGCACGGTGTTCGGTGCCAAGCCGCCCAAGGGGCAGGAGTTCGACGACCACTACTTCGGCGCGGTGCCCGAGCGGGTCCTCGGCTTCATGATGGACACCGAGCGGGAGCTGTTCAAACTGGGCATCCCCGCTAAAACCCGCCACAACGAGGTGGCCCCGGGCCAGTTCGAGGTCGCCCCGATGTTCGAGCGCGCCAACATCGCCTCCGATCACCAGCAACTGCTCATGACGATCTTCAAGACGATCGCCAAGAAGCACGGCATGGAATGCCTGTTCCACGAGAAGCCGTTCGCCGGTGTCAACGGCTCGGGCAAGCACGTCAACTTCTCGGTCGGCAACGCCGAACTGGGTTCGCTGCTCGTCCCGGGCGACACCCCGCACGAGAACGCCCAGTTCCTGGTGTTCTGCGCCGCGGTGATCCGCGCCGTGCACAAGTTCGCCGGGCTGCTCCGGGTGTCGGTCGCGTCGGCCACCAACGACCACCGGTTGGGCGCCAACGAGGCTCCGCCGGCGATCATCTCGATCTTCCTCGGAGAGCAGCTCGCCGACGTGTTCGAGCAGATCGCCAAGGGCGCGGCCACCTCGTCGAAGGGCAAGGGCACCATGATCATCGGTGTCGACACGCTGCCCCCGCTGCCGACCGATGCCGGCGACCGCAACCGCACCAGCCCCTTCGCGTTCACCGGCAACCGATTCGAATTCCGGGCTCCCGGCTCCGGGCAGACCGTCGCCGTGCCGATGATCGTCCTCAACACGATCATGGCCGACTCGTTCGACTACCTGGCCTCTGTCCTCGAGGAAGCCGTCGCGGCCGGCGACGACTTCGATGCGGCGGTCCAGAAGCTGCTCACCGACGTCATCACCGAACACGGCGCGGTGGTGTTCAACGGGGACGGGTATTCGGAGAACTGGCAGATCGAGGCGGCCGAGCGGGGCCTGCCGAACCTGAAGACCACGCTTGACGCGATCCCCGAGCTGATCAAGCCGGAATCGATCGAACTCTTCGAGAAGTACGGCGTTTTCAACCACCGCGAGCTGCACAGCCGCTACGAGGTCCGCCTGGAGCAGTACGCGCTGACCATCGCGGTCGAGGCGAAGCTCGCGCTCGAGATCGGGACGACGGTCATCCTGCCGGCCGCGATCCGCTACCAGACCGAGCTCGCGCAGAACGTCGCGGCCCTGAAGAAGGCCGGCGTGGAGCCGAGTATGGCCGCATTGGAAGGGGTTTCGGCTCCGCTCGCCGATTTGTCCGCGGCATTGACGGCGCTGAAGTCCGCGCTGTCGGATCACTCGGCTGGGTCGGCCCTCGAAGAGGCCACGCACGCCCAGCAGGCGCTGCTGCCGGCGATGGAAGCCGTGCGCGCGGCCGTCGATACGCTGGAAAGCGTTGTGGCCGACGACCTGTGGCCGCTTCCCACCTACCAGGAGATGCTCTACATCCTGTGACAGACGTCGTCGGGTGTGGGGGCCGGCCGCGCACGCGGCGGTGATCCGCGGCCCCCACGCCCGGCGATCCTCGGACGCAGCGCAAGAATTCCGCAAGGACTTCACCAAGATCTGGCAAGTTCGGTGCCGCAACCTTTCTGCTGACGGGCGATAGCCCTTTGGCCGAAAGGATCGGAAGTGCCCAAAACCCCCGAAGACAGGACTTACGATCTGGCCATGTCGCTCGAGGTCGGCCAGGTGTTTGCCGGATACACGATCCGACGGCTGCTGGGCTCGGGTGGCATGGGCCAGGTGTACCTGGCGGCGCACCCCCGGCTGCCGCGCGAGGACGCGCTGAAGGTGCTGCCGCCGGAGCTGACCGCCGACGCGGAGTTCCGCGCCCGCTTCGTGCGCGAGGCCGACCTGGCCGCCGGGTTGTCACACCCGAACATCGTGCGCGTCCACGACCGCGGCGAGGAGGACGGCCACTTCTGGATCGCGATGGCCTACGTGCCCGGCATCGACGCGGGCCGGCAGCTGCTCGAAAACAGCCCCGGGGGAATGCCGCTCGACGAGGTGGTGTCCATCATCTCCGCGGTCGCCTCGGCGCTGGACTACGCCCACCATCGCGGGCTGCTGCACCGCGACGTCAAGCCCGCCAACATTCTGTTGACCGAACCCGACGGCCAGGAGCGGCGGGTCTTTCTGGCCGACTTCGGCATCGCCCGGCGCATCGAGGACGCCACCGGGCTGACCGCGACCAACATGACGGTGGGCACGGCGGCCTACGCGGCGCCCGAGCAGCTCAAGGGCGAGCCGATCGACGGGCGCGCCGACCAATATGCGTTGGCGTGCACGGCTTTTCACCTGCTGACCGGCGCGGCGCCCTACGTCGATTCCAATCCCGCCGTGGTGATCAGCCAGCACGTCAACGCCGCGCCGCCCTCCCTCGGTGCGCGGCGGCCGGAGCTCGCCGCGCTCGACGCGGTGTTCGCCACCGCGATGGCCAAGGAGCCGTCGCACCGATTCGGCAGCTGCGGGGAGTTCGCCGCCCACCTCGGCCAGCAGGCGGGCCCGGGTTACGCATACGCCGGGCAGATTCCGCCGCGCCCCGACAACGAGATCACCCAGCCCTCGTTCGGCGTCGCCGCGCCCACCGCGCCGCTGCGCCCGAAGAGGCGGTGGAGCCGGCGCCCCGCCGTCCTGGTGCCCGCCCTGGCCGGCGTCGCCCTACTGATCGCGGGTGGCGTCTGGGCGGGCGACCGGCTCACCCAATCCCACCGCCCGTCGCCCGCCGCCGCGCCCACCGCCGCCCCGACAC
>NZ_LQPM01000033.1 GCF_002101815.1 Mycobacterium paraense | reverse complement strand
TGTACTCGGTCAGGACGTTGGTAGCAGGCGTGTCGGCTTGATGTGAGGAGAACCCCCGGGTGGGGTGTGGCTTGTCTAAGGCCCATCACCGTCCGGAGGTTCTCGTGTCTCACCGTAATGCCCGTACGACGTTTCAGGGTCGACTGCTGATCGTGCAGCGCCATAAGGCCGGGTGGAAGCAGGCCCAGATCGCGCAAGCGATGGGGATCTCGCGTAAGTGCGTGCATACCTGGGTCAGCCGCCATGCCGCGGAAGGCGAGTCTGGATTGCAGGATCGCTGCTCGCGTCCGCACCGTTCACCGCGGCGCACGGCCCCCGAAGTTGAGCAGCAGGTCATAGCGGCTCGCCGCGCCCACCGCCGAGGCCAGGACTGGCTGGGACCTGAGCTGGGCATCCCGGCCCGCACCGTGGGGCGCATCCTGCGCCGGCGCGGCGAACCCTATCTGCGCGACTGCGACCCGATGACCGGCGTGCTGATCAAGGCGTCGAAGACCACCGCGGTGCGCTACGAGCGGGCTCGTCCTGGTGAATTGGTGCACGTCGATGTCAAAAAGCTCGGCCGCATCCCTGACGGTGGCGGGTGGCGAGCCCATGGGCGCAGCGAAGAAGTCCGTGGCCGTGGCATCGGCTATGACTTCATCCATTCGATGGTCGATGACCACAGTCGGCTGGCGTACTCAGAGATCCTGCCCGACGAGAAGGGTCCCACCTGCGCGGGCTTTATCACCCGAGCTGCCGCCTACTTTGCCGCACACGGTATTTCGCGTATCGAGCGAGTGATCACCGACAACCACTTCAGTTATCGCCGATCGACCCAGGTGGCCACCGCTATCGCCCACCTGGGAGCTACGCACAAGTTCATCAAGCCACACTGCCCATGGCAAAACGGCAAGGTCGAAAGGTTCAACCGCACCCTGCAAACCGAATGGGCCTACCACCAGGTCTTCGCCTCCAACACCGAGCGGGCTTGCGCCCTTGCACCCTGGCTTGAGCTCTACAACACTCGACGACGCCACAGCGCACTCGCAGGACGACCCCCGATCAGCCGACTGCGACCAACCTGATGACCGAGTACAGCTAG
>NZ_LQPM01000032.1 GCF_002101815.1 Mycobacterium paraense | reverse complement strand
GGGGCGGGAGGGACGGGGTGCAGCACCGCGTCGGCGACGTGACGCGCGATGCGCAGCGGCAGCAGCGTGAGGTCCAGGATCGACACGTGCCCCAACGTACGCGGAGGGGCCGTCATCCCTGCTAGGACGCGGGCACCACGACCAGTTCGTGCGGCCGGTTGTTGACGGCCAGGGCGCCGTCGTCGGTGACGACGACGATGTCCTCGATCCGGGCGCCCCAGCGGCCGGGAAAGTAGATGCCGGGCTCGATGGAAAACGCCATGCCCGCGGCCAGCGGGAGGTCGTTGCCGGCGACGATGTACGGCTCCTCATGCACCGACAGCCCGATGCCGTGTCCGGTGCGGTGCACGAAATACTCCGCGAGCCCGGCCTCGGCCAGCACGTCGCGGGCGGCGGCGTCGACCTGCTCGGCGGTCACGCCGGGACGGACGGCCTCCAGGGCCGCGCGCTGCGCCCGTTGTAGCACCGAATACTGTTGCGCCACATCGGGTGCGGGCTCGCCGATGCTGTACGTGCGGGTCGAGTCGGAGTGGTAGCCGGGCTCATACGCGCCGCCGATGTCGACGACGACGATGTCGCCCGCCTGCAGCTCCCGATCCGAGTAGCCGTGATGCGGGTCGGCGGCGTGCGGTCCGGACCCGACGATGATGAACGCCACCTCCGAATGCCCTTCGGCCACAATCGCTTCGGCGATGTCGGCGGCGACGTCGGCCTCGGTGCGGCCCGGACGCAAAAACTCCGGGACCCGCGCGTGCACCCGGTCGATGGCCGCGCCGGCCTTGCGCAGCGCGTCGATCTCGCATTCCTCCTTGGCCATCCGCAGCTCGCGTAGCAGGTCGGTGGCCAGCACCGGCAGCACGCCGAGCACCTCGGCCAGCGGCAGCAGGTGCAGCGCGGGCATGGAATCGGTGACGGCCGTCGCGGCGGGCCCGCCGCCCAAGGCCGCGCCCACGAGGCGGTAGGGGTCGTCACCGTCGACCCAATCCCGCACGGCCAGGCCCAGTTCCGCAACGGCCGATCCCTTGAGGGCGGCCAGCTCGAGCCGGGGCACCACGACCGTCGGGTCACCGGAGGCCGGTAGCACCAGCGCGGTGAGCCGTTCGAGGGTCTGCGCGCGCGAGCCGACGAGGTAGCGCAGGTCGTAGCCCGGGGTGATCACCAGGCCGGCCAGCCCCGCGTCGGCGGTCGCCGCGGCCGCGGCGGCGAGCCGGCGCGCGTACACGCCGGCGTCGAATCGGTGGGAATCCATGGCAGCCAGGCTAACCGCTGCGCCGAACGTCGACTTGTGGTGGCGATTTCCGCGATATGTCGGCAACAACTCCACGCTGGGCGCCATGACAAGATAATCGGCATGCCCGCACCACTCGTGCTGCTCGACGGCGCCAGCATGTGGTTCCGCTCGTATTTCGGGGTGCCGTCGTCGATCACCTCCCCCGACGGCCGGCCCGTCAACGCCGTGCGCGGGTTCCTCGACTCGATGGCCGTCGTGATCACCCAACAGCGGCCGACCCGGCTGGCGGTGTGCCTGGACCTCGATTGGCGACCGCAATTCCGGGTGGACCTCATCCCGTCGTACAAGGCGCACCGGGTCGCCGAACCCGAGCCGGCCGGCGAGCCCGACATCGAGGAAGTGCCCGACGACCTGACACCCCAGATCGACATGATCATGGAGCTGCTGGACGCGTTCGGGATCCCGACGGCGGGCGCCGAAGGGTTCGAGGCCGACGACGTGCTGGGCACCCTGGCCGCGCAGGAGCGCATCGACCCGGTCGTCGTGGTCAGCGGCGACCGCGACCTGCTGCAGGTGGTGGCCGACGATCCCGTCCCCGTTCGGGTGCTCTACCTGGGCCGCGGGCTGACCAAGGCCACACTGTTCGGGCCGGCCGAGGTGGCCGAGACATACGGCGTGCCCCGCGAACGCGCGGGCGCGGCCTACGCCGAACTGGCGCTGTTGCGCGGCGACCCGTCCGACGGGCTGCCCGGGGTGCCCGGCATCGGTGAGAAGACGGCGGCGACCCTGCTGGCCCAACACGGCTCGCTGGATCAAATCCTGGCCGCCGCACAGGACCCAAAGTCCAAGATGGCCAAGGGTTTACGGAGCAAATTGCTGGCCGCGACGGACTACATCGAGGCCGCCGAGCGAGTGGTGCGGGTGGCCACCGACGCGCCGATCACGCTGTCGACACCCACCGACGCCCTGCCGCTGGCGGCCGCCCACCCGAAACGCACCGCCAAGCTGGCGACCGAGCTGGGCGTCGGCTCGCCGATTGCCCGCCTGCAGAAGGCGCTCGACGCGCTGCCCGGCTGACCGCTACTGCGGCCGGCCGACCTCGTAGGTGCCCTTGTTGTCCTGGAAGGTCACGGTGACGTGCTTCTTGGCGCCGTCGATGCTGACGTCGCAGTCGAAAGTGCCGCCCTTCTTGACGACCGGGTCCTGGCCGTGGTTGCAGGAGACGTCTTTGACGTTCTTGGCGCCGTAGCCGTTGGTCTCGTCGGTGAGGATCTGCTGGACACCGGCCTGGGCCTTGTTGACGTCCAGCTTGGTGGTGACGAAAAACCCGGGCTCCCAGAACCCGAGCACCAGCACGACCGCGACGACCAGCAGGGCGATCGCGGCGGCGATGCCGCCGATCAGCGCCGTCGAGCGCTTCTTCGCGGGCTGCTGGTAGGGCGGGTACTGCTGCGGGTATTGCCCGGGCTGACCGTACTGGCCCGGCTGACCGTACTGGCCGGGTTGACCGGGCTGACCGTATTGACCGGGCTGGCCGTACTGGCCCGGCTGGGCGTACTGCCCGGGCTGGCCGTACTGGCCGGGCTGGGCGTACTGGGGCGGCTGCGCCCCGTACTGGCCGGGTTGGCCGTACCCGGGCTGCTGCTGGGGGTACTGCTGCGGGTAGGCCTGCTCGGTCGGCTGTTGGTACTGCGGATACTCGGCGGGCGGGGTGGCCGGCGTGTAGGCCGGGGCCTGCCACGTGGCGTCCTGGCCCGGCTGCTGCTGCCAGGGCGATCCGACCTGCGTAGGCTCCGAGGACTGATCGCCGGTCTGGCCGGGCGGCTGCCACTCGTGGCCCGGCTCCGATCCCTGCGGTCCGCTCATCGTCTCTCCTCAGTTCCCTTGTGTCTCGCGTTATTAGCGCCCTGTAACGGTAGCTCGGGCCTAGCCTACCCGGCGTCAACTGCGACGACGCCGCGCCGAACGTCGTCGATGGCGCGCTTGGCGGCGGCGCGAAGCTCCGGATCCGGGGCGGCGTTGCGCACCTGGTCCAACAGGTCCAGCACCTGGCGGCACCAGCGCACGAAGTCCCCCGCCGACAGCGGCGAGCCGACACCCTGGATGTCGGCGACGGCCAGCGCGGCGGTCAGATCCCCGGTCCTGGCCCACCGGTAGATGACGTTGACGAAGCCGTCGTCGGGTTCGCGGCTCGGGGAAATCCGGTGCGCCTGCTCGTCGGCGCGCAGCGCGGTCGACAACCGCGACGTCTGCTGCAGCGCCTGCCGCAGCCGCTGCGTGGGAACCTCGGCCGCCAGGGCGCCGCCGGCGCCGTCACCGCCGCGCGACTCGTACAGCACCGCCGAGACCACCGCGGCCAGCTCGGCGGGTTTCAGCCCCGACCACGTGCCGGAGCGCAGGCATTCGGCGACCAACAGGTCGCTCTCGCTGTAGATGCGGGCCAGCAGCCGGCCGTCGCCAGTGACGTGGGGATCGGTCGCCGGGCCTTCGATGAAGCCACGCTCGGTGAGCAGCCCGACGATCCGGTCGAACGTCCGCGCCAGCGAGTTGGTGGCGGCGCCGACCCGTTTCTCCAGCTGCGCGTTGTCGCGTTCGATGCGCAGGTAGCGCTCGGCCTCCCGCATCCGGGACTCGAGCCCCGCGCTGTTGTGGGCGGGATGCCGGCGCAGCTCCGCCCGCAGCGACGCCAGCTCGGGGTCGTGCGGCGTGCCGTCCCCGTCCCCGCGACCGGCGCGGCGCCTGGCCGGAACCTCCAGCCCGGCGGCGGCCGACAGCAGCGCCGACGCCAGATCGCGCCGCACCCGCGGCTGGCGGTGTTCGACGCGCTTGGGCAACGACATCGACCCGACCGGCGCCGTGGCGCCCGAATAGTCCGCCGACGAAATCCGCCCCGCCCAACGGTTTTCGGTGAGCACGAGCGGGCGCGGATCGTCGCCGTCGCGCGCCGACTCCAGCACCACCGCCAGCCCGCCGCGCCGGCCGTGGGTGATCGTGATGATGTCGCCGCGCCGCAGCGCGGCCAGCGCGTCGGTGGCCGCCTGCCGCCGCTGCAGCCGCGACGCGCGGGACTGCGCGCGCTCCAGCTCCGAAATGCGCGCGCGCAGCCGGGCGTATTCGAAGATCGGCGCGTCGCGCCCGCCGAGTTCGGCGGCGATCTCGTCGAGGATGCGTTGCCCGCGCTCGATGCCGCGGACCAGGCCGACGACGGAGCGGTCGGCCTGATATTGAGCGAACGACTGCTCGAGGAGCTGGTGCGCCTGCTCGGGGCCCATGTGCTGCACCAGGTTGATGGTCATGTTGTACGACGGGGCGAACGAACTGCGCAGCGGGAACGTGCGGGTGGAGGCCAGCCCGGCCACCGCGGCGGGTTCGGTGGTTTCTTCGGTGGGGTTCCAGAGCACCACCGCGTGGCCCTCGACGTCGATGCCGCGCCGGCCGGCGCGGCCGGTGAGCTGGGTGTACTCCCCCGGCGTCAGCGGCACGTGCTGCTCGCCGTTGAACTTGACCAGCCGCTCGAGCACCACGGTGCGCGCGGGCATGTTGATGCCCAGCGCCAGGGTCTCGGTGGCGAACACCGCCTTGACCAGGCCGGCGGTGAACAGCTCCTCGACCGTGTGCCGGAACGCCGGCAGCATCCCGGCGTGGTGGGCCGCCAGGCCGCGCAGCAGCCCCTCGCGCCACTCGTAATAGCCGAGCACCGCCAGGTCGGCGTCGGCCAGATCGCCGCAGCGGTGGTCGATCACCTCGGCGATCTGGGCGCGCTCCTCCTCGGTGGTCAGCCGCAGCGGCGAGCGCAGGCACTGCTGTACCGCGGCGTCGCAGCCGGCCCGGGAGAACACGAAGGTGATCGCCGGCAGCAGGCCCTGCGAGTCGAGGATCGCAATCACGTCCGGCCGCGCCGGCGGCCGGTAGAAGCGCGGCCGCCCGGCACCAGCGCGTCCGGCACCCCTCCTCTTCGGCTGCCAGTCCGACATCCGGTCCGCCTCGCGGCGGTGGGCGATGTGGCGCACCAGGTCGGGGTCGACCCGCGATTTGTCGGCCTCGTTGTCGTAGTCGAACAGGTCGAAGAGCCGCTTGCCGACCAGGACGTGTTGCCATAGCGGGACGGGCCGGTGTTCGTCGACGACGACGGTGGTGTCGCCGCGGACGGTCTGGATCCACCCGCCGAACTCCTCGGCGTTGCTCACCGTCGCCGAGAGGCTGACCACCCGCACCTCTTCGGGCAGGTGCAGGATCACTTCCTCCCACACCGGTCCCCGCATCCGGTCGGCCAGGAAGTGCACCTCGTCCATCACCACGTACGAAAGGCCTTGCAGCGCGGGCGAATCCGCGTAGAGCATGTTGCGCAGCACCTCGGTGGTCATCACCACGACGGGCGCGTCGCCGTTCACCGACATGTCGCCGGTCAGCAGCCCGATCCGGTCGCGACCGTAGCGCTCGGTCAGGTCGGTGTGCTTCTGGTTGCTCAGCGCCTTCAGCGGCGTGGTGTAGAAGCACTTGCCGCCGGAGGCCAGCGCCAGGTGCACGGCGAATTCGCCGACCACCGTCTTGCCGGCGCCGGTCGGCGCGCACACCAGCACGCCGTGGCCGCGTTCCAGCGCCGCGCAGGCCCGCCGCTGAAAGTCGTCGAGGGAAAAGCGCAGTTCCGCGGCGAACCGAGCCAGCTCGGGCAGCTCGGTCACGCCGCTGCCGTGCGAGGCCGCCATCTAGGTGACGTCGTCATGTTGCCCGGCGGTGAACGACGGCTCCGGGATCGGCTCGGGCGCCTCGATGACCGACGCCTCGTCGTCCGGGATCGTGACCTGGGCTTCGCGCTTGGCCTTGCGCCGGTCGTGCAGCCGCGCGATCTGGATGGCGAACTCGAGCAGCACCGACAGCGCCACCCCCAGCGCCGTCATCGAGAACGGGTCGGACCCGGGGGTGAACACCGCCGCGAAGGCGAACATGCCGAAAATCAGCCCGCGGCGCCACGACTTGAGCTTCTGGTAGGTGAGCATGCCGGTCTGGTTGAGCATGACGATCAGCAGCGGGAACTCGAAGCTGACCCCGAACACCACCAGCAGGTTGATCAGGAAGCCAAAATAGCGGTCCCCGGACAGCGCGGTCACCTGCACGTCGCTGCCGACGGTCAGCAGGAAGCCAAGCGCCTTGGACAGCACGAAGTAGGCCAGCACCGCGCCGACGACGAACAGCACCGCGGCGGGCACCACGAAGGCGATCGCGAAGCGGCGCTCCTTCTGGTAGAGCCCGGGCGTGATGAACGCCCACAGCTGGTAGAACCACACCGGGCAGGCCAGCACGATCCCGGCCGTCATGCCGACCTTGAGCCGCAGCATGAACTGGTCGAACGGGGCGGTGGCCAGCAGCCGGCACTGCCCGTTGGCGCTGATCTCCGCCCGCGCCGACTGCGGCAGCGAACAGTACGGATGGCGCAGCCACTCGCCGAGGCTTTCCAGCCCGAAGATCGAATGCGAGTACCAGACGAAGCCGAAGATCGTCGTGAGCAGGATCGCGGCCAGCGAGATCAGCAGGCGGGTGCGCAGCTCGGTCAGGTGATCGACCAGCGACATCGTCGCGTCGGGGTTGGTGCGGCTGCGCCTGTTGCGAGGATTGAGCCGTTTCAGCAAGCCGGCGGTGCGCGCTGAAACCTTGAAACCTTTCACGGTGTTTGCGGTCGGTCAGTGGCGCTCTGGCACCGCGGCGACGCCGCTACGCCGGGCGCGCTTCGGTGTGGCCCTGCTCGGTGGTGGCCGGCGGGTCGACCCGCTGCGACTGCACTTGCTGAGGGGTCTCGATCGAGGGAGCTTCAGACTTGCCTTCGGTCTGCATTTCGCGCATCTCGGACTTGAAGATGCGCATCGACTTGCCCAACGAGCGCGCGGCATCGGGGAGCTTCTTGGCACCGAACAGCAGGATCACTACGACAGCGAGGATCGCCCAGTGCCACGGACTAAGACTGCCCAATTTGATTACCTCCAGACGTCCACCCGATGCTACCGCAGCGGCGGCCGCAGCTACTGTGGCCGCGCCGCCACCTGGTAGGACTCCAGGGCCGCGGCGGCGGCATCCCGTACACGTCGGGCCAGCGACTCGGGTTCAAGCACCCGCACGGCCGACCCGAAGCCCAGCACCAGGCGCGTCATCCAGTCCTCGGACGCATACGTCATGACGGCCTCGCACGATCCGTCGGCCAGCTCGAGCACCTCCCGCATCGGGTAGTACTCGAACATCCAGGAGGCCGCCGGCGCCACCGACAGCCGGGCCGACGGCAGCGCCGGATCGCCGTCGAACAACGACGTGTCCGGCGGCGCGTGCCGCGCCGGCTCGGGCGGGGCGGCCGGTTCGCCCAGCTCGGTGGCGTCGACGATCCGGTCGAAACGGAACAGCCGGACGCCTTCGGCCTCGCGTGACCAGGCCTCCAGGTAGCTCTGCCCGCCGATCAGCAGGACGCGGATCGGATCGACGATCCGGCTGGTCAGGGTGTCATGCGAGGCGGAGTAGTAGTCGATCGCCAGCGCGTGCTTGTACTGCACCGCGGTGCGCACCGCGGTCGCGGCGCGGCTCTCGACCGGCGCGGGCTCCTCGACGGCCGCCACCGCGGTGTCCAGCCCGACCGCGCCGGCGGCCGCCTCGATCTTGGCGATCGCGCTGCGCGCCGCCTCCGGATCGACCACGCCCGGGATGTCGGCCAGCGCCCGCAGCGCCACCAGCAGCCCGGTCGCCTCCGGCGAGGTGAGCTTGAGCGGCCGGTCGATGCCCGCCGAGAAGGTCACCTCGATGGTGTCGCCGGAGAACTCGAAATCGATGAGGTCACCCGGGTAGTAGCCGGGCAGGCCGCACATCCACAGCTGGTTGAGGTCCTCCTCCAGCTGCTTGGCGGACACCGCCAGGTCGGCCGCGGCCTTGGCGCGGGTGACCTTCGGGTTGGCCTGGAAGTACGGCACCATGTTGAGCAGCCGGATCAACCGGGTGGATACGGGGGTCATCAGCGGCCCACCTCCACGTGCGACCGCAGCCGGGCCACGACGTCGTCGCGCAGGGATTGCGGCTCGAGCGCGACGGCGTCGGGCCCGTAGCCGGCGATGTCGCGCGCCAGCTGGTCGGCGGATGCGATCTCGAGTTCGATGACTTCGCCGCTCCGGCCGGCCACCTCCCGGGCGCCGATCGACCGTCCGGCGCGCCGCAGGGCGGTGGCCCGCCCGTCGGCGACCCAGACCCGGGCCCGTCCCCCGCCCGGCCACTCGGTGACCGTCTGCGCCACAATCTTGCGCAGGTCCACGCCGTCGGGCACGGTGACCGCGCCGGGCGGGCCGATCGGCGCCACCTCCGCGCCGATGCGGGACAGCCGGAAGGTGCGGGTGGCGTCGCGGTCGCGGTCGTGGCCGACCAGATACCAGCGGCCCTTCTCGGTGACGACGCCCCACGGCTCGACGGTGCGCGTGGTGTAGGGCTCGGCCCGCGACGGCCGGTGCGGGAACTGCACCGCCTGGCGGGAGTCGATGGCGGACAACAGGATCCCGAGGACGTGCTCCGACCCCCGCAGGCCCGGCACCCCGGCCGGGGACGCGATGGCGACCGGCGCGTCCGGATCGACGTCCACGCCGGCGGCGCGCAGCTTGAGCAACGCGCCCTGGGTGGCGGTGATCAGCTCGGGCGACTCCCACAGCTGCGTGGCGACGGCCACCGCGGCCGCCTCGTCCGGGGTCAGCCCGACCGGGGGCAGCGCGTAGGCGTCGCGGTTGATCCGGTAGCCCTCGGTGGGATCGGTGACCGACACGCGGCCGACCTCGAGGGGGATGCCGAGGTCGCGCAATTCGTTCTTGTCGCGCTCGAACATCCGCGAGAACGCCTCCGCGCTGGGGCTGTCGGAGTAGCCGGCGACGCTGGACCTGATCTTTTCGGCGGTGATGTAGCCGCGGGTGGACAGCAGAGCGATGACGAGGTTGACCAACCGCTCGACTTTCGAGATCGCCATTTGTACCAGGTTATTCGATGAGCCGCGGCCCGCACGCGCGCCGGGCGGGCGCGCCTACATGCTGGCGATCAGCCGCTTGACCCGCTCGTCGACGGCCCGGAACGGGTCCTTGCACAGCACCGTGCGCTGCGCCTGGTCGTTGAGCTTGAGGTGCACCCAGTCGACGGTGAAGTCGCGGCCGGCGGCCTGCGCGGCGCTGATGAACTCCCCGCGCAGCCGGGCGCGGGTGGTCTGCGGCGGGTGGTCGACGGCCTCGGCGATGTCCTCGTCGGTGGTCACCCGCGCGGCCAGGCCCTTGCGCTGCAGCAGGTCGAAGACGCCGCGGCCGCGCTTGATGTCGTGGTAGGCCAGGTCCAGCTGGGCGATCTTCGGGTCGGACAGCTCCATGCTGTAGCGGTCCTGGTAGCGCTGGAACAGCTTGCGCTTGATCACCCAGTCGATCTCGGTGTCCACCTTGGCGAAGTCCTGGCTCTCGACGGCGTCCAGCTGGCGGCCCCACAGGTCCACGACCTGCTCGATCTGCGCGTTGGGTTCCCGCGTCTGCAGGTGCTCGACGGCGCGGCTGTAGTACTCGCGCTGGATGTCCAGGGCGCTGGCCTGCCGCCCGCCCGCCAGCCGGACCGGCCGGCGGCCGGTGATGTCGTGGCTGACCTCGCGGATGGCGCGGATCGGGTTGTCCAGCGAGAAGTCCCGGAACGGGACGCCGGCCTCGATCATCTCCAGGACCAGCGCGGCGGTGCCGACCTTGAGCATGGTCGTGGTCTCGCACATGTTGGAGTCGCCGACGATGACGTGCAGCCGACGGTATTTCTCGGCGTCGGCGTGCGGCTCGTCGCGGGTGTTGATGATCGGGCGGCTGCGCGTGGTGGCCGACGACACGCCCTCCCAGATGTGCTCGGCGCGTTGGGAAAGGCAGAACGTCGCGGCCTTGGGGGTCTGCAGCACCTTGCCGGCCCCGCAGATCAGCTGGCGGGTGACCAGGAACGGCAGCAGCACATCGGAGATCCGGGAGAACTCGCCGGCCCGCACGATCAGGTAGTTCTCGTGGCAGCCGTAGGAGTTGCCGGCCGAGTCGGTGTTGTTCTTGAACAGGTAGATGTCGCCGCCGATGCCCTCGTCGGCGAGGCGCTGCTCGGCGTCGACGAGCAGGTCCTCGAGCACCCACTCGCCGGCCCGGTCGTGGGTGACCAGCTGCACCAGGCTGTCGCACTCGGCCGTGGCGTACTCAGGATGGCTGCCGACGTCGAGGTAGAGCCGGGCGCCGTTGCGCAAGAAAACGTTGGAGCTGCGGCCCCACGACACCACCCGCCGGAACAGATAGCGGGCGACTTCGTCCGGAGACAGGCGACGATGGCCGTGGAACGTGCAGGTGACACCGAACTCGGTCTCGATGCCCATGATTCGTCGCTGCACGTAATCGAGGGTACTGGTTGTGCGACCGGGAATGTGAGCAAGCCGCGCCCACGGATGTTATTGGTCGGATCGGATCCCGCCGGCGGGGTCGACGCCGAAGCCCACCGGTCCCACGAGCACCATCAGCCCCAGCGCGCCGGGGCGACCTAGGCTTCGGGTTTCTCGCCCGACTCCGGGGCTTTGCGCTTCGACTTCGAGCCCTTGGAATCCAGCTCGGCCAGCATGCTTTCCAGGGCGGGCCTGTTGATCCGCCGGAACGCCCGCCGGGGCCGGTTGGCGTCCAGGATGGCGACCTCCAGGCTGCTCACGTCGATGGACGGCTGGTCGCCGTTGGACGCCTCCGCGCTGCCCTTCCGCAGCGCCGCCACGGCGATCCCCAAAGCCTGGCGAAGGTCGGCGTTTTCGGCGTACGACTCCTTGAGCGCGGTGGCGATCGGCTCGGTGGTGCCGCCCATCACCACGAAGTGCGGCTCGTCGGCGATCGACCCGTCGTACAGGATCCGGTACAGCTCAGGCGGTTTCGTCTCCCCGTAGTGGGCCACCTCGGCGACGCACAACTCGACCTCGTAGGGCTTGGCCTGCTCGGTGAAGATGGTGCCCAGGGTCTGCGCATAGACGTTGGCCAGCTGCCTGCCGGTCACGTCGCGGCGGTCGTAGGCGTAGCCGCGGGTGTCGGCGAATTGGATTCCGCCCCTGCGCAAATTGTCGAACTCGTTGAACTTGCCGGCGGCCGCGAACCCGACGCGATCGTAGAGCTCGCTGATCTTCTGCAGCGACCGCGAGGGGTTCTCGGCGACGAACAGCACGCCATCGGCGTAGGCCAGCGCCACCACGCTGCGGCCCCGCGCGATGCCCTTGCGCGCGAGCTCGCTGCGCTCGCGCATCGCCTGTTCGGGCGAAATGAAATAAGGGAAGCTCACTTATCCCCCCGCGGTTCGGCGTCCGGACCGAAAGTATCTGCGCGCGAACGGCTTTCGATGACCTCGCGGGCCAGCTCGGCGATGCGGCTCTCCGGCACCTCGGCCGCGCCCTCGGCGCCGATGGTGACCGCGGTCGGGTAGATGCCGCGGACGAGATCCGGCCCGCCGGTGGCGGAGTCGTCGTCGGCGGCGTCGTACAGCGACTCCACCGCCACGCGCACCGCCGAATCGACGTCGCTGACTTGGGAGTACAACTTCTTCATCGACGACTTGGCGAAGATCGAGCCGGAGCCCACCGCCTGGTAGCCCTCTTCCTCGATGTTCCAGCCGCCGGCGGCGTCGAACGAGACGATGCGGCCCGCGCTTTCGGGGTCCGGCGCCTGGATGTCGTAGCCCGCAAGCAGCGGCAGGGCCACCAGCCCCTGCATCGCCGCGGCCAGGTTGCCGCGCACCATGATCGCCAGCCGGTTGACCTTGCCGGCGAAGGTGAGCGGCACGCCCTCGAGCTTCTCGTAGTGCTCGAGCTCCACCGCGTACAGGCGGGCGAACTCGACGGCGATCGCGGCGGTGCCGGCGATGCCGGTCGCGGTGTAGTCGTCGGTGATGTACACCTTCTTGACGTCCCGCCCGGCGATCATGTTGCCCTGCGTGGAGCGCCGGTCACCCGCGATGACGACGCCGCCGGGGTATTTCAACGCGACGATCGTCGTCCCGTGCGGCAGCTGTCCGCCCGCGGCGACGGCTTGCGCGCCGCCGCTGAGGCTTGCGGGCAGCAACTCCGGCGCCTGACGGCGCAGGAGGTCGGCAAACGACGACAGGTCTATGGCCGGGTTCCCGGGAAGTGGGGAGTTAGTGGGCAGGCGATCGGTAAAAGGCCAGGTCACTGTCCGCCCTTTTGGACATACGCGCGGACAAAATCCTCGGCGTTTTCCTCAAGGACGTCGTCAATCTCGTCGAGCAGGTCGTCGGTGTCTTCGGCTAACTTCTCGCGACGCTCCTGGCCCGCGGCCGTGCCGTCGGCGAAGTCGTCTTCATCGCCGCCGCCACCACCGCGCTTGGTCTGCTCCTGAGCCATCGCCGCCTCCTGCTAGGTCATCGGCAGGTGTAAAGCCAAGTCACACGCCCGCCTGGTCTTCTCTACAGTACCGGTCAACGCCGACGTTGCCCGATCCAACTCGGGCCCCTGCCCGGCTCCTCCTCAGGCCGTGCCGGCCTGCATCGTCGCCGGGCGGGTTAGCTGGTCAGTTGTTCCACCAGTTCCACCGCGCTGTCCACGGAGTCCAATAACGCCCCGACGTGGGCCTTGGAGCCGCGCAGCGGCTCCAGCGTGGGAATGCGCACCAGCGAATCCCCGCCCAGGTCGAAAATCACCGAGTCCCAGCTGGCCGCGGCGATGTCGGCGCCGAACCGGCGCAGGCATTCCCCGCGGAAGTAGGCGCGCGTGTCCGTCGGCGGATTGTCGACGGCGTCGAGCACCTGGTGCTCGGAGACGAGGCGCTTCATCGAACCCCGCGCGACCAGCCGGTTGTACAGGCCCTTGTCCAGCCGGACGTCGGAGTATTGCAGGTCGACCAGGTGCAGCCGCGGCGCCGACCAGTTCAGGTTCTCGCGCTGCCGGAAACCCTCGAGCAGCCGCAACTTGGCCGGCCAGTCCAGCAGCTCGGCGCAGTCCATCGGGTCGCGCTCGAGCTTGTCGAGCACGTCGGCCCAGGTCTCGACGATGTCGGCCGCGCGGGGATCGGGGTCGCGGCCGTCGACCAGCTTGGCCACCCGGTCGAGGTAAATCCGTTGCAGCGCAAGGGCGGTCAGCTCGCGGCCGTCGGCCAGGGCCACCGCGACGCGCAGCGACGGATCGCGGCTGATCGCGTGCACGGCGTGGACCGGGCGGGCCAACGCCAGGTCGCTCAGGTCGATCCCGTGCGCGGGGCCCTCTTCGATCAGATCGAGCACCAGCGCCGTGGTGCCCAGCTTCAGATACGTCGACGTCTCGGCGAGGTTGGCGTCGCCGATGATCACGTGCAGCCGGCGGTACCGGTCGGCGTCGGCATGGGGTTCGTCGCGGGTGTTGATGATGCCGCGCTTGAGCGTGGTCTCCAGCCCGACCTCGACCTCGATGTAATCCGAGCGCTGCGACAGCTGGAAGCCCGGCTCGTCACCGGCGGGCCCGATGCCGACCCGGCCCGAGCCCGTGACCACCTGGCGGGACACCAGGAACGGCGTCAGCCCGGCGATGATCGCCGAAAACGGCGTCTGGCGCGACATCAGGTAGTTCTCGTGCGACCCGTACGAGGCGCCCTTGCCGTCCACGTTGTTCTTGTAAAGCTGCAGCTTGGCGGCCCCGGGCACGCTGGCGACGTGCCGGGCGGCGGCCTCCATCACGCGCTCGCCCGCCTTGTCCCAGATCACCGCGTCCAGCGGGTCGGTGCACTCGGGCGCGGAGTACTCCGGGTGCGCGTGGTCGACGTAGAGCCTGGCCCCGTTGGTCAAGATCATGTTGGCCGCGCCGACCTCGTCGGCGTCGACCACCGGGGGCGGACCGGCCGAGCGGCTCAGGTCAAAACCGCGGGCGTCGCGCAGCGGCGATTCCACCTCGTAGTCCCAGCGGGTCCGCTTGGCGCGCTGGATTCCGGCGGCGGCCGCGTAGGCCAGCACCGCCTGCGTCGAGGTGAGGATCGGGTTGGCGGTCGGGTCCGACGGCGACGAGATGCCGTACTCGACCTCCGTCCCGATAATCCTTTGCATTACTTCAAGATAGGCCCGACGACGATGCGGCCCGCTCGGCGGGGTGATCTGGGGGTCCGAATTCGGCGCGGTAACGGCCATCGCGCGGCCCGATCGCCACTAGGGTGAGCCCGCATGAGCCCTTCTCTGCGCCGGTCGGCGGGGACGGCGAGCGCTTCGCCTGGGTATGGGGCCGAAAGCTGGTTCCTCGAACGCGGTTTGCCGTCGGTGCTGACCAGGCGGTCCCGATGGCGACGGCTCTGGCCGAGGTCGGCCCCCGCGCTGGCCGCCTACGGGACTTTGCAGGCCTGCATCCTGCCGATCTACCTGATCACCGGCGGCCACGACGTCGAGATCACCGGGGAGCCGACGACCCCGCAATTGGTCGTGCTGGGGATCCTCGGTCTCGCGCTTCCGCTGATGGCCCTCGTCGGCTGGCTGGTGTCGCGGTCACGACGCGGCCGGACCCGCGCGGCCGTGTCGACCGTCGCGGTGATCGTCGTGGCATGCGTCGGGATCACCGTCGGCGGGCCCACCGAACTGATTCAGGAGGCCGTCGTTGTGGCCGCGGTGCTGATCCTGACCGGTTGCGGCGTCGGGTCCGTCGTCGGGTGGGCGGTGCGCATGATGCTGTCGCACCTTGCCACCGTGGGGGCCTTGGTCGTTCGCGCGCTGCCGGTGGTGCTGCTGACCGCGTTGGTGTTCTTCAACACCTACGTGTGGATCATGGCCAAGACGATCAGCGGGCAACGGCTGGGGCTGGCGATCGCCTTTCTGCTCTCGATCGCCGTGGCCTTCGTCGTCTCCGCGACGTGGGAACGGGCCAGGCCGGCGCTGCGGTCGACGATGGCGGTGTTGCCCAAAGACAGTGAACGGCTTGCCGACACGCCCTTTGCGGACATGCCCGATACCCCCGACTGCGCGCCGCTGACCCGCGCCGAACGCCTCAACGTCGTCTTCGTGCTGGCCGCCTCGCAGATGGCGCAAATCCTGGTGGTCGCGGTGGTCACCGCCGCCATCTACTTGGTCCTGGGGCTGATCGTGCTCACGCCGTCGCTGCTGAACGAATGGACCCACACCTACACGAGCACCGCGACGGTGCTGGGATTCACGCTGCCGGTTCCGGATTCGCTGATCCACATGACCCTGTTCCTCGGCGCGCTGACGTTCATGTACATCAGCGCCCGCGCGGCCGGCGACGCCGAATACCGCTCCACGTTCCTCGATCCGCTGATCGAGGACCTGCACGCGACGCTGATCGCGCGCAACCGCTACCGCGGCGCGGTGGCGGCGACGGCGTGTGCAGTTGACGCCACCACCGCCAGTGATTAATTTCACACGGATGACCGACCTGGCTGGAAAGCGTTACGGCGAAGTGCTTCTCGTGACCCCCGGCGAGGCGGGCCCGCAGGCCACGGTCTACAACAGCTTCCCGCTCAACGACTGTCCGGCCGAGCTGTGGTCGGCGTTGGACCCGCAGGCGATCGCCGCCGAAAACGGCGCCGCCGCAGCGCTGCTCAACGGCCCCCGCTATTGGCTGATGAACTCCATCGAGAAGGAACAGCAGGGCCCGCGGGTGACGAAGACGTTCGGCGGCATCGAAATGATCCAGCAGGCGACCGTCCTGCTGTCCTCGATGAACCCGTCGCCGTTCACCGTAAACAAGGTGAGCCGGCATACGGTGTTCGTCTTCAACGCCGGCGAAGAGGTCTACGAGCTCATCGACCCCCACGGCAAGCGCTGGGTCATGCAGACGTGGAGCCAGGTCGCCGACCCGAACCTGAAGCGCGAAGACCTGCCCGGGCTGGCTGCCCGGCTCGACCTGCCGGACGGGTGGAACTACCAGCCGCGGGTGCTCACCGACGAGTTGCGAGTGGACACCAGAACCGAGGCCGCCCAGGTGCTGCAGGACAACCTGACCAACAGCTACTCGCTCGAGACGTGAGCTAGGGGCGATTCGCGATCCAGCTGCGGTGGCGTACCGCGGCCTTCCGCGCGGCCTTGGCCAGGGTCCGGTCCGGCAGGTGCCGGCCGAGCGCATCGAGGACCGGCGCCGTCTCGGGAGCCGGGTGCCGCCACATGTTTTCCAGCAGCCGCAACGGTTCCTGTGCAGCGCCGAAAAGGGTGCAGAGCTCCTTGGGGTCGTCCACGCTGCCGGCGAGCACGTCGACGAGCACCGCGGTATCGACGAAGCTGCCCAGGGTCTCGGCGTCAGCGCGGTCAACCGACATCAACCACAGCGCCGCGTGTCCGGCAACCGGCGTGTCCAACAACTGGCGAACCAGCGGCTCGACCACATCAATGTCGAACATGTGCAGCGCGACAAAGCCCATCAGCCGGCTCGCGGCGCTGGGCGCCTCCGCGACGGCCTCGGTGAGCATGCGCACCCGCTCGACAACCGGACGGTCGGCCTGCCACCCGGCCACCAAGGACTCGCGCTGCGCATCGTCCGCCGCCAGCATCGCGTCGATCAACGCGGCGCCGCCGCCCTCGGCGACCGAGTCGCGCCGCGGTGCGTACCCCGCACCTTCGAGGTAATCGGGCAGCAGGTGACGGCCGAGGGCGGTCAGCGACACGCTGCCGCCGGTCCCATAGCCGGGGCCGAACGGTCGTGGTGATTCGACCCCGTCGGTCCACCGCGCGACACCGGCGTCCTCGAGGGTGTGCAAGACGCGTGCGACGCCCTCCTCGGTGAAGGCTTCGACCTCGTCCGCGTCGTCGGGCCGGTGCTGCTCCAGGTGCGGGGCAATCGTCAATTCGGCCCATTCCACGAGGGACTCGAAAGGTTGCTCGTCCGCGTCGGGGGCGAGCAGCGGCACCAGCCAGTGCACGATCCCGGCATCGAACAACTGCAGCAGTTCGTCGGAATGCCCCTGGTCCCCCGAGCATTGCGAGCTCAGCGGGCCGACTTCGAGGATCGCGGCGAACAGCGCCGCCGCCCGCGCAACGCCCGGGCGCGCCTCCCAGCCCGGGAGCGGAACCACCCGACGCTGCCGCACGCCGACCGCGCCGGCCTGGACGGCGACGTCGAGGACGAAGTTCAGGCACCGCAAATCGCCGGTGTCGAGCGATTCAACCAGCGCGCGGCCGTCGGCCGCCTGCAGGTTCCCCTCGTCCGTCAGCTCTTTGCCGTCCGGGCCCAGATAGTGGCGCAGGGCAGTGACTTTCGCCAGCAAGGCCGCGTCGGCCGCGGCTTCCTCCACGTCGCGCATCGGCGGCGGTACGGACGCGAACGGCAGCTCGAAAAGCTCAGCTTGCTCCCCGGACGGCTCCGGGGTGGGGTCGCGCGTCTCCGCGAGCACGGTCGGGGCGAGGTCGTCGACCGTCCGTCGCAGCCGGGCCGCGCGCTCGACCCCGCCGGCGAGGCGCCCGGTGGCCGCCATGAAGTCGACGTAGACGCCGACCGCATAACACAGATTCACAGCGTCATTCGTGCGCCCCGTCAACCGGCGCGGGCACCAGTCGACCAGAAACTCCGCCAGCTCGGCGGGCGTGAACTCGTCGAGCACACCGGTCGATTCCCGGTAGCGCCAGTCCAGGAAGAACGCGACGTCGGAGACGACTTCGTCCCGTTCGGGCTCGGAGGGAGCCAGCCAGACGTGGAGTTCGTCGAGCAGCGCGTCGCGGAACTCGAGGTAAGCGTCGTCGTCATCTGGATCGAAACGTAGCCCCACCGGGGCGACGTTAGTCGGTGCGCCCGACGAATGTTTACAAGTACTGACCCAGGTTGGACTCGGTGTCGATGGCACGCGACGCGCTCGACGACTTGCCGGTGACCAGCGTGCGGATGTACACGATCCGCTCGCCCTTCTTGCCCGAAATCCGCGCCCAGTCATCGGGGTTGGTGGTGTTGGGCAGGTCCTCGTTCTCGGCGAACTCGTCGACGATCGAGTCGAGCAGGTGCTGGATGCGCAGGCCGGGTTGGCCGGTTTCCAGCACCGATTTGATCGCGTTCTTCTTCGCTCGGTCGACGACGTTTTGGATCATCGCCCCGGAGTTGAAGTCCTTGAAGTACATGACCTCCTTGTCACCGTTGGCGTAGGTGACCTCCAGGAACCGGTTGTCGTCGATCTCGGCGTACATCCGCTCGACGACCTTCTCGATCATCGCCTTGATGCAGGTGGTGCGGTCGCCGCCGAACTCGGCGAGGTCGTCGGCGTGCAACGGCAGCGCCTCGGTCAGGTACTTCGAGAAGATGTCCTGCGCCGCTTCGGCGTCCGGGCGCTCGATCTTGATCTTCACGTCGAGGCGGCCGGGCCGCAGGATCGCCGGGTCGATCATGTCCTCGCGGTTGGAGGCGCCGATGACGATGACGTTCTCCAGGCCCTCGACGCCGTCGATCTCGCTGAGCAGCTGCGGCACCACCGTGGTCTCGACGTCCGAGGAGACGCCGGTGCCGCGGGTGCGGAAGATCGAATCCATCTCGTCGAAGAACACGATCACCGGCGTCCCTTCCGACGCCTTTTCGCGGGCGCGCTGGAAGATCAGCCGGATGTGCCGCTCGGTCTCGCCGACGAACTTGTTGAGCAGCTCCGGGCCCTTGATGTTGAGGAAGTACGACTTCGCCTCGCGGGCGTCGTCGCCGCGCACCTCGGCCATCTTCTTGGCCAACGAGTTCGCGACCGCCTTGGCGATCAGCGTCTTACCGCAGCCGGGCGGGCCGTAGAGCAGCACGCCTTTGGGCGGGCGCAATGCGTACTCGCGGTAGAGCTCCTTGTGCAGGAACGGCAGCTCGACGGCGTCGCGGATCTGCTCGATCTGGCGGGTCAGGCCACCGATGTCCTGGTAGCTGACGTCGGGCACCTCTTCCAGCACCAGGTCTTCGACCTCGGCCTTGGGAATGCGCTCGAAGGCGTAGCCGGCCTTGGTGTCGACCAGAAGCGAGTCGCCCGGGCGCAGCTTGCGGGGCTTGGTGTCGTCGTTCAGCGCGTCGGGAACGCCGTCCGGCAGGTCCTCGGCGACCAGCGGCTCGGCCAGCCACACGATGCGTTCCTCGTCGGCGTGTCCGACGACGAGCGCGCGGTGCCCGTCGTTCAGCACCTCGCGCAGGGTGGAAATCTCACCGACCGATTCGAACGTGCCGGCCTCGACGACGGTCAGCGCCTCGTTGAGGCGGACCGTCTGGCCCTTCCGGAGGGTTGCGACCTCGATGTTGGGCGAGCACGTCAGGCGCATCTTGCGGCCCGAGGTGAACACGTCGACGGTGTCGTCCTCGTGCGCCGCCAGCAAGACCCCGTAGCCGCTGGGCGGCTGACCGAGGCGGTCGACCTCTTCCCGCAGCGCCAGCAATTGCTGGCGGGCCTCCTTGAGGGTGTCCATCAACTTCGAATTCCGCGCAGCGAGGGAGTCGATGCGGGCTTCCAGCTGATGGACGTCGCGGGCAGACCGCGTGCCGCCGGGCGTTCCAACCGCATGCTCCAGTTGTTCGCGCAGCACCGCTGCCTCACGGCGTAACTGTTCCAATTCGGCAGCGTCGCCACTGGACATGCCAGTGTCTCCGGCGTTGCCGAATGCGTCAGAACGCTCTGAGTCACCCATGTTGCGCTCCTTTCCCGCCCCGAGATTCGCGGTGGTACTTCAACGCTACCGGCGATTGCCGGTTGATGTGCGGAGTCAAATGCTCACGAAAAGTTAAGACTTTGGTTCCACTGGTAATCTCTGCCACGAATCGCGCCGAGCGAAAGGACGACCGTGGCCCCAAAAGCCCTCGCCACGGGCTCCGCCGGCGCCGTCTTCCCCGGCGCGGCGACCCCCGCTGTGACATCGATTGCACCCGTTGGCCCGACGGCGGCCGCGGGCGCCTGACCAGAACGAACCGCATGCAGCAAGGCCTGTCCGTTGCGCTGAGCGCCGCCGCCGCGGTGGCGGCGATCGGGCTGGCCGGATGCTCGCACGCCGGCCCGAAGGTCGTGTCCTCGCCGTCGTCGCGGGGCCCGGCCACGTCGACCCCGCTCATCGTCGCGCCTCCCCCGACCGCGCCGCTGCCCGCGGCCGACGCCCTCGTCGACGTGCTGAACCGGCTCGCCGACCCCAACGTGCCCGGCGGCAACAAGGTGGACCTCGTCGAGGGCGCGACCGCCGAGAGCGCGGCCACCCTGGACAACTTCACCAACGCGTTGCGGGACAACGGCTACCTCCCGATGACGTTCGCGGCGACCGACCTCGCCTGGTCGGACAAGAATCCGTCCCACGTGCGGGCCACCGTGACGGTCAATACCGCCCAGGCGAACAACGGCAAGTTCACGTTCCCGATGGAGTTCACCCCGTTCCAAGGGGGTTGGCAGTTGTCCCGACGAACGGCCGAAATGCTGCTGGCGCTGGGCAACTCGGCCGGGGGGCCGACGCCGCCCGCCAACCCGGGCCCGGGCCCCGGCCCGGCGCCCGCCCCCGCAC
>NZ_LQPM01000031.1 GCF_002101815.1 Mycobacterium paraense | reverse complement strand
GCCTGACCGCCCCCGCCGCCACCACTGCCGCCGGAGCCGAACAGAAAGCTTCCCGTCCCGCCGGAACCGCCGCTGCCGCCGGCGAATCCGCCACCGACACCACCGGCGCCGCCGGCGCCGCCGACCGAATGGAAGAGCACTCCGCCCGCACCCCCACCGCCGGCGCCGCCAACGCCGCCCGCGCCGCCCGCACCGCCAAAGTTGAAGAGGCCGTTCAAGAGCGAGTCAAAGCTATAGATCGTGCCAAAGGGCGGAATTGGAATCATGCCGCCGCCACCGCCGCCGCCACCGATACCGAGGCCGCCGCCGGCGCCACCGACGCCGGGGTCTGTGGCGGAAGCGCCGGCGCCGAAGTCGCCGAGCCCGCCGCCGCCACCACCTCCACCGAAAACGCCACCAGTGCCGCCACCGCCACCGCCGCCGCCCGCGCCACCGTTGCCGAGGACCAACCCGGCGTTGCCGCCGGCGCCGCCCATACCGCCGGCGGCCTGACCGCCGCCGCCGCCACCACCGTTGCCGCCACGGCCGAATATCGACGCGTTCCCGCCGGCGCCGCCGGCGCCGCCGGAGGATCCGCCGGCACCGCTGCCGCCGCCGCCGCCGGCACCGCCGTTGCCCAGCAACAACCCGCCGGTGCCGCCCGCGCCGCCGGCCCCACCGGGGACGCCGCCGGCACCGTTACCGCCCGCGCCGCCCCTGCCGCCGTTACCGATCAGACCCGCGGGCCCACCGGCACCCCCGGCCACCCCGGGCGTGGTGCTCGCACCGCCCCTGCCGCCGTTGCCGAGCAACAGGCCGCCGGGCCCGCCGGGCTGGCCCACGCCGCCGATGGTTTGCCCGTCGGCGCCGTTGCCGATCAGTGGGCGTCCGGTCTGCGCCAGGAATGGCGCGTTGATCGGGCCCAGCAAATCCTGCACGATCGTCTGCACCGGATTCGCCGTAAACGCCGCAACATTGGCGGCCTCCGCGCCGGCATAGGACTTCGCGCCCGCGGTCAACGCCTGCACAAACTGATCATGAAACGCCGTCGCCTGGGAGCTGAGCGCCTGATACGCCTGCGCGTGGCCGGAAAACAGCGACGCGACCGCCGCCGACACCTCGTCACCGGCGGCGGCCACCACCCCGGTGGTCGAAGCCGCCGCCGCGGTGTTGGCCTCGCTGATCATCGAGCCGATGTTCGACAGATCCGTTGCTGCCGGAGCCAGGAGATCTGGGGCCGCCACCAGATAGGACATCGCTGCCCTCCTACCGGGTCATCAACCCCCGTGAGGTAAAAGGTATCGCGCGACGACTCCTTCCAACATGGGTAATCCGCTACCTATTTTGATTCGACATGCAGGTGCTGCAGCGCGGCCAGGGACCAAGCCGCCCCGGGGCACCATCAATTGCGCCCCGGTTCGTCGGCCGGGCGTGGCCGTTTGCATCACGTGCGCCACGAGATAAAGCCGTTGTCCCACTTGAAATCTCGAGAATTCCGGGCCGAGGTTGGTGAACTCGTTCTCATCGGCCATGTGGTGTAGCCGAAGAGTCCATCCGCTCGGCAAGCGGAGCCGTAATCGCCGAGCGGATGGACTCCGTCGAACCTGTTGCGTACCCGAAGGTCTTAGACGTCGTAGTACAGCGCGAACTCGTAGGGGTGCGGCCGGATCTGGACCGGCAGGATCTCGTTCTCGCGCTTGAAGCTGATCCACGTCTCGATCAGGTCGGGCGTGAAAACGCCTCCCTCGGTGAGGTATTCGTGGTCGGCCTCCAGCCGGTCGATCACCGCGGACAGCTGGGTGGGCGCCTGCGGGATGTTCGCGGCCTCCTCGGGCGGCAGCTCGTAGAGGTCCTTGTCGACCGGGGCCTGCGGCTCGATCTTGTTCTTGATGCCGTCCAGCCCGGCCATCAGCATGGCCGAGAACGCCAGGTAAGGGTTGCCCGACGAGTCGGGGCAACGGAACTCCAGCCGCTTGGCCTTCGGGTTGCTGCCCGTGATCGGGATGCGCACGCACGCCGAGCGGTTGCGCTGGCTGTACACCAGGTTGATCGGCGCCTCGAAACCGGGAACCAGCCGCTTGTAGGAGTTCACCGTCGGATTGGTGAACGCCAGCAGCGACGGCGCGTGGTGCAGCAGTCCGCCGATGTAGTGGCGGGCGGTGTCCGACAAGCCGGCGTAACCGGTCTCGTCGTACATCAGCGGGCTGCCGTCCTTCCACAGCGACTGGTGGGTGTGCATGCCGGAACCGTTGTCGCCGAACAGCGGCTTGGGCATGAAGGTGACGGTCTTGCCCGCCTGCCACGCGGTGTTCTTGACGATGTACTTGTACAGCTGCATGTCGTCGGCCGCGTGCAGCAGCGTGTTGAACTTGTAGTTGATCTCGGCCTGCCCGCCGCTGCCCACCTCGTGGTGGCCCTTTTCCAGGCTGAAGCCTGACGCGATCAGGTTGTGCAGCATCCTGCTGCGCAGGTCGACGTAGTGGTCGACGGGGGCGACGGGGAAGTACCCGCCCTTGGGGCGGACCTTGTAGCCGCGGTTGGGGCTGCCGTCGTTCTCGTTGGGCTCGCCGGTGTTCCACCAGCCGGAGATCGCGTCCACCTCATAGAAGGAGCCGTTGGTCCGTGAGTCGAAGCTCACCGAGTCGAAGATGTAGAACTCGGCCTCGGCGCCGAAGTATGCGGTGTCGGCGACGCCGGTGCTGATCAGGTAGTTCTCCGCCTTGCGAGCGATGTTGCGCGGGTCGCGCGAGTAGGGCTCGAGGGTGAACGGGTCGTGCACGAAGAAGTTCAGGTTCAGCGTCTTGGCTTCGGTGAACAGGTCGATGCGCGCGGTCTCGGGGTCGGGCAGGAGCAGCATGTCGGACTCGTGGATGGACTGGAATCCGCGAATCGACGAGCCGTCAAAGGCCAGGCCGTCCTCAAAAACGCTCTCGTCGAAAAACGAAACCGGAATTGTGAAGTGCTGCATGATGCCTGGCAGGTCACAGAACCGTACGTCGACAAATTCGACGTTCTCGTCCTTGGCGAGTTTGAAGACGTCGTCGGGCGTCATTTCCGTCACAGAATTGCTCCTTTACTTGGTGATCCGCGGCCTGACGCTATGGAGCGCATGTTGCCCGTCAGTCAACTCGATGTTGCGCAGAGGTTACGTGACCATGCTCCCCGCAGCAGAATCCGGGTCGCCGGCGGGTTCTATTGTGGGGCCATGACCCGCAAGATCGTATCTGGTCGGCTGCACGGGCGCACTAGTTCCCGGCGGCCCCTGTGACCGAGGGTTTGCCGGGGGCACGATCGGCCTATCCCGGGGAGCGGCTGGGCCTGCCGGAGCGGGGGCCGGGGTCGCTGGCGCCGATGGGCCGCCGGCTCGCGGCGCTGATGATCGACTGGCTGATCGCCTACGGCCTGGCGGCGCTGGCCATGGCCTTCGGCCTCTTCTCCCAACGGGTGCTGTCGACGGCGGTGCTGGTCGTATGGCTCGTGCTCGGCCTGGTGGCGGTGCGCCTGTTCAGTTTCACGCCGGGGCAGTTGGTGCTGGGCCTGCAGGTGGCTTCGGTGGACGGGCGGGTGCCGGTCGGGCTCGGCCGGTTGGCGGTGCGCGGGGTGCTGGTCGCGATGGTCATCCCGGCGCTGTTCACCGACGTCGACGGCCGCGGCCTGCACGATCGCCTGAGCGGCACGGCGGTAATCAGGCGCTGACGTAGAACGTGGCGGCGGCTACCTGCGTCGCACGGTGCGCTGCACGCCGCGCATCTTGCCGGCGTTCGGCAGCGGCCCCTTGGGCATGACGGCGGCGCCGGCCCGCGATCCCAGGGCGGCCAGCCGCGACTCGAGCGAGTCGATCTGTTTGGCGGTGATGTTGTTCGGCAGGCGGGTGAGGTGGCGCTCCAGCTTGCCCAGCGGAACCTCGCCCTCGCCGTTGCCGACGACGATGTCGTAGATCGGCACCTCGCCGACCAGCCGGGCGGTGCGCTTCTTTTCCTGGGCCAGCAACGGTTTGACCCGGGCCGCCGACCCCTCGCCGACCAGGATGACGCCGGGCCGGCCGAGCACCCGGTGCACGGCGTCGAAGTGACCGGTCGCGGCGACGCCGGGGGTCACCCGCCACTTGCCGCGCAGGTTGTCCAACACCCACGCCGCGGCGCCGGTCTGACCTTCGGCCTTGCTGTAGATCGAGCGCTGGGCCCGGCGGCTGAAGATGATGAACATGACCAGGGCGCCCAGCAGCACGCCGAGCGGGATGAGCGTGAGCATGGTCAGCCCGCCGGCCCACACCCCGACGGCCACCGAGATGCCGACGATCAGCACGAAGGCGCCGATCATGTACGGCAGCAGGCGCTTGTCCTCCTTGCGCTGCATGTTGAACGCCTGCCACAACTGGCCGCGGCGCTCCTTGGCGGCGGCCTTGCGGGCGGCGGCCGCCTGAGCCCGGGCGGCCTTGTTCTCGGCGGCAGTGCGGGGTTTAGCCATAGTCACTAAGGATACGTACGCGCCCGATTAGGAGGCGCGGCCGGCGACCGCTTGGGCGTACAGCCGTCCGGCCCGGTAGGACGACCGCACCAGCGGGCCGGCCAGCACCCCCGAAAAGCCCAGCGCCTCGGCGTCGCGGGCGAATTCGTCGAACTCCTCGGGCGTCACCCAGCGCTCGACCGGGTGGTGGCGCGCGGTCGGGCGCAGGTATTGGGTGATCGTCACGATGTCGCAGCCGGCGTCACGCAGGTCGGCCAGCGCGCTGCGCACCTCGTCGGCGGTTTCGCCCAGCCCCAGGATCAGGTTGCTCTTGGTGACCAGGCCGGCGTGCCGGGCCGCGGTGATCACGTCCAGGCTGCGCCGGTAGGTGAACGCGGGCCGGATGCGCTTGAAGATGCGCGGCACGGTTTCGACGTTGTGCGCCAACACTTCCGGGCGCGACTTGAAGACCTCCGCCAGCCGCGAGGGCTCGCCGTTGAAGTCGGGGATCAGCAGCTCGACGCCGGTCGACGGGTTGAGCTCCTTGATGGCGCGCACCGTCTCCGCGTACAGCCAGGCCCCGCCGTCGGGCAGGTCGTCGCGGGCGACGCCGGTGACCGTCGCGTAGCGCAGCCCCATCGTCTGTACGCTGTCGGCGACCCGCCGGGGCTCGTCGCGGTCCAGGGCGGCCGGCTTGCCGGTGTCGATCTGGCAGAAGTCGCAGCGGCGGGTGCACTGGTCGCCGCCGATCAGGAAGGTGGCTTCCCGGTCCTCCCAGCACTCGAAGATGTTGGGGCAGCCGGCCTCTTCGCAGACCGTGTGCAGGCCCTCCTTGCGGACCAGGCCCTTGAGTTGGGTGTACTCCGGTCCCATCCGGGCCCGGACCTTGATCCACGGCGGCTTGCGCTCGATCGGGGTCTGGGCGTTGCGCACCTCCAGGCGCAGCAGTTTGCGGCCCTCGGGAGCGACAGTCACATGCCCGATGCTACGCGGGCGACGGGGTGTTCCCGCACGGGAAGGACGCCGTCCAGCGCGTCGCAGACCGCGGCCGCGACGGCAGCGCGCACCTCGTCGACCGCGACCGGACGGCCCAATTCGGCCGTCAGGGACGTCACGCCGGCGTCGCTGATGCCGCAGGGGACGATCGCAGTGAACGCGCCCAGGTCGCAATCGCAGTTCAGCGCGAACCCGTGCATGGTGGTCGCGCGCGCCACCCGCACGCCGATGGCGGCGACCTTGCGGGCGGGCCGGACCTCGCCGGCCGGCACCCAGACCCCCGACCGGCCCTCCACCCGGACGGTGTCCAGGCCCAGGTCGGCGCACACCTTCATCAGCGATTCCTCAAGGCGCCGAACGTATTTCACCACGTCGAGCGGCTCGGCCAGCCCGATGACCGGGTAGCCGACCAGCTGTCCGGGGCCGTGCCAGGTGATCTTGCCGCCGCGGTCGGTGTCCACCACGGGCGTGCCGTCGACCGGCCGCTCCTGCGGCTCCGTGCGGCGTCCGGCCGTGTAGACCGGCGGGTGCTCCAGGAGCAGCAGCGTGTCGGGCCCGCCGGCGACCCGGGCGTCGACCAGGTCGCGCTGCAGCTGCCAGGCGGTGCCGTAGTCGACGGTCCCCAGCTGGCGGACGTCGATCGCGGCCGCGCTCGACCGGATGGAAGGACTCACGTTCGTGACGGTACTCGCCCGGCGACACCGCGGCCCGCCGGCGTCGTAGCTAGTCGTGATCGCGCCGGGCGGTGGCGTAGGTGAGCGCCTCGCCAATGGTGTTGTGGTGGAACTGGAAACCGGCGCGCTCCAGCGCCGACGGGATCGCGCGCTGGCCGATGAGCAGCCCCTCGTCGGCGAACTCGCCGAGCGCCGCCCGCACCGCGAAACCGGGCAGCATCAGCGGGGTGGGACGGTTGACGGCCCGGCCGAAGGCGGTGGTGAACTCCGCGTTGGTCACCGGTGCCGGTCCGGTCATGTTCACCGGGCCGGACAGCGACGGGTGTGAGATTGCGAACAGCAGCGCGCGCACCTCGTCCTCGAGTGTGATCCAGGACATGTATTGGCGACCGCTGCCCAGGCGGGCGCCGAGGCCCGCCGCGAACAGCGGACGCAAGCGGCGCAGCGCCCCGCCCGACCGGGTCAGCACCAGGCCGGTGCGGGCCAGCACCACCCGGGTGCCCGCGTATTGGGCCGGCAGCGTGGCGGCCTCCCAGTCCTGACACAGCTGGGCCAGGAAACCCCTTCCGGGCCCGGCGTTTTCGTCGACGACGCGGTCTTTGGTGTTGCCGTAGTAGCCCACCGCGCTGGCGTTGATCAGGGTTTCGACGCCCGCGTCGGCGACGGCGTTGGCCAGCACCTCGGTCGGCGCGATGCGGCTGTCGCGCAGGCTCTGCTTGAAGGCGCCCGACCAGCGGCGCCCGCCGATGTTGACCCCGCACAGGTTGACGACGGCGTCGACGTCGACGAGCGCGTCGGCATCGAAATCGCCGCTCTCGGGGTTCCAGTGCAGTTCCTCGGAGTTCGCCGGCGTCCGGCGCACGATGCGCAGCACCGGGTGGTCGGCGGCGCGCAACGCCGCTGCCAACGCCGAGCCGATCAGGCCGGACGAACCCGCTATCGCGATGACGGGCTTGGACACTTCCCAAGCCTCCTAAAGACCCAGATCGGCCTCGAACGCTCCCTCTTCGAGCCGGTGCTTGATCGTGGTGAGGAAACGCCCGGCATCGGCCCCGTCGATCAGCCGATGGTCATAGGTCAGCGGGAGGTAGCACACGGAGCGGACACCGATCGACTCGTTGCCGAACTCGTCGACGATCACCCGCGGCCGCTTGACGATCGCGCCGGTGCCCAACATCGCGGCCTGCGGCGGAACCAGGATCGGGGTGTCGAACAACGCGCCCTGGCTGCCGATGTTGGTGATCGTGAACGTGCCGCCGGACAACTCGTCGGGCTTCAGGTTGCCCGAGCGGGCGCGCTCGGCGATGTCGGCGATCGCACGGGCCAGCCCCGCCAGCGACAGGTCGCCGGCGTTGTGGACGACGGGGGAGAGCAGTCCCTGCTCGGTGTCGACGGCGAAGCCGAGGTGTTCGGCGTCGTAGTAGGTGATCTCCTTGGTGTCCTCGTTGTAGCTGGCGTTGATGTTGGGGTGGATCTTCAGGGCGTCGATCACGGCCCGGGCGATGAACGGCAGGAAGGTCAGGTTCACGCCCTCGCGCTCGGCGAACGCGGACTTGGCCCTGGCCCGCAGCCCCACGATCTTGGTCATGTCGACCTCGTGGGTCTGGGTGAGCTGGGCCGTGGCCTGCAGCGATTCCCGGGTCTTGGCCGCGGTGAGCTGGCGGATCCGGCTGGCCTTCTGCGTGGTGCCGCGCAGGTGCGCCAGCGCGGGCGCCGGAGCGGCTGCGGCGGCGGGAGCCGGGGCGGCCGGCTGTGCGGCCGGCGCGGCGGCGGGCGCCGGAGCGGGCGGGGGTGCCTTCTTCTTCTCCGCGGCGGCGAGCACGTCCTGCTTGCGGATGCGGCCGCCGACGCCGGTGCCCGTCACCTCGGAAAGGTCGATGTTGTTCTCGTTGGCCAACTTTCGCACCAACGGGGTCACGTACGGCGCGCCGTCGGTGGCCGGACCGCCGGATGGCGCGGCGGCCGGGGCCGGGGCCGGTTGCGGCTTCGGCGCCGGTTCCGGCTGGGCCGCGGGTGCGGGTGCGGGCGCCGGTGCGGCCGCAGGCTCCGGCTTCGGTTCGGGCTTGGGCTCCGGCTTAGGTGCGGGTGGGGGCTGGGCCGGCGGGGCGGACGGGGCGCTCGCGCCGGACGCGTCGGCGCTGGAGCCGATCCGCGCCAACTCGCCGCCCACGGGCACGGTGGCGTCCTCCTCGGCGGTGATGCTGACCAGCACGCCGGCCACCGGCGAGGGGATTTCGGTGTCCACCTTGTCGGTGGACACCTCCACCAGCGGCTCGTCGACCTGAACCGAATCGCCGACCTTTTTCAGCCATCGGGTCACGGTGCCCTCGGCCACCGACTCGCCGAGCTCGGGCATCAGCACCGGCTTGGAGTCGCCGGACGCGCCGCCCTGGGCCGCCGGGACCGGCGCGGCGGGCTCGGGTTCGGGCTGCGGCTCGGGTTGGGCCTCGGCCTGGGGTTGCGGCTCCGGTTCGGGCTGGGGTTCCGGTTGGCTGGGGGCGGCGGGCTCGGCCTGGGGTTGCTCGCCCGCGTCGCCGATGACGGCCAGTTCGCCGCCGACCTCGACGGTGTCGTCCTCCTGGGCGATGATCTTGGTCAGCACGCCCGCGGCCGGCGAGGGAATCTCGGTGTCGACCTTGTCGGTCGACACCTCGACGAGCGGCTCGTCGAGTTCGACCGTGTCGCCTTCCTGCTTGAGCCAGCGCGTGACCGTCCCCTCGGTGACGCTCTCACCGAGTGCCGGCATCTGGACGGAGAAGGCCATCGTTTCTGACTCCTCGATCGCTCGTGGGTCGGGGCTGGTCGTACGTCTCGCTTGCGGAACGAAGTAGCTATCCAAAACTATCCTGTCACTGCGCATCCCTCGGCACACATCCAGGGCGCGGGCCGCGCGGTTGCCCGGGCGCGCCGAACACCCTTGCTACGGTGTGGCGACGTAGTCAGAGGCGGGGAGGTCCGGTGCCGGCGATACAACAGGTGCCCCAGCGGTTCGTCGACAGCGCGGACGGCGCGCGGATCGCCGTCTACGAAGAGGGCAACGCGGAGGGCCCGACCGTCGTGCTGGTGCACGGCTTCCCCGATTCCCACGTCTTGTGGGACGGGGTGGTCCCGCTGCTGACCGAGCGGTTCCGGGTGATCCGCTACGACAACCGGGGCGTCGGCCTGTCGGCGGCGCCCAAGCCGGTTTCGGCCTACACCATGGCCCGGTTCGCCGACGACTTCGCCGCGGTGATCGCCGAGCTGAGCCCGGGCGGTCCGGTGCACGTCCTGGCCCACGACTGGGGCTCGGTCGGCATCTGGGAGTACCTGAAGCGCCCGGGCGCCGGCGACCGGGTCGCCTCGTTCACCTCGGTGTCCGGCCCCAGCCAGGACCAGCTGGTCGAGTACATCTTCGGCGGGCTGCGGCGGCCCTGGCGCCCGCGCAGGTTTGTGCGGGCCATCAGCCAGGCGCTGCGGCTGACCTACATGGTGTTCTTCTCGATCCCGGTGCTGGCGCCGCTGTTTCTGCGGCTGGCGCTGTCGGTCCCGGCGCTGCGGCGCAACGCCGTCGACAACATTCCCGCGGACAAGATCCACCACTCCGCCAAGCTGCCCAGCGACGCCGCCCGTTCGGTGAAAACCTATCCCGCCAACTACTTTCGGTCGTTCTCCCGGAAGCGGGAGCTGCGCGTCATCGACGTGCCGGTGCAGCTCATCGTCAACACGCGGGACAAGTACGTCCGGCCCTACGGTTTCGACGACACGGCGCGCTGGGTGCCGCGGCTGTGGCGCCGCGACATCAGGGCGGGCCACTTCTCGCCGATGTCGCACCCGCAGGTGATGGCGGCCGCGGTGCACGACTTCGCCGATCTGATCGACGGCAACGAGCCGAGCCGGGCGATGCTGCGCGCGCAGGTCGGGCGCCCCCGCGGGCGCTTCGGCGACACCCTGGTGGCGGTCACCGGGGCGGGCAGCGGCATCGGGCGGGAAACCGCGTTCGCGTTCGCCCGGGCGGGCGCCGAGCTGGTGGTCAGCGACATCGACGAGGCCACCGTCAAGGAGACCGCCGCCGAGATCGCCGCGCGCGGCGGCGTCGCCCACGCCTACGTGCTCGACGTGTCCGACGCCGCCGCGGTCGAGGCGTTCGCCGAACGGGTCAGCGCCGAGCACGGCGTGCCCGACATCGTCGTCAACAACGCCGGCATCGGGCAGGCGGGATGCTTCCTGGACACCCCGGTCGAGGAGTTCGACCGGGTGCTCGAGATCAACCTGGGCGGCGTGGTCAACGGCTGCCGGTCGTTCGGCCGGCGCCTGGTCGAGCGGGGCACCGGCGGCTACCTCGTCAACGTGGCGTCGATGGCCGCCTACGCCCCCCAGCAGTCGCTGATCGCTTATTGCACCTCGAAGGCGGCGAACTACATGTTCTCCGATTGCCTGCGCGCCGAACTCGACGCGGCCGGGGTCGGGGTGACGACGATCTGCCCCGGCGTCATCAACACCAACATCATCAGCACCACCCGCTTCAGCGCGCCGCTCGGCCAGGACGACAACGTCGACGGCCGTCGGGGCCAGATCGGCCGGCTCTTCGCGCTGCGCCACTACGGGCCGGAGAAAGTCGCCAAGGCGATCCTGTCATCGGTGGAAAAGCGCAAGCCGATTCGGCCCGTCGCGCCGGAAGCCTATGCGGTTTATGGCCTTTCGCGCGTGGCGCCGCAGGCGTTGCGGAACGCCGCGCGGGTGCGGGTGATCTAGACCGTTCTTGACCCCGCCGGTCGTCGCACCAGCAGCGCGCCGCCGATCGCGACGACCCCGATCACGGCCAACGGGATGGTCCAGCTGCGCCGGCTGTTGACCGAGGACTGGCACTGAGCCACGTAGTCGGTGTGGGGGAGGACCTGGTTCAGGATGGGGATGTTGGCCCCGTTCTTGTCATTGGCATTCCGGGCGCTGGACAAGTCCATGGCGATGCCGTTCCCGCACGAGACGGAGTTGCCGTTGCTGTCCGACACGGACACCGGTACCAGCAGTCCGATGATCCCGGCCAGCAAAAGCACGGCGCCCACGGCGATGATGATCCGTCGCACAGTCACTATTAGCCTCCCGTCAAACGCGAGTGTTGTAACGGCGTAGTAACCACTGACCGCCGCCCCTAAACCGATCGGCCGAAGGCGGGAGGGATCGAGACGGCGCATGGTTCTCGCCGGCCGGGGTACCCGTGGGCAATGACCGCGACTCGAAAGATGGCCACGACCCGCGACGTGAAGGCGTCCCGCCAGAAGATCTGGGATGCGATGACCGACGGATGGACGTACGCGCAGTGGGTGGTGGGCAACAGCCGCACCCGCGCCGTCGACCCGGACTGGCCGCAGCCCGGCTCCGCGATCAAGCACTCGGTCGGGGTATGGCCGTTGGTGATCAGCGACGAGACGGTGGTCGAAAGTTGCACGCCCGGTGAGGAACTCGTCCTGCGCGCGGGACTCGGTGCGCTCGGCTCCGCGCGAATCACGTTGCGGCTCACGGATATCCCGGATGGCTGCCGCATCGACATGATCGAGACACCGGCCTCCGGGCCGCTTCGGCTCATCCCGGACCGACTGGTCCTGGCCGCCGTCTACCCGCGCAATCGGGAATGCCTGTGGCGGTTGACGGCGCTTGCCGAACGCCTCGAGCCCAGCCAGGTCAAATAGGGCATGGCCGACGAGACCGCAGACGCGGTCGTCATCGGCGCCGGACACCACGGGCTGGTGGCGGCCTCGATGCTGGCCGACGCCGGGTGGGACGTGCTGGTGCTGGAGGCCCAGCCCGAACCGGGCGGCGCGGTGCGCAGCGCCGAACTGACCCCGGGCTACATCACCGACCTGTTCAGCTCGTTCTACCCCATGACGGTGGCCTCGCCGGCGATCGTGGCGTTGGGGCTCGAGGACCACGGCCTGCGGTGGTCGCGCGCGCCCGCCGTGGTGGGCCACCCGCGCAGCGGGACCGACGACGACCCGCCCATCATCTACCCCGACCCCGCCCGCACCGCAACGGAACTGGCGCGCCGGCAGTCCACCGACGGCGACAACTGGTGGCGCGCCGTGGAATTGTGGCAGAAGATCAAGGCGCCGCTGCTGGACGCCATGCTGGCGCCGTTTCCGCCGGTGCGCCCGATGCTGCGGCTGCTGCTGAAACTGGGCACCGCCGACGCGGTCCGGCTCGCCCGCCTGTTGATCCAGCCCGCCAACAGCATGGCGGGGCAGCTGTTCGACGGCGACGCGCCGCGGGTTCTGTTGCTGGGCAACGCAATGCACGCCGACGTGCCGCCGGACGCGCCGGTCAGCGGCGCGATGGGCTTCTTGATGACGATGCTGGCCCAGGACTGCGGCTGGCCGGTGCCCGTCGGCGGTTCGGGCCAGCTGACGGCGGCGCTGGTGCGGCGGGCGAACTCGGCCGGCGCGCGAATCGAGTGCAACCAGAACGTGTCCCGCATCCTGGTGCGCGGCGGGCGGGCCGTCGGGGTGAGCACCGCCGGAGGGCGGACGGTTCGGGCCCGCCGGGCGGTGGTGGCCGACGTGACCGCGCCGCGGCTCTTCTGCGACATGCTGCCCGCCGACGCGGTCCCGGCCGGCCTGCGCCGCGAGCTCGAGCACTACGCCTGGGATCCGCCGGTGGTGAAGGTCAACTACACGCTCGACCGGCCCATCCCGTGGCGGGCGAAGGCCCTGCGGGGGGTGGGCACCGTCCACCTCGGGGCCGACGGCGACGGGCTGGTGCGCTGGATGGCCGACCTGAACACCCGGGTGGTGCCCGAGCGTCCGTTCCTGCTGTTGGGCCAGACCACCACGGCGGACCCGAGCCGGTCGCCGGAAGGAACCGAAAGCGTCTGGGCCTACACGCATTTGCCGCGCTACGTGGCCGACGACGCGGCGGCCGAGCGGCTGGCCAAATCGGTGGATCACGTCATCGAGGACCACGCTCCCGGTTTCGGCGCCGCGGTGATCGACCGGTTCGTGCAACGCCCGTCGGACCTGGAGGCCAGCGACGCCAACCTGCATCTGGGCGCCCTGAACGGCGGGACCGCGCAGCTGCAGCAGATGCTGATCTTTCGTCCCGCGCCGGGGATGGGCCGCGCCGAAACGCCGGTCGAGGGCCTGTATCTGGGCAGCGCATCGGCCACCCCGGGCGGCTCGGTGCACGGGGCGTGCGGACGCAACGCGGCCAACGCCGCGCTGGCCGCCGGGGGTCTGACGGGCTGGCCGCGCCGCCAGGTCAGGCGGGCCGTCTTCTCGTTGCTGACGAACTAGCCGTTCGCTAGCCGTTCTCGGCGATGTCCTCCAGCACGGCGAACATCGTGCGGGTCGGCACGCCGGTGCCGCCCTTGGGGGTGTATCCCCATGGGCTGCCGGTGTTGTAGGCCGGGCCGGCCACGTCGATGTGCGCCCAGCCCACGCCGTCGGCGACGAACTCGCGCAGGAACACCCCGGCCACCAGCATGCCGGCGAAGCGCTGGCCGCTGATGTTCGACAGGTCGGCCACCGTGGACTTCAGGTCTTCCTTGAGTTCGTCGGGGAGCGGCATCGGCCAGCCGTTCTCGCCCACCCGCTGCGAGATCGCGGCCACCCGGTCGCGGAACTCGTCGCTTCCCATCACGCCCGGGATGCGGGCGCCGAGCGCCACCGTCTGCGCGCCGGTCAGGGTGGACGTCTCGATCAGGTAGTCCGGGTCGTCCTCGCACGCCCGCACGATGGCGTCGGCCAGGATGAGCCGGCCCTCGGCGTCGGTGTTCTGCACCTCCACGGTGGTTCCGCCGTACTGGGTCAGCACGTCGCCCGGGCGCTGCGCCGTCGCCGACGGCATGTTTTCGGCCATCGGCACCGTGGCGATCACGTCGATCGGCAGTTGCCGCTGCGCGGCCAGCGCGACGGTCGCGATGACCGCGGCGGCGCCGCCCATGTCCGAGGTCATGTAGTGCATCGACGCCGCCGGCTTGATCGAGATGCCGCCGGTGTCGAACGTGATGCCCTTGCCCACCAGCGCCACTCGCTTGGCCTGCTTGGGTTTCTTCGCGAGCTTCGAGCCGCGATGGGTGAGGCGCACCAGTCGCGGCGGCCGCGACGAGCCCTGACCGACACCGATCACCCCGCCGTAGCCGCCCTTCTGCAGCGCCTTGTCGTCGAGCACCTCCACCTCGAGGCCGACGGCTTCACCCAAAGCCTTTGCGCGCTTGGCGAATTCGGCGGGGAAAAGGTGGCTCGGCGGGGTGTTGACCAGGTCGCGGGCGGTGGCGACCGCGGTCGCGACGGCCGCCCCGTGCGCGCTGTCCTTGCCGGCATCCTTGGCGGTGGAAAGGACGGTGATCCTGCGCAGCCCCTTATCCTTCGGTGCCGTCTTGTCGCTGCGGAACTCGGTGAACCGGTAGCTGCCCAGGATCAGGCCCTCCACGGCGGCCGAGCACACGTCCTCGCCGGGCAACTGGGTCAGCGTGGTGAGCACCGCCTCGGCCCCGCCCAGCGAGCGCGCCGCCACACCCGCGGCGCGGCGGATCACATCGGCCGGCCACTCGGGGCGCGGCTTGCCCAGCCCGACGGTCAGCACGCTGGCCACCGGCAGCGACGCCACCACCAGCCGGTGCACCTGCTCGCTGCCGCCGGTGGCCTCCAGCGCCCGCAGGCCGGCCTCGATCTCGGCGACCGCGTCGGCGGACAGGAACGGCCCCGCCGCCGAGACGACCGCGCCCGGCTTGTCCTCGTCGCCGGTCGAGACGACCGGCACCACCAACACCGCGGAACCCACATTGCGTTTGGGCAGCGCGGTGGCGACGTTGACGGTGGGTGCTTGGTAGCCAGGTTCGGTGCTCACGGGCAACCACCCTAGTCACCTGGGCCGGGGGTCGCTTGCGCCGTCCCGGCCGTGCAGTTCGAAGGCGGCCACCGGGTGGTCAAAGCCCTTGAGCGTCAACGGTTCCTGCGGGACCGAGGGCCAGCCGGTCAGCTCGTCATGGAGCTCGGACGCGATGAGGATCTGCCCGGGCGCGGCCGCCGCCACCAGGCGCGCGGCCAGGTTGACCGGGAGACCGAAGTAGTCGCCGTTGATGGCCAGCACCGCGCCGTACGCGAGACCGGCACGCACGTGCAGGCCCTCCTCGCGCGCCCGCGGATGTTCGACCAGATCGATCGCCGCCTGCGCGAGCCGCTCCGGCGACGAGCACACCCACATCACGGCGTCGCCGATGAACTTCACCACCCGGCCGCCGTCGGCGAGCACGACGTCCGCGACGGTCGCGCCGAACTCGGTGAGCAGGTCCGACAGTTGCGCGGGGGTGAGCGCCTGGGTCAGCGCCGTGAAGCTGGACAGGTCCGCGAAACCGATGCCGCACACCACACTCGCCGACGTGTCGCGCAGCACGCCCTCGAAGTAGGTCCGGGCGCTGGTCAGATGGTGGCGGTGCACGACGTCCATCAGCGCCCCCAGGCGGGGCACGAACTCGGCGACCGACCGGTACGCCTGCGCCGTGGCGAGCTCGTCGTGGGTGTAGTTCATCTGGATGTCCGGCGTCCCGGCCCGGATCATCGACGACTCGGCCTCGGCCAGCCGGGCCATGGCGGCGCCGAGCACCCGCAGCAAGCCGTCGGCGCCGTCCTCGCCGACCACCGCCTTGAACGCCACCCAGGTCGCCAGGGCGTCGACGTCGGCCTGGCTCAGCGCGGGGACATCGGGGCCGGCGACGGTCAGGCCGAGCAAAGCCCACGCGTGCGCCACGTCGTCGGGGGACAGCCCGAGTTGTTCGGCCGCGGACTGCACGGTATGGATCGGGCGGCCCGACCACGCGACGACGTCGCCGGCCAGCCCGAACAGCCGCCCGCGGCGTTCGGCCTCCGCCATCTCTTCGACGGTGAAGCCGAGCTCGTCCAGGTACTTGATCAGGTCGGCCCGCTCCCGCGGGTTGGCGACACCCGCGGCCGCCAGCTCGTCGAAGTCCAGCGGATCGGACACCTGCCCAAGTGTGCCAGCAGCCGGGACGATTAGGGTAAGGCGTCGTGACGGAGCTGCAGCACGGACCGCTGGACGACCGCCATCGCGACCTGGGCGCAAACTTCGCCGAGTTCAGCGGCTGGTCGATGCCGGTGTCCTACGCCGGCACGGTCAGCGAACACAACGCGACCCGCAACGCGGTCGGCCTGTTCGACGTCAGCCACCTGGGCAAGGCCCTGGTGCGCGGGCCGGGCGCCGCCGAATTCGTCAACTCCGCGCTCACCAACGACCTGGGCCGCATCGGGCCGGGGCAGGCGCAATACACGCTGTGCTGCACCGAATCCGGCGGCGTCATCGACGACCTGATCGCCTATTTCGTCGCCGACGACGAGATCTTCCTGGTGCCCAACGCCGCCAACACCGCCGCGGTGGTGGACGCGCTGCGGGCGGCCGCCCCGGCCGGGCTGACCATCACCAACGAGCATCGCTCGTATGCGGTGCTGGCCGTGCAGGGCCCGCGATCGGCCGGCGTGCTGGGGGAGCTGGGCCTGCCGGCCGACATGGATTACATGAGTTACGCCGACGCCACCTATTCGGGGGTGCCGGTGCGCGTCTGCCGCACCGGCTACACCGGCGAGCACGGCTACGAACTGTTGCCGCCCTGGGATTCCGCGGGCGTGGTGTTCGACGCGCTGATCGCGGCGGTGCGGGCCGCCGGGGGCGAGCCGGCCGGCCTCGGCGCGCGCGACACGCTGCGCACCGAGATGGGTTATCCGCTGCACGGCCACGAACTTTCGCTCGACATCTCGCCGCTGCAGGCCCGCTGCGGCTGGGCGGTCGGCTGGAAGAAGGACGCGTTCTTCGGCCGCGACGCGCTGCTGGCCGAGAAGGAAGCCGGCCCGCGGCGGCTGCTGCGGGGGCTGCGGATGGTCGGCCGCGGGGTGCTGCGCCCCGGCCTGACGGTCCTGGCCGGGGACGCCCCCGTCGGGGTCACCACGTCCGGCACGTTCTCCCCGACGCTGCAGGCCGGAATCGGGCTGGCGTTGATCGACACCGGCGCGGGCATCGACGACGGCGCGCACGTCACCGTCGACGTCCGCGGCCGCGCGGTCGAATGCGAGGTCGTCCGCCCGCCGTTCGTCGCCGTGAAAACGCGTTAGCCGCCAGGGGTTCACGTGAGAAAAACCCATTGCCGCGCGGATATAGAATCGGCCCCATGACCAGCGGCTCACTCGAGTTCACGGTTCTACGCGCGTCTAATCCGGCGAGCGAGGCGCAACGTGAATCGATCCTGGCGGAGCCGGGTTTCGGCAAATACTTCACCGACCACATGGTCTCGATCGACTACGACGAGGGCCAGGGTTGGCACAACGCGCGCGTCATCCCGTACGGCCCGATCGAATTGGACCCGTCTGCGATCGTGCTGCACTACGCGCAGGAGGTCTTCGAGGGGCTCAAGGCCTACCGCTGGGCGGACGACTCGATCGTGTCGTTTCGGGCGGAGGCCAACGCGGCCCGGATGCGTGCGTCGGCGCGGCGGCTGGCGATCCCCGAGCTGCCCGAAAGCCTGTTCGTCGAATCCCTTTGCCAGCTGGTCGCTGTCGACAAGGCGTGGGTGCCGCGGAGCGGCGGCGAGGAGGCGCTGTACCTGCGGCCGTTCATCTTCGCGACCGAGCCGGGGCTGGGTGTGCGGCCGGCCAAGCAGTACCGCTACCTGCTGATCGCCTCGCCGGCCGGCGCCTACTTCAAGGGCGGCATCAGCCCCGTCACCGTGTGGGTGTCGACGGAATACGTGCGGGCCAGCCCCGGCGGCACCGGGGCGGCCAAGTTCGGCGGAAACTACGCCGCCTCGCTGCTGGCCCAGGCCGAGGCCGCCGAAAACGACTGCGACCAGGTGGTGTGGCTGGACGCGGTCGAGCGCCGCTTCATCGAAGAGATGGGCGGGATGAACCTGTTCTTCGTGTTCGGCAGCGGCGGATCGGCCCGGCTGGTCACCCCGGAGCTGTCCGGGTCGCTGCTGCCCGGCATCACCCGGGACTCGTTGCTGCAGTTGGCCATTGACGCCGGGTTCTCCGTCGAGGAGCGCAGGATCGACATCGACGAGTGGCAGAAGAAGGCCGCGGCCGGCGAGATCACCGAGGTGTTCGCCTGCGGCACCGCGGCCGTCATCACCCCGGTTTCGCGGGTGCGCTACGGCGACACCGAGTTCACCATCGCCGACGGGCAACCGGGCGAGGTGACGATGGCGCTGCGCGACACGCTGACCGGGATCCAGCGCGGCACCTTCGCCGATACGCACGGCTGGATGGCGCGGCTGGGCTAGAACCACCCGTCAGTGCAAAGCCGCCAGCGCCACGGCGCTCACGGTGGTGGTGAGTTCGATCGCGGCGCCCAGCACGTCACCGGTGATGCCGCCGAACCGGCGCACGCAGTGCGCCACCAGCGCCGCGCCGCAACCCACCGCGACCAGCACCGCGACCGGCCCCTGCCACGGCCGCGAACCCGCCAGCAGCGAAACGGCGAGGAGCGCTGCGAGCCAGGCGGCCAGCACCGGCGCGGGCTGACTCCCGGCGACCCGGGCTCCCAGCGCGCTGCCCTCCGCCGCCGGCACCGAGCGCCGGCAGGCCAGCACCGCCGCGACCCGGCCGGCGAGCACCGCCACGACGATGGCCGCCGGTCTCAGCGCCGAAAAAGCCAGAGCCTGTAGCAGGATCACCAGCACGACGGCCGCGACCCCGAACGGCCCGGTCGACCCGTCGCGCATCACCGTTAGCGCGCGCTGCGGCGGGCCGTAGCAACCCAGGCCGTCGGCCGTGTCGGCGACGCCATCGATGTGCAGCCCGCGGGTGGCGAGCAGCAGCGCCGCCACCGCCAGCACCCCGGGCAGCGGGCTGGACGAACCGAAAACCCAAGCGCCACACCACGTGACGCCCGCAGCCAACGCCCCCAGCGCGGCGCCGACCACGGGCAGCGCGGTCATCGCGCCGCGGCCCATCGGGGCGCTCCGCGCGCCCGGCACGGGGAGCACCGTTCCGAACGCGAAAGCCGTTGCCACCGAGCGCATCACGGCGGCGGGGCGCCGGGACCGGCCACCCCGGCTTCGGAGAACGTCGCCATGGAGCGCAGCGTGGCCACCGCGGCGCGCAGCACCGGCAGCGCCACCGCCGCGCCGGTTCCCTCGCCCAGCCGCATCCGCAGGTCCAGGATCGGCTCCAAATCGAGGGCGCCCAGCGCCAGTTGGTGGGCCGGCTCGGTCGATCGGTGACCGGCCTGCCACCATTGCCGCGCGCCGGGCGCCAGCCGGTCGGCCACCAAAGCCGCGGCGGTCACCGCCACGCCGTCGAGCAGCAGCGGGGTGCGCCGCACCGCGGCCTGCGCGCAAAACCCGGCCATCGCGGCCAAATCCGCGCCGCCGCAGCAGCGCAGCAACCCGACCGGGTCGGGCAACACCGGCCGCGCCCGGAACAGGGCGTCGCGCACGGCCGCGGTCTTGCGCGCCCACCCCGCGTCGTCGATCCCGGTGCCCAGGCCGACCGCCGCGACCGGCTCGGTGTCGGTCAGCGCCGCCACCAAAACCGCCGCCGCGGTGCTGTTTCCGATCCCCATGTCTCCCGCGATCAGCAGGTCCGCGCCGGCGTCGACCTCCTCGTCGGCGATGGCCCGGCCCGCGGCGATCGCGGCGATCGTCTCGCCGTCGGACAGCGCGTCGGTGGTCCTGATGTCACCGCTGCCGCGCCGCACCTTGTGGGCACCGATCCGCTCGGAGGCCGCCTCGGCGTCGACGGCCAGGTCCGCCAGCCGCACCGTCGCGCCGGCGATGCCGGCCAGCACGTTGATCGCCGCGCCGCCGCCGTCGATGTTGGCGACCATCTGGGCGGTGACCTCCGGTGGGTACGCCGACACCCCGGCCCGCGCCACCCCGTGGTCGCCCGCGAACACCACCACCCGGGCGCGCTCGAATTGCTTTGGCGGACACTGCCCTTGGCACGACGCGACCCACACCGACAGGTCCTCGAGGCGGCCCAGGGCGCCGCGCGGCTTGGTCAGCGTGTCCTGGCGGGCGCGGGCGGCCGCGGCGGCGCCCGCGTCGGGCGGCGATACCGGGGCGAATTCCATCAGGTCCCCGACGGCTTGATCTGCACCGCCTGCCCGGCCACCACCAGCACCACCCGATCGCACAGCTCGGCGACGCGCTGGTTGAGGCTGCCCAGCTCGTCGGCGAACCGGCGACCGGATGCGGTGGCCGGCACGACGGTCAGCCCGACCTCCGGGCTGACCAGCACCAGCGTGGAACCGAACGCGCCCACCGCGGCCAGCATCGCGTCGACGCCGGCCGCCACGGATCCACCGGCCCACGCGTCGTCGCGGTCCAGCGCGCCGGTCAGCCAGCCGCCGAGGTCGTCGACGAGCGTCGGGGCGCCCGGCGACTGCCGCAATTGGCCTGCGACGTCGTCGGTTTCGATCGTGGACCAATGGGCGGGCCGGCGGTCGCGGTGCCGGGCGATCCGGTCCGACCAGTCCGCGTCGGCCCCGTGTGCCGGCGTGGGGGCCAGGTAGCGGACGGGCTCGCCGGGGGGCAGCGACGTGGCGATGGCCTCCTCGGCCCAGCGGGACTTCCCGGACCTGATCCCGCCGAGCACCAGGGTGCGCACCGGATCAGGCGGCTTTCGGGCGCCGCTTAATCGACACTGGCGCCGCGCTCGACCTGGGGCCGGGGCGCCCGCATCCGGCGCAGCTGTGAGGCCCGGCCCGCGGCGTAAATGCCCAGCTTCCAACGGCTTTCGGTGTTGTCAGGGAACTTCGCGTCCACCATCCTGCTGACCTTGCGCCCCAGCAGCACCCCGTCGACGCCCATCACGACCATCAGCACCAGCATCGCCGGGGAGGCGTAGAACTGCAGCTGCGGCACGCCGAAGGAGGCGAACAGCAACAGCATCGTCGCCGGCATGAACAGGCCGAGCAGGTTGCGGCGGGAGTCCACGATGTCGCGCGCGTAGCGCTTGATGGGCCCCTGGTCGCGCGGCAACAGGTACGCCTCGTCGCCGGCCATCATGCGCTCGCGGCGATCCGTCATGCGCGCGCGGCTGGCGGTCCGCTCGGCCCGGCGCTCCTCGCGGCTGAGTTTGGGGCCGGCCAGCGACTTCCGGCGGGCCCGCGCCTCGGACGCGGTCATGGGGGCCGGCGCGACCGGGCCCTTGCGCGGGTTGCGCCGCGCCTCGCTGCGCTTGGGCGTGGGCCGGCCCTTGGGGCCGGTCCGGCGCCGCGCGGTGTCCGCGGCAGCATCGACGGCCGTCACCTCGGCGGACCCGTCGAGGTCGTCTTCTTGGCCCTTCTTGCGGCCCATTAGCTTCACAGTGGCCAGGTTACTTCCCGCGGGGATCGCCTGGTAACGGCCCCGGAATGCGTCGTTGTTAGCCATGCGCCAGCGCGACGCTTCCACCTACGCTTGACTGTGATGAATGGCTACCTGTGATGGACGACGGCACGATGGCCGCAGATGAAGGCCTCGCACCCGGCCGTCTGCGGCTGCCGGCCATGCAGGTTTTGGTCGCCCCGGATTGCTATGGGGACAGCTTGTCCGCCGTGCAGGCCGCCGCCGCCATCGCGACCGGCTGGACCCGGTCGCGTCCCGGCGATCGGTTCATCGTCGCCCCGCAGTCGGACGGCGGCCCGGGCTTCATCGAGGTGCTGGCGGGCCGGCTGGGGCAGAAGCGGCGGGTGACGGTGTCCGGGCCGCTGGGCACCCCGGTGGAGGCCGAGTGGGTGTTCGACCGCCGCTCGTCGACCGCCTACCTGGAGTGCGCGCAGGCGTGCGGCCTCGCCCTGCTCGACGGCCCGCCCACCCCGGAAACCGCGCTGGCGGCCGGCACCAGCGGCGTCGGGCAGCTCATCGCCGAGGCGCTGCGGGCCGGGGCGCGCCGCATCGTCGTCGGGCTGGGCGGCAGCGCGTGCACCGACGGCGGCAAGGGGATGGTCACCGAGCTGGGCGGGCTCAAAGAGGCGCAACGAGCGATGACCAACGTGGACCTGATCGCCGCCACGGACACCGAATATCCGATGTTGGGCCCGTGGGGGGCGGCCAGGGTGTTCGGGCCGCAGAAGGGCGCGGACACCGCCACCGTCGCCGCCCTCGAGGTCCGCCTCGAGGCCTGGGCGATCGAGCTGGAAGCCGCCGCCGGCCGCGACGTGAGTTCGGAGCCGGGCGCGGGCGCGGCCGGCGGGCTGGGCGCCGGGCTGCTCGCGCTGGGCGGCCGGTGCGAACTGGGCGCGGAAATCATCGCCGAGCACACCCACCTGGCCGACGATCTCGAGACCGCGGACATGATCGTCACAGGTGAGGGGCGTTTCGACGAGCAGTCCCTGCACGGCAAGGTGGTCGGCTTTCTCGCGGAGTCGGCCGGTCCGCTGGGAATCCCGGTGATCGTGCTCGCCGGCCAGGTGGGGCTGGAAAATTCGGCGGTGCGCTCCTCAGGCATCATGTCCGCGCTGTCCATCGCCGATTACGCCGGTTCGGTGCGGTTGGCGCAGGCCGACGCGGCCAACCAGCTCATGGGATTGGCCTCCGAGGTCGCGGCGCGGCTCGGGAATAGCGGTCCCGCAATGTACCGTTGAGGCAGTGGGCTTTCCCCGTGCGGGCCGTGCCCGACCATGAGCTATGTAGGAGAAGCAATGACGGTGCAGAACGAGTCGACCGCCAAGACCCATGGCGTGATCCTGACCGAAGCCGCCGCTGCCAAGGCGAAGTCCCTGCTCGACCAGGAGGGCCGTGACGACCTTGCGCTGCGCATCGCGGTCCAGCCGGGCGGATGCGCCGGCCTGCGTTACAACCTGTTCTTCGACGACCGGACGCTGGACGGCGACCTGACCGCGGAGTTCGGTGGGGTGACGCTGACGGTGGACCGGATGAGCGCGCCCTACGTCGAAGGCGCGTCCATCGACTTCGTCGACACCATCGAGAAGCAGGGCTTCACCATCGACAACCCCAACGCCACCGGTTCGTGCGCCTGCGGGGACTCGTTCAACTGACCCGGCCGCCGCTGCTAGTGCCGATCGCGGCGACCCGCTTCGCCCGGCTTCGCCGCCCTCGCGATCGCCGCTAGTACGAGCCGCCGGTGCGCAGCACGTACGCGCACACCATGATCTGGCCGCGCTGAAACAGCAGCTGGGCCATGCCCTGCACGTCGGTGCGCGTCGGGCTGCCGTCCGCCGGCGCCACCCGCATCGTGAACAGCGCCTGGGCCTGGTATTGCGACAGGTAGACGATCTTGTCGACCGACATCAGCTGCACCTCGGAGAACTGCTTGCGCAGGGCGTCGCTGCTCATTTTGGCCAGCGCCACATCGGAGCGCTTGTCGCGCACCGCGTCGTACATGCCGCACAGCGCGTTGCGAACGATGACGTCGATGTTGCGGTGCTCGAGTGCGTCCAGGTAGTCCTGGATCGCCGATTTGGCCGCGGCCTCGGAGAACGAGGTGCCGGTGTTGGCCCCGTTGGTGCGCACCCCGTACGCGATGGCCAGCGTCGTGGCGGCGATCAGCGCGACGGCCATCAGCGCGCCGATGAGCAGCCGCCGCTTGGGCCGTCCCGTCGGGTAGGGGACCGGTGGGCCACCGTAATCGGCCGCGTGGTGGGTCGGCGGGGCGGCGGCCGGAGGCTCGCCGGGGAACTCGAGCGGCCGGGACTCGGCGTGGGGCGTGGGTCCGGTGGCGCCGACGGTGTGGTCCGGCGGGTGCGGACCTGCCATGTGGTTCTCCTACGGTGGTGGTGGGGACCATGAACGCGCCGGGGCCCGACGGGCCCGGGGCCGGCGTCCCGGCGACGTCTCATTTCCCTTGGCAGGCTAGCGCACGAGTTTGCCCGGACCGTGAGGCGACGACGCCTGACGTGCCTGAGTAAGCTAGATAACCTTACTAACGAAGGATGGAGATCTCGTGACGATCGCGGTGACAGGTTCGATTGCGACCGACAATCTGATGCGGTTCCCCGGCCGCTTCTCCGAGCAGCTGCTGCCCGAGCACCTGCAGAAGGTGTCGCTCAGCTTCCTGGTCGACGACCTGGTCATTCACCGCGGCGGCGTGGCGGGCAACATCGCCTTCGCCATCGGCGTGCTGGGCGGCGACGTCGCCCTGGTCGGCGCGGCCGGCGACGACTTCGCCGACTACCGCGAATGGCTCGTGTCGCACAACGTCAACTGCGACAACGTCCTGATCTCCGAGACCGCGCACACCGCGCGCTTCACCTGCACCACCGACGTCGACATGGCCCAGATCGCGTCGTTCTACCCCGGCGCCATGTCGGAGGCCCGCAACATCAAGCTCGCCGATGTGGTGGCGTCCGTGGGTAAGCCGGACCTGGTCATCATCGGCGCCAACGACCCCGACGCGATGGTGGTGCACACCGAGGAGTGCCGCAAGCTCGGCCTGCCGTTCGCCGCCGACCCGTCCCAGCAGCTGCCCCGCTTGTCCGGCGAAGACATCGACAAGCTCGTCGACGGCGCGGCCTACCTGTTCACCAACGACTACGAGTGGGAACTGCTGCTCTCCAAGACCGGCTGGTCGGAGGCCGACGTGCAGGCCAAGGTCGGGCTGCGGGTGACGACCCTGGGCGCCAAGGGCGTCGACATCGTGGAGCGCGACGGCACCACGACGCACGTCGGGGTGGTGCCCGAGACCAGCCAGACCGACCCCACCGGCGTCGGCGACGCGTTCCGGGCCGGCTTTTTGACCGGGCGCAGCGCGGGCCTGAGCCTCGAGCGTTCGGCGCAGCTGGGCTCGCTGGTGGCGGTGCTGGTGCTGGAATCGACCGGGACGCAGGAGTGGACCTGGGATCACGAGGTGGCGAAGTCCCGGCTGGCCGGCGCCTACGGCGAGGACGCGGCCGCCGAGATCGCCGCGGTGCTGGCCTAGGCCGGCCCGATCGAGTGTGAACTTACGACCTTGAGTGTGAGCTGGGGGCGGCGACACGCCGAAAATCCGCGCCCAGGGCTCACACTCGAAGCCCGTGTCCCCGTTACAGCTGGACCGGGTACACCGGCTCGCTGATCTGCGGCACCACGCTGTGCTCGACGAAGATCGCGTGCCACAGCATGAATATCAGCACCGTCCACAGCCGGCGGCTGTGATCGCTTGCGCCGCTTCGGTGCTCGTCGAGCATCCGGCGCACCGCGCCCCGGTCGATCAGGTGATCGGCCTGCGACGAGTCCACCAGCGCGTAGGCCCAGTCCAGCAGCTCGCCCGCGCGCAGCCAATGCCGGATCGGCACCGGGAAGCCGAGCTTGGGCCGGTGCAGCACGTGCGCGGGAACGATCGGCTCCAGCGCGCGCCGCAACGCGTACTTGGTGGTGGTGCGCGTGATCTTGGCCTCGACCGGTAGCCGCGAGGCGACGGCGAACACCTCGGGATCCAGGAACGGGACCCGCAGCTCCAGCGAGTTGGCCATCGTCATCTTGTCGGCCTTGACCAGGATGTCGCCGCGCAGCCAGGTGAACAGGTCGACGTGCTGCATGCGGGCCACCGGGTCCCACCCCGCCGACTCGGCGTACACCGAGGCGGTCACGTCGGTGTGGGTCCACTCGTCGCGGAACCCGGGCAGCACGTCGCGCAGCTGCGCGTCGGAGAAGCTGCGGGCGTTGCCGTAGTAGCGCTCCTCGAGGGTCAGCGATCCGCGGTGCAGCAGGCTCTTGCCGCGCATGCCCTCCGGCAGCGGCTTGGACACCTTGCCCATCGACCGCCGCAGCGGCCGCGGCAGGTAGTCAAAGGGCTTCAGCGACAACGGCTCTCGGTAGATCGTGTAGCCGCCGAACAGCTCGTCGGCGCCCTCGCCGGACAGCACCACCTTGACGTGCTTGCGCGCCTCGCGGGCGACGAAGAACAGCGGCACCAGCGCGGGGTCGGCGACCGGCTCGTCGAGATACCAGACGATCTCGGGCAGGGCGGCGACGAACTCATCCGGGCTGACGACCTTGGCGATGTGGCGCGCGCCGATCGCCTCGGCCGAGGCCACCGCGACGTCGATCTCGGAGAATCCCTCGCGCTCGAAGCCGGTGGTGAACGTGATCAGCCGGGGGTTGTGCCGGATGGCCAGCGCCGCGATCGCGGTGGAGTCGATGCCGCCGGACAAAAACGCCCCGACGGTGACGTCGGCGCGCATGTGCTTGGCCACCGAGTCCTCGAGCACCGCGGTGATCTCGTCGTAGCGGGCCTGTTCGGTGTCGCTGGTGATCGGCGTGGCGGCGAAACGCGGGACGAAGTACCGGCTGATCGCCGGCTGCCGGCCAGGCCGGATGCGGGCGTAGCAGCCCGACTCCAGCCGGCGCACCCCGCGGTGCAGCGTTTCGGGCTCCGGCACGTACTGCAACACCGTGTAGTGCTGCACGGCCCGCTCGTCGATGGCGGTGTCGAACCCGACCAACTCGGCCAGGTCCATCAGGCACTTCTTCTCGCTGGCCACCGCGGTGCCGCCGGCGCCGGTGGCCATGAAGAGCGGCTTGATGCCGAACGGGTCACGGGCGCAGAACAATTCGCGGGTGACGGTGTCCCACAGCGCGAACGCGAACATGCCCCGCAGCCGGGTCAGCACGTCGGTGCCCCAGTGGTGGTAGCCCGCGACGATGGCCTCGCCGTCGCCGTCGGTGGCGAACGCGGCGCCGTGCTCGGCGGCCAGTTCGTCGCGCAGCTCGAGGTAGTTGTAGATCTCGCCGTTGAACACCAGCACGTAGCGGTCCGGCGCCTCCGGCGGGCCCCAGCGCAGCGGCTGGTGCGAGTGCGCGATGTCGATGAAGGACAGCCGGTTGAAGCCGAACACCACGGCCCCGTCGGCGTCAGGATCAAACAAGCCGCCCGGCTCGTCGGGTCCGCGGTGGCGCATCAGGCGCAGCGAGCGGGAGATGGCCCCGTCGGCTCTGGCCGTGGCCGCCCCGTTGTCGGCGCCCGGGCCGCCCGGATCGGCCGGGGCCGCGAGAAACGCCAGCAGACCACACACGGCGCCCCAGTATGCCGCACTTGAGCGCCGCCTGTGGCGCCGCACACCCCGGACGGGTCGGGGTTTCGTCGCCGGGGTAAGCGGCGTGGTCTACGCTGCGTAGTATTCGATATCCGAGCATGGAGGCGCCAACGTGACACCTCGCGAGCAGGTCCGTTCGCAACGCTTGTCGCAGGCCAGGTTCCAGCGCCGGTCCGGGGGAGCCCACCGCGGTCTGTCCCGTCGCCTGCGGCCGGTGGCGCTGGCCGCGACGCTGGGCGTGCTGGCGGTCACCCTGAGCGGATGCAGCTGGTCGGAGGCGATCGGCCTGGGCTGGCCGGAGGGCATCACCCCGCAGGCCCACCTCAACCGGGAGCTGTGGGTCGGGGCGGTGATCGCCTCCCTGGTCGTCGGGGTCATCGTGTGGGGGCTCATCTTCTGGACCTCGGCGTTTCACCGCAAGAAGGCCACCGACACCGAGCTGCCCCGCCAGTTCGGCTACAACATGCCCCTCGAGCTGGTCCTGACCGTGACACCATTCCTCATCATCTCGGTGCTGTTCTACTTCACCGTGGTGGTGCAGGAGAAGATGCTGCACCTGGCCAAGGACCCCGAGGTCGTGATCGACATCACCTCCTTCCAGTGGAACTGGAAGTTCGGCTATCAGAAGGTCAACTTCAAGGACGGCACGCTGACCTACGACGGCGCCGATCCCGCGCGCAAGGCCGCGATGGTCTCCAAGCCGGAAGGCAAGGACGAACACGGCGAGGAGCGCGTCGGGGCGGTCCGGGGCCTCAATCCGCAGGACCGCACCTACCTGAACTTCGACAAGGTGGAGATCCTGGGGACCGCCACCGAGATCCCGGTGCTGGTGCTGCCGGCCGGCAAGCGCATCGAATTCCAGATGGCGTCCGCGGACGTCGTGCACACCTTCTGGGTGCCGGAATTCCTGTTCAAGCGCGACGTGATGCCCAACCCCAAGGCCAACAACTCCGTCAACGTGTTCCAGGTCGACGAGATCACCAAGACCGGCGCCTTCGTCGGGCACTGCGCCGAGTTCTGCGGCACCTACCACTCGATGATGAACTTCGAGGTTCGGGTGGTGCCGCCCAACGACTTCAAGGCCTACCTGCAGCAACGGATCGGCGGAAAATCCAACGCCGAGGCGCTGCAGGCGATCGCGCAGTCGCCGGTGGCGGTGACCACCCACCCGTTCGATACCCGCCGCGGTGAATCGGCCCAAGCCAGTAGGTAAGGACGCTCAATGCACATCGAAGCGAGGCTGTTCGAATTCATCGCCGTCTTCTTCCTCCTCTCGGCGGTGCTCTACGGCGTCCTGACGGCGCTGTACGCCACCGGCGGTGAGGAGTGGGCGGGCACCACCGCCCTGGCGCTCACCGGTGGACTGGCGTCGATCACGGCGACCTTCTTCCGGTTCGTCGCGCGCCGGCTGGACACCCGGCCCGAGGACTACGAGGGCGCCGAGATCAGCGACGGTGCAGGCGAATTGGGGTTCTACGCGCCGCACAGCTGGTGGCCGATCCTGATCGCGCTGGCGGGCGCGGTCGCCGCGACCGGCATCGCGCTGTGGCTGCCGTGGCTGATCGTCGCCGGGGTGGTGTTCGTCCTCGCTACGTCGGCCGGGTTGGTCTTCGAGTACTACATGGGCCCCGAGAAGCACTGATTTGCGACTCAAAGGTCACAATCAGGGCATCAGTTGATCAGTGGCCCGTTTGCCAAGACATCACGCTCTATTCGGTTCGGTAGGGTTTGCCCAGGCATATGAGAAACTCCCAAGCGCGCGCGCAACGAAGCATTCGCGGAGCCCCGCGCGCTGGTGATGCAGTTGGACAGGGCAGGCAACTATGAGCGGGCCGAATCCCCCGGGAACCGAACCTGGCGAACCGGACTCCGGCGACGAATTGGCACACGAGACAGTCGAATCCCATGACGAGTTCGGGCCCGTCGACGACAGCGCGGAGATCGCGGCGGCGGACCAGACCGGGCAGACGGACGCCTACTCGCGCGCCTATTCGGCTCCCGAATCCGAGCAGTTCCTCAGCGGCCCCTACGTGCCGGCCGATCTGCGGCTCTACGACTACGACAGCTACGACGAGTCCGCCGACCCCGACGACGAACACCACGCCCCGCGCTGGCCGTGGGTGGTGGGCATCGCCGCCATCGTGGCCGCGATCGCGTTGGTGGTTTCGGTGTCGCTGCTCGTCACGCGCACCGACACCAACAAGCTGGCCAACCCCGCCACCACGACCACCCCGTCGGTGCCGCCGCCCCAGGACGCGATAACGACCACCAAGCCGCCGCCGCGATCTCCGCGCTGTCGTCGACGGGCCCGAACTCGTCATGGGATTCG